>JALUUL010000068.1 GCA_027021385.1 Planctomycetota bacterium | reverse complement strand
TCCGCCGTAGGGGGGAGGGGGGACCCGAGCCCCGCGACCTCGTTCGGCTCTCGGGGATCCAGTTCCCGGTCGAGGAGGGGCAGGCCGTTTTCCGCCACGAACCGCATCCTCAGAGTGGGCGGAGGGTAGGGGGCGAGGCTTTCGGCCTCTTCGGGAAGGACGAGGACCCTGCGGCCCAGAACGGTCTCCCAATGGAAAGGCCCCTCGTCCTTCCAGGGGCCGGGGGCGATCTTCGGGAGAGGAAGGGGGGCGTAGTCGGTCGCGCTCCCTTCCTGCAATACGACGACCGAACCCGCGCGCAGACCCCGTCGGATCCCGGTGGCGCGCCAGGTCCTTCCCGGGCCTCGCTTCCAAGCCCAGGCCTGGTAGATCCGCGCCGGGAGCACGGCGGCCCTGAATCGTCCGGCCCGGTCCGTCTTGATCGCGAGGCTGTCTCCGATCCTCGTGGGCGCCTCCCCCGGGGACCATGGGGAGAAGAGCCGCACCTCCGCCCCGGCCCAGGGCTTCCCGTCGGCCCCCCGCACCTTCCCGAGGATCCTCTCCCGGCCGGTTCCCCCCTGGACATTCCAAAGGAAGGGCGGGGCGAGGCTGAGGAGGGCGAGGAGAAGGGGAGTCATCAATGCATCACATGGACCGTGACGGGGTTCGGACGTCCGAGAATGTGTTCGACCCGGGTGCCGGAGTTCTCGGCCGAGGGGAGCTGCCCTGGTTCCGCCGGGGCTCCGCTCGAGACGTAGAGGTCATAGGCTCCCCCTCCCTCGAGGCACCAGACCGTGAACTTTCCGTTCGCATCGGTCACCGCCTTCCTTGGAAAATCCTTGGAGGGGAAGATCTCTTCGCTCAGGGTCTCCAGGACGATGTCCGTCCATTTCGAGGGATCCCCTCCCTCCCTCCCCCCCTGCGGGACGAGGGATACCGTCCGACCCGAAACGGGCTTGGTGTCCTCGTCGACGACGACGCCCTCGATCTTGCGGATCCGACCGATGCCGATCCGCACGTCGAGGACCGCCGGCCGGTTCGGCGCCCTCGAGACCCGGAGCCCGACCCTGGAGAACCCCCTCTCCTTGGAGAAGGCGATCAGGACGTATTCTCCGTCGGCCACGACCGGGGAGAGATAGGCCCCGTCCTTCATCCGGTAGAGACGCCGGAACTTCGACCATTCCCCGTATTCCTTCGGGCCGTAGAGACGCAGCTCGACCGGGGGCGGTACGGTCTCCTTGCCGAGGACCAGGCGGGCTCTGACCCTTCCCGATCCGATCTTGATCGTTCCGAGGTCCACCGGGGACGTGTCGCTGAAGATGGTCCGGATCTGCTGGGCCTCCCCTCCGGGGAGCATCGCATAGAGGTCGTAGGCGCTGAAGGGATCCATTTCGCTCGAGCGGAACGTACCGTCTTCCCCGGTCCGGACGAGGAAACTCATCTCCTCGACCGGCAGGCCGCTGGGATGGACGACTCCGGCGAAGACCAGTTCGAAGTTCGGGAGGGGGCGCCCGGAGATGTCCACGACCTTCCCCGAGACT
>JALUUL010000067.1 GCA_027021385.1 Planctomycetota bacterium | reverse complement strand
GGCCAGCGCGAAGAGTTCACGCTTCAGGATCACCGAGAGCCCCGACCTCATGCCTTCTCCTTCGTCAACTGGTGGAAGAGTCCCTCGAGATCGGGCTCGTCCAACCGGAGTTCCCTCAAGGAAAGCCCCGCCTCCCGGATCCGCGAGGAGAGGAGGTCCAGCCAGCGGTCCCCCTCGGAACCGGCTCCCTCCTCGAGGGGGAGATCGAGGGAGAGGAAGCCGTCCCCCTCCTCTTCGAGGAGAGGCGGCCCTCCGAGCGGGATCCCGGCGCAGAGTCCCTGCGCCTCCTCCTTCCCGGCCCGGACCCGCACCCGGATCCGGGTCCGGCCCGATTCGCGGACGAGGGAATCGAGCGCCCCGTCGGCCAGGATGCGCCCCCGGTGGATCAGGAGGATCCGGTCGCAGACGGCCTCGACGTCGGAGAGGATGTGGCTCGAGAAGAGGATCGTGCGGACCCCGGCGAGGGAACGGATGCTCTCCCGCACCTTGCGCCGTTGATTCGGATCGAGCCCCGAGGTCGGTTCGTCGAGGATCAGCGCGGGGGGATCTCCGACGAGGGCGTCGGCGAGACCGACCCTCTGCCGGTAGCCCCGGGAGACCTGGCCCACGAGTTTCCTCCGCATCTCGACGACCCCGGCGATCTCCATCGCCTCGTGAACCCGGGTCCTCCTCGCCTTCTTCGGGACCCCTTTCAGGGCCGCGCGGAATCTCAAGTATTCCTCGACCCTCATGTCGGGATAGATCGGAACCTGTTCGGGCAGGTAGCCGAGGGAGCGGCGGGCTTGCAGGGAGTCCTCGAGGACATCGAAGCCCGCGACGCGGGCCCGCCCCCGATCGGCGGCGTGGTACCCGGCGAGGACCCGAAGCGTCGTCGTCTTCCCCGCTCCGTTCGGACCGAGGAATCCGACGATCTCACCGGGACGCACCCGGAAGGAGACCTCGTCCACCGCCCGGAACGCCCCGTATTCCTTGACGAGTCCCTCGACTTCGATCATGCACCGAAACCGTAGCTCGCGCCCCCCCCCAACGTAACGGAAAAGCCGCGCAAGCTCGGCGAGGGAAGCGGTCCCGGAACCAGGCGCCGGGGAAGGGGGAAGGGAATCCCCCTCCGCCGGCAAGGATCTAGTTCTTGACCTCGAAGTCGGCGTCCTTGATCTCTTCCCCGTCCCCCGCGGAGTCCCCCGCGGAGCCCTCGTCCGAGGATCCCGCGGTCCCTCCGGCGGCCCCCGCCTGCTGCTCGGCGGTCGCCTTGTAGAGGATCTCCGCCAGCTTGTGGGAGGCCTGGGTCACCTCCTCCATCGCTTTCGTGATCGCGTCCTTGTCGTCGCCTTCCTTCGCCTTCTTCAGGGCCTCGAGCTTGGATTCGACGGTCTTCCGCTCGTCCTCGGGGATCTTGTCCTCGTTCTCCTTCAGGCTCTTCTCGACCGTATAGGCCAGGTTGTCCGCTTGGTTCCGGGCCTCGATCAGCTCCCGCCTCTTCTGGTCCTCGGCCGCGTGGGCCTCGGCCTCCCGGCGCATCTTCTCGATCTCTTCCTCCGAAAGCCCCGAGGAGGTCTGGATCACGATCTTCTGCTCCTTGCCGGTCGCCTGATCCTTCGCCGAAACGTTCAGGATGCCGTTGGCGTCGATGTCGAAGGTCACGTCGATCTTGGGGACCCCCCGCGGCGCCGGGGGAATCCCGGAAAGCTGGAACTTCCCGAGCGTGCGGTTGTCCTTCGCGAACTCCCGTTCGCCCTGGAGGACGTGGATGTCGACCGCGGTCTGGTTGTCCGCCGCCGTCGAGAAGGTCTCGGTCTTGCTCGTCGGGATCGTCGTATTCCTCTCGATGAGCCGGGTCGTCACCCCCCCGAGGGTCTCGATGCCGAGCGAGAGGGGCGTCACGTCGAGGAGGACCATGTCTCCGACGTCCTCGCCCGCCAGTTGCGCCCCCTGGATCGCCGCGCCGAGCGCGACGCACTCGTCGGGGTTCACCGAACGGTTCGGCTCCTTCTTGAAGATCTCCTTCACGAGGGCCTGCACGCAAGGAACCCGGGTGGACCCCCCGACGAGGATCACCTCGTCGACGTCGCCGGCCTCGAGCTTCGCGTCGCGGAGCGCCTGCTCGCAGGGTTTCCGGCAGCGCTCCACGTCCTTTTCGATCAGTTGTTCGAAAAGGGCCCTGGAGAGGTTCAGGGTCAGGTGCTTCGGCCCCGAGGCGTCCATCGTGATGAAGGGGAGATTGATCTGCGTCTGGACGGCCGAGCTGAGTTCGATCTTGGCCTTCTCGGCGGCGTCCTTCAGGCGTTGCATCGCCATCTGGTCGTTGCCGAGATCGATTCCGGATTCCTTCTTGAACTCGGCGATCATCCAGCGGATCACGGCCTCGTCGAAATCATCTCCGCCGAGCTGCGTATCGCCGTTGGTCGAAAGCACCTCGAAGACCCCGTCGCCGAGATCGAGGATCGAGATGTCGAAGGTCCCCCCGCCGAGATCGAAGACCGCGATCTTCTCGTTCTTGTTCTTCTGGAGACCGTAGGCGAGGGAGGCCGCGGTCGGCTCGTTGATGATCCGCTCGACCTCGAGGCCGGCGATCCTTCCCGCGTCCCTCGTCGCCTGGCGCTGGGAGTCGTTGAAGTAGGCCGGGACCGTGATGACGGCCTTCGTGACCTTGTCGCCGAGATAGGACTCGGCCGCATCCTTCAAGTACTGGAGGATCATCGCGGAGATCTCGGGCGGCGTGTAGTCCTTGCCCCGGGCCCGGACCTTCACGAGTTCCTCGGGCCCTCCGACGATCTCGTAGGGCACCATCTTCTCGTCCGATCCGACCTCGTTGTGCCGGCGGCCCATGAACCGCTTGATCGAGTAGACGGTGTTCTGGGGGTTCGTGATCGCCTGGCGCTTGGCGGGAGCGCCGACGAGCCGGTCCCCGTTCTCGGTGAAGGCCACGACGGAAGGAGTCGTCCTCGCTCCCTCGAGGTTCGGGATGACGACGGGTTCCCCGCCCTCCATGACAGCGACCACGGAGTTCGTCGTGCCGAGGTCGATTCCGATGATCTTGGACATGGTCCACGGTCTCCTTGATCCGCGACTTCGGATCTCGAGCGTCCAGAACGCCCCGGGTCCCTCCCGGGCGCCGGCCCCTTCGTCCCGGCGCTGCGGGACCACTTCCCTCCTCCCCCGGGCCCCAGGGCTTGGAGGGCACCCCTCCTCCGGACTCCGGCATCCTCGATTCCGGAACGAAAAAGCGGTCGGGACCCACGACATCAAAGGCCATGCCAAGGCCTGCGGATCCTTATATGCCTGGAATATAAATACTTACGATGCCTGCATCGGGATTCCCTCCTCCGGCGCTTGCCGATTTGTCAGCATGCGGGTTCGCGCCGGGACGCCTTGGCAGGGAAACGGCCCTCGACCCATTCCCCCCGTCGCATCCACAGGAGATAGGCGAGCAGGAGGGCCCACTGACCGAGGAGGACCATCGCGAAGCAGAACGGAAGACCGTAGGGAGCCCCGAGAAGGAACCAGACCGACAACCCGGCCAGCAAGACCCCGAGAACGAGGAGATCGAGCAGCATCGGGGGGAGGCTTCGGGCGGCCCCGTTGACGGCCCCCGCCAGGACCAGGGAAGCCGTGGCCGCGGGGTGGGCGAAGGCCAGGATTCCTAGATAGAGGCCCCCGACCTCGAGCAGGGCGGGGGAGGCGCTCGGCACGAAGAGCAGGAGGAGGGGCCTGGAGAAGACGGCGAAGAGGGAGGCGAGGAGGAGGGCGCCGCCGGAGGCGAGGAGGGTCGTGACGGCGGTCATCCGGAGACAGCGCAAAGGACGGTCGAGAGCCCGGCACTGTCCGACCATGGCCGTCGCCCCTCCGGCCCAGCCGACCGCCGCGAAGAGGATCAGGGTGTCGAGCCGGGTGACGATCCCGAGGGCGGCCTGCGCCCCCTCCCCTCCGAGCTCGCCGGCGATCCTCGTCGTCACGACGACGAGGAAGGCCCGCAGCAGCATCTGCATCGACTGAGGCCCGCCGAGGGCGAGCATCCGCCGCCCCAGGCCCGATCCCAGCCGGGGAAGGCGAAAGGACGGGCGGATCGGAGAGCTTCGCCGGGAGAGAAGGATCAGTCCCGCGACTCCTCCGGCGAAGCGCGCAAGGACCGTGGCCCATGCGGCCCCCACGGCCCCCATGGCCGGGATTCCGAGCCCGGGGACCCCGAAGATCAGGACCACGTCGAGAACGAGGTTCAGAACGTTACTCCCGATCATCAGGGCGACGGGCCAGAACGCGTTCCCGAAGGCCCTCATGACCCCGGTGACGTGCATCAGGAGGAACATCGTGAAGGTCCCCAGGCTGACGACCTCGAGGTAGGCGATCCCGATCCCCCGGCTCGCGCCGACCGGACCTTGCAGGTCGATCGCGGGTCCGGCCAGGAACCAGGCCCCCGCCCCGAGGAGCAGGCCGGAGACCAGCAGGAGCCAAAACGAGAGATCGGCCATCCTCCGAGCCTCGGGGATCTCGCCCCGGCTCCATCTTCCCGAAATCAAGGCGACCCCCGCGACCGAGAGTCCGTTTCCCAGGATCATCGGCAGGAAGTTGATCGTTCCCGCGAGATGGACGCCCGCGACCTCCGCCTCCCCCAGACGGCCGACGATCCAGAGGTCGCAGAGGTTGAAAAGGGCGTGTGAACCCATTCCCAGGGCGAGCGGGAGGGCGAAGCCGAGCACCCGCCGGATCACGCTCCCCTGGCTCAGATCCTGTTCCACGAGTCCCTCGTTCCTTGGCCCAAGGGGGACCTCCACGATACGCGGGCGGCCGGGAGGAGAACTCCCCCCGGCCGCCGGTCACGGAGTCCCGCGGGCCGGCCCGCCGAGCGCGGACCGGAGCCCGGCTCCATCAAAGGACCTGATGGCTCACGTTCAAGAGTTCGAGGAGGCCCTTCGTCGGATTCAACCACGCCCCCTGAAGGACGAGCCGGAGACCGGCCAGGCTCGGAATGTTCGGAATCAGGATCGCCCGGTTCCCCGGAATGCCCCCGACCGCGGTCAAGGCCGGGATGAAGGTCGGAAGGTCGATCAGGAGGATCCCGTAGGGAGTGAGCAGCGCTCCGTCGTCGAGGGCGAAGAGGACGAGGCCCGCGCCCGGGGGACCGGTGAACTTCACGTTCCCCGTAGTCCCGACTTTCAAGGGGACGGTTACCGTCATGTCGTTGCGGTGGAACTCGTAGGCTCCGATGTCCGCGACCCTCCCCTTGCCTTTCGCGTCGAAGGCTCTGGGGTAGGCGTCCGCATCGTGCCGGAGGACCGGGAAAGCGTTTGTTCCGGCGTCGATCAGGGGGGAGGTCGCTTTCAAGCGGAAATCCCCCTGCAACAGGTTCACGAAGAGCGGATCCACGCTCAGGTTCGTCTTCCCGACGGGGAAACCCGAGAACTGCGCGGTCGTGTTCAAGAAGGCGGCGTTGTGGAGGACCTTGGGCCCAAGGGTCTTCGTCGCGTTGAAGGCCGTGGCGTCGGCGAGAATGCCGGTCGTCCCCCCCCCGTAGCAGAGGTTGTTGTAGACGACCGCCCCGCAATACTCCTTGACGGCGGAATCGCTCAGGAAGATGCCGTCATGGGCGGATTTGACAATCGTGTTGTTGTAGATGTAGTTGATCCCCTTCCCGTAGGCTGCGATCGACTGTCCCTTGGAGTTCAGGATCAGGTTGTCGTGGAACCTGTTCCCGGTGCTGATCAGGGTCCCCGACTGACTCCCGAAGATCACGAGAGCCCTCCAGACGTTCTTGAACACGCAATGGTCGACCTCGACATCGGAGCAGGAATAGACCCCTCCGGTGTAAGAGCCCATGCGGATCGCCGTCGAGAAGAACGATGCGGTCCCCATGTTCTGGAATGTGAACCCGGTGAAGCGGAGCTTCCTCGCGTTCGACCGGAACCGGACCAGGCCGAGGCTCGAGGAGCCGCCCCCGTCGATGATCGTCACCGCGGGTCCGCCGACGGCGATGATCTTGCAATTGCTCTGGTCGGAGATGCCGAAGGTCACGGGCCAGAGTTCATTCGTCGTGTTGACCGAATAGGTCCCCGGCATGACGAGGAGGACCGAGTTCTTCGGGAGGGCGGAGGAAGCCTTCTTCAGGGACTTCCACGCCCTCGTCGGGGTCGTCCCCGAGTTGAGGTCGTTGCCGGTCTTGGCGTCGACGTAGAAGACGCTCTGGGCGGCGACACCCCCGAGAACGAGCCCAAAGGACGCGAGGAGAGAGAGGAGAGTTCTGCGTTTCATGGCTTGGCTCCTGGGATGGAGGACGGAAAGAGACGGAAAAGAACGAGAGGCGCCGGCACGGCGTACGGCCCGGACCCTCCGGTCCGTGGGGTTCGAAGCCGCGATGGCAAGGGCGCGAGACCGCCGCCTTCATCCTAGGGAGATCGGCAAATGCGACAAGCTCGCCACAAGGCAGGCTTTCGCTAGGATCCCCGGGCATGGAACGACCCGCAGCCTGGACCGTCTGGTACAACCCCCGCTGCTCGAAGTGCCGGTCCCTCGCCTCCCGGCTCGAGGAAGCGGGGATCCCTTTCTCAAGCGGCTTTACCTCGAGGAGCCTCCGACCGTCGAAGAACTGGAGACCCTCCTCGAACTGCTCGGAGCGTCCGACCCCGATCCGATCCTCCGCAGGAAGGAATCCCTCTGGAAGGAGCTGGAACTCGAGGGAGCCCCGAGGGCTCGGATCCTCGAAGCGGTCGCCGAGAACCCTCGTCTCCTCGAACGCCCGATCCTCGTCGCCGGGGGGCGCGCCCTCGTCGCCCGCCCCCCCGAGCGCTGGCGGGAGCTGGCCAACTGATTTCCCCGAGGACCGGCCCCTCCTTCCGAAGCCGATCGTAGAGGATCGCCTCCGCCGGAAGGCCCGTTCCGCGCTATCGAAGGAGGCGGGGCGGATTCGCGAGAGCGATCAGAAGAAAGACGAGATCGAAGAGGAGGAAGAGGCCCAAGCCGAGGATGACCGCGAGCCAGGGGCGTTTCCGGAAGGGATCGAGCAGGGCCATCGGTGTTTCCTCTCCGGTCAGTCGTCTGGTCCGACGAAGGGGGCTCGGACCGTTCGCCGCTCTTCACCGAAACGAACCCAAACCTCGACGGCCGTTCCCTGGCGGAAGGAGGAACGAGGCAGCGAGACGAAGGTCATGACCTCGCGGTATTCGAGCAGGGGAAGATCGAAATCCCGCTGACTGAAGATGAACTCCGCTCCCTCCGGAGACAGAGGTTCGATCGAAACATGACGGGGACCGCCTTCCTTGACGAGGAGGCGGAGCCTGAACTGATTGCGGATCTTCCCCCCCTCGATCACGTAGGCCGGTCCGGGAAGCCTGACGAAGCGGGCCTCGATCGGTTCCACCTTCGAAGTCGCGTAGACGAAGCCCCCGAAGACGAGGGCCAGCAGGGAGAAATAGGCGACGACCCGCGGCCGCCAGAAGCGGCTCCTCCGGCCCTCGAAGCCGTTCAGGGAGTCGTTGCGGATGAGGCCCCTGGCCTGGCCGAGCTTGTCCATGACCTCGTCGCAGGCATCGATGCAATTCGCGCAGCCGATGCACTCGAGCTGGAGTCCGAATCGGATGTCGATCCCGGTCGGACAGACCGCGACACAACGGTAGCAGTCGATGCAGTCCCCCCTTCCCTCGCGGTTGTAACGCCCCCTCGGCTCCCCGCGCCGGGCGTCGTATCCGACTACGATCGTGTCGGGATCCGAAAGGATCGACTGAAGCCTGCCGTAAGGACAGATGATCAGGCAGAGCTGTTCCCGGAACCACGCGAAGTTGAACATCATGACCGCCGTCAGGGCCATGACGAACACGAAGGCGGCGGGATGGGCCGCCGGACTCGAGGTGACGACGTTTCCCAACTCCCGCACGGGGATGAAATAGCTCAGGAATACATGGGCAAGGACCAGGGAGAGGACCAGATAGGCGAAATGCTTTCCGCCCTTCTTCAGGATCTTCCGGACAGTCCAGGGACTCCTCGCGAGCTTCTCCCTTTGCGGGGCCGTGCCCTCGATCCAGCGTTCGATCCGACGGTAGAATCCCTCGAGAAAGACGGTCTGCGGGCAGGCGTATCCGCACCAGACACGCCCGTAGAGGGCGCTCAGGAGAATCAGGGTCAAGCCCACGCCCGCGAGGAAGAAAAACGCGAGCCAGAAGTCCATTGCGTTGAAAGTGTGCCCGAAGAGGAAGAAATGCCGCCTCGGGATGTCGATCAGGATCGCGGGGTGGCCTCCTATGCGGATCCACGGCAGGGCCACATAGATGACGACCAGGATCGTCCAGACGGCCTTCTTGATCCTCTGAAAACGCCCTCTCACGTCCGCGGGGTGAATGACGTGGTGGGACCCGTCTTCGTCGATACAGTAGAGGGTCTCGAGGTCAGGCCTGCGGGGCCCCGACCGGAGCCGTTTCACCTCCTTGAGATCCTCCTCCTGGTCGACTCCGGACCCCTCGGGGACGTTCACTTCTCCTCCGAACCCTCCGGTCCCTTGCCGCCGGGAACGTTCGTGTTCCGGATTGTCAGGAGGTAGGCCGTTACGTCTCGGATCCTCGAGGCGCCGAGAACCGGCCCCCAGGCGACCATTCCCTTGGCCGGAACGCCGACCGTGATCGTATGGAGGATCTGCGCCGGTTTTCCGCCATGGATCCAGAAGCGATCGGTCAGGTTCGGCCCGACAAGTCCGCCGCCGTCCGCCTTGTGGCAGGAGACGCAGTTGGTCATGAAGACCTTCTTGCCACGGGCCACGACTTCGTGATTCCGGCTCTCTTCGAGAAGGGTCTCGTCCGTGACTGGGTTCTTCGCGGCCAGGGAGGCCAGTTTCTCCTCCTCGGCCTTCACCTCCGCCGCGTATTCCTGCCACTGGTCCGGCCCCGTATGCAGGACGTGGTAATGGACCCAGTAGAAGAACGAGAAGATGATCATGATGTAGAAGGTCCAGAGCCACCAGTTCGGCAGGCGGTTGTCATACTCCCGGATCCCGTCGAAATCGTGCTCGCGCAACCGGTCCTGCGTGGAACTTCCGGCATTCATTATTTCACCTCCCCCTCGTCCTCCAAAGGCTTTCCGGCCATGTTCTCATGCTCCTCCCGGAACCTCGGGAGGAAGGCCCATACCACGATCCCGAGGAAGAGGACCATGAAGATCAGGGTCGCAAGGACCGGAAGGTCCAGCAGATCGCTGCGGCTCAGCCATTCCCTAAGCATGCCTTTCTCCTATCGGGCGTATTCGGCCCTCTCCTTGGGGGTCCTCCCCAGGCATTGCAGGTATCCGATCAGGGCCACGAGTTCGGAATCGGGATCCGCTGTGATCCCCTTCTCCGCGAGTCTCCGGACGATCGCGCGGGCCTCGCGCTCGTAGTCGGACACTGCGTTACGGATCTGGGTTCCGGTGTAAGGGACCCCGAGCATCCGGTTGACGCGCATCTTCGGAGCCAGGAGGTTCTTGTCTACCCTGCCGTCCTTCAACCACGGGAAGACCGGCATGTTGGAACCCGCGTCCATCTCTCTCGGATTCAACAGGTGTTTCCAGTGCCAGTCGTCCGAGTATTTCTTACCGACCCTCGCCAGATCCGGACCGGTCCGCTTGGATCCCCACTGGAAGGGTCGGTCATAGATCGACTCCTCGATGCGGCTCGGATCCCCGTATCTCTTCTTCTCGGAAAGGAAGGGCCGGATCATCTGGGAATGGCAGACATAGCAACCCTCCCGAATGAACAGGTCCCTCCCGGCGAGCTGCAGCGAAGAATAGGGAACGACGGCCGGCCCTCCGTCGGGACTGCGCGGAACCTCCTTCTCGAGGATCAGCCCCGGCAGAAGTTCGACGACACCCCCGATCAGGACCGCGACGAAGACCAGCACGGAGAAGGCCATCGACCGCCCCTCGAGCCTCGCGTGCCAGCGCGCCTCCCCGGCCTTCAGGGAGCGGAGCAGGAAGGCCCCCCAGAGGATGACGAGGGCGAGGAAGACGACCCCGAAGGAGGCGATGAGGGTGTCGCCGAATCCGAACATCAACAGGGCGACGAGCCCGAGCAGGCAGACGACGACCGGCCGGCTGAAGAAGAGAGCCAGGTTGCCGGGAAGCTCCGGGTCCTTCGGAAGCTCGTGCACGACGGCCTCTCCGTCCACGGCCTTGCCAGCCTGGATCGTCTTGACCAGGTTCACGATCATCAAGAACCAGCCGGCGACGAAGAGCAGCCCTCCGATCGTCCGGGTCATGTACATGATCTGCGTCTTCTCGATGATCGGACCCCAGGTCGGGTTCTCGAGACCGCCGTCGGGGGCGATCGCCCTCCAGGCGAGGCCGTTGTAGATCCCGGCGACCCACATCGAGACCAGATAGATCAGGATGCCCAGGGTCGCGATCCAGAAGTGGGAGTCGGCCCATTTCTTCGAGTGCAGCTCCTTGCCCCACAGTTTGGGCACGAGCCAGTAGAACATCCCCGCGGCCATCAGCCCGTTCCAGCCGAGCGCGCCCCCGTGGACATGGCCGATGACCCAGTCCGTGTAGTGCCCGAGCGCACTGACGCTCTTGATCGAGAGGAGCGGCCCCTCGAAGGTCGCCATGCCGTAGAAGGTCACGCCGGCGACGAAGAACTTGAGAACGGGATCCGTGCGGACCTTGTCCCAGGCCCCTCGGAGAGTCAGCAGGCCGTTCAGCATCCCCCCCCAGGACGGCGCCCAGAGCATCAGGCTGAAGAGCATGCCGAGCGACTGCGCCCAGTCGGGGAGAGCCGTGTAGAGGAGGTGGTGCGGTCCCGCCCAGATGTAGATGAACACGAGCGCCCAGAAATGGACGATCGACAGGCGGTAGCTGTAGACCGGTCGGTTCGCCGCCTTCGGCAGGAAATAGTACATGATCCCGAGGATCGGCGTCGTCAAGAAGAAGGCGACCGCGTTGTGGCCGTACCACCACTGGGTCAGCGCGTCCTGCGCCCCCGAGAAGATTCCGTAGCTCTTCGTCGGCGAAACCGGAATGGCCAAATTGTTGACGATGTAGAGGATCGCGACCGTTAGGACCGTCGCGATATAGAACCACAAGGCAACATAGAGATTCCGCTCCCGGCGGATCGCGAGGGTCCAGAAGAAGTTGACCGCGAAGACGACCCAGACGAGGACGACGAGGATGTCGATCGGCCACTCGAGTTCGGCGTATTCCTTCCCCTGGGTCCATCCCAGGGGAAGGGTCACCGCCGCGCAAAGGATGATCAACTGCCAACCCCAGAAATGGAGATTGGACAGGAGATCGGAAGCGAGCCGCGCCTTGCAGAGCCTCTGCGTCGAATAGTAGACCCCCGCGAACATCATGTTCCCGACGAGGGCGAAGATGACGGCGTTCGTATGCAGGGGCCTGAGCCGCCCGAAGGTCAACCAGGGCAACCCGAAGTTGAGTTGCCAGAACGACATCTGCAAGGCGATCAGAAGCCCCACGCAGAGGCCGACGGCGCCCCAGATCATCGAGGCCAGAACGAACTTCCGGACGACACCGTCGTTATAGACGATCCTCGTCCCGCCGAGGTCTGCGGTCTCGTTCATAACGCTATGCCCATTCCTGCCGGGGTTTCGATATCGCTTATCTAGCGGTGTTGCGAACGGTTTTCACGCTCGGATTCCGGCAGGGAACTGCGGCGAAATGTCCCAGGAAAAAACTGCCCTACCCTCCTTTGGATCCATCGATCGAGCCTCGTCCATCGCTTGCCTCCCCCCTGCTTCCGGAAGACCGGCCCCCCCCCAATCGATTCCCGTTTCCGGGACTCAGGCCCTGCCCTCTCCCTCCGCTCCCCCCTCCTCGGGGTCCATGCCCCCCTCCCCGGCAGATTCCCCCTTCTTGGATTCCGGTGATGCGTCCTCCTCGAGGGGCAGGAGCGAGAGCCGGTCGGCATGCTCGGAATCCCCTTGCCGGACGGAATATAGGAAGGCCAAGACCCCGAGAGCCCCCAGGACGAGGCTGCAGAACACCAACAGGGGAATCACGTCCATCGCCGGAACTCCGGAGCGCGGACCCCACTGGAGGAGACGAAACGGAGGCGTCTCACCTCCCCTCCCCGCTCGAGCCCCGTGCGGGACGGGGGCCGAGCCTGTGGAAGACCTGGGCCAGGAGCAGGAGGGAACTCGTCGGCATCGCAATCGCGCAGAGGAGCGGAGTCATCCATCCGGCGAAGCAGGCCGCGAGGGCGCCGAGATTGTAGGCGAACGCGAAGCGGAGATTCGCGCGCACGGTCCGGTGCAAGTTCTCCGCCGTCTCGAGGACCGCTTCGACCGCCCCTGCCCCGTTCCCGAGATAGAAGAAATCCGCGCGGGAGGGGAGCACCGGACGATCGAGGGCCGGAGTCCCCGAACAGAGAGCCTCCCGGAAGGCCGGGGCGTCGTTCAGGCCGTCCCCGATCATCATGCAACGCTCCCTCCCGATCCTCCGGATCCGCTCCGCCTTGTCGAAGGGAGAGAGCCCGCCGGCGGCACGGGCGGGATCGAGTCCGAGCCGTTCCGCGGCCCGGGCGACCTTCGCCGGAGAATCCCCACTCAGCAGATGGACCTCGCGTCCTTCCCGCTCGAGTTTCCGGATCGCACGGTCGAAGCCCTCGCGGAAGTCCTCCTCCAGGCGGAAGGAGGCGAGTCGGTGCCCCTCGGCCGCGAACACGCAGTCCGCGTCCTCCGCGGAAGCGCCCGGCGCGCAGAAGGCCGGTGAGCCCAGGCGGAACTCCACTCCGTCGAAACGGCAGCGCAGTCCCGAACCCGGAATCTCCTCGACCTTGAGGTCCGGAAGGAAGCCCGCTCCCTCGGCCCGACAGAGGGCCGCGATCGCGAGACTCGCGGGATGCCCGCTCGATTCGGCCATCGTCGCCAAGACGTCCAGGTGTCCGGGCTGGCATCGAAGGAGAGGACGGGCCCGGAGCCCCCCCCAGGTCAGGGTTCCGGTCTTGTCGAAGAGGATCCGGGACACGCTCCGGCATCGCTCGAAGAGATCGGTGCGTTTGACGAAGACGCCGAGCCGCCGCAGGCGCGCCAGGGCGAACTCGAAGGCGAGCGGAGTCGCGAGCCCGAGGGCGCAGGGACAGGTGACGACGAGGATCGAGACCATGATCTCCCAGGACCTCGCGGGGTCGATCCGGAGCCAGAGGAGGAAGCCCGCCAGGGCCGCGAGCAGGACTCCGCGGACATAGAAGCGGTTGACCCGGTCCCAGAACCGGCCTGCCGCCGGCCCCTCCCCTTCCCCCCCCCTCCTCTCCCGGAGGAGGTCCCCGATCCCGGAGTCCTCGACATCCGCGAGCACCCGGATCTTCACGGCTTTTCTTCCGGCGAGGAAGGCCCCGGCCGGGATCTCCGCGCCCTCCTCGAAACTCCTCGCTTCCGACTCTCCGTCGATCCAATCCAGGGAGAAGCGCGCGGGACCGCCGACCAGGCGCCCCCGCACCGGACAAAGCCCCCCGGGAACGAGCAGCAGGAGATCTCCGGGGGCGAGGGCCGCGATCAGGATCTTCTTCGGCCCCTCCTCCTCCAGCCGCGTCGCGCGAAGATGATCCAGACCCTCCTCCGCGAGGAGCAGATCTCGATTCTTCCGTAGGGCCCGTTCCTGGAGGAAGCGCCCCACGAGCATCAGGGCGATGAAGATCGTCAGCGTGTCGAAGTAGGCATGCCCCCCCCGGAGGAAGAACCAGAGCAGGGACCCGCCGTAACCGAGGAGGATGCCGAGAGCGATCGGGAGATCGAGATAGAGGACCCTCCTCCGGAGGCCGGCCAGCGCCGGGCGGAAGAACACCGGCCCGCCGCAGAGGAAGGCCAGGGTCGCAAGTCCTAAGCTGATCCACCGGAACAGCTCCCGGATCGGCCCCCCCGCCTCTTCGAGCCCCAGGTATCCGGCCAGGGCGAAAACCATCGCGTTCATCGCGAGCGCGATGCACACCCCCATTCGGACGAGGAGACTCCGGTCGGCGGCCGATACCCTCTTGCTCGCGGGGCCGACGCGGTACCCGAGGGCCGCCAGGGTCCGGAACCAATCCCTTGGATCGAGCCTTCTCCGGTCGAAGGAGAGCCTCGCCTGGCCCAGCGAGGGGTTCAACTCGATCGCGAGGGCGCCCGGCGACCTTCGCCAGGTCTCCTGGAGGACCCAGACGCAAGCGGCGCAGTGGATGCCCTGGATGTCGAGGGTCAACCGGACGATCCCCCCTCCGGAATCCCCCCGCTCCAGGCATTCGTCGAGCCAATCCCAGCCCTCGGGACGGGGAACGGCCCCGACCGGCCGTCCCCGCCCCCCCCCGAGGCGGTAGAACTCGGTCAAGGATTCTTCGCGCAGGATCCGGTGGACGGCCTCGCAACCCGGACAGCAGAACTCCGGATGCCGGGCGCCGCGGGGAACCGGCAACCCGCAATGCCTGCAGGAGGACTCAGGCCTCTTCCCGCTTCCCCCTCCGCCCGCGGCTCCCCCTCCGGGAGTCCCGGAGGCCCGTTCCGTCTCCGCCCCCATCCCCCCGCCGGAAGGAGAACCGCCGCGCCTCCGCGTTGCTTTCGACCTCCGCATCGTCCATCTTCCTGCTTTCGGACCCTGTTATTGCAAAGTAGGCACGGGATGACAACGACGGCCTTCGCCGCGGGGCTCGTGTTCGGCTTCGCCAATGGGCTGCACTGCGCGGGGATGTGCAGCCCCCTGGCGGCGGGTTTCCTGGATTCGTTGCGGGGGGTCCTCCTCTACCACCTGGGGCGTCTCCTCGCCTACGCCCTCGTCGGCCTCCTCGCCGGAGGTCTCGGAAATCTCCTCGGCACGGGCCGCCTGATCGGCCAGGGCCCCTGGCTCTCCTTCGTCCTCGCCGCGATCATGCTCCTCCTTGCGCTGGGCCTGGACCGCGGACTCGGGAAGCTCGGCCTCCTCTCCGGTCTTCTCGCGAAGCTCCTCGCCGGAACCCGCAAGTGGCGGGCCGGGACCCGGGGCCTCCTGGTCGGACTCCTGACCCCCCTGCTCCCCTGCGGCCTTCTCTACGCCGCCTACGCCGCAGCCCTCGCGACGGGCTCCGCGCTCGGAGGGGCCTCCTCGATGTCCGGCTTCGCTCTCGGCGGAATCCCGATCCTCGGATTCGCGCAGGGGAACCTCCATTGGCTACACCGAAAGCTCGGCCCTAAGGGCATGCAGCGGACCCAGCGCGTTCTCCTCCTCCTCGCCGCTCTCCTTCTCCTTTGGAGAGGATGGAGAGGCCTCGCCGAATCCCCGTGCCATTGACCGTCGACCCCGGTCGCAGCCCTCCGACCTTCCCGACCTCCTCTCCCTCGGCTTCCGCCCGGGAACATGCGTCGAAATGTCACAGTCGCGAATTGCCGGAATCGGCGAGAATCCGAGGATCCCCATCTCTCACGGAGGTCCCGAGATGCGCTCCTTCCCCTCTCTTCTCCTCGGTCTGGCCTTGTTCTCTTCCCCCGTCCTCGAGGCCCAGACGACGGTGGACGCCCTCCACTACAAGCTCGAGATCGAACTCTTCTTCAACACGAAGACGATCCAGGGAAGGACGACTGCGACCTTCAAGAGCCTCACCAACAACCTGAAGAGCGTGGACCTCGACCTCCTCTCCAAGCTTAAGGTCACGAAGGTCTCGATGGGAACGAAGACCCTGAGCTTCACCCGCCCCTCGAACCGCATCCACGTGTTCCTCGACCGTGCCTACAACTCGGGCGAGACCTTCACCTTCAGCGTGGATTACGGGGGGGCTCCCCCCCGGGGCGCCGGCTGGGGAGGGCTGGTCTTTACGAGCCACTCGGGAAGTCCGCTCGCTTGGACCCTCAGCGAGCCCTGGGACGCACGCGCCTGGTGGCCCGGCAAGGACCAGCTCGGCGACAAGGCCACCTTCGAGATCTGGATCACCCACCCGAACACGATGACTGCGGCCAGCAACGGGAAACTCCAGGGGATCGACACCCTTTCGGGCAACCGACTGCGGACGAGGTGGGCCGAGAACTACCCGATGATCCCCTACCTCGCCTCCCTCGCCGTCACGAACTACAAGAAACGCGTCGACACCTACACCTATCCCGGCGGATCGATGCCGGTCGAGTTCTACGTGTTTCCCGAGTATTACGCATCCTGGCAATCGGGAATGAACCTGATCGTCCCCATGCTCAAGACCTTCTCCTCGGTCTACGGACAATACCCCTTCATCAACGAAAAATACGGCATCGCCCAGTTCACCTGGGGCGGGGGCATGGAGCATCAGACGATCACGAGCCAGGTAAGCGTGAGCGAATGGCTCTCGGCCCATGAACTCGCGCACCAGTGGTGGGGCGACGCCGTGACCTGCAAGACCTGGAGCGACATTTGGTTGAACGAGGGCTTCGCAACCTTCTCCGAGGCCCTCTATTTCGAAAAGAAGCCCGGCGGAAGCCTGGCCGCCTATCACAACTGGATCCGGAGAAGGAAACCCTACGCCGTGAACGGGACCGTCTACATCCCGAATCCGACCTCGGTGGGAAGGATCTTCAACGGCAACTACACCTACCGGAAAGGGGGTTGGGTCCTCCATCAACTCCGTCATGTGCTCGGAGACACGATGTTCTTCAAGTGCCTCCTCGCCTACCGGAAGGCCTATGAGGGTAAATCGGCGACGACCGCCGACTTCCAGGCCGTTTGCGAGACGACCTCGGGCCGTTCCCTGAAATGGTTCTTCGACGAATGGGTCTACAAGGGAGGGGCGCCGAACTACCGCTATGCGTGGAAGAACCAGGTTCTCAACGGGAAGAACTGGCTCCTTCTGGAACTCGCGCAGACCCAGTCCCTGCCACAGGTCACGATCATGCCCGTCGATGTTCGAACCGTCTCCTCCAAGGGCACCCGGACGCATGTTGTGTGGAACGATGAACGGAAGGACGCCTTCGCGATCCCGATGAACGCCCCCGCGACCTCGGTGGCCGTGGACCCCGACCAATGGATCCTGCGGACCGGCCTCTACCGGACGACCTTCACGACCCCCTTCTTCGCCTCGGACGGCGATTCCATCGACACGACGAAGGGCGGCGCGGTGGATTTCGTGCTGCTCCATTCCTCCTCCGCGGCCCGGCGCCCCTACCTCCTCCTCTCCGGAGCGAGCGGGACGACCCCGGGAACGAAGGTCTTCGGATTGACGGTCCCCCTCAATTTCGACGGCCTGACGAACCTGGGGCTGGCCGCCCTGAATACCCCGATCTTCCAGGGCTTCTTCGGAAAACTCGACGCCTCTGGCGGAGCGGTCGCGACCTTCCGCCTCCCGGCCGGTCTAGGGACGGTCCTGAAGGGCAAGGTCCTTCATTTCGCGGCCCTCCTTCCCGACCGATTCGATTGGGTCTCCCGCCCGATCCGGATCGCTCTCGACTGATCTCCCCGACCCGAACCGGCACGCACGAATCTTCGTTTCTTTCGGCCCCCGGCGTTACCCGGGGCTTTCCCTCCCTTCGTTCCGGGGGTCTTCCTGTCCGGCCGCGGCATGATGTTCGGCCCCCTCTCGGCGAACCCGTCCGCGCCGATCCGGAACGGGACCGGCAAACCGGTCACCGGATCCTCCTCGAGAATCGTCTCTCCGACCCGATACCCGGGCGGCGGGGGTTCGTTCGGAATCCCCGGCGCGGCCCTGTCGAGGGCTCCGATCCAGAAAACGACCGACCCCGGGGGAACGCCCCCCCCGCCCGTCCCCTCCCGAGGGCGGTAGACGCGGATCTCGGTGATCGCGACCTTGAAGGCCCCCGTCCTCGACGACTCGGAGGAAGGGAAAGTATAGGGGGTGAAATCCCGGGTGTTCCGGCTCGGGAAGATGCATTGGTCTTCCTCCCGAAGCGAGGCGTCGAAGTAGCGCCTTCCGTGCGCCTCCTCGAGGTCGATGTCGACTCCGATCTGCCCCCTCGCCGCCTGCCCCCGTTCTCCGACATGCCAGATCAGCAATCCGTCACGAAAGAAATCCGCGTCGAAACCGCTGCGATTGCGGACCTCGAGGAGGAAGTACTCGGCTCCGCCTGGATCGAGGAGGATCTTCAGGGCGTCGACCCCGCTCCCCTCGATCGGCCGCAGGATGACGTGCTGCATGTCCCGAGGCCGGACGACGACGGGTTCGAGCCAACCGAGCTGCTCCTTGCAGAACGCGCAGAGGTGGAACGGACGGTCCTTGCCCGACGGGGGGGCGCCGAGGTGCCCGATCGCCATTGTGCAGAACTTCCCGACCCCCGTCCGGTGTCCGTATCCGTAGAAGTCCGGAAGTCCGAGCATGTGCCCGAACTCGTGACAGTGAACTCCGATCGAAGCGAACTCGCGGGAGCCCGCCTCGACGATGTAATAAGGGACGGACCTCTTCCCGATCCGGATCGAGGAACGGTGCGGCCAGAGTTGACTCCCCCGGTAGCTCTGCCGGTCCCCGGCGTAGATGAAGACGACCCCCTGGAACCCTTCGAGGGGATTCTTTCCTTCACGTTTCTCCAGGGCCTTCAGTGCGTCCTTGAAGATCGTCCTCTTCGATCCGTTCCCGGGACCCATATCCTGTTCGTCATAATAGGCCCAGTTCTCCGGAACCCGCACCCAATCGAAGACCTCTCCTGTCACGTCGAAGCGCCCCACGGAGTTCTCGCGGTAGTAATCCCGGAGACTACCGTAGGTCCGCCGTCCGTCCGGCGCCCGGGAGTACGTGCCCTTCGAAAAGAGCATCTCGGCGAACCGCTCCTTCTTGTGGAGAGGTTCATGGAAACGGTCGCGGAACTCGACGAGGACGACCGCGAGCCTGAAGGTCTTCCCCCTCCAATCGAGCCGCCTCCTGTTCTTCGAATAAGCCCTGGGTTTGACCCGGACGAGCTTCTTCGAGGCCCGCCGGTCCACCCGGATCGCGGCCTTCTTCGCCTTCGCCAGCAAGCGCCGCAGGAACCCGCTGGATGTGGGCCGCCTGCGGTTGACCTTCGTGATCGTATCTCCGACCTTGAGGCCCGCCCGCTCGGCAGCACCTCTGGGATCGACCCTCTCGACCCGGAACTTTCCTCCGGTCTTGCGGAAGTCGAATCCGGGCCAGCCCTTGCTCTCCGGATCGCGCTGGATCGTGACGGTCTTGTGGACGGCGGGGCGGAACACCGTGATCCGAACCGGACGGCCGGGTTCCAGGGTGCCGAAAGCAGCCTCGAGATCCGCGGTCTCCCGGATCTCCGTCCGTCCGATCGCCTGCACGAGATCCCCGGGAAGGATGCCGGCCTTCGAGGCCGGCCCCCGGGGTTCGACCTCCGCCACGACCATCCCGTTCCACGTGATCCCCCCGAGCGACCAACCGAGATCGGCGCGCGGCCGAAGGAGGGAGGAGGTCTCGACCTCGACCTTCCGCAAGCCTTCGACGGTGACCGCATCCTCCGGAAGGACACGGATCACATCCACGTCGGGCCGGGGCCCCTGGAGGGCCAGGATCAGGAGGGCAGGAAGGAACACCGGGTCATCCTACCTCCCCCGTAAGCCGGCGAGAGCCGGTCTCTTCGGCCTTTCATTCCGGACCCGCGAGGATCCCCCGCACCGCCATGCGGAGATCCCGCGCACGGTAGGGCTTCAGAAGGAAGCGGATACGGCCCTCACGGCAGGATTCCCGGAATCTCCGTTCAACCTCCTGCTCGCTGAATCCGCTGGAGAGGATGATCGGGATCTCCGGATCGAGAGCCCGGAGTTCCATCAGACACTCCTCGCCTCCCATGACGGGCATCGTCAAATCGAGAAGGACGAGGGAAAACCTCTCCTCGGAGGCCCGGAAGACCTCGAGGGCCTCCCTCCCGTTGGAGGCCGTCACGACCTCGCAACCCGCCCGCTCCAAGGTGGTCTTGGCCAGATCCCGGATCCCCGCCTCGTCCTCAACGACGAGGATCCGCGCTCCCAATTCGCTCGTATCCTCCTCCATTTCTCCTACTCCATCGGTCGATTCGAACACCAAGGAAGTCTCCAGGTTCTCCGAGACGGGCCAATAGACGAGGAAGGCCGTTCCGCTCCCTTTCCGGCTCCGGACGAGGATCCCGCCGCGGTGGGTCCGGACGATTCCGAGAACGGCGGCCAGACCCAGCCCCCTTCCGGTGAACTTCGTCGTGAAGAAGGGATCGAAGATCCTGTCTTGAATCTCATCATCCATTCCGGCGCCGTTGTCCTCGACCCGGAGACAGACGCAATCCCCGGTTCCCGGAGGTCGTCCGTACATCTTTCCCCGCGGGAAATCCGGATCGGTCCCCTTCCGGAGAAAGACCAGGATCTCGATCCGGCCTACCCCGTCCTCGAAGGATTCCGCGGCGTTCGTGACGAGGTTCATGACGACCTGACGGACCTGGCTTCGGTCCGCCCCGATCGGGGGGAGTTCCTCGGAAAGCTGGGTCACGATCCTGATCTTCTTGGAAAGGGCCGAACGGAGGATCGGGAGGACCTCGTTCACGACCTCGTTCAGATCGACCGCCTCGACCCGGAAGCCCCCCCCTCCGGAATAGACCAGCATCTGGCGGGAGAGATCGGCGGCCTGACGAGCCGCCTGCTGGATCCTCCGCACCCAGGTTCGGGCCTCTTCATTTTCCACGAGAACGCCTCCGAGAAGGTCGGCGTGCCCGAGAATCCCGGTAAGGAGATTGTTGAAGTCATGCGCGATCCCTCCCGCCAGGATCCCCAGGCTCTCGAACTTCTGGGCCTGGAGAACCTGTGCCTCGAGGCGCTTGCTCTCCTCCTCGGCCCTTCTCCTCTCCGTGATATCGATCAGGTGCCCGGAGAAACTCTCGAGCGCCCCCTCCTCGTCCCGTCCGACGATCGTGAAGTCGTGCACCCAGCGGACGCTCCCGTCCACGTGGAGAACCCGATAGATCCGCTCGAAGGATTCGACCCCTTGCTTCGAATAGCTTTCGACCTCGGCCGCGACCCTTTCGAGATCCTCGGGATGAACGACTTCGGCATAGGGAACCTCTCCGGACAGGAAGGCCTCGGCCTCCCTCCCGAAGATCCGAACGACGTTCGGAGAGACGTAGCTCACCGGCCAACCGGGCTCGTTCCGCCACTGGAACACGACGACGGGCCCACCGATGAAATGTCGCCGTTCCCTCTCCAGCACCTCCTGGATCCTGCGCCGGGCGTCGATGTCCTTGTGGGTGCCGATCATCCGAAGGGCGCGCCCCCCCCCGTCGCGCTCGACGACCGTTCCCGCCATCAGGATCCACTTCCAGCTTCCATCCTTGCAGCGCAGCCGTCCCTCGACCTCGTAGATATCCTCCCGGCCCTTCAGGACCTCCTGGAGACGGTCAAGGATCCTGGGGCTGTCCTTCGGGTGCAGGAGGCTCTCCCACAGCGAATAGGTGACGGGGCGCTCCCCGGGGGCGTAGCCGAGCATCGTCAACCAGCGGTCGTTGGTCCAGACCTCCTCCTCCCCCGTCCTCCAGTCCCAGACTCCGTCGCGGGAGGCGAAGACCGCGAGTTCCCATCGCTTGTGGACCGCCTCGAGGCGCTTCGAAACCCTTTGGATCCTGGCACGGAGACTGCGGTTCCAGGTGAAGATCCCCCCGGCGAGGAGCAGGAGGGCCCCGATCAGGAAGGAAGCCCAGAAGGGAAGCTCCGCCCTCTTCGAAAGCAGGAGCGGCGAGGCGTGCAGCCAGTTCCGGGCGAGTTCCTTGTAAAAGCCTTCCGCGCGGAGCCTCCGCGAAAGCTCTTCGATCGTATCGAGGAGGGGTTTCGAATCCCGCCGGACGAGGAAACGCACCGGACGCCTCGGAAGGATCTCCTCGTCCCCCAGGTCGATCCGATCGAAACCGAAGCGGTTCAGGACGGAGACCCCCGCGTGACGGACGCAGACGAAGGCGTCGACCCTCCCCTGATCCAGGAGGAGCATCCCCTCGAGCACGCTTTGGACCCTGCGTAGGGGAAAGGTACGGTTCTCGTTCAAGGTTCGGAGCAGGGGATTCCCCGTCTCGATCGCGACACGATGGGTCCTCAGGTCTCCGATCCCGTGGAGATCCGAGCGGTGGATGCGGTTCCGGAAGATCGATTGCGGGACCTCGAGGATCGGACTCCCTGCGAGAAGATCCTCCGGAGACCCTCCGCTTCCGATCTCGGGGACCAGGTCCACCCGTCCCTCGCGGAGACTCCGCCCGGTTTCCGCGGGTTCGAGCGGCACGAAACGGAAAAGGAACTCGCTCTCTGCCCCGATCCGGCGGAGGAGATCGACGAGAAAACCCGCGGGCTCGTTCAACTCGTCGAAGAAGGCGTAGGGAGCAAAGCCCTGGGGGACCGCGACCCGAACCCTTCCCGACAGGCGCGGCTCATGAGGATGCTCAACCCGCAGCCCGGGTTCCGACCCGCCCGCTCCGAGGAGGGCGAGAAAGTAGGGAAGCAGGATTGGGCGACCGGTCGCCATGCGTTCGGAAAGAAACACGTTTCCTCGAACTTCGGGCGGAAAGCAGGACTGTCCCGTATCCTCGCATGATTACAACGATGAAACCCTTCCGGATCCACGTCGACTGCCTCCCCGGACTTCTTCCGTTCCTGCGGGAGGAGGCCGAGGAGTACGGGTTCTTCCCCGTGGAGACCCGAAGGACCGGCCTCGTCCTTCTCGGCCACCGGAACCTTCTCTATCGCGCCCTCGCCCTCTTCGGGACGGCCTCCGGCCTCCGCCTCGAGGTCGCCGCCTTCCCCGCTCGCAGTCTCGGCGAACTGGAGCGGAAGACCGCGGCCCTGGATTGGAACCGGCATTTTCACCCCGGTTCGGCCTGGCGAGTCCGGGCGATCTCCTCCAAGTCCCGCCTCGGCCACACGGGAGCCGTTGAGGAACGGGTCGCCCGGGGCGTCGCGGCCTCGATCGGCGGTGCGATCCCTCCAAAGGAAGACGAGCCCGGAATCCCCGTTCCGGTCCTCAAGGTCCGGATCTTGAACGACCGTTGCAGGATCGACCTCGACCCGCTCGGGACCCCTCTTCCGGCGCGCTCCTGGAGGACGGAGACCGGTCCCGCCTCCCTGCGTCCCGACCTCGCCCTCGCCCTGGTCCGGGCCTCGGGATGGGACCGGAGATCCCCCCTCTTCGATCCGATGGCCGGCTGCGGCACGATCCCGATCGAGGCCGGGGGGCTGGCGCTCCGGCTCCCCGCGGGCAGGGGCCCCAGGGAGGCTCTTCGGGCCTTCGTCTGGCACGATGAGGACGAACGCCTCCGGATCGAGACCGAACTCCTCGCCCTGGCGGAAAGGCCCTCCCCTCCGCTTCGGATCCTCGCGGCGGACAAGGACCCCGTGATGTGCGCGCGGGCGCGCCGCAACGCGGAACGGGCGGGGATCCTCGACCTCTACGACGGAGAGGCCGCCGCCCTGAGCCGCCAGACCTTCTGGCGAGGCCCCCACGGCCCGAAGGGAGCGGTCGTCACGGACCCGCCCTTCGGAAAGAGGTCCGGAGACCCCGAGCGGCTCCCGCGTTTGCTCCGGGCCTTGGGCGCACGCCTCACGGCCCTTCCTCCCGACTGGAGGATCGCGATCCTCGGGCCGGATCCCCGCAAGATCCGGAAACTCGCAGTCCCCCTGGTCTACGCCTTCTCGAGCCTGCACGGAGGCATCGACGTGCAGGCCCTCGTTCGTCCCCCGCACACGCGGATCTCGAAGGCCGGGAGCGGAAACCGCGTTGCAGGGACATTCTGCGACAAAGTGCGACGCCGGCCCTCGACGGGGCGCCGCGGGAGAGATCGAAGAGACCTGTAGAATCCCTCCATGGTCGAGACCCTCGAAATCCGCCTCCACGGAAGGGGAGGACAGGGCGGCGTGACCTGCGCCAAGATCCTCGCCTCCGTCTACGCGAGACTCGGGTTCCACGTCCAGACCTTCGGGGATTACGCCGGAGAGCGCTCCGGGGCCCCCGTCCGCGCCTACACGAGAGTCTCCAGGAAACCGATCCTCAACCGCAACAAGGTCTACGAACCCGATCACCTCGTCATCCTGGACGCCAACCTCCTCGGCCCCGAGGCCCTCGCCGGACTCGTCCCCGGAGGGAGCCTCCTGATCAACTCTCCCGAGGACCCGGGGAGCCTCGGGGGACGCTTCCCCGGGCATCCCTTGGGCGTCCTCGACGCGACGGCGATCGCGCGCCGTCACGGGATCGGCACGAGGTCCCTCGTCATCGTGAACACGACGATCGCGGGGGCCTTCGTCCGGATGCAGGATCTCCCCCTCGAGGAACTCGAGAAGGCCTACCGGAGTCTCGGGCTTCTCAGCAACTTCCCCGCCGCGAAGGAGGCCTTCGAAACCGTCCGGGTCCTCGGAGAAGGGACGGGAACGGCCGCGGACTCCGGGATCCGGGACACCGAGCCGGCCTCGCCCCCGCCTTCCGAGGTCGAGCCCCTCGTCACCCACAAGGAGAGCCCTCCGACCGGGTTGAAGACCGGAAGCTGGCGGACCCAGGTCCCGGCCTACGTCGAGACCCTCGCCCCCTGCAACGCCTGGTGCCCCGCCGGTAACGACGTCGTGGGCTTCGTCCAGGCGATCGCCAGGGACCGGGTCGAGGAGGCGGCCTCCATCCTCGCCCGGACGACCCCCTTCCCCGGGGTCTGCGGGCGGGTCTGCCCCGCCCCCTGCATGGAGGGCTGCAACCGCCGGGAATACGACGGCGCGGTCCGGATCCGGGGACTCGAACGATGGGTCGCGGACCGTTTTCCCGCGCGGCGTCCCGAGGTCCAACCCTCCCCCGCCCCTCGACGTTTCGCGGTGGTCGGTTCGGGGCCCGCGGGCCTGACGGCCTCCTGGACCCTCGCCCGCCTGGGTCATCGGGTCGTGCTCTTCGAGCGCGGTCCCCTTCTCGGTGGGGTCCTTCGCACCGGGATCCCCCCCTATCGGCTCCCCCGCGAAGTCCTCGACCGGGAGATCGGGGGAATCCTGGATCTCGGCGTCGAGACCCGGACCTCCTTCGACCTCGATCGGAACGGGCTCGAGGATCTCCGCGCGGAGTTCGACGCGATCCTCCTCGCGACCGGACTCCAGTCCCTCAGGGGCCTGGACCTGGAAGGCGGGGACTTGCCCGGGGTCCGCCAGGGGATCGGCTTCCTCGAGGAACGCAACTCCGGGGTCCTTCCCCCGCTTCGGGGCCGTGTCCTCGTCCTCGGGGGCGGGAACACCGCGATGGATTGCGCCCGGAGCGCCCTGCGCGCCGGCGCGGAATCGGTGATCGTCGCCTACCGCCGGAGCCTCGAGGAGATGCCGGCGATCCGGGAAGAGATCGAGGAGGCGAGGGAGGAGGGGGTCGAACTGCGGGAATGCCTGGCCCCGGCCGCCTTCCTCGGTAACGGACGGGTCGAGGCCGCCCGCCTGGAGAAGATGGTCCTCGGCGATCCCGGGGAGGACGGCAGGAGGCGCCCGGTCCCCACCGGAGAGTTCCTGACGGTCGCCTGCGATTCGGTCCTCCTCGCCCTCGGCCAATCGGCGAAGACCTCGATCCTCCCCGAGGGGGCGGGGATCGAGGGCGGTCGCGTGACCGGCCTCCCCGAGGGAGCCCCGGTCTATTGCGCGGGCGACTTCGCGACGGGCGAGGGAACGGTCACCCACGCGATCGGCGACGGAAGACGGATGGCCCAGCGCGCCCTCCTCGCCCTCGGCGAGGAACTGGAGGTCTTCGAGAGGCCGGACCGGACACAAGCGGTCCCGATCACCGACATCCGCCTCGATCATTTCTCGAAGGCCCCCCCGGGCGAGGAGAGGCGCAGGACCGACGCGGCCCGTCTCCATCCCGACCTCGAGGTGAACCTCGGCCTCGAAAGCCCCCTCGAGGCTCACCGTTGTTTCTCCTGCGGCCATTGCACGTTCTGCGACACCTGCCTCGTCTACTGTCCTGAAGGGATCGTCCGCCGGGCCGAGGACGGCTACGAGCTGGACTACAGTTACTGCAAGGGGTGCGGGATCTGCGTCGAGGAATGCCCCCGGCGGGCGATGGAGATGCGGACATGACTCGGGAACTGCTCAGCGCGAACCACGCTGCGGCGACGGCGGTCATCCTCGCCGGAGAGGCCAACCGTAAAGGGCGCGGTTTCGGAGGAGGGGTCTACCCGATCACTCCCCAGACGGAATGCATCGAACGCATCTGTGCGCATCGATTCGCCAAGGGCGAGGTCATCAGGGTCGAGAGCGAACACTCGGCGATGGCCGCGTGCATCGGCTTCAGCCTGGCGGGCGCCCGCTCTTTCACAGCCTCCTCCAGCAACGGTCTCGCCTACATGTGCGAGAACGTCTTCAACGCGGCTCTCTACCGCCTCCCGATCGTCATGATGGCCGTCAACCGCACGATCGGACCTCCATGGAACATCTGGGTCGACCACGGCGACACCTTGAGTCTCAGAGACAGCGGCTGGATCCAGTTCTACTGCGAGGACAACCAGGAAGTCCTCGACACGATCCTCGCGGCCTTCCGGCTCGCCGAGGATCCGGAGATCCTTCTTCCGGTCCTCGTCTGCCAGGACGCCTTCGTTCTCTCCCACACGATGATGCAGACCGAAGTGCCGGATCCCGCCGAAGTCGAGGCCTTCCTACCCGTCCTCGATCTTCCCCACCGGTTGACGGATGCTCCCGTGACGGTGGGGGGTCTGGATTTCCCGCACGAGACGGAGGTCCACCGTCGCCAGCACCAGGAAGCGATGGACCGGGTTCCCGGAGTCCACGAGAGGATCCGCGGGGACTTCGCGAAGATCTTCGGCCGCGGACTCGCGGGCTCCGTCGTCGCATACCGTTGCGAGGATGCCGAAACCCTCCTCCTGAGCATGGGAACGACCGCCAGCACCGTCCGCACGGTCGTCGACGAATGCAGGGCGGAAGGCCGGAAAGTCGGCGGGTTGAAAGTCCGGATGTTCCGGCCCTTTCCCGAGGAGGAGATCCGACGCACCCTGTCCGGAGCCCACAAGATCGCGGTCCTCGACCGTAACCTCAGCCTCGGGAGCGGCGGCATCCTCTGGACCGAGGCGCGCGCCCTCGCCCCCCGGGACGCCGTCGTCCAGGACTACATTCTGGGTCTCGGCGGCGGCGACATCCGCCCCGAGCACATCCACGGGATCCTCACCGATCTCGAATCGAGGGAACGGGCCTCGTCCCCGGTGATCCTGGAGGTCGCATGACGAAGGAACCCCTGCTCGACGGAATCGCGCAGACCGAGGCGGATCGTGATCTCCCGCTGCTCCGCCCCGGGAACACGAACTGCGGGGGCTGCGGGATGTCCATCGCCCTCCAGATGCTGAGTCGCGCGCTCTCGGACCGGAACGTGCGCATCGTGATCCCCGCCTGCTGCGGCATCGTCACGGCGGGCCCCTTCCCCTGGTCCGCCTACGGGGCTCCGGTCGTGGCCTCGACCTTCGCCTCCGCGGCCGCCGTGGCCTCGGGGCTCGCCCGCACGGCCCGGATGAACGACGAGGACACCCGGGTCCTCTGCTGGGCCGGGGACGGCGGAACCTATGACATCGGCATGGCGACCCTCTCCGCCGCCGCGGAGAGGAACGAGGACATCCTTTATGTCTGCTATGACAACGAAATCTACGGGAACACCGGGGGACAGCGCTCCTCCGCGACCCCGGTCGGAGCACGCACGACGACCACCCCGGGTGGCGAGGATCTCCGGAAGAAAGACATCCTCGGCATCATGGCGGCGCACGGGATTCCCTACGCCGCGAGCCTCTCTCTCGCCCATCCCGAGGACTGCCTGGAGAAGTTCCGAAAGGCCCTCGACCTCCGGGGCTTCCGTTTTCTCCATGTCCTCTCCCCCTGCCCGACGGGCTGGAAATCCGAGCCCGCGGAAGGCGTCCGACTGATCCGCCTCGCGGTCGAGGCGGGACTCTACCCGGTGCTCGAGATCCGAAACGGTCGGGAGTGGAGGGTCACGGTCGATCCCGGGGACGATGAGGAAGCCCTCCGGCGTTATTTCCGGAGCCAGGGTCGTTTCCCCGAGGGGAGCCTCGACCTCGCAAAGGTCCGCGCAGAGATCGAGGAACACTGGAGGGAGATCCGAAAGATGTCGAAGGACCGGGCACCCCTGAACCCGGGCCCGGAATCCCCTATCCTCCGGCCATGAACCCGAACCCCGCTCCTGAGGAGCGCGCTTTCAAGCTGCGACTCGCTCTGATCGCCGCGGCCCTGCTCGGCGGGGAACTTCTCTTCGGAATCACGGTCGCCGTGCTCCACGCCACGGGGTTCACCCCACCGGGAGCCGTGGCCTCCCTTCCTCTCGGCCCGGCCTTCCTCGCGATCGGAGCGGTTACCCTCACCGCCGCTCTCGTGCTTCGGCCCCCGCTCCGGAGAAGAATCGCCGAGGCTCTGGAATCCGAGAGAAATAACCGGAGGATGGTCGCGTTCATCCTCCCGATGGCCATCCTCGAGGTCGGGGTCTTCTTCAACCTCCTCACCTGGCTGCTCGTTCCGGAGGCTTACCTGAACGCCGGCGCCGCCCTCGGCCTCTTCCTCGTCTCCCTGACCTTCCTGCCGGTCTCGGACGGGTCCTGAACCCGAAGGAGGAGGAGGAAGTCTCCTCCCGACTCCCCCGGGCCGGCGCCCGGAGGAGGGCTTCAACTCCTCGAGACCTCCTGCCACCCGTTGAAGACGACGTAGCGCCCCGGAAGCAGGTATCCGACCTGCCGGAGGATCTCGCTCGAGTACTGGATCTTGGCCTGGTGCTCGACCTCGAGCTTCATCTCACCGACGCCGTGCTCATGCTTTTCGTTGATGTCTCCCATCGGCGGGCCGAGGATCGCCCCTCCGTTGAGCACCGAGCCCTTCTCGATCTCGAGCTTGCCCATCGCGATGACGAGGCCGTCGAAGCGGAAGCCCTTCTCGATCTCGAGCTTGCCGGTCACGACCAGGATTCCTGCCCCCCGCCCGTTCGTTTCGAGTTCGAGGTCTCCGTTCCGGAAGATCACCTTGTAATCCCCCTGCGAGGCGTCCCCGAGATTCGTCGCTGTCTTGATGTCCTTCTTCGTCAGCACGACGTCGGCTACGCTCCGGAGCTTCGTAACGAGGTCGGTGAGGTTCAAGGTCCTCGCATTCCCCGCGAGGCTCGGCGAGCCACCGACCCCCTGGACGGAACTGCCGGACGAGATCTTCAAGGCCATACCGAGGTCGGTCGCCGGTTCCGAGGAAATGGTCTTCAGTCCGGGCTGGTTGACCAAGGCCGGCGCGCTCGGCGTGTGGGAATGGGA
>JALUUL010000066.1 GCA_027021385.1 Planctomycetota bacterium | reverse complement strand
GACGAGGTTCGTCGCCCAGTGGACCGCGAAGCCGACGATCGCCCCGCCGACGACGACCCCGATCGCGATGAAGATCAGGATGATTCCGGAGCCGTAGACGAGGGCCAGCCCGAGGGTGCTGCCGCCTCTCTCCTGGGCCTGCTTCGTGAAGAAGGAGAAGGTGATCGGGATCATCGGATAGGTGCAGGGCATCAGCAGGGCGAGCAGGCCGGCCGAGATCGCGGCCAGGACCAGGAGCCAGAGGCTCCCCGGCTTCGAGCGTTCGGGACCCGCGGACGGGACCCGCGGATTCGGGACCCGCGGATCCGGGGTCCCGTTCCCGCTCGCTCCCTCCGCCTCCCCCCCTTCCTCTCCGGAGCCGATCTCTAGAGTCCCCTTGAAGTCGAGTTCCCCGGTTTCCAGGCAGAAGTCCTCGGTGCAGGGCAAAAAGGAGAGGATGCCCGCGATCTCGTGCTTCCCCGCGGGAGCGGAGGAATCCACGACGTATTCCCTCGACAGCTCGAAATCCCCCCGCACCCAGTAGGAGCGCAGCCCTCCCCCGAGATCGTGAGGCTCCCCCTCGGGGACCGAGATCGGGCCCGCGGCTTTCAACCAGGCCGGGGTCTCGAGATCGAAGGACGGGACCTCGCCGAACTCCTCCTTCGCGCCGTAGACGTGCCAGCCCTTCCGCGTCCTGAGGCGCAGGGTCAGGCGCACTCTCTCTCCGGGACGGACCGAGGGGGGAGCGAAAGCCGAGGACAGGATGAAGACCTTGCTGGCCGGATCCTCGGGAGTGGGATCGGGACCCTCCGCGGCGGGGTCCCGCCTCTTCGCCCCCTTCCCGGGGTCCTGCCCTGCGGCCTCCGCCTTCGGTTCCGTTTTCCCGGCGGAACCCGCCTTCCCGGCTTCCTTTCCGGACGGGTCCTTTCCGGACGGGGGAGCGAGGACCTCGAGCTTCGCCTCGAAGCCCGCGCTCTCCTCCGGTTCGCAATAGTTCTCGGTGCAAGGCGCGTAATGGAGGAAGCCCGCAAGGGCGAGCCCGCCGGGCCCGGTCCCGGGGCGGACCCGGAAGCGCTGGACGAAGACGACCGTCCCCTCGATCCAGACCGAGCTGTTGCCGAAGGGATCGAGGTGGGGCTTCCCGGTCGGAAAGACCGGATCCCCGACCGCTTCGAGTCGGGGGTGGTCCTTGAACTCGAGGGAGGTCGGGGTGTTCTGGGTCTCTCCCGGACCGTAGATGTGATAGCCCTGCTGGATTCTCGCCTCGATCCGCAGTTCGACGACGGTTCCGGGGGCGGCCGAGGCCGGCCGGAAGCGGGCGGAGGCCTCGACCTTCGGAAGACCCTGCGCGCGCGGAGCCTCCGGAAGGAACAGGAAGAGGAAGAGCAGCCACAGTGGGACGAGACCTCGCCGGGAGCTGTGACGGAACTCGGATCGGATCTCGGATCCGGCTGGCGGTGGAACGGACATAGGCCGAACATCATACGGCCGGCCGATTCGGAGGCTCCCCTCCGGAGAAGGAAACCCGGGTCCCGGGACCGGGAGCCTTGTTGGAAGGCCGGCTTCCACCCGGGACCCGCACGGACCGACCCCCGATTTCGGGGAGGCGGAATGGCCCGGAACCCCGACCCTCGACGGAGACCGCGAACCCTGATCTGGATCCTCCTACCCCTCTGCCTCTACGCGACGGTCTGCCTCCTGGCATGGCTCTTCCAGGAACGCCTGATCTATCTCCCCTCCCCGGGGTCGGGGGAGGATCCGGGCTCGATCGGGCTCCCGTTCTCCGACCTCTACCTCGAGAGCCGGACCGGGGAGCGGATCCATGCATGGTGGATCCCCCATCGAAACCCGCGGGCCGTCGTGCTCTTCTGCCACGGGAACGCCGGCCGTCTCGAGCATCGCCTCGGAACCCTCCAGAGGATCCATCGCCTCGGGCTGTCCATCCTGATCTTCGACTACCCCGGATACGGTTCGAGCGGAGGGAGCCCGACCGAGGATTCCGTCCTCGAGGCCGCGAGGGCCGCGCACGCGGAGGTCCTGTCGAGGGCGGTCCGCGAAGCGAAGGGCGCGCCCTCCGCGGGAAACCCGCTCCCGGTGATCCTCTGGGGGCGTTCGCTCGGCGCGGCCGTCGCGGCCGAACTCGCGGCCGCATCCAGGCCCGCCGCGCTGATCCTCGAGGCGGGCTTCACCTCGATCCCGGAAATGGCGCGGCGGCGCTTTCCCTGGCTTCCGATCCCGCTCCTCCTGCGGGTCCGTCACGACACCCGGCGCGCCCTGTCCCGGCAACGGGCTCCGGTCCTGATCGTCCACGGCCTCGAGGACGACCTCGTCCCGGTCTCGATGGCGCATTCCCTGCTGTCCGCGGCCTCCGAGCCCCGGCGCCTGCTGCTGGTCCCGGGAGGACACGCGGACTTCCCCGATCGGGACCGGGAAGCCTACGAGGCCGGGATCCGCGCATTCCTGGACGCGACCCTGCAACCCGCCGGCGGGAACAAGTAGAATCCTCGGCCTTTTCGCCCGCGGGAAGCGAGGGCGACGCCGGATCCGGCCCGCCGCCCGGGCAGGGCCCCGGAGGACGACTTCATGGCACAGAACATCACCCCCCGCGCGGAAGACTACCCGCAGTGGTACCTGGACGTGATCAAGGCCGCCGACCTCGCCGAGCACAGCCCGGTCCGCGGCTGCATGGTCATCAAACCGCACGGCTACGCCGTCTGGGAGCGCATGCAGCGGGATCTCGACCGGAGGTTCAAGGAGACCGGACACGTCAACGCGTACTTTCCGCTGTTCATCCCGAAGAGCTTCCTCGCGAAGGAGGCCGCCCATATCGAGGGCTTCGCGATGGAGTGCGCGGTCGTCACCCACTCGGGTCTCGAACCCGACGGTGAGGGAGGAATCCGTCCGAAGGGCCGCATCGAGGAGGAGCTGATCGTCCGCCCGACCTCGGAGACGATCATCGGACATTCCTTCGCGAACTGGGTCCAGAGCTGGCGCGACCTTCCCCTCCTGATCAACCAGTGGGCGAACGTCGTGCGCTGGGAGATGCGCACGCGCCTCTTCCTGCGGACGATGGAATTCCTCTGGCAGGAAGGACACACGGCCCACGAGACCGCGCGGGAGGCCGCCGAGGAGACCCGGCGCATGCTCGAGATCTACGCGGCCTTCGCCGAGGAGGTCCTGGCCATGCCGGTCCTCAAGGGAGAGAAGACCCCGGCCGAGCGTTTCGCGGGCGCGGAGCACACCTTCGCGATCGAGGCGATGATGCAGGACGGAAAGGCCCTCCAGTCCGGCACGAGCCACGATCTGGGCCAGAACTTCGCGAAGGCCTTCGAGATCACGTTCCAGACGCGGGACCAAGGTCTCGAACACGTCCACACGACGAGCTGGGGGGTCAGCACCCGCCTGATCGGCGGCGTCATCATGACCCACTCCGACGACGAGGGGCTCATCCTCCCCCCGAGGATCGCCCCGATCTCCGCGGTCCTCGTGCCGATCTACCGCAAGGACGCCGAACGGAAGAAGGTCCTGACCTACGCGCGCGACATCCTCCGCGCCCTCGCGGGCGAGGAGGCCTTCCGCCGGGCGGAGACCGCCCTCGGAAACCAGGAACTCTTCACCGTCGTGCTCCCCGGCGACAGCCGCATCCTCCTCGATCTCCGGGACTCGATGCGCCCCCCCGAGAAGTTCTTCTGGTGGGAGCAGCGCGGCGTGCCCCTGCGCATCGAGGTCGGACCCCGGGACGTCGCGGCGGGCAAGGCCATGGTCGTCTCGCGTCCCGACCGCTCGAAGACCCTGTGCGACAAGGGAGCCCTGGACCAGGCCTGGCTCCGAACGACGCTCGACGCCCAGCAGAAGGCCCTCCTCGACAGGGCGCGGGCGATGCGGATCGAACGCACGCGGGCCGTGGATTCCTACGAGGCTTTCAAGGAGAGCATCGAGGACGGGGGATTCTTCCTGATGCATTGGGACGGAAGCGCCGAGACCGAAGCCAGAATCAAGGCCGAGACCAAGGCGACGATCCGGTGCATCCCGCAGGACGACTGGATCGACGGGGCCGAGGGCCCGATCTCGACGCGGGAGCCCGGCTCGGATCCCGTTTCCGGCAAACCGAGCCCCGGCAGGGTCCTCTACGCCCGCGCCTACTGAAACCCGGCGGCGACGGCTTCGATTCGTCCCGGACGGCGGGAATGACGCGAGAACAGGGCCCCCTCGTCTTCATGACCGGCGCCACCGGCTTCGTCGGGACGGCGCTCGCCCGCATGCTGCACGAGCGCGGATACCGGCTGCGCTGCCTCCTCCGGCCCGGGAGCGACGAATCGGGGCTTTTCAGCATCCCCTTCGAACGCGTCGAGGGGGACCTCGGAGACGAGGCCGCCCTCGAGGAGGGGATCCGGAACACGGACTTCGTCGTCCACCTCGCCGCGAAGGTCGGCTTCGCGAAGAAGGACCGCGAGGAATGCTTCGAAGTCAACGCCGGGGGGACGGCGAGGGTCGCGAGGATCGCGCGCAGGCTCGGGACGGGACGGATGCTGCACGTCTCCTCCGTCTCGGCCGTCGGCTACAGCGACCGGCCCGTCCTCCTGGACGAGAGGCAGCCCTACAACTTCGACCGGCTCGGGATCCCCTACTGCGACAGCAAGCACCTCGCCGAGAAGGCGGTCCTCGAGGAAGTCTCGAGGGGACTGGACGCCGTCCTCGCGAATCCCGCCTCGATGGTCGGACCCGGGGACAGGAGGAAGGGGAGGGGCTCCCTCCTCGAGGCCGTCGCCGAGGGGCGCATCCCCTTCCATCCGCCGGGAGGCGTCAACATAGTCGATCTCCGGGACGCCTGCGCCGGGATGCTCGCCCTGATGGAAGGCGGCAGGACCGGGGAACGCTACATCCTCGGAGGCTTCAACCTGCGGGGACGCGAACTCCTCGAGACCGCCGCCGCCGTCGCCCGCGGGAGACCTCCCCGCTTCACGCTGCCCCGCCCCCTCGCGCTCCTTCTCGCGTCGGCCGCCACGGCCTGGGAGACCTTCTTTCCGCTGAAGGGCCCCGTCACGGCCCAGATCCTCCGCTTGAGTCCCCGCTTCCTCTGGTATTCGAGCCGGAAGGCCGAGGAGGAGGTCGGATACGCCGTGTATCCGATCGAGATGGCCTTCAAGGAGGCCTTCGACTGGATGCGCCGGGTCGAGGACGACCTTCCCCGCCCCTGAGAACCCGGCCCGCTCGGGCGCCCGCCCAAGGCCCTCCGCCCTATAGTCGCCCCCATGCTTTCGGCCGCCCTGACCCTCTGCCTCCTCCTTCAGGCGGCGGCCCTCCCTCGGCGGGCCGCCCGTCCGAACCTGATCTCGATCGTTGCCGACGACCTCGGACGCTGGGCGGTCGGCGCCTACGGGAATGCGGAGGTGCGCACCCCCAACCTGGACCGCCTCGCCCGCGAGGGGATCCGCTTCACGAACGCCGTAGCGGCGACCCCGGTCTGCTCGCCCTCGAGAGCCACCTGGTTCACCGGCAGGTATCCGAGCGAACTCGGCATCCGGGACTGGATCTCCTCCTCCGAGGCCCGGGAGGGGGTCGGCCTCCGGCACCGTAGCTGGGTCGAGGATCTGAAAGAAGCGGGCTACGAGACCGCGCTCTTCGGCAAGTGGCACCTCGGGACTCTCCGGAGCTTCCATCCGACCCGCCACGGATTCGACACCTTTCTCGGCTTCCTCGGCGGAGGCAACCGCCCGATGGACCCGGTTCTCGAAGAAGAAGGGCGGACGCGGCGCTTCGTGGGCCCCCTCCCCGACATCCTGACCGACGCGGCGATCGCCTTTCTCGAACGGAAGAGGACCGGTCCCTTCCTGATCTGCCTTCATTTCCGCGCTCCTCACCTCCCCTACGGCCCGGTTCCGGAGGTCGACCGGAGGCCCTTCGACCGCTTGGAGCCGACGGTCCCCCGCATACCCTGGCTGGACCGCGGCAAGCTCGTGCGAAGCACCCGGGCCTACTACGCGAGCATCCACTCGGTCGACCGGAACGTCGGACGCCTTCTCGCGGCCCTCGACCGCTTGAAGCTCGCGGAGGACACGATCGTGCTCTTCACGAGCGATCACGGCTACAACGAGGGGAGGCACGGGATCGACACGAAAGGGAACGGGCACTGGATCGCCGGAGGGGTCCGGGGTCCGAAGCGGCCGAACATGTGGGAGACCTCGATCGCGATCCCCTGGATCCTCCGATGGCCGGGCCGGATCCCCCCGGGAAGCGCTCTCGACGTTCCGGCCGGCACGATCGACGCCTACCGGACGATCCTGGGCCTCTGCGGCGTCCCCCCGCCCGAGGGCTGCGAGGCGCGGGGGCGAAATCTCGCCCCCGGGATCCTCGGCCGCGGAAGCCTTCCCGAACGACCCTGGCTCTTCGGCCAGTACGACCTCCACAACTTCGGGCTCGCCTACCTGCGGATGGTCCGGGGACGGCGCTTCAAACTCGTGAAACGCCTCCGCGCGCGCGGACTCGACGAACTCTATGATCTCAGGGAGGATCCCGGGGAGCGGCGCAACCTCTACGCCCGCTTCCTCCGCGATCCCTCCAGGCGCCCGATTCTCGACCGCCTCCTCGAGGCCCTCGGAACCTGGAGGAAGAAGATCGGAGACGACTGATGCTCCCGATATTGATTGCGGCCCTGTTTCCGATGCAGGCTCCGGCCTCCGGGGAAGCCTCCGCGGAGTTCCGCCGCCGGACCGTCTACGAGGCCCGCTTTCCGAAGGGGGTCGATCGCGCCTGGGTCGGACCGGACTGGTGGGCCTGCCGCACCCAGGATTGGCGCCTGCGAGACGGCCGGGCGGAATGCATCGAGGCCCGGACCCGAAAACCCGTCCGCATGCTCCGGAACCTCACCGTCGCCACGGGCCCGATGGGAGAGGGATACCTGTGCCGGGTGCGGCTCGGGACGATCGACGAGGGGAAGGCGCGCCCCGACATGCTGGCGGGGTTCTCGATCGGCGCGGGCGGAGCGGGAATCGACTTCCGCAGGACCGCCCTCGTCCACCACCGTCCGGCCCGCGACGGCGGTCTCGTCGCCGGCGTCCAGGGCGACGGTCGACTCGTCTTTCGGGATTTCGAGACCAATCTCTCGCAGGGCGGCTGGTCGATCGCCGGCCCCCTGACGGGTTTCGAGTTCCGGGAGATCCCGGCGAAGGAACGCTTCGGCGGACGGATCCCCCCGCAGTCCCTGAAGAACCTCGTCCTCGAACTTCGGGTCCGGCCCGACGGAGCCGATTGGGCGGTCGAACTCCGGGCCCTGACCCCGGGAACCTGCCTCGAACTGGCCCGCGCGGTCCTGACGGACCTTCCCGAGCGCCTCGTCACCGGGGGATTCGGCCTGGTTTCCCATCTCGGGCCGGAGGGAAGCGGGCGCGGATTCTGGTTCCGGGAGTTCCGCCTCGAGGGGGATTCCCTCGCCCTTCACGAAGACCGCGCGTTCGGCCCGATCCTGGGAGCGATGTACAGCCTGAGCGGGAAGGTCCTGCATCTGACCGCGCAGATGCCCCCCCTCGGGCCGCAGGACCCGCGGCAGGCCTTCCTGGAGATCCACCCCCGCGAGGACGCGCCCTGGGAGCGCATCGCGCACGCCCGTCTCGATCCCGACGCGATGACCTTCCGCTTCCGGGTCGAGGGATGGCCCTACGCCCACGAGGTCCCCTACCGCGTCGTCTACGCCCTGCGCACCTCCCCGCGCCGGACGAAGAGGACGGTGTTCCGCGGCAGGATCAGGTCCCGTCCCCGCGGGAAGGACGAGGTCGTTCTCGCCTCCCTGAACTGCGTGAAGCACTTCACCGGAGGACTCGAATGGAACCGGAACGCCCTCTGGTTTCCGAACGAGGACCTCGTCTCCGCCGTCGAGGCCCATGATCCCGACCTCTGCTTCTTCGCCGGCGATCAGATCTACGAGGGAGACCTGACGGGGGTCGAAAGGCGCCCCTTCCCCAAGGCGAGGCTCGACTATCTCGACAAGTGGTATCGCTGGGTCTGGTCCTTCCGCGACCTCGTCCGCGACCGGCCTTCCGTCGTCATCCCCGACGACCATGACGTCTACCACGGCAACCTCTGGGGGGCCGGAGGGCGCCGGGCGCGCCGGCAGGACGACGGCGGGTTCACGATGCCCGCCCGCTTCGTCGATCTCGTCCAGCGCACCCAGAGCTCCCACCTCCCGGACCCCGTAGATCCGAGGCCCACGCCGGACGGGATCGGGGTCTACTTCACGCATCTCGAGTACGGGGGGCTCTCCTTCGCGATCCTCGAAGACCGCAAGTGGAAGGACTCGCCGACCGTCATGGTCCCCGAGGGGAAGTACCGCAACGGCTGGCCCCAGGCCGAGGGTTTCGATCCGAGTTCCGACCGGGGCGAGAAGGCGACCCTCCTCGGAAAGCGCCAGCTCGCCTTCCTCGAGGACTGGGTCGCGGACTGGGGGAACGGGACCTGGATGAAGGTCGTCCTCTCGCAAACCCTGTTCTCGAACGTCGCCACGATTCCGGCCGGAGCGAAGGGGGGCCAGGTCCTCCCCGGCCTCCCGATCCCCGAACCCGGGGAATACCCCTCCGGGTACAAGCTGGCCTCGGACGGGGATTCGAACGGATGGCCGCAGGCCGGACGGGACCGCGCGCTCCGGCTCTTCCGCAAGGCCTTCGCCCTCCATCTCTGCGGGGATCAGCACCTCGCGAGCCTCGTCCACTACGGAATCGACGAGTTCGACGACGCCTCCCTGGCTTTCTGCGCCCCGGCGATCGGGAACACCTGGCCGCGCCGGTGGTTCCCTCCGAAACCGGGGGAGAACCGCGCCCCCGGCGCCCCCCTCTACACGGGCCGGTTCCTCGACGGTTTCGGAAACCGCATGACGGTGCTCGCGGTCGCGAACCCGAGGCGATGGGGGAAGGAGCCGGAACGCCTGCATGACCGCTCGCCGGGATACGGCATCGTCCGGTTCCGCCCGAAAGCCCGCCGCATCCGGATCGAATGCTGGCCGCGCTTCGAGGATCCGAGGCGCGAGGGCGCCCGCCAGTATCCGGGTTGGCCGGTCGAGATCGACATGTTCGCGAACTACGGCCGGAAGATCCGGGGCCGTCTGGCGGAGATCCCGATCCCCGACCCCGAAGGACGGGTCGTCCGCGTCTACCGCCGGAAGACGAAGGACTCCCCCGAAACCCTCCTCTACGCCCTCCGCGCCGGCCCGCCGTCGTTCAGGCCCTTCATCTTCGACCCCTCGCAGATCCACCGCGTGGAGGTCGATCGCTGAGCCGCCCCTCCGTCCCCCCCTCCCTCCGGAAGACGCCTCCGCCCCCCGGGGACGATCCGCCTCATGTTGCCGCATCGTCAGGGCCGGTCCTCTCGGCTATCCTGCTCCGCCCTTGAACCGAGGTGGAAACATGCGCGCAGCGACGATCGCGGTCCTTCTTCTTCTCCCCTTCCTCCCGTCCTCGATCCTTCCCGCCCAGGAGGGAGCCTCCGCGGCGGCCGGCTCCACGGCCGTAAGCGGGGGCGGGCCTTCGATCCTCCCTCCGAACATGGCGGTCGCCGAACTCCCGAACGGCCTCCAGGTCGTCATCGAGGAGCGGCACGCGGTCCCGGTCGTCCGCGTCATGGCCTACATGCGCGTCGGATCCCTCTACGAGGGCGAATACCTCGGTAGCGGGCTTTCCCACTACATGGAGCACATCGTCGCGGGGGGCACGACCCGCCGCAAAATCCTCGGTCCCGACGGAAAGGAGACCTGGGCCGGCATGACCGAGGAGGAGAACAAGAAGATCGTCAAATCGATCGGCGGCTACACGAACGCCGCGACCTTCTACAACTACACCCAGTACTACATCACGACGAAGAGCGAGTTCGCGGGCACGGCGATCGAGAGGATCTCCGACTGGCTTCGGAACTGCCGGTTCACCCCGAGGGAAGTGGAGAGGGAACAGGGCGTCGTCCAGCAGGAGCTGCTCCGCAACCTCGACAACCCCAACCGCTTCCGGGCCCAGCTCTTCGCCGAAACGATGTTCAAGGTGCATCCCTACAGGGTTCCGATCATCGGCTACCGGGACTGCATCCAGCGCATCACCCGCGACGACATGTTCCGCTTCTACAAGAAGCACTACACCCCCCAGAACTGCGTCGTCAGCATCGTCGGGGACATCGACAAGAACGAGATCCTCGCGCTCGTGAAGCGGCACTTCGGCGGATGGAGACGCAAGAGCCTCGAGCCCTACGTCATCCCCTCGGAACCGGAGCAGACCTCGAGGCGCTGGGTCGAGAAGGAGCACGGCTCGACCAAGACCTGTCTCGTCGCGATGGGCGTCCCGACGATCCCCCTCCGACACCCCGATCTCTTCGCCCTGGACATGCTGTCGAACGTCCTCGGCAACGGCGCCAGCGCCCGCCTTCCCCGGAAGTTCGAGCACGATCCCCGGAGGAAGGTCGCGGCCACCGGCCTCGGGACCTCCTCCTGGACGCCCGTCTTCGGAGCGGGCCGCTTGGCGTGCTACTTCAGCGCGGACACGGTCGAACATGCCCGGGAACTCGTGAAGGAGATCTGGGCCGAAGCCGGGCGCCTGAAGACCGAACTCGTGTCGGAGGAGGAGATCGACCGCGCTTTGAAGGTCCTGAAGAAGCAATACTACCGCGGCCGCGCCACGGTCGAGGACCGCGCCGAAGAACTCGCCTCCAACCTCGCGTGGCTGGCCGACCCCCTCTTCAACGACCGGTATCTCGAACGCATCCGCGCGGTCACGCCCGCGGACATCCGGCGCGTCGCGCGGAAATACCTCCGGGACGACAAGCTCAACGTCGTGATCGTCACTCCTCCGGGATCCGGGAAGGCCTCAAAGGCGGACACCCGGACCGCCAAGGGGAGCGAAGTCCGCAAGGTCGTTCTCCCCAACGGCTTGACGCTGCTGCTCAAACGCATTCCCGGCTACGGGATGGTGGACATCGCGGCGGCCTTCAACGGCGGGGTCATCTACGAGGACGCGAAGACGAACGGGCTCTTCTTCCTGATGGCGAACACCTTCTGGCGCGGGACGGAGACCCGTCCCTTTCCGACCCTGATGCGGGAACTGGATCGGATGGGCATGTCGCTGAGCGCGGAATCGCACAACAACGTCTTCTACGTCAAGGCGGGCAGCCTCGCCTCCGACCTCGAGCCGTCCTTCGAGATCTTCGCCGACGTCCTCCTCCACCCGAGCATCGAGAGCGCATGGGTCGAGCGCCTCAAGCAGATCCTCCTGGCCCGGGTCCTCCCCAACCTCGAGGTCCAGGCCGGCGCGAAGATCGAGAAAGTCGTCCGGGAGAGGCTCTATTCGAAGCATCCCTATCGCATGCAGCGGTTCGGGACGAAGGAGACGGTCTCGTCCTTCGGCGTCGAGGACGTACGGAGGCTCTTCGAGACCTTCGTCCGCCCGAACAATTGCGTGCTCGCCGTCTACGGGGACATCGACCCCGAGAAGACCGAGGCGCTCGTGCGCAAACACCTCGGAAGCTGGAAGCGCGGAGAGATCCCCCCCTCGAAGGTCGTCGAGGACCCCCTACCCTCGAAACCGGAGACGATCGAACTCTCGAACCGCCAGGTCCGTACGAACTACCGGATCGCGTGGAGGGCCGTCTCCCGGCAGGAAGAGGAGGACCGCTTCGCCCTCTCGGTCATGAACGCGATCATCGGGGCCTCGGGGTGGCTGCACCATCGCCTCCGCGAGGGGGAGAACGAATACGTCTACGCCGTCTCGACCATCCCCTATATGGGGGACAAGGTCGGCCACCTCGCGATCGACACCGACTTCGCCCCGAAGGACGAGAAGGCGGTCGTCGCGATCATCGACGGGGTCATCGACGACATCACGAACGGGCGTTTCACCGACGAGGAACTCGAACTCGCGAAATCGATGATCCGTTGCTACGACGCCCTCGGCAAGATGGAGAACGCGTCCGTCGCCTCCGGGGACGCCCTCAGCGAACTCTACGGCGAGGGCTACGACTTCGAAGTCCGCTTCTATGAAGGAGTTCGCAAGGTCGGCCGGGACGACGTCCTCCGGATCGCCCGCAAGATCTTCTCCCGCCCCGCGCTCCGCGTCTTCGTCCGGCCCGAGTCGCCCCCCCGCGACGCATCCGGCCGGCGCTCCGACCGCTGACCCCCTGAATCCCGCCGCTCGCGGCTGGCTGGTGTTCGCGGGCGGTCGGGTCGCCGGCATCGGGCCTTTCGCCGGACCCGGGGACCTCGCGTGCTCGAGGCCGGGGGGCGACCCCACCTCCTATCGCCACTCGATCGCATTCTCGTAGGCCGCCGGGCCCGCCCGGGCGCCGGAGAGGTCTCTCGGGGGAATTGTCGAAGCGGCCCGCTTTCCTTACCCTTCAGCTTCCCCGGGACCCTCCTCGTCTCGATTCGAAACCCGCCGGGGACCTCTCCGGCACCACCTGCTTTCCGACGAACCACACCCTCTCCTACGATGCCGACGAATCCACCCTTGCCCCCCGGTTCCTACCGGGCATTCGCCGAGGAGCGGCTCCGCGCCTGGAACGAAGGCGACCCGAAGGCTCTCGAGGCGATCTTCGCCCACCCCGGGTTCCAGAACTGGCTCCGGAACCTGATCCGCAACCTCATGTATCCGGTCCTCCGAAACCACATGGAGTCGATAGACCTCTACCAGGAAACGCTCTACGAATTCCTGACCGGCGCTCCCCGCTTCGACATCCCCGGCCTTCCGAGCCTCGAGAGGATTCTCGCCCGCATCGCGCGGAACACGATCAACCAGAAGTACCGGAGGATCCACGCACAGAAGCGGCGCTGGGATCTCGAGGCCCCCCTCCCCTCGACGACCTGCTTCGGGTTCGCGGCCGGGACCCCCGATCCCGGAGAGGCCGCCGCCCTCGAGGAGGAGCTGGCCTATCTCCGCTGCGGCCTCCTGATGCTGGACCCGAAGGACCACGACATCATCATGCTTTGCGGGGACGGCCGGCCCGACTTCGTAGAAGCCGGCAAGACCCTCGGCCTCAAACCCGACGCGGCCCGCATGCGGTACAACCGCGCCGTCGCCCGGCTCGAGGCGACGACGCGCGGACTCCGCCGGAACCGGCTCGAAGAGGTCTTGAGGATGCTCGAGGCCGCGGGGCCCGACCAGGATCCCCGCGCTTCCGGGAGTAGGGAGGCTTCGGTTTGACCCCTCCCGGGGTCCCGACCCCGGCCGGCGGTTCTCCGGAGGACCGCAACCCCGTCGAGCGGGCCTTCCGGCTCTTCCAGGAACTCCGGACCGCCGGGAAGGAGCCGGAGATCGAGAGCTTCTGCCGCGAACACCCGGAGGCCGGACCGGAGCTGCGCGAGCGTCTCGAGCACCTCCTCCTGATGGATCGGGCCCTGGGCAAGCTGTTCGGGGAGGCCTCGACGATCGAACGGCCGGAATCCCCCGGTGGGGAACTCCTCGACGCCGCCGGGTACGCCCCCGGATCCAGGATCGACCGCTATGAGGTCCTCGAAGAACTCGGGGAGGGGGGGATGGGGCGGGTCTACCTCGTCCGCCAGGAACGGCCGGTCCGCCGAATCGCCGCCCTCAAGCTGATCAAGCCGGGAACCGACAGCCGCCAGGTGCTGCACAGGTTCGAGGGCGAACGCCAGGCTCTCGCGCTGATGGACCATCCGAACGTCGCGCGGATCTACGACGCCGGGACCGATCGACACGCCCACCCCTACTTCGTGATGGAATACATCGCCGGACTGCCGATCGATGAGTTCTGCAGGCTCCACCGCTTGTCGATCGACGAGCGGCTCCGTCTGTTTCTCAGGGTCTGCGCCGGGGTCCAGCACGCGCACCAGAAGGGCATCCTCCACCGGGATCTCAAGCCGGGCAACATCCTCGTGACCGAGATCGACGGCGTGCCCCAGCCCAAGATCATCGACTTCGGGCTGGCCCGGGCCATCCACCCCGACGAGGAGGAGAGGAGTCTCCTGACGATCCAGGGTCAGATGCTCGGAACCCCCGAGTACATGGCTCCGGAGCAGGCCTGCCGCGACCAGAGCGGCATCGACTCCAGGGCGGACCTCTACGCCCTGGGGGTCATCCTCTACCAATGCCTGACCGGGAGCCTTCCGATCCCGAGCGAAAGGCTCCGCAAAGCCGGCCTCTTCGACATGCAGCGCATGATCTGCGACGAGGAGATCGAGCTGCCGAGCCAGCGCCTCAGGTCGATGGAGCGGACGAAGGCCGTCCCCGATCCCGGCCTCCTTTCGACCCGGCGCACCCGGATCCGCCTCCAGGGCGACCTCGATTGGATCCTCCGCAAGGCCCTGGCCAAGGACCGCGAGGAGCGCTACGCGACCGTCGCCTCCTTCGCGCAGGACATCGAACACCACCTGGAGAACGAGCCCGTCCTCGCCGGTCCCCCCTCCGGCCTCTACCGCCTGAAGAAGCTCGCCCGCAAGCATCGCAAATTCGTCGCGGGCCTGACCTTCGTCTTCTTGATCCTCGTCGGGTCCCTCGTCTCGATCCTCTCGGCCTACGAGGAGACGAAGGCCGCTCTGCGGCTCGCCGCCTCCCGGGCCGAGGAGATCGACCACCAGTCCAGCTATCTCAAGTCCTTCCTCTACTCGATCACGGACGACTACCTCGACCGGCTGCGCGGCAAGGTCGAGAGCCAGCAACTCGTCGCCGGCTGGACCGAGGACTTCGAGTCCTATCCGCCGGGTCCGTTCCGCCCGGACGCGAAGAGCCGCTGGCTCCTGACGACCGAGAACCAGGACATCCACGTCGTCGAGGACGAGGATCCCGAGCGGGGCCGGGTCCTCCGCCTCCGCGGCAAGCTCTGGAAAATCGACGGCGCCGCCGTCGCGATCCCCCTCTCGAAGTCGAACCTCGCCCTCCGCCCCGAGTTCACGCTCAGCTTCTGGGTCAAGGTCCGACCCGACAACCCGGAGGTCCGGCCAACGGAGCGGAATCCCTCCGACGCCGGCGGGGTCAACCTAGCTTCGGGCCCCTACTGGAGGACCTCCAAGGGGAGGCGTCGTCTCGGAGCCTTCTCGACCCTGGGAGGGTACCGGCTACTGATCTACAGGGGGAACAAAGAAAAAAAACTCGACCTACCGCTTCCGAAGGGCTGGAACCCGGTCTTCCTCCACTACCGGCGCCTGGACCTCTCCGGGAAGGACGGCGCTCTCCAAGGGAAAACGAAGTCCGGGAAACCGCAGGTCCGGATCACCTGCTGGATCGGAGACCGGATCGCCCGGGTCGAGGACTCTTTTTTTCCCTTGGAGGCCACCTACAAGTGGCTGACCTTTTCTTCCAATCAACAATCCTTCTGGATCGACGACCTCCGGGTCAGCTACCCGACCACGGCCCAACCCTGGAGGCATAATCCCGGTACCGGCCATACATACGAGAGGACCCCGAGACCGATGGAGTGGGGCGAGGCCCGGGCCTGGGCCCGGGCGCGCGGAGGCCACCTCCTGACCCTCGAGGACCCGACCGAGCTCTCCTGGGTCGAGGAGACCTTTTCCTTTTCGGATTACTGGATCGGCCTCGTGCGGGAGAAGGGCGCCTGGTCCTGGGAGGGGGACGGTCCCCGACAGACCCCGATCCCGTCCTGGTTCGCGAAGCTCCATGCAGAGTCGTCCTACCCAGGCATCGGAGCCTACATCTCCCAGAAGAGCCTCATCGAGCAGAGCTGGCAATGGCAAGAAGGCGGCGGAATCCGGGAGGGCATCGTCGAGTACGAACACGACCCTCCGATCTCCGCCTCGTCCCTCTGGTGGGGACAGGGCTGCATGGACTCGGACCGCCGCTTTCCCTACCTCGAGGTCCGGAGCCCTCCGGTCCTCGGCAAGACCCTCGAACTCGAGCTCGAAGGCGGACCGCGAACCGAGCGCGCGACCCTCATCGTCGGGGGCGGCCTGGCCAGGTCCTCCTCCTCGCTGCGGCAAGGCCTCGGACTCGACCTCCTCCCCGGAACCCCGGGGACCTGCCTCCTCTACCCCGAACCCTCCATCCTCCTCCCCCCTCTCGCCTCCTCCCGGCTTCCCGGAGACCCGCCTCGCAGGGTCTTCCGCTGGAAGCTCCCGATTCCCGGGAACCGGGAACTGCTCGGCCGGCTTTTTTTCGCGCAGGCCTTCCTCGCCGATCCGGGGTCGAAACCTCTCGGCTTCGCCGCGAGCCAGGGGATCCGGGCCCAGTGCGGATTCGACCCGCCCGGAGGAAGCCTCCTCGAGGCCAGGAGCCTCGGCGGGGAACTCTCCCGGCGGGGCCCCGGAAAGGTCTCCCTCGCCCTCCGCCCCCCGGTCGGGAAGCGTCCCCGGGAGATCCTCCTCGCCGGCGGGTTCGAGGGGATCCTGGACTACGGAGACCAATTCCCCCGCCCCGTCGACCGGGTCCGGATCCTCCGAAACGAGGCGAGGGAGGGGACCGACGCCTTCCTCGCCTCCTTCGACCTCCGGGGGCGGGGCCTCTGGGCCCGGGCCTTTCGAGGCCCCGGCGACCAGACCCTGAGCGCGGTCCGCGCCAACGATCGCGGGGAAATCTATGTCGCCGGGACCTATACGAGACCCTGGTCGGTCCGCCTCGCGGACGGCCGGACCCGCCGCCTTCCCTGCCTGGGCCCGAAGGACGTCTTCCTCGCGAAGCTCGAGGGCGAGGGGGAACTCCGCTGGATCCGCCGCCTCGGACGGACCGAGGGGGGCTCCGACCCCGCCCTGGCCCTCGGCCCCGGAGGGGAGATCTACCTGGCCGGCTCCTTCCGCGGCCGCCTCGAGCCGGACCCCGGAACCGAAACCCGGCGTTCCGGGGGAGGCGAGGACTGGTTTCTCGTCCGGTACGACGAGGGGGGACGATTCCAATGGGTCCTCTCCGGAGGGGGCGAGGGCGAGGACCGGGCCCGAGCCGTCGTCGTTTCCGGGACCGATGGATCCGTCTACTTCTGCGGCTCCTTCGAGAAGGACTGCGTCTTCCCCGACGCCAAGAAATCTCCGCCTCTTCGATTCGAGGCCACCCTCCCCGCGGATCCCTTCCTCGGGAAGGCCCCCCAGAATGAAAGGCCCCAGCTCGAAGGCTTCGAGGACGCCTTCCTCGCTCGCTACAGTCCATCGGGAGAACGCCTGTGGGTCCGGACGGGAGGGGGGGCGGGTCCGGACGCCGCCCTGTGCCTGGATGTCTCCGAGGACGGCCGGGTCGCGATCGGCGGATACAACAAGACATTAGCCTGGTTCCCCGGATCGGGGAGCCGTGGAGTCCTCCTTTCCAAGGTTGGTTGGACCGACGCCTTCGTCCTCTGCTACTCCCCCGAAGGGGAACCCCTCTGGGGCACGAAGTTCCAGGGCAGTTACGGCAAGGACTCGATCCGGGCCCTGGACTTCGCCGCCGACGGCGCCCTCGCGGTCACGGGCTCCTTCGTCACGGCCTTGTTGAGGCAAACCCGGGTCCTTCCGATCGAGTATTCGCGGAGGCACCAGGCAGAGAAACAGGAGTTCTCCTCCCGCCATCGCAATTACATAAACAGGATCTACGGACCGAGCATCCACGACCCCGAGGCGCCGGTCACGACGATGGACCCCGACATCCTCGTCGCCAGGATCCGCACGGACGGAACCCCGGATTGGACCCGCGCGGCCGGCGGCCGCGGCGAGGACATCGGCACGGCCGTCCTTTCCCTCCCCGACGGCACGATCCTCTCCGCAGGCCGCGCCTCCCGCTTCTGCACCTTCGGTTTCAGCGAACCCTCCGAAACCACCCTCCTCCGCGGCGGTATCTTCCTCGCCCGTTACCTCACGGACCTGGACACAATCGAAACCAGGTAACCAAGGTCCCTCCGCTGGAAGGCAGTGGTCAGAAAACCAAAGCCAGATAACCAAGCGGTCAAATCCGGAAAAAAACCGAAGTGCGACCCATGAAAGACCCCCTTTAAGCATCGAGGGGAGGACACCATCGGTGCCCTCCCCTCAAGCCGTCAATCCTTCCCCTTTGGATCAGGGTGTGAAGGCTTCGATCTCCCCACAGATCGCCTGGAAGATGTGGGTCGGGGGCGCGATCCGGCTTCGATAGAGGACACGGACGTAGAGAGCTTGTCGGGTCTGGATGGGGAACTCCACTCGGTTCACCCCCTCCGAACTCTTCGGGGCATACCGGTTGACCGTCTTGAAGCCCCTGACCACCGGCGTCCAGGTCGTTCCATTGACGGAGGTCTCCACGTCGATCGTAAAGCTCTGATAGTGGGTGGTTACGGCGACCTTGTTGATCGGATGGATCTTTGCGAACTTTACTTCCACCCATTCGGGAGCCGGAGTGCGCGAGGAGTTCCATCCGCTGCTGGCCCAGGCCTTGGAATAGTTGCCGTCGTTTACATACCTGGCGAACTGAGTCTTTCCTACATAGGTCCCCTGCGAAGAAGCTCTCGCTATTGCTCCATTACTGGAAAGAGCCACATTCGTTCCCTTTCCTACCGAATCCTTCCACTGCGCCTCGATCCCCTTGAAGGAGTGGCCATAGTCACCACGGAAGATCACGTCGAAGGTATACGTTTTCCCGACTGGCAGACCCATGTGCACGAGGTTTGCCCCTCTCGTGAAGCCCCACCCCCCGTACTTACTATGCATCACGACATAACTACGCGCGACCAAAGGAACAGGGGATTGAGATAGGACGATTCCATTGGCCCAGCCGTTCTTGGTCGAACCGAAGGATGCATATCCAGTGTAGACGTTGTTCTGCTGGAGATAATCGATTCCTTGCTTGGTGCTCCCAAAGCCGTAAGTGCTCGAAGCTTTGAGAACCTTGCCCGGGAGACCGGCAAGGTCGTACTGGACCATTTGACCAGGCCCCCTTGTCACCCAGACGGAACTAATCATCGAATAGCTCCAAGAGAAAAAGAGAGTCTTCGCAGGCTTCAAAACCAGCTTCCCATAGATGTTTCGGTCATGAGGAAGAATGGTGTAGTAGGTATCCGCGGATCCTACTCCAGCCACGGACCGCGAAATCCTGACCGTCACGCTCCCGTCCCTGTTCCGCGTGATACTAGCCGGCTTGACTCCCTTCGTGTTCCCTAACGAAAAGTTGTCCATATACAAACCGATGCCGAAGGCGCCATCCTTCTTGACCGGATCAAGGAGGACTCGATTCCGATCGTTGCGAGGATCACCATCGCCGTTATCGTCGTACTTGATCGTGTCGATTGCCATGTTGATCGACGAGTTCTGATAGACATGTTTCACATTCTGCCAGGAGATATAGACCTGATCGTTCCAAACCGAGTTCTTTTCGATCCGCACGTAACCGGGATGAATCCCCCTGCCGACTACCGTCCGAATCGCGTTGGACGAAACGAAATGAAGCTTGTTCGCCATTAGATCGAAAGGAAGGGCTTGGGTATAGAGCTTCATGCCGATCAGAGAAGGATTGTTCGGGATTGGGAGGCCAACGAGAGTGCCCCAGGCCCCGGCTTGGTTTGTTGGGTGGAAGAGGCCGATTCCGCTCGTGTAAAGCTTGCACCCGGGAGCCCCGAAAGCTGTCAGGTCAAGGGTCACCGGCAAGAAGCCCAGGAACAACAACGCTCCACTGTTCGCCTTGGCCGACTGAAGGCCCAACGAAAAGACCTTCCCTGGAACGGCTCCAGTTGCAACATACAATTCGGGAACCTTGGAATTGGACCCCTTGCAACCCTGGCCTATGTCTGTGGAAATCGAATACGTGGGGATCTTGCTGCTTTCGACGATTCCATAATGGAGTTCCGATCCCTTCACGTCATCCCAAGTGAAGTATGGGAGGGAAGTCAAGACGACATAATTCGCCGGAGGGTTCGCGCCTCCGTTGTCGGGCTGCCCCTTGCCCCACCTTGCCAGACTCGGATTCAAGGCTTGCCCCGAACTCCACACGAACTTGCCCGAGACCTTGGCGTCGTTCAGGCCAATCCAGAGTTCGTCTCCAGGATCATCGACCCGGAAAGTGGCTCCGAACCAGTTGTTCAACTCATTCACCGCCGCAATGTTTCTGCCTGATACGGTTGCGAGGTGCCCTCCAAGGCTCCTCGCCTCGTCCTCCGCCTGAACCCAGGTCATCGGCCGGGACGTGAGCGTATAGTAGAGGCCATTGTGAGGGCATTTGACCCATCGGTTCGGCTGCTGAGCAAGGCTCAGGTTCGCCGTCGAAAAAAGCAACAATGTGGCGATTGCTCGGAACAACATCGGTCCTCCTGTTGTCGAAAGGTGAACTTGTTCTTTTCTTTCCTCCTTATTGCATGTTCACGAAGGACCGAACACGCAATCAGCCATGATTCCTCAGTGGGGTTCGTTTGTTCCCCGAATGAGCGCCATTGCATTTCTTTGTTCAAGCGAACATTGAATTGTTCCATGCCCACCTTGTCTTCCGGTGTGACCGGAACGCCTTCCATGCATGGGGTGAGGGAGGCCCGTTCCTCGATGGGAATGAGCGGGCCGCCTGGGGATGGACGGAAAGGGGAGGGGGGTCAGAGGTCGTAGGCGAGGAGGATCTGGCGGGCGCGGTGGTCGCCGTAGACGGTACCGGGGTACTTGGGGGGGAGTTTTTGGAGGGCGTCGCGGCTCCGGGGACCGGGGCGGGCGGAGGCGATCTCGCGGTAGGCCTTCCGGGCCTCGAGTTCCTTGCGGAACCACGGGAGGGCCCGGAGCTTCGCCAGCGCCTTCGCCAGGACCCCGTGCTCGGGTCCGCCCTCGAACAGGGCGAGGAGTCCGGGAAGCAGCTCCTCGACGGCCAGGGCCCGGGCGATCTCCATCCTCCCCGCCTTCGGCCCCCCCTTCGAGATCCGCTTCACCTCGTCCAGGAACCAGGCCTTCAGGGCGGCCGTCAGCTTCCGGTCATGGAAGGCGAAACGGCGCCTCATGGGCTTGGTCCCCTCCGTCGCGAGGCGCCGCCTCTCGGCCGCGAGTTCCTCCCAACGACCCGCGCGGGCCAGATCGAGGAGCCGGCCCAGGTCCGCCGGGAAGGAGCGCAGCTTCTTCTCGATCCCGACGACGGGAACCGAGCGGATCAGGTTCCGGAGCAGGGCGAGGTGCTTGGGGGAGCCCGAGGAATGCCCGACCCCCGGGACCTCGACGTACATGACGTCGTCGATCACCTGCTGCATCGCGATCGCGTGCCTCCGGCAGACGCTCCTCCGCGTCTTCAGCAAGGGGTGCTTGATATGTTCGGGGATCTCCCTCTCCCCGGCGACGACGACGTAGGAGGCCTTCGGGTAGCGGGCGCGGCCCATCGAGGCCGTCGTGCTCATCGAGACCAGCACGCGCGGGCGGAAGCGACTCCCTTCCCTCACCCCCTCCCGGAAGGCCGCCAGCACCCCCATGCCTCCCGAGGAGAAGCCCATGACGAAGACGCGGTCCTCGTCGATCGGGAACTTCCCCTCGGCGAGGAGTTCGTTGTAGGCGTCCAGGGTGTACATGTTCGGAGAGAGGACGAGCAAGGGATGCTCCTTCGTCGAGAGCTTGCTCATCTTGCGGGCGAGCCCCTTCCCCGAACCCCCGTCCTTTCCGCCGTGGTAGACGATCAGCAGCGGATACTTCCGCTCCCAGTACTTCTTCTTCCGAGCTTTCTTCTTCCGCGAGGATCCCCGCTTCTTCCCGGACGGAGGCAGGGCCGCTTCGGGGACGAAGAGGTGGAACTCGGCGACCTCGCCCGGTTCGTGCCGCTGGAAATACCCCTTCCCGGGCTTCCCGACCCCCTCGTGATAGACGAAGAACTCCCCCTTGCTCTGAGTCTCGCCCTTCGCCGGGTCCACGAAGAGCCCGAGATCGAAACGGGAGTCCTCCCGGAGGGGCAGGAGAGCGCAGGCGAGCAGCAGAGCGGCGCGGGGGAACATGCGGATCCTCGAGGTCGAAACGGCGGGCCTTCGAGAATACAGGAAGCGGGCGGGACCCGGGAATCGGATCCCGCCCGCCGGGAGGAAAACGGCTTCCGATCGCTCAGAAGTTGAAGACCGAGAAGAACCAGACCTTCGTCGTATCCCGGCCGAAGCCGTCCGAGTTGTAGATCGCGGCCTTCAGCCCGAAGACCTGCTTCCACGAGGTCTTGCAGGTGACGACGGCGTCGAGTTCGGTGCCGTAGTCGCCGCCTCCGGAAGAGGGGCTGAAATCGTGGTAGATGACCGACCACTTGGCCTTGGGACCGGCCGGCCCGTCGACCCGCACGTAGATGTCGTCGAGCCCGTTCGTCGGCGTGCTGAGGAACATGTCGGCCCAACCGTTCATCGCGTGCAAGGTGGCCAGGGGGGTTTGGAACTGTCCGTCCGCCGAACTCCCGTCGAGCTGCTCCCAACCGACACGGAGGCTGAACTTGTCGTACTTGCCGCCCAGCATCAGATGGTAATAACTCGTATCGACGTTGTTCGGGTTCTTGTCCGCGTCGCTCTGGACCGCGTATTCCGCCTCGTAGAGGGCCGAGAACTTGTCGTTGATCTTGCGCGATCCCTTGAACTCGGCGCCGATGGTGTCCGTCGAAGAGCCGTAGAAGGAGGAGACGTCGTAGCGGAGCAGGTAGCCGTAGGCCGTGATCGTCCCGATGTCCTTCAGCTTGTACTGGGCATGCAGGAGGTGGTGGCCGGAGTTGACGCGCTGCCGGAAGATCCGGTTCACGCTCCAGACGTAGGCGTAGGTCAGGGTCAGGTTCTCGACATCGGTGTTCGTGTAACGGAAGGCGTCGTAGGCCTGGTGGTGCTGGCGCCATCCGACGTTGCCGATGAATCGGTGGTCATCGAGCGTGATCTCCTGGACGCCGAGTTTCGCGTCCGAGCCCTTCCTCGAGTAATGGAGGTAGGCCTGGAGGAGTTCGGTCCCGTTCGGATCCGCGATCACGGGACGGTTCGTGACGTTGTTGCTGTAGCCGTTGAAGCCCTTGTTGTTGTACCGGTTCCCGAGACCCAGGTCGGAGACGTCCTCCATCTGGACGAAGGCGTCGAAACCCTGGTAGGTCCCCGTCTTGTATCCGAGGGTCGTTCGGATCGTCGAAGCCGTGGCCTTCTTCGAGAAGTTGTCGGCGTCCACGACCTCGAAGCGATACCGGAGGCCGAGCGAGACCTTGCCCCCTTTCAGGGCGTCGAGGACGGTTCCCCCGGAACCGCCCTCCTCCGACATCGGGCGGTCCTGTGCGGTTGCGGTTCCCGCGGGCCCCAGCGCGCAGGAGAGGATGAACGTGACCCAGCACGTTGCCGAACGGAAGCTCTTGCCTGTCATGGTTCCGGACACCTCGATCGATTGAAGGGACGAAATCGTGCGGGGACCACGTCTCCCCGTCGGAAACGCAAATGATGGGCATTCGGAAAGCCGAACCCAAGGAATGCTCCGTTGGCATGGACAATCTGCCGCACCTTTGCGTTGCGGCTCTCTCGCATCTAGCGGTCAGTCCGCGAGGGGTCCGACCTCGCGCTCGACGGCCCGGAGGAGGACCCCGCTGCGCACGAGGCCCTCGGCGGCCTCGAGGTCGGGGGCGAGGAACCGGTCCTGCTCGAGCGGGGGAACGACCTCCCGGACCGCCGCATAGGCCGCCTCGACCCCGCGACCCGCGCGGAGCGCGCGGTCGAAGGAAAGCCCCTGGGCGGCGCAGAGGAGTTCGATCCCGAGCACCCGGGCCGTGTTCCTCGCGATGTCCCGGGCCTGCCGGGCGGCGGTGACCCCCATCGAGACATGATCCTCGCGGTTGGCCGAGGTCGGGATCGTGTCAACGGAGGCGGGATGCGCGAGCGATTTGTTCTCCGAAGCGAGCGAGGCCGCGACGACCTGGGGAATCATCAAGCCCGAATCGAGGCCGGGATTCGGCGCGAGGAACGGAGGCAGCCCGGAGAGATCCGGGTTCACCATGTTCTCGATCCGGCGCTCGGAGATGTTGGCGAGGGTCGCGATCGCGATCCCGAGGAAATCGAGGGCCTGGGCGACGGGTTGGCCGTGGAAGTTCCCGGCGGAGATGATCGACCCGTCCGCGAAGACCAGCGGATTGTCGGTGGCGGCGTTGACCTCGCGCGCGAGGACGTCCTCGACGAAACTCAGGGCGTCGCGCACCGCGCCGTGGACCTGGGGAACGCAACGTAGGCTGTAAGGGTCCTGCACCTTTTCGCAGTCCGCGTGCGAGGGGAGGATCTCGGAGTCCTCGAGGAGGAGTCGTAGGTTCGAGGCCGTGCGCATCTGCCCTTCCTGCCCTCGGGCCTCGTGGACCTCGGGCCGGAAAGGCTGGATCGATCCCCGCAGGGCCTCGAGGGAGAAGGCCGCGGCGATGTCGGCCGTGCGGACGAGGATCGAGGCCTCCTGCCAGGTGCGCACGCCGACCGCGGTCATGCACTGGGTCCCGTTGATCAGGGCGAGCCCCTCCTTGGCCGAGAGTTCGAAGGGTTCGAGGCCGTGTTCACGGAAGGCCTCGGCGGCGGGCCGCCGCTTCCCGTTCCTCCAGACCTCCCCCATGCCGAGCAGGGTGATGGCCATGTGGGCGAGCGGCGCGAGGTCCCCCGAGGCCCCGACGCTGCCCTGCTGCGGAACGACCGGCGTCAGGCCCTCGTTGTAGTGGAGCACGAGACGGTCGAGGAGTTCGAGGCGGACCCCGCTGTTCCCGCGGAGGAGGGCCTGGATCCGGAGGCATTGCATGAGCCGCGAGACCGGAATCGAGAACGGGGCCCCGACGCCGGTCGCGTGCGAGAGGATCAGGTTCCGCTGGAGGGCCTCCGACTGCTCTGCGGAGATCGAGACCCCGGACAAGCGGCCGAAGCCCGTGTTCACGCCGTAGACGGTGCGTCCCTCGGAGAGCACCCTCTCGACGACGGCCCGGGAGGCCGCGCAGCGCTCCCTGGCCTCCTCGGCGATCTTAAGCCGCGGCGGGGAATCCGACAGGACCGGGACGAGGTCGGCGAGCGCCAGCCCGCGACCGTCGAGAACGAGCACATCCGCATCCTTGGGAGCCATGCCCACAGTCTGGCCCCCGGAGTCCCGGCTGTCGACGCCGCGCAGGGCTTCCCCGGCATCCCGGGGGACGAGGAGCGCTCAGCGGATCGTGGCCTTCGCGCCGTTCGAAAAGCAGAGACCGAGGAGGTTCGCCTTTCCGTCGACGACCGCCCATTGCCCCACGAGGAGCTTCCCCCGGAGATTCGCGTCGGCCGGGATCGGCAGGAGCTGGTTCGCGGTCCCGGTCTTCGAGGTCCTGGCCGGCAGCATCAGGAGGATCTCGGTCAGGAGGCTGCAACCCGGCGCGCCGAGCCCCTTGAGATCGAGCGGCAGGTTCAACGTCCCGTATTTCGAGGCCGACATCCCGATCAGGAGCATGGCCGCGCTCGAGGGCTTCCCGGAACCGAGGGAGGCGTTCAGGCTCGTCCCGGTCGCCGGCGCCCGGCTCCATGCGATCCCCGGGACCTTGCCGTCGCTCCCCTTGCAACCGGAGCCGAAGACGATGACCTTTCCGCCGTTCATCTCGAGCATGAGCTTCGCGCCCTGCGGGTAGGGACCCCATCCGGCCTTCACGGGCTTGGTCGGGTCGTAGGACAGGGCGAAGACCGTTTCCAGACTCGTGCTGCGGCGGCTCCCGGGCGAGGAGCCGTTGAAGAAGGCCCCCTGGATCAGGATCTCGACGACGAGGTCCCGCTTCCCGTCATGCTTGAACGCTCCCTTCAAGCGCAGGGGATGGAAGGCGTCCGCCTTCGGGAAGTCGTACTTGAACCCGTTCACGTTCAGGACCTCGACGGGGTCCGCGAGGTTGGCGTCGAAGGTCGCCTGAAGCTTGGTCCCCTTCAGATGGGAGAGGACGACCTTGAAGGTCTTGTAGGAATACGTCCCCTTGCCTCCGGCGGCGAAACCCAGGTCGGTGATCGTGCTCCCCGCGGAGGGGAGGAAGCGCGCGGGGACGAGGATCTGCGTCCTCATGTTCTGGAAAGCCCCGTTCGGCCCCTTGCCCCCGAGAGGGATCGAGTTCAGGACTCCGACGCTGGATTTCCCGTCGGGGACGTAGACGAGGTTCTGGGCTTCGAGGAGGGAGCCCGTCAGGACCGCCAGGACCAGGGGGGGGAAGAGACTGCGCATCGCGACCTCCTTGCCCCCTTGGTATCGGCTCTTCCCGGGCGGGCCTTGAGCCCGCTCGGGAAGAGGAGTCCCACCGGAGGGCCCCAGCGGCCCCGGTCCGGTTTCAGCGGCGGCGGGCGAAGAGCTTGCGCCGGGCTTCCATCGCCTCCTCGAGCTTCCCGGCTTCGATCAGGCTCCGGTATTTCTCGAAGGCCTTTTTCATCTTCTCGGCCCGTTCCTCCTGACCCATGTCGGCCATGCGCTCGGCGAAACGCTCGATCATCGAGGCCATGCGGTCGACGTGCTCCCTCAGCTCCTCCTTCGACATCTCGGTCAGGGGCTTCATCCCCCGGCCGAAGCCGCCCCGCCGGCCGCGGCCCTCACGGCCGCGAGCCCGGTCCCGGCCCCCGCCCTTCTTGACCTCTTCATAGGCGCGCTTCAGGTTCTCGAGCCGGCGCTCGAGCCGCTCGATCTCTTCCCCGTTCCCGCCCTCGCGGGCCTTCTCGAGGTTTTTCTCGAGGGTCTGCAGCCGCTCCTCGATCATCCGGAGCCTGGCGGCCGGATCCCGTCGCCCGGCGCGGGGCCCCCGGTCTCCGCCCCGACCTCGGACCGGACGGTCCGTTCGGCCACGGCCCTCGCGCCCGGCGCGTTCCCGCCGCCCCCGGCCCTCGCGGCCGACGCGGCCCTCGCGCGGACCGCGCGGGCCGCGGGCGAGCAGCCCGGCGAAGCGTTCCCGGAAGGCGTCCGCCTCGTCCATCCGATTCACGCGGTAGAGAAGGTTCAAGGTGTTCCTGGCGGCCACCGCCGCGAGCCGGGAACGCGGGGCCTTTTCGAGGTAGGCCTTGAAGAGTTCGATCGCCTGCTCGAACTTGTTCTCGCCCCGGTAGAGGTAGAAGGCCTTGTAGAACAAGGCGTCGTGCGGACTCTCCTCCTGCTGGGCGGACTTCGCCTTCACCGGACGATCCACCCGTTCGATCACGATCTGACCCGCCAGCGGACCTGTCGCCGCCAGGGTCATGAAACTCAAGGAAACCAAGGACTTACGCATCTCTCATCTCCATGTCGGGGGGGGTGCTCCCATCGGGGAAGCGGCTTGCGGATCCCTCTTACGGAGGACGCCCCCCGGTGGGGAGCAATCCCGGGTCCCGGAGTTGTCCCAAGTCGCCGCCGGCCCGCCGGAGATTCCGGCCGGATCCCGGCCCTTCCCCTGCTATACCCTGGAGAGGATATAGAGGGAAGGGAGATGGGATCGGGAATCCGTGACGGAAACGGCCGGAAGACGGCGGGGCGTGTTTTCACGAGTGATTGGGCCGGGGCCCGGACCGCGGGCTCCACGGGGGGGGAGGAGCCGGCTCCTCCGAACGCGGGGGACGGAACCCTCGGGAGCCTGGGCCCGCCTCCCCGCCGCTCCCCCGCGGATCCTCCCCCCTCGAGGGGCCGCCGGGGTCCTTCCTGAACCCCCGACCTTCCTCAAGGGACCGATGCCTCTTTCCCCGGCCTCCCGTTTCGCCGCCCGGGCGAGGCGGGAAGCAGAACGTGGAAGCGGCTCCCCATGCCTTTCTCGGTCTCGATCCGGATCGCCCCCTCGTGGGCGTCCAGGATCCCCTTGACGGCCGCCATCCCGAGCCCCCTCCCCTTGAACTTCGTCGTGAAGAAGGGCTCGAAGAGCCTCCGTCTCGTCTCCTCGTCCATGCCCCGCCCGTCGTCCTCCACGACCAGGGACAGGTACGGTCCGGGCTTGGGCGGGGTCTCCCCCCAGATCGCCCTCCGTTCCCCTTCGGTCAGGTCCACGGCGCGAACCTCGAGACGGATCCGCCCCCTCCTCTCCGGCAGGGCCTCGACCGCGTTCGTGATCAGGTTCATGACGACCTGGCGGATCTGGCCCTTGTCCCCCTCGACGAGGGGAAGACCCTCTTCGAGAGCCAGGTCGAACTCGATCCGAGCCTCGATCGAGACCCGAAGGAGGCCCGACATCTCCCGGACCAGCTCCGCCAGGTCGAAGCGCTGCACGAGGAACTTCCCCTTCCCGGCATAGGCGAGGAGCTGCCGGCAAAGATCCCCGGCCGCCATCGAAGCCGCCTCGATCCGCTCGAGCCGCTCCCGGATGGGGGATCCCCGCGGAACCTCTTCGAGCAGGAGGCTCGCGTTCCCGAGGATGCTCGTCAGGAGGTTGTTGAAATCATGCGCGACCCCACCCGCGAGGAGGCCCAGACCTTCGAGCCTCTGCTTATCGAAGAGCTTCCGCTGCAGCTCGGCTTCCCTCCTCTGGGCGGCCCGGACGTGGGAGAGATCGACGATCGAGACGAAGACCTGATGGAGCCCCCCTGGAGATCGAGCGACGTTCAAGCGGACGAGGACCTCCTTCACTTCCCCCTTCAGGGTGAGGACCTCGCCCTCTTCCTGGAAAAAGGTCGCCCCCTCGGCCAAGGCGACGAGTTCCTTCCGGAAGACCTCGAAGGAGACGGGAGTGAAGGTCTTGTCCAGGCTCCGGATCAACTCCTCCCTGGACCCCGCCTCATGGAAGGAGACGGCCGCGGGATTGACATCCAGGACCACGAGGTCCCTGGCCGCCCGACGGACCTCCTCCGGATGGAGGCTGAGCCATGCGTCGAAATCCTCGACCCCGGCGGCCTTCAACTCCTCGACCCGGGAGTGCCACCGCGAAAAATCCTCGAACCAGAGCGGAACGGGGGCCTCCTCGAAGATGCTCCGGTAACGCTCCTCGCTCTGGAGGAGCCTCTGTTCATGGCGCTTCTCCTGAATCGCGACGGCGGCGAAGTGCGCGGCGATCTCCACGGCGGAAATCTCTTCCCTCTCCTCGGGACCCAGCACTTTCGAGAAGACGACGAAGACTCCGAGCAGCGAGCCCCGCCCCGTCCGGATCGGCTCGAGCCAGCAAGCATGGAATCCGAGGCGGTCAAGATCCTCGCGGGCCGTCCGGAACCACGGGTGCTCCCTCGGATCGGTCAGGATGACCGATCTGCCCTCGAAGACTCCTTCGAGCACCTTCTCGCTCGATCTCATGCACCGGGACAGGCAATCCCGCAGGTCATCCGGAAGAGAGGGGGAGGAGAACAACCGAAGCGGCCCCTCCTCTTCTTCCGGCAGCAGGACCGCGCAATGGAATCCCGCGAATACCCCCTCCAACCCCAGGCACAGGGAGTCGAGAACTTCCCGGAGAGAGGCCTTCGAGGTCAGGAGGTCCAGCACCCACGCATGGCTCGTCAAGCTGAGCAACCCCCTCCTGAGTCTGCCTATCGCAAGGAGCAGGACCCGGACGGAAGGAGGCCTCTCCCCCCTCTGAGCCTCGGGAAGGAGCAGGACCTGAGCCTCGAGCGGGGGAAAACCCTCCCGGGGGATCAGACACTCCATCCGGAAGGCCCCTCCTCCGGAGAGGGTGCCCCTCCAACCCTCAAGGATCTCCGGATTCCCCCCGAGGCCGCAAAGCTCCAGCCAGTTCCGACCGAACGACTCTCCGCGGGAACGTCCCAAGACCTCTTCCCAACCCTCGTCGATCTCGAGAAGCGCCCCTCGGGAGTCCACCCGGAACGAAACACACTTGGGTATGAACGACGAACCCCGAACCTTTCCCATGGATGCTAGAAAGACCTTCCCGAATGGAGACGAAGGACACCTATATTCTGGACCTCGCCGGGAAAGAGGAACAGCGGCTTCTTTCCTCTCTTTCAGGAACTCCGCACCAGAGAATTCGCAAGATGAAAATGCAAGGCAGGAATCGCGGAATACGCCGTGCTCTCCCCGGACTTCCCGGA
>JALUUL010000065.1 GCA_027021385.1 Planctomycetota bacterium | reverse complement strand
ACCCAAAAGCCAGGGCCACGAAGAACAAGGCCAGGATCCGCCGCTACGAGGAGCTCCGGCAGGCCCAGAAGGACATGGATGAAGGCGAGATCGACATCCAGATCCCTCCCGGTCCGAAGCTCGGCAACAAGGTCCTGCTCGTGCGGGAGGTCAGCAAGGCCTACGGTTCCTTGAAGTTGATCGAGAACCTGAGCTTCGAAGTCCCCCCGGGCGGCATTCTCGGGATCATCGGCGAGAACGGAGCCGGCAAGACGACGCTCCTCCGCATGATCCTCGACCAGGAGCGGCCGGATTCCGGTTCGATCGAGATCGGGAAGACCGTGGAGATCTGCTACCTAGACCAGAGCCGCCTGGTCCTGGACGACACGAAGACCGTGTTTCAGGAGATCACCTACGGCGCGGACGAGATCCCCTTCGGCCAGAAATTCATCTCCTCCCGCGCCTACCTGGCCCGTTTCCACTTCCGGGGAGAGGACCAGCAGAAACTCGTCGGCAACCTGTCGGGAGGACAACGGAACCGGGTCCAGCTCGCGAAGATGCTCCGCCACGGGGGCAATCTCCTGATCATGGACGAGCCGACGAACGATCTCGACATTCCGACCCTCCAGGTCCTGGAGGAAGCCCTCCAGCATTTCCCCGGCTCCGCGCTGATCGTGTCGCACGACCGGTTCTTCCTGAACAAGGTCGCGACCCACATCCTCGCCCTGGAAGGAGACGGGAAATGGCGCTTCCTCCTCGGGGACTACGACACCTACCGCGAAGCCAGGATCAGGGACGAAGGCGTGGACCCTCTCGAACGCAAGGGCGCCCACCGCCGTCTCGCCTGAGCGGGGTCCGGGCAAAGGAGAGGGCCGGAGAGGCTCATGGATACTCGAGCGCGCTTCCCGCGATCCGCGGGATGGGCCGATGTTTGAGGAAACAGCGGATTCCCCGGGTTCTCCGGACCCTCCGCCCCTCGCCGTCCAGTTCGTAAAGGGTCCACCAATACGCCGTATTCGGCTTCAGCTCGGCCCAGACCGCATCGAGGAATGTAACACGGATTCGGCTCTCCGGAAGGACCCGGGGGAGCTACGAGCCCCTTCCACGCCGAACATCAGGGGAGATCGAACTCCACCGCGATCCGCTTCGAGGGGAAGCCGTACTCGAGGTCGACGCGGACATCGACCCAGCCGAGACTCGGAGCACCGATCCTCAGGTCGAGCACAGCCTCGTCTTCGTAAGGGTCCGCCCCGAGCGCCGCGTTGCCGAGGGGATCCTCGAGGAATCCGAGCCCGGCCTCCGCGAGATCGAAGGGACCGAAGCCGACCTGTCCGTAGGAATCGGTGAGGAACACCGAATAGGACGGACGGGGTCGATAGGTCTCCCCGCTCCACTCCTGCCAGCAGCGGAGGAGATGGACCTCGACCCCCTGGATCGGGTATCCGAAAGCATCGGTGACCTCGACGAATACCGAGACCGGCACTCGGTCCGAGGGGGAGACATGGACGACGGGCCCACAGGAGACGAAAAGGATTCCGGCTGCCAGGATTCGAGGGAACTTCATCGGGGTCCTCCGATTCGGGATGGACACCCACCTTGCAGGGAACGTGCCGCGGACCTCC
>JALUUL010000064.1 GCA_027021385.1 Planctomycetota bacterium | reverse complement strand
CCTCCGCCCCTTCGAGGAGCGGGGCTTCTTCGTCGAGAGACGCGAAGCCGAGAGGAACCCGTCCTGGAAACAGTTGATCCCCTATTGCCTCGTGGCATCGGGGGATCGCCTCCTCTGTCTCGAACGTCTGAAGGCCCAGAGCGAATCCCGCCTCCACGGACTACTGTCGATCGGGGTCGGCGGTCACGTCGATCCGGTCGACCTCGAGGGACCCGAGCCGGCCTGGCGGCGGGCCGCGGAGCGGGAGATCAGGGAAGAACTCCATTGCTCCGGTGAGATCGGATTCGAGCCCCTCGGATTCCTGAACGACGACGGGAGCCCCGTCGGAGCCGTCCACCTGGGCCTCGTCCTCGGGCTGCGGTGGCCGGACCCGGACCCTCCCGAGATCCGGGAGCGGAGCAAGATGCGGGGGCGCCTCCAGGGCCTTGCGGAACTCCGGAAAATGTGTGAAGCTTCCGCGGCTTTCGAATCCTGGAGCGCCGCGATCCTGGCGCAAAGGGGTTGGGAAGCCCGGTTCTTGAACACCTGAGTTCATCTGCGTTCGCCGGTTGGGCGGTGGGCTCCTCGCCTCCTACGAGGTTCCGGGCCGGACCGCTTCGAACCCGGTCCCGGGTTTTTGGGTCCGGCCGGAGAATCGGAGGAAGGAAGGAGTCGGTTGGCGTATCTCTCAGGGAGGCGCGCGGAAGCGCGAGGGCCGTGGTCGGAATCCTGACGAACCGCGGCGGGAACCCTGCCCAGGAGGGGAGCATCGATTCGACCACGGGTCCTGACACCACACGCAGGTGACTCGCATCTATTTCCACGAAGGGCATCCAGGAGGGAACTTCGATGACCGGAAGGGCGATTCTCACGAAGAAGGACACGACCCCGCAGCTGGATCGTGAGGAGGTCTACGACCTCCTGATGAACGCGCGCCAGGCCGACTGGGTCGAGTTGGAGATGGCCAACGGCGAAATCCTCGCCGGGGCGATCATCTTCAACGAGTTCAAGGGGACAGGAAGGCTGATCAACATCGATGAGGAGATCAGCGTGGACTTCCGCGTCGACGATGTGCGCCGCGTGAAGTTCTGAACCTCGAACCACCCCGAAGGAGGGCCCCGGACGGCGCAGGCCGTCCGGGGCCCTCCTTTTCATTCCGGAGCCTCGCCCCTCCCCGTTCGTTCGCCCGGAAGGCGAAAAGAGAGGCCGTAGCCCGGCGACTACGGCCTCATCATGGTGTTTGAAAGGCCACCCAAGGGGAAAGGTGGGATGAGGAAAGGTACCAACCTGGACGTCTGTGGGACGAAGCTAGGTCGAGGATGGCCTTCCGCTACCAACAGGGCCTGGTCATGCTTGGCACAGTCCCTCCCTATTGGTATCACCGCCCAACGAAGCAACAAGATATTGTTGCGGCGGGGGGGTGCAACGGCTTTTTTCGAAAAAAACCACAACATCTTGATGGAGAGATGGGCCTTCTCCACAAGGGCATGCAAAGTCCCTTGAAGACTTCGAAATCATACGGACTTCTTCTTGGATTCCTCGTTCTTTGGAGCGCGGGGTCCGGACCCTGCCCCGCCCAGGGAGAACCGCCCCGCACTCCGCCGCAGCGCCTCCCGGGCTTCGACCCCC
>JALUUL010000063.1 GCA_027021385.1 Planctomycetota bacterium | reverse complement strand
AGCCGGGGAGACCGGTGGTTCCGCAGACTCGGGGAGACCGGACTCGGAGCCTGCGCGATGGTCCTCCTCTCGCCGATGAGCAGCAAGAGCCACTTCTGCGTCCTGCTCCTTCCGGCCGCCTACTGCATCGCGGACTTCTTCTGGAGGAGCCGGGACCGGATCGTCCTCTCGCTCCTCCTCGCGGCCTTCGCCTCGGGGTCCTTGACCGCGAAGGGACTGCTCGGCGCGAAGGTCGGGAATCTCGTCCTCGCTCACGGGAGCGTGACCTTCAGCGCCCTGGCCCTCTTCCTCGCGACCGCGCACGTCCTCCACCATCGGGAAGGGAGGGCCGCGGCTTGAACCGGCCGGAGCGCGAGGCTTTCCCGGATTCCACGACCGCGGGTCCCCACCCCGGCGTCGAACCGCCCTCCGACCGACCGATCGGCCTTCCCGCCCTCCTTTGCATCGCCCTCCTCGCCCGTCTTCCGGCCGTCCTCTTCGCGAAGGGGTACCAGTTCCTGGACCAGCAGTTCCAGTACATCGATCCGGCATGGCATCTCGCGACGGGGGACGCCTTCGAGCGCACCCACGAATGGACGATGGGGCTCCGTTCCTGGGTCTACCCGGGGCTTCTCGCCGGACTCTTCCGGATCGAAAGGAGCCTCGGCGTCCACGACCCGGAAACACAACTCGTCCTGGCCAGACTCCTCCAGGCCTTTCTCTCCTTCATTCCCGTCACGGCCTCCTGGCTCCTCCTGACCCACTGGAGACCCGTGCCTCGGGCGCGCACCGTCCTCCTCGCGTTCTCATGCTTCTACCTCTCGGTCCTCTGCGGCAACCAGCCCAACGGAGCGACCTTCGCCGCGCTCTTCTCGGTGAGCGCTGTTCTCCTCTTCCACGGGCCGGGCTTTCGATGGCCTTTCCTCTCGGGGCTATGCCTGGGCCTGGCCTTCTGCGGTCGTCCCCAGGACGCCCTCCTCGGTCCCGTCCTCGCCGCGGCGGGGCTCCTCGCCGGCCGCCGGGCCGCGACCTTGGCTCTCTGCCTGGGTTCGATCCCGGGCATCCTCCTTCAGGGCTTCACCGACCTCGCGACATGGGGCGCCTTCCTCCACAGCCCCTTCGCCTACCTGAAGTTCAACCTCTTCGACGGACGGAACGCGGGTTGGGGCAGGGAACCGCTCTGGTACTACCCCGCTCTCGTCCTCCTGGCTCTCCTGATCCTCCCTCCCTTCGTCCGCATCGGACTGCGCCAGCTCCTCCACGGAGCCCGGATTCTCCCGCTCTGCTTCGCGGCAGCCCTCGCCTACCTCGCCCTCCACAGCATCCCCGCGCACAAGGCCGCGCGCTTCGTCGAGCCCGCCCTCCTCCTCCTCTACCTCTGCGCGTTCCTTGGGTTCTTCCACGACCGGAACCCGACCTCGATCCTGTCACGGCTGCACGCAAGGGTCCTCTTCGCGGCCCACCTGGTCGCTTACCTCCTCGTCTCGTTCTGGGCCCCGGCGAGGGGGCCGACCGAGGCGGCCGCCATGCTCGGATCGCGGGCCGACTTCGAGAACCACCTCGTCCTCGTGGACGGTTCGAGGATCAACGTGGGCGGCTGGTTCTACCTGCGCCGCAAGCGTCTCGCGGTGCATCCCGTCCCCCGCGAGCGATGGCCCGAGGCCGTACGGCCCCTCCTCGACGAAAACGCGGCGAAAGGGCTGCCCCTGTATCTCTTCGTCCGGAAGCGGCCGCTCGATCCGCGCAGGGCTCCCCCCTCGATCCGGATGGAGGAGGTCGGCCGCTTCACCGATCCCTTCGACCTGAAACGAAGGCACAGGGTCTGGCTCTACCGCCTTCGAACTCGAAGGAGGGGCTGACCCGGATCGTCTCCTCTCCCCGCCGTTCCGGGATCTTTGGATCCTCCGAGAGGGCTTCGAGGAGGCGGTCCGCGGCCCGGGAGGGATGGTATTCCCGCAGGTAGAACGCGAGCATCTCCTCTGGGGAGGGAAGGAAGCGGAGATCCGCGCGAAGGACGCTCCGCCACGTCTCGGGAAGATGGATCGAGGGTTCGAACGGAGCCCAGCACGGAACCCCGAAGAGGGCGAGTTCGTGCAGCCGGAAACAGAGTTCCCCCTTCCCCGGGAGATAGAGTCCGACCCTCGAGCGCTGGAGTTCCGCCCAGGTCCGCCGGAGGGAGAAGCCCTCCTCGACGACCTCGAGACGAAGCCCCGGATGCCGCCGGCGGAGATGTTCGAGGATCCGAAGGCGTCTCCCTCCATATCTCCAATGCCGCACGGTTCCGGCGAAGAAGACCCTGTCCTCCGCGGCGCGCTCCCCCTCTCCGAGCCGCAGGCCCTCCAGCCCCCCCTCGAACTCGACCCTGAGCAGGCGGGGATGGTAGAGGAAGGGGAAGGGTCGGATCCCCCCGCCTTCCCACCAGAGCGGAAGTTCCCGTTTCAGACGAAAATCCCCCACCTCCAGGAACCAGGGATCGGGCTCGGCCTCGTCCGACATATCGACCAGCGCGAGC
>JALUUL010000062.1 GCA_027021385.1 Planctomycetota bacterium | reverse complement strand
GAAGGATCGCCTCGAGCCAAGCGTCCCGGACCGTCCTCTGCTTCGGGTTCACCGACGGAAAGAGAGGATCCCCCGGGGACCATGGATCCTCCTTTTGGATCCCCGCCTCCTTCGCCCACACCTCGTCCGCGAAGGATGCGGAGAGGATCGTGAGATCGGCTTCCAGGATCCGTTCGATCGCGGGGAACGGATCCCCCCCGTTCTCGAAGCGACGGAGGATCGGATCCCCGGCCTCGATTCCGCCTACCGGGCGGTAACGGACGGAATGTCCCCGGAGCACGAGCCCGAGCGCCGGGCCGCACCAGTTCCCTCCGAAATCGAGGATGCCGATGTCCATGGGGTCGCGGTTCAGAGAACCCCTCGGCCCGGTTCCCGGGATCTCGCCGGGAGCGTTCCTGGCGCCGGGAACGGGACGAGGTCAGAATCCTCGTTCCCTTCGTCCGCAGGACCGGGAAACCTGAATCCAAATCCGAGGTTCCCGCGCTCCCACCGGGGTTTTCCGCCCGGGCCCGGACCGCGGAGACGATGATGGCAAGCAACGGCAGCAGCGCATTCCTCAAGGCCTTCCTCCGACACCCCGGTCGGGTCGGAGCGATCGCGCCCAGTTCCCGGCATCTGGCGGACGCGATGCTGCAGGACTTGGTTCCTCCGGGGCGCGGCGAGACCCTCGTGGAATTCGGTCCCGGAACCGGGGCGATCACCGCCTCGATCGCGCGCTTCCTGCCGAGCCCGGACAGGTATCTCGGAATCGAGCGGGACCCCGCCCTCGTGACCCATCTTCGGTCGCGCTTCCCCGAACTCACTTTCGTCAGGGATTCGGCCGAAAACACGAGCCACATCCTCGAGGACCAGGAACGGTCGCGGGTCTCCGCGGTGATTTCGGGTCTCCCCTTCGCGAGCCTTCCCGGCGGGGTGCGGAGACAGATCCTCGAGGACCTGGGAAACCTCCTCGGAACGAGGGGGACGTTCCGGACCTTCCAATACGTCCACGCCTACCTTCTTCCGAAGGCGAAGGATTTCCGCCGGGAGATGACCTTGCGTTTCGGGCCGCCACGTCGCATAGGACCGGTCCTTCGCAATCTCCCCCCCGCCTGGGTCCTTTCCTGGGAACCAGGGGAAGGCCGCGATCCAACGATGAACGCAGAGAAGGTGACGAGATGAACGATGTTCCGCGCGACCTCCCGATGCACCCCCTCGTCGAGGAACCCGAGGCCGGCAGGTACGCCTGGTGCGCCTGCGGGCGCAGCGCCAAGGGAGTCCACTGCGACGGGAGCCACAAGGACACGGAGATCCGCCCCGTGAAGATCGAACTCGAAGGCGGGAGGAAGGTCGCCTGGTGCCAGTGCCGCCTGACCAAGAACCCGCCCTTCTGCGACGGCAGCCACAAGGCTTGACGGCCGCCCTCAGCCCCTGAAGACCTCCGTCTCCTCGATCAAGCGCCATCCCCCCCGCCGGCGGGCACCGAGGCGGCCCCCGCATTCGGACAGCAATCCCCGCCGGAACAGCTGGATCCGGATCTCGTCCCCGGACCGATGCTCCTTTTCGAGGACCTGGCCGAAATCCTCGGGCAGCACCCGTTCTCCGTTCAGGGCCACGATCTCATCGCCGGGGTCCAAACCCATGGCCTCCCCGGGACCGTCCCTCTCGACCGCCTCGACGAAGAGCCTCCGGTCCCGGATGGCCGTCCGGATTCCCAGATACGGCTCCTCGGTCCCGTCGGGGGGCAGGAGGCGGAGACCGATGGGGCCGAGCCACTCCTCGAGAGGGGGGTCCTCGGTGGACTCGAAGAGGAGGGAGAACTCCCGTCCCAGGTCGCGGCCGGCGGCCGCCGACGCCGCCCTTCGGACGAGATCGAGTTCCTGGCCGGGACCCCGGTTCCGGGCGTCCTCCCAGAGTGCGCGCATGACGTCGTCCAGGGAACGCCTCCCCCCTGAGGAGGTCTGGATCAGAACGTCGAGACAGAAGGCCGCGAGCGCGCCCTTCGCATAGTAGGAGACCGTCGCGTTCCTGCTGTCCTCGTCGGGACGGTAGAGCTTGATCCAGGCGTCGAACGAGGACTCGGAGAGGCTCTGGACCCTCCTTCCCGGGGTTTCCAGAACCTCGCCCGCGTTCTTCGCGATCCTCCGGAGCATTTCGTTCCGGGAGAACAGGCCTGCCCGATACGGGATCAGCTCCTGGTAGTAGGACGTGAAACCCTCCGCGAGCCAAAGACCCCGGCAATAGTTCTCTCGTTCGTAGTCGAACCTCTCCAGACCTTCGGGACGGATACGCTTGACGTTCCAGGCATGGAAGTGCTCATGAGCGAGGAGCGCGAGGAGGCGCCGCCTCCCCCCTGCCGTCCGGAGTTGGGAACGGGGGACATGGATGACGCAGCTCGAACCGTGCTCGAGCCCTCCGCTCCCCTTCTCGTCGAAAAGAAGTAAGAACACGTAACGCTCATAGGGGAGGTCGTTCCCGAAGACCGCGGCGTTGGCCCGCACGATCCTCTCGAGATCCCGCGTCAAGGACTCCCGGTCGGACCTCGGTGTGCCGTCGTGCACGCAGAGATGCTCGACGCCATGGACCTCGAACCCGGTCGTTTCGAAATCCCCGCAGAGCACGGGACAGTCCACGAGTTCGTCGTAATCGGCGGCAGAGAAACGGCCCTCGTGGAGCGGCAGGGGGCAATGGGTCCCCCATCCCTCCGGAGCCTCGACCCGGAGTTCGAAGGGCCCGTCCCTCCGGCTCTCTTCGCAGAGATAGAGGGCGGCGCCGGTGAGGAAGGCCCGCTCCGCGTCGACGTGGTTCGTTCGGACCGTCAGATCCCGCGCATAGACCCGATACCTGAGACGGCATTCCCCGTCCCCGGGGAGTTCGACCCTCCAGCGGTTCTTCGCCGTCTTCCGGACCGGAAGGGAAGCCCCCTTGCCATCGACGGCCTCGATACCCTGGACGTGTTTCGAGTACTCCCGGATCAGGTAGGAACCTGGCGTCCAGACCGGTAAGAAAAAGTCATGCGGCCCGGAGAGAAGGCCCGGACAGGAGACCTCGCAATCCACGAAGTGCCGCTCGGGCCGAGGGATCCGGATCGTGATTCGTGAAGGCTCGAGCACGAAGCGCTCCTCAACACAGCACCCCACAAAGGGTTATGCAATCTTCCCTCTTTTTCGGCCCATCCGCGGAATGGCACGCCCGGCAGGATTCGAACCTGCGACCTTTCGCTCCGGAGGCGAACGCTCTATCCAGCTGAGCTACGGGCGCCCTCGCCGAGTCCTTCCCCGGGAAGCGGGTCGATGGACCTTGCCGGATCCGGGGCGGCGGAGCACAATAACGGGTTCAGGTTCGGGATTCCAGAATCCGGAACCCGGGCTCGTCCTGCTCCCTGCCCTCGAGCTTGGATGGTTACCCTCGTAAACCCGAGGTCTAGAAGGCCGAAGGGGAAAGAGGGATTCCCGAAAGGAACCTATGGGATTCGTGGATCGCATGGAGAGACCCGCGAAACCGAGAGGCGTATCGAACGCCCTCGCGCTCGGAGGGCTGGCGGCCCTCCTTCTCGCGGCGGTCCGATTCGCTACGGATCGCTCCCCCGCCACCCTCCGGCCCGCCGAGATGGAGGCCGGCACCCCTCTCTCCCAGATCGACCACGACGGCGATCTTCTTCCCGATTCCGCGGAATGGGTCCTCTTCAGCGATCCCGCGAAGAAGGACTCCGACCTGGACGGGGCCGACGACTTCATCGAAGCCCTCGACGCGACCGACCCCAATGTGAAGGACGGAAAGCGAAGCGCGAAGGACAGCTTCCGCATCCTGCTCTCCACGATTCGGGACAATCGCACGGCGGGGGTTCGGCGGCTCTACGTTCACCTCTTGTTCCGGATCGCGTCGGGAAGGTTCAAGGACCTGAAGGGTTTGACCTTGTTCCTCAAGGTCGGCAACAAGCAGTTTTCCGGCGATTCGTTGATCTGGAGGAATCTCGAGAGCGTCTTCACGCGGACCGATCCCAAGCAGGGGTTGCTGATCTGCATGAACATCATGGTCCCGGTCAACGATACGTTGGGAAACTTCGGGCCCATCACCTTCGGAGGCTACTCATGGATCGGGTCGGTGATCCACAAGGCGGCGAACGTACTGATCCATAGAGGCGGGGTCTTCCACACGATCAGCGTGATCCCCAGCCATACCCTGATCATGCAGAGCACAGGACCCGACGAAATCGCCAATCCCTTCTGGTCGAAGAACAAGGCCTGCGTGTTCACCCTGGATGTCCAGGCGATCGGCAGGGGGGGGGTCCTCTGCGAGGTCAAGGACGCCGCATGCGAGATCGCCACGAGACTTCGCTGCACGAGCAGCTGCCGGAACATGAAAGGCCTGACCTTCTTCCTTCCCGACGGATTAGGCCTGATCACGGGCGGGTGAGCCTCCCGCTTCGGGCCGCCCCGCGCCCCTTTCCAAACGCGGAGAAGAGCACCCCCCGCCTTCTCGGGTCCGTCGTCCCCTCGATCTTCCTCTCTCCGCCCCCCTCATGACGCAACGGAACGATCCCGATCGGGCCCTGGTTCTCCGCTGCCAGAACCCTGGAAGCGAGGTGTTCGAAGACGCCTTCCAAGAACTCTACCGGCGCTACCGGGAGAAGGTCTTCCACCTGGCCCTCAGAATCACTGGGAACCGCAGCGACGCACTCGACGCCGCCCAGGAGGCCTTCATCCTCCTTTACCAGAAGGTCGGGTCCTTCCAGTTCGAATCGAAGTTCTCGAGCTGGCTCTACCGACTCGTCACGAACAGCGCGATCGACACCTTGCGCCGAAAGAAGAAGTTCCAGCGGGAGGAGCCGGCCGGCGGGGAGGATTCCACGGATTTCCTGGCTTCCTTTCCCGATCAGGGAACCTTGGACCCGTCTCGATCCGTCGAAGAAGAGGATTTTGCCATCCACATACGTCGCATCGTCCACGCATTATCTCCTAAACTCAAAGTCGTCATAGTGTTACGTTACCTTCAAGGTCTGAGTTACGAAGAGGTCGCAGAGACCCTCGAGCTCTCCTTGGGTACCGTAAAATCCCGCATCTCCAGGGCTCATCTGGCCCTGGCCAAGCAGCTCGAACCCCTTCTCGCCCGCTATCCGGAGTTCCGGAGCCTCCTGGCCGGGCTGCCGGGCGAAGAGCCCTCGGCCGAGAGAAGCCCCTCCTGATCCCGCCGAAGCCATGAAACCATCCGACAAGGACCCGAAACACGCGGACGGCGCTTGCGCCCGGATCGCCGATGTCTGCGTCGACCTGGCGGACGGAACCCTCACCCTTCCTCCCGACCTCGAGGACCATCTCGCATCCTGCCCCCGTTGCCGGGCCGTCGTCTCCACGGCCCGGCACCTCGAAGAGCTGCTCCGC
>JALUUL010000061.1 GCA_027021385.1 Planctomycetota bacterium | reverse complement strand
AGCGTTCCGCCTCCGCGACCCTGGTCGAAACCATGCGCAAGCGCGCGGGACCGGGGGTTCTCGAGGACCGCAGGCTCGCGGCGGAGGCCTTCCGGCGATACGAATGGAAAGCGATGGCCCGGATCTCCCGCCGGATTTACGACAGGATGCTCAAGGCCCAAGGGGTCGAGGAGGGGATCGGAAGCTACGATGGATTGCCGGGCATGATCCTGGCCTTCGAGGCCTCCCGCACCGCCGGCCGCGAGGCCGGCAATGGAAACGGAAAAGAAAAATGAAGATCTTCGATCCCCACATCCACATGTATTCCCGGACGACCGACGACTACCGGAACATGGCGCTCGTCGGCATCCGCGCGGTCCTCGAACCGGCTTTCTGGCTCGGACAGCCCCGTCGTTCGGTCGGGGCCTTCGTGCACTATTTCGAATCGATCACCGAGTTCGAGCCCTCGCGCGCCGCCGAATACGGAATCAAGCACTACTGCGCGATCGCGATGAACCCGAAGGAAGCGAACGACGAGGGCCTGGCCCGTGAAGTCCTCCAGGTCCTCGACTCCTTCTTCCGGCACCCCAACTGTGTCGCGATCGGTGAGGTGGGTTTCGACCGGATCACGGCGGCCGAGGAGAGGATCATCCTCGCGCAGCTCGAAATGGCCAAGAACAACGGACTTCCGGTCATCGTCCACACCCCCCACGTCGACAAGCTCGCCGGCACCGAACGCACGCTGGACCTGATCAAGGATTCCGGCATCGAGGAATCGAGGGTCTGCATCGATCACAACACCGAGGAGACGATCCCCCTGACCCGGGAACGAAGCGAATGCTGGGCGGGACACACGGTCTACACCCGCACGAAGCTCACCCCCGAACGCGCGGCCAACATCCTCGAGGAGTTCGGGACCGAGAGGATGATCCTCAACTCCTCCGCCGACTGGGGGGTCTCCGACCCCCTCAACGTCGCGAAGACGGCCTTCGAACTGCGGAGGAGGGGGTGGAGCGACGAACGGATCCTCGAAGTCGTCTGGAACAACCCGGTCCGCTTCTTCACCCAGTCCGGCAAGCTCGAGGAGGAGCCTCTCTCCCTCCGCTGACCCTCCCCCGGGCGGGATTTCCTGCGAACGAATCGCTCTTGGTCCTCTATCCTGCGGGATCAAGGAAAGCGCGAAACCATGAGACGACTCCAGATCCTTCCCCTCCTCCTCCTTTCCGCTCCGGGGGCCGGATTCGCCCTCGATCTCTCCCCGCAGGGGACGATCCCCTCCGAGACTCGACCCTTTCCCCGGGACTCCGGCTCGCAAGACTCCCCCCTCCCCGGAAGGCCGGCCCCCCCGGGCCCACCCTCCTGCGGGGACTGCCACCGCGCGATCGCGAAGGAATGGGCCGCGTCCGCGCACGCGCGATCCTGGACCGACGAGCTCTACCAGGCCGCCCTGAAAACGAAGCGGCGTCCCCGCTCGTGCTGGTCCTGCCACATCCCCGGCTCCGTCCTCGCGCGCCTTCCGAGAAAACCGAAGGCCAGGACCGAGGACAGGGAGCTCGGGGTCCACTGCCTCTCCTGTCACGTCAAGGACGGCAAGGTGCACGGTCCTTTCGGCGCGGAAACCGAAGCCCACGAGAGCGTCAAATCCGAGGTCTTCGCCAAGGGCCGCTCCGATCTCTGCCTGGCCTGCCACAAGACGAGGGTCGGTCCGGTCCTCCCGGTCGGGAAGGACTTCCTGGCCTCCCCCCTGCCGGGCAAGGGGAAGAGCTGCCGGGACTGCCACATGCCGAGG
>JALUUL010000060.1 GCA_027021385.1 Planctomycetota bacterium | reverse complement strand
AAGCCCCGTGCCGGCGGCGGTGCCGTCCGACTTGAAGAACTCCCGTCCGGTCGTGGAGGTATAAGCCGAGAAGACCAGGAGTCCCCCCTGCACAACCAGATCGACCGGCGAACTGCTACCGGCCCCGGACTCGATATCCTTGACGAGAACGGTCCCGGCGGCCGTGCCGTCGGTCACCCAGAGTTCGCGGCCGTGACCGCCGGTCCTGGTGCCGTCGTAGGCCGAGAAGTAGACCTTTCCGTTGTAGACGGTCAAGTCCTCCGGGGAGCTGCTGAAAGAGCCCGCATAGATGTCCTTGACCAGGGTCGTGCCCGTTGCCGTCCCGTCGGTGATCCAGAGCTCATAGCCCTTGCCGCTCTGGTAGGCCGAGAAGACGACCTTGTCGCCTAGGGGGGCGAACCAACTCGGGCGGGAGCTCCCGAAGCCCGAGTAGATGTCCGCGACCATCTTCGTCCCCGCCGCTGTACCGTCGGTCACCCAGAGCTCGACGCCCTTGCGGTAGGCATAGGCTTGGAAGTAGACCTTGTCTCCGATACGGGTGAGGTTGCTTGGATTCGAACTAAGGATGCCTGGGTAGAGATCCTTCAAAAGCTTCGTTCCGGCCGCTGTTCCGTCGGTCTCCCAAAGTTCGTTACCCGTCGTCCAACCGCTGTTTGCGGCGAAAAGGACTTTGTCTCCGAGACGGCAGAACGAGTTGCCGTAATAGGAAATACCGCTGTTGGTTCCAGGCAGAATGTCTTTGACGAGCTTCGTCGTCGCCGAGGTCCCTTTCGTGACCCAGAGCTCCTGGCCATGTTTGCCGTTCGAAGCGCCGTCGTTCGCGGAAAAAAGGATCCGGCCGAAGCGGCTCGTCATCTGGACGATGTGTTCGCTCTGCGAGATCGGCCCGTAGGTCCACTTGTTCGTGTCGATGATCGTGGTGGTCTCGGTGGTCCCCTGGGTCACCGCAAGTTCGCTGCCTTCGGTCGGGCTGTAGGCGGACATCGCGACCTGGCCGGGGGCGACTTCGGTCAGGTAGTAGCCACCCCCGCTCGAAGAACCAGGATAGAAGTCCTTGAGCATCTTCGTACCGCCGGCGGTTCCGTCGGAAACCCAGGGCTCGTTTCCATTGCCGGTCGTGTACATCGAGAAGAAAACCTTCCCGCCCGAAACCTCGAGGTAGCTCGGTTGGGAGGCCAGGCCGGAGATGAACCTCGTCGTTCCCGCCGGCGTTCCGTCGGTCGACCAGATTTCAAAGGTCTTTCCGCCGCCGCGGTTCACGAACCAAGCCTTCTTCCCTGAGGTTGTAGATTCGTAAAGGTAGGCGCTGCCGGCCCCGGCGACGATGTCCTTCAGGAGAACAGTGCCCGCCGCAGTCCCGTCGGTCACCCAGACCTCGTATCCGTTCGCGCTCGTCCGGCCCTGGAAGATGACCTTCGAGCCGAGGGAGATGCCCGGGTAAAGCGAGGTCCCGGACAAATAGCCGGTGTAGACGTCCTTGAGAAGCATCGTGCCGGCGGCCGTCCCGTCCGAGATCCAGAGTTCGACTCCGTGTTGCGTGGTCCCGTCGTAATCGCTCGCCTGGAAGACGACCCTCCTCGTTCCTATCGGCGTCAAGTAAGAAGGATTGGAGGAGGACAGTCCTTTGTAGATGTCCTTTACGAGTACCGTGCCGGTGCTCGTCCCGTCCGTCACCCAGAGTTCGATACCGTTCACGCCGTCATTCGCCGGGAAGAAGACCTTCGTGCGGGCGGCATTCGGCGTGAGGGCTAAGGGAGAAGAGGAAAGGCGGCCGGGATTAATATCCTTGAGCATCTTCGTTCCCGCCCTCGTCCCGTCCGTCACCCACAGCTCGTTGCCGTAACCGCTTTTGTAACCGGCGAAAACAATTTTCCCGTTCGCAAGCGGGGCGAAGAAGCTGGGATTGGAACCGCTTCTCCCAGGCTCGACGTCCATGAAGAGCTTCGTGCCCGCGGGGGTTCCATCGGTCACCCAGAGTTCACGCCCGTGAGCCCTGGTTCCGCTGCCATCGGAGGCCGAGAAGTAGATCTTTCCGTTGTAAAGGGTCAGATACTGCGGATTGCTGCTGGAAGAACCGGGATAGATGTCCTTGACCAGGCTCACCTTGGTCCCGTCGAACTTCCAGAGTTCGGACCCGGTCGAAAAGGTTTTCCCGCTAAAGTAGATCGCGTTGTTGAGACGGATGAATTTCCGCTCGCCCGCACGATTCGCCCTACGGGCGTAGTTAGGGTAGAAATCCGCGGAGGGCGTCGGAGTCGGATCTTTGTTGATGTCGATCCCGAGGTAAGAGGCCTTTAACTGGGTTCTCGCGACACCGGCGGTCAGGAGGGCCAATACGATCCAGGCCGAAACCTCGAGGATAGGGATGCGGAATCGTTGTTGAGACATGATGTACCTCTCCCAGAAAAAGGCATGGAACCATTCCAAGAAGATCACGAAAGAACGGGAGTCCGTCCCAGACTCTCTGTATTTTCCGAACCATTGGGGAATGGATGGGATCGGGAGAGACCCGCGGCGGATCGACGCCGCCGAGTGTAACGTCACTGCCTACTCCCACAATCCCCACAGGACCGTCTCATAAGGGGATCCTCCCTTCACGTCCCGCGGGAACACCAGCGACTCCGCCCGGTTCCAGAAAGTTCCTCTTGAGGGACTTCCTGAACCGAAAGGCTCTTGGGTGTTTCCGGGGGCGCGCCTTCTAAAAGGACGCGCCCCCGGCACGGGGCGCCGGGAAACCCGGAGCTGGGAAACGGCTGGACTCAAGTCCCGATGATGATCCAGCCGGTCGTCGCGTAGTACGCGAAGTAGTTCGCATTTTAGCCTTCGCCACGCCGGACGCTGGTGGAACCGGTACGGTCCAGGTCGAAGCCTTGAGGATCGGAACGCGGAATGATCCTCTAGACGGGTGAACCTCTTTCAGAATAGAGAGAAGAGGAACCGATTCGAGAACGTCACGAGAATACCCGGCGGGGCGATCCCACCTGGGAGTTGTCCCCGCTTCGGCTCCCCCCGACTCCCCCGACCTCATCCCCACCCCCTGTCCCTTGCGGAGGATCCGGTTATCCTCGGGATCTCTCATCGATTACGGCTCGCCTCGACCGGAAGTTCGGCCCTTCGGCCGCCCAGGAAAATCTGGAGAGTTCCCGAACCCAGCAATGAAGGCCGCCATGACGGATTTATTTCGACCGGCCGAACGCGGCAGGGCCTCGACGGCCTTGCTCCTTGCCGCGGTCCTTCTCGCCGGGATGGGGATCTGGTGGATCACCCGTCCAGGAACCGAAGCTTCGCCCGAAGCCTCCGGCCTTCCGCGGGAAGGGGTCGGCGGCGGGAATGCCCGAGACCTGAGCGCGGAAACAGCACCTCTGCAGGCCTCCCCCCCTGCCCGCTCTCGGCCTGGGTCCGAAGCCGCCCGGGGAAGTGGAAAGACCCCGACTCCGGTCCGCCTCGGGGACCTCGATCGAGCAACCGCGGTACGCATCCACGAGTGGGAGACGGCCTTCCTCGATCCGAACACGACGGTGGAACAGAAACTCGCCGCCCTCGAGAACCTGGTGAAGAACCCCTTTTCGAGAGAATACGCCTACCAGGAGATTCGGGAGGTTCTGACCGATCATCCCGACAGGAAGGTCGTCGAAGGAACTCTCGAGATCGCAACGAAGTATCCGAGCGAGAGCCTGGATCCCTTCGCGCTCGAAGAAGCCTTCCACACCAGGTTCCACGGAGACCTGTCCTTCCGGCTCAAGGTGATCCGCGCCCTCGGCGCCAATCGGCGCTACGCCGGAGCCAGGCAGGTCCTCAAGGCGCTGCACCGGCAGAACGGTTCGGGGATCCTTCAGGAAGCCCTCGAGAAAGCCTTAAGCGAGCACTGAGACCACCCTTCCCGGGGGCCGTTCCCGCCCCCGATCCCGGATTGGCTGCAGCACTGCGCCCTCGATCCGAAAGAGGTCGCCGGCGAGTAGGGGTCGTACGGCAGGAGCTGTTGCGTAACCTCGACGATCGTCGGTGATGTCGACGAGCGGCGAGGAGAATCAGGAATCCGTCAGGGATTCCCGAAGGGGCAGAAGGCGCGGATCTCCCGGATCGCCTCCGGCCATCAGGAACTCGCGGTAGGCCTTCCTCGCCCCCTCGAGGTCGCCGAGCCGGAACGCACAGACCGCGAGATTTCCATGCGCCTCGACCAGGTCCGGTCGCTTCGTAAGAGCCTCGACGAAGGCTTGCCGCGCCTCTTCCAGGCGGTCCTGCCGGAGAAGGGCGATTCCCAGGTCGTTGCGGACCTCCGGGATCTCCGCCCCTTCGAGCACGGAGCGGAAGACATGCTCCGCGCCCAGCGCGTTCCCCGCCCGGAGCTGCAAGAGGCCCAGGTTCACCGAGGCGTGGAGGTTCCCGGAATCCAGTTCGAGGACCCGCCGGAAGGCGTCCTCCGCCGCGGCGGCCCGCCCCTGCTCCATGTCCTGGACCCCCTTCAGGAGCCAGGCCTCGGCCTTCTCCGGGTCGAGGGAGATCGCCTCCAGGATCTCTCGGCGCGCCTGCGTCGCGTCTCCGGCGGCGAGATGCCGGTGCGCCCGCTTCAACGCGAGATCGGAGAGACCGGTGCGGCTCAGTCCGACGGCGTGCGGAGACTTCTTCGTTCCCCCCAAGCGGTCCGCTCTCAAACCGCGTGAACGGGCCTTCCCGCCGAGCAGAGGCTCGACCCATTCCCCCTCGTCCTCCTTCTCGAGCGCGGTGCCGAACCTGAAAGGCCTTCGCAACCGCAGCACGCGGTCGAGGCTCCTTCCCAGGTGCTCCGCCTCCCAGGAGGACGACAGGATCCTCGGGAAGAGGACGATGACGAGTTCGGTGTCCTCCGATCTCTGCACGGTCGAACGGAACAGGGCGCCCAAACCGGGAAGGTCGGCCAGGAGGGGGATCCCCGTCACATCCTCGGTCTTCCGCTTCGCCCTCAACCCCCCCAGCACGACGGGGGTCCCATCGGGGATCCTGAGGGTCGTCGTGAGGGTGCGCGTGTTGAGGATCGGCTCGGTGATCAACTTGTCGGGAGTCGATACGAATCCCGAGACCTCGATGATCGAAGGCCGCACGACGGCGGTGATGACTCCGTCCTCGCCGATCTGGGGCGTCACGGAGACGGCGACCCCCGCATCCTCGAAGCGGACGTTGAACTGTGTCCTGCTCGATGTCGTATTGTCGATGATTTCCCGCTCAATGACGGGGACCTGTTCCACAACCCGAATGATCGCCGGCACGTTGTTCAGGGTCGAAACCCTCGGGCTCGACAGCACACGCACCTGCCCCTGGCTCTGCAGGGCGTCGATGAAGATCGAGAATTGCCCCGCGTTCAGGAACCCGACCTTCAGGGACTCCGCCCCGGTGGAAGTCGACTGCGCGATGACGGCTCCCCCGGTCAGGGTTCCACTCCGATTCGCGATCGGGTCCCTCGAGTTCAGGAAGCCGGGTAGAAGGGAGTAATCGACCCCCGCCTTGAACTCCCGATTCAACTTGACCTCGAGGATCCTGGCCTCGATCGAGACCTGCTGCATCGACCTCCGGCGCACCGCACGGAGATAGGCTTCGACCCTACGAACGACGCTCGGGGGGCCTTCCACCGAAACAGTCCCCAGACGCCGGTTGATGAGGACCTTCCCGTCCTCGACCCCCTCCATCATGTCGGTGAGATCGTTCCGAAGCGCACTCCAGAAATCCCCGGAGACCGCATTCGTTCCGCCGCTCTGCGAGATGCTTTGCTGATTGACCTGCGACGTGGTTCCCGACTCCTCCTCGTCCAGCCCCGTGCTGCGCGCGAACTGTTCCGAGGGGAAATCCACGTCGAAGATCCGCTGTTCCTTCGGAACGATCCTCAAGAAGGACCCGTCCCAACGATAGGAGAGATCGTAGACCTCGAGCAGGGACAGGAAGGCCTGCTCCAGGGTCGATTCCTTGATGTCGAAACTCGCCTTCTTCGCGACCCCGTCGTCGATTAGGAGATTGATCTCCGAACCCTGGAAGAGAGTCATCAGGACATCGCGGAGATCGGCGCTCTTCGAAGAGAGGGCCTCCACCCTGGTCCCCGATTTCGGGGTCCCGGAACCCGCCCCGGGCATGAGGGCCACTCCGAGTCCGCCGAACTCCTCGAGGCGGGCCCGATTCTCCAGGGCGATCCTCCTGTCCAGGGACTCCCTCCTGGCCTCCGTCGAGGCGTCTCCCGAGCAGGAGGGAAGGAGAAAGGCGAGACAGAGCGGAATCGACGACAGGCGGAGAACCCTCCATCCCCGCCGCCGGCTCACGAACCTGTGGATCCTCATGTTTCCGTCCTTCATCTCTTCGGCCGCGCCTCCGCTCCCCCGAGAAGCAGAACGTTCTCCTCTCCGTCTCCTCCTTCTCGGCGGAGCACTACCCGATCCTCCTCGATTCGTTCGACGACATAACCGCCGATCGAAGCCCCTTCCCGGACGATCCTTCCCGCGATCACCGCTCGCCGGATCCGCCCGGCCTTCATGATCATCTGCAGGGGAAGTTCGTCCCTCCCCTCAGGGGGGCGGGATCCCACCTCGGTCCTCGGGATCTTGGAGCCTTGCTCCTCTTCATGAAGGAAAGGGTCCTCGATCTCCTCCTCGAGTCCGACCGGAAAGAGGCTCATGATCCCCGCAGGAGTCGGAGGCGCCCGCCTTTCGGCGGCCACGGGAGGTGTGGAATCCGAAATGAAAGGGATTTGACGAAGACTTCCCCGACTGAACCACCCCGCGATGTAGGGAGCGTTCACGAGGACCGCGGCGCCCACAAGGATTCCGGCGATCAAGGGATTCGCAGCCAACCGCCCGGATCCCCCCCGCCTAGCCATTCCGAACCTCCCGCTCACGGCCCGGATACCACCAGCCCACGAGCACCACAGTCCCGCCGACCTTCCCCTTCTTCGGGCGCAGCGCAAGGCTTTGGATCGTGATCAGGGGACTGCCGGTCTCCAGCAGGCCCAGGAACTTGATGACCGAGGCGAAACTCCCTGCGAGCTCCACCTCACAAAGGAGAGCCCTCGCCCTGATTTCCGCTTTCGCACCCGCCCCGATTCCTCCAGGGGTTGGAGACACGGCCTCGGAATCCCGGGTATCGAAAGAAACGGAATCCAGGTCCGCCTCGGCGGCGGCTGTCTGGACCTTCGAAAGTAACCTGGAAAGACTGAGCGAGGTCGGAAGGAGGTCTGCGTTCTCGTCGGAGGCGACGGGAGGCGCCTCCTTCTCCAAGCGTATCCTCCTCGTGAGTTCCCGGATCTCCGCTTTCAGGGCCGGAACCCCGGACTTCTCCTTCATGTACGAACGAAACAGGAGTCCGCCTATGAACAAGACCAGGCCGAGGACGGGAAGCACGACTCGCCTCTTTACCGGGAAACTCTTCACTTCCCACCTCCCCGGAAACGGAGCTTGTATTCGAACGGCACCCCGCGCTTCCCGTCCTTCCCGGCTCGGAGTGATCCTCCCCCGTGTTCGGTCAGGGGCAGGTTTGTGAGCACCTCGTCGAGAAGGCTGAAAGCCTTCACCGCGGCAAGTTCTCCCGGGCTGTCGATGACCCCCCGGACCCGCAACTCACCCCGATCCCAAGTAAGGGCGGTGAGCTTGATCTCCTCGGGTCTCTCGTTCGCCAGAACCGCGAAGATCCTGGAAACGGGAATCCTGTCCTTCAGAAGATATCCGAGAAGGACTCTCCTATCCTCGACGATATCGGGGACCTTGCGCTCCTCTTCGAGGATCCTCAGGTGTCCCCTCAGCGCCGAGATCCTTTCTTCGAGCCTTCTTCCTTCCGCCAGAGAGCCACCACCCTCCCCCTCGAGTCCGCTCCAGGCGAAGAAGAGTCCCGCCGCCATCGCCGCGATGCCGCCCCCCTGCAACACCAGGTTCCGAACGGCCTTGGTGGGTCCTTCCCCCGATTCGAGAAGGAAAGGAACTCGACTCCTCCTTCCTCCGTAGGCGAGCATCAACATCGGCGCGAAGTGATGGAAATCCAGGGAAACACCCTCACAGGCGTCTTCCACCACGTGGGAGGCTCCCCGACACTCGAAACCCATCGCTTCCTTCAACAGAGAAGTCTCCTTCAACAAACCGTACACTTCCCCGGTCAGAAGGACGGATCCCGGATGCGGCGCCCCGTGCCTCTCGAAATACTCAATCGAGCGTTGAACCTCGACACCGAGAGGAAGGAATGCTGTAGGGTCAACCTCGCCCTCCCCGGAGACCCCTTGGGCCTTGATTTTCCGGGTCGTGCAGACATCTCCATCCACGGCAAGGATCAACCTCGCGATTCCTTCACGGAGGTCGAGGATGCAGACGGCATCCTTCTCCTGTTCTCCGGACAGCTCACCGGCGAGAACGGCCTCAGTCGAAGTCACCCGGACTCGATCCAGCCCCACCTTTCCCAGAATCTCGAGGATGGGGGCCAACGCTGATTTCGGGGCGACGACGAAGGAGAGTTTCCAGCCGTCCGAACCGTTGCTTGCCCTGTAACCGACGCAAAGGTCCTCGTCATCCGCATACATCCCGATTCGACGGGATTCGTCGTTCAGGAGTTCCGTCAGTTCATGCCTCTTCGGAGCCCGCGGCCTTTGGACCGTTCCGTGAACGATCCGCCGGTCGCTCACGAGGACATAGACCTCAGGCTTGGCTCCATGAACCTCCCCAAGGAATCCCCGCAACTCCGCTTCCAGGTTCTTCAGCTCCCGAAACGAGATCCGATCGTGCTTTTCGATTCTGAGCCGTTTTCCCCGCCTGCGGGCGAGAAGGCAGTGAAGTTCGTTGTCCTCCAGTTCGAGAATCAGGCGAAGGGTCATGCAGCCTCACAAGGTCAAATCGTCGGAAGTGTTGAAACTCCGGTCGGCACCGGCGCTCCTCAGAAGGAGGGTCGAGGCGCTCAATGTGAAATCCGTTCCGAAACCGTCCTTCTGGTATTCGGAACCAAGCCCCATGGCCGCCCGATCGGTGCTCCACGTCCCCGTCAGGATCCCTCCCCCCGAAAGATAGACCGCAAGCACGGAAGCGATGATCCTCATCCGCTCTCTCGTTCGCCGGTTTCCGGGATGCTCCCCCCGGACCACCACCTTGAAGGTTTCCGAGGAGGCTCCGTCGTCCCGGCCGTTCTCCCCGACGCTGTAGACCGTCATCACGTCGGGATCGCTGGAGGCGAAAACCTTGTAATATCCCCCGCCCCACTCGTCCTTGATCCTCGCGTCTTCGACGCCCGGCAGAAGAAAAGATCCGTAGAACCCCGAGGCGGTCAGCGAGGAGGGAAAGCTCCCGTTCTCGAAGTAGTACGAATCCAAGGCGTCGGCGATCGTCTCCAGCTCTTGAAGAACGGTGTCGATGTGTCTCGCTCGTTGTGTCGCGGAAACGAGGGGAATGAGGGTGCCAGCGAGAATCGAGATGACCGCGATAACGACGATCAGCTCGATGAGGGTGAATCCCTTGCTACACCGGCGTTCCAAGTTCACCTCCCCACCATCGTCATGGCCTTGTAGAGGGTCGAGATGATGATCGCCGCCATTCCTCCGACGAGGATTCCAAGGAAAATCGTCGTCATCGGTTCGAACAACGCGATCGCCTTGTCCACCTTCTCCCGTGCCTCGGCATCGTAGTGGTCCGCCAGGCGTTGGAGTACGCTCTCCATACGCCCGGACTCCTCTCCGACGGCAGCGAGATTCGAAAGGAGCGAAGGCATCTCCGGCGAAGCCTGCAAGGCGGCGGCGAAGGTTTCTCCGCCGATCAACCTCTCGCGGATGAGGTCCGCCGCCTCCCTCATCTCCACCCCCGCAAGGGTCTCCCCGGCGATCTCCAGGGACTGCACCAGAGGGATCCCCGCCGTCTCCAGCACCGCGAGCGTCCGGGTCCAACGGGCGAGATCCAGAACCCTCAAGACACCTCCGAAAACGGGGAAACGAGCAACGATCCGGAGCAGGACATTACGCCCAGCACCCGTCTTCCAGACCAGACCCAGGCAGCCGGCGATCCCTAGGAAGGCGAGAATGACCCCGCCCCAATGGGCTGCGATGAACTTGCCCGCATCCATCAGGAATTTCGTGGAGGCGGGGATGTCGTCACCGAACTTCACGAACAAGGAATCGAAGCTCGGAAAGACGAAACCGAGGATGAAGAGGATGACTGCGAAGGCCAGGGTCACGACGATGATCGGATACCTGACGGCCTTCTTGATCGTCTTACGGACATCCTCCCTCCACGTCAGATAGGATCCGAGATCTCCGAGCAGGGTTTCGAGACGCCCTGAAACCTCTCCCGCCCGAATCAACTGCGCATACACCTTGGGAAAGACCAGAGGGAACTCTTCCAGAGCTTCCGAGAACGCACTTCCTCCCCGGATCCGTTCGGCCAGGACCTCGACGACCTCGCTGATCGTGTCCGGTTCCTCCCTGTCGATCTCCACCTCGAGAGCCCGGATCAACGGTACCCCCGCGGCCAGCTGGGTTTGCAGATTCCGGGTGAATCCTTCGAGTTCGCGGCCGGACACCCGGACCTTCCTCCTCCATCTCGAGGACGAATTCTTCGCGTGGAGACGGCGTTCTTCGCGCCCCCTCCCGTTGTCGGGAATTGCGTCCGTCCCGCGCGGAGGAATGTCGGCCTTAGACTTCTTGTCCGCCTCGGTGGGGTTCTTCGCGGGGAGTCGGATCGAGGGGGACATGGGAGGAACGAGGATCACCTCTGGTAGACCAGGAAGCCGACATCGTCCCCCAGAATCGCGTCCGAGACCCCGGCGTCCGTGGAGGTCTGCAGGACTCCATCCGGACCCGCACTCAGGACCCACATCCGCCGATCCTCGTCCTGACTCGTGCTCCAGGCGACGACCACGTTGACCAGATACGGGCGCCCCCAAGGATCCAGGGGGATCGCCTCCGTGTACGGTCCCCGCCATCCATTCGTCCCTCCCGTCGGGTAGACGTTCGCGGACTGCCCCTGCGGGCGGTTGTGGAGGAGATGGTTCACGAGGAGATCGGCTTTGCCCGTCGAGATCCAGGACCACCAGACCCCTCCTCCACTGAAGGGGTCGTCGGAGGGCAGGGAAGACCCGGACAGGAGAAGCTTCAAGGAATGCCTCCCCCCCGTGGCGTCGAGGGTCGGCCAATCCCCGGTCGAGGCCCGGAACCTGCGAACCGCTTCTCCGATCGCCTGGACTTCGGTGCGGGCACGTTCCAGGCGCGCCTGTTCCGGGGCCGAGGAGAAAAGCGGTACGACGATCCCCGCGAGCATCGCGAGGATCGCGAGCACGACCAGGATCTCGGCCATCCCCGTCCCAGATTTCCGGTTGGCCGGTGGCGGATCGGTTGTCGATTCGAGGGATTTCATGATCGGTCGGGGGAAATCTCCAACGATTCAAGATCGGACTCCACCGGCTTCAGCCTTGAGAGGAAGGATCCATGGAGCCGATAGATCCGGGCGGGCCCGGAAGGACCTCCCACACCGCGTCCCCCGCCGACCCCGCCTGCAACCGAAGGATGGACCGGGTAAATGGACCAATCCCCTCCGATGAAGACTGAGGCCAAGATCCCCCCCTTCGTCCGCTCCTTCGCCGCCGCCGCCCGGGTGCCGGCGAAGGTCCTCCAGAAGGCGATGGAGGAGGTGAGGGGGGAAGAATCGGCCTTCGTCCGCAAGGTCGTGTCGATGGGCCTCCTATCGGAAGCCGCCGCCTGGAAGCTCTACGCCGAGGAGATGGGGCTCCCATACATGGATCCCGACGTCCTCGACCTGGATCCCGGACTTCTCCAGAAGGTCCCCGAGGACATCGTCCGCCGGTATCGAGCTGTCCCGATCCGCCGGGAGGATGGGATCTACATCGTCGCGATGGAGGATCCCCTCGATCTCTTGGGCCTCGACGCCCTGCAGGAGACCCTGAACGCCCCCGCCATGCCCGCCTTGGTCCCCCCCTCGACCCTCGATGCCGCAATCGATTACAGGCTCCGGGCGGGACGGGGAGTGGAAGCGCTCCTGGAAGAACTCGATCTGGACAAGATCGACGACTCGAGGATCTCGGATTCCAGGCAGCTCAAGGAGATCGCCGGGGAGAACGCGATCGTAAGGATCGCCGACTACCTGATCGAGCAGGCGATGCGGCGGAAGGCCAGCGACATCCATATCGAAGCCGGGAAGAACCTCTTGCGGATCCGCTTTCGGATCGACGGCAGACTCGAAACCGCTTACAAGCTGCCGAAGGCCCTCCATCCGGCCCTGCTCTCCAGGATCAAGATCCTCGCCGTTCTGGACATCTCCGAACGCCGGAAACCCCAGGACGGCCGATTCGCCCTCGAGATCCGCGGAGGAGACGTCGTCGAGTTTCGGGTTTCGACCCTCCCCGCCATCCATGGCGAAAAGGCCGTGCTCCGGATCCTGGACAAGCGGAACCTGAGTCTCGTCCTCGAACGGCAGGGATTCACCGAGGAACTTGCGGCCTCCTTGCGGGAGGCGGCCTCCTTTCCGACGGGCATGGTTCTCGTGACAGGCCCCACCGGAAGCGGGAAGACGACGACCCTCTACGGGGTCCTGAACCACTTGAACAACGAGGAACGCAATCTCGTCACAATCGAGGATCCGGTCGAATACCAGCTCGAGGGAATCACCCAGGTCCAGGTGGACACGAAGGCCCATCGCACCTTCGCGGGGACACTGCGGTCCATCCTCCGCCAGGATCCGGACGTCATCATGGTCGGCGAGATCCGTGACCACGAGACCGCGGAAATCGCGGTCCACGCCGCGCTCACCGGGCACATGGTTCTGTCGACCCTCCATACGAACAGCGCGATCGGGACCGTAACCCGCCTCCTGGACATGGGAATTGAACCCTACCTCCTCGCTCCGAGCCTGCGGGCGGTCGTCGCCCAACGTCTCGTCCCCCGCCTCTGCCCGAAGTGCGCGGAGCCCGCGCATCCCTCCCCCGATCTCTTGCGCCAGTTCGACCTGGAAGAGGAGGGTGAAAACCGGCTCTTCAAGCGGAAGAAGGGCTGCCCTGAATGCCGGAACAAGGGGTTCCTGGGCCGAGTGCCCGTCCACGAGGTTCTGGTCTGGACGAAGGATCTCTCCGAGGCTCTCGCGCACGGAGCCCGGGAGAGCGAACTTTCGGAAATCGCCAGGAACCAGGGATTCCGGACGATGCGCCATGACGGAGCCGGAAAGGCTCTTCTCGGACTGACGACTCTCGAGGAGGTCCTGGCGGCCGTCAGGGCCTGAACCTTCCGTTCGGCGCGGGAAAGCGGGAGCCGGAACCGACCGGGGGAGATCCGGGTCTTCCCGGATCGGCGGAACTGAACAGGACAGTCCCCCTCAGGCGTCGAGAAGGAAGATCATCAAGGTCGTGCCGCTGTATTCCACCCTGCCGGTCGTCTTCCAATTCGAGGTGTCGAGGTCCTTGTCGAGGGCCTTGTCGACCGCCTTGGCGACGCTCTCCGGGATGCTGCCGAACTGGATGTATTGCCCGGCCCCGGTCGCGGAATCCGAGGATGCAGCCATCAGGTCGAAACCGGTCGGTTTCACAGTGCCGGACGTGAAACTCTCATAGAGAAGCACGGTTCCCCCGAAGGGGTTGTCGGCCAGCGTCAATGGATGGTCGAGATACGGCCCTTTCCAACCCGCCGTGCTCTGGGTGATGGAAAGTTCGTGATTGGAGCTGGCCGTCGAGTTGGAGAGTTCTGTCGCCAGACTCCCAGTATCCGCATAGTGACGTTCACAGGCCTTCTTGACTGCGTCCACGACGCTGAGGATCTTCGCAACCTTGGCGTCCTCCTGCACGGAACTGACCATCGGGACGATGATGCCCGCGAGCAGGGTGAGCACGGCGACGACGACGATCACCTCGATCAAGGTGAAGCCGAGAGAGTTTCGATGGTTCGGGCTTTTCTTCATGATAAGTCCTTATTCGGGATCGAGTCACAGAGCCGTTCGGTCCCGCTTTCCCGGGAACCACTCCCGCTTCGGTCGCCGGGCCCTCCAATCTTGACCCCGAATCCCCCCGGATTCAGATCCTTCCGGATGGGATGGGCTCCCGGGCCGGAGGGGACGGGTCCGACACCCGCAAGTCCCGATGGGACCGGGAATCCAGCCCCCCTCCGGGGTGCGACAATGGAGCCCTGAAACTCGATCTTGCCCGGGAGGATCCTCCTCCTAGACTGTTCCGCCCGATTCCGCCCGAACACATCGAGGAGAAGGCATGGAGATTCTGGCCCTTGTAAAGCGGGTCCCCGCTACCGACAGCAAGATCAAGGTCGCCGGGGACGGTAAGTCCATCGATCCCCAAGGGATTGAGTTCGTCCTCAATCCCTATGACGAGTTCGCCGTCGAGCAGGCCCTGAAGACCAAGGAAGCTCTCGGAGGGACCGTCACGGTCCTGACGGTCGGAGGCCCCGAGTCCCAGAAGGAACTCCGGACCTGCCTCGCGATGGGCGCCGACAAGGCCGTGCTGATGAAGCATGAGGGACCCGAACTCGACGCCCACGCCTTGGCGACCGTTCTCGCCGCGAAGATCGAGGAGCTGCACCCGGATCTCGTCTTCTGCGGGCGCCAGGCGGTCGACACCGACGATGCGCAGGTCGGGCAGAGGCTCGCGGCCCTGTTGGGTTGGTCCTGCCTGTCGGACGCGGGGACCTTCGAACTCTCGGACGGCTCCTGGACAGGAACCCGGGACATCGAGGGCGGCAAGGAATCCGTCAAGGGTTCCCTCCCCGCGGTCATCACCTGCAACAAGGGATTAAACGAACCCCGCTACCCGAACCTCAAGGGGATCATGATGGCGAAGAAGAAACCCCTCGAGGAATGCGAGGTGCAGGGCGCGGAGAACAAGGAGACCCTCGTCGCCCTGACTCCGCCTCCTGCACGCCCCGAACCAGCCATTCTCGGTGAAGGCCCCGAAGCCGTCGCCGTGCTGATGGACAAACTGAAGAACGAAGCCAAGGTCCTCTAGGTTCCCCGGAGTCCTCGAAGATGAGCAACGACATCCTCGTATTCGTCGAACAGCGTGACGGAAAGATCAAGAAGGCCTCGTTCGAGGCCCTGACCCTTGGCCGGGAATTGGCTTCGGGACGCGGCGCCCTGCAGGCGGTCGTCGTCGGCGGATCGGTCTCCGGCCTGGCCCCGGAAATCGCGAAATACGGCGCGGAGAAGATCTACACGGTCGAGGCCGACAAGCTCGCGGCCTACTCGGGCCACGGGTGGTCGGAAGCGGTCGCCGCGGCCGTTTCCGAGTCCTCCCCCGCCGTCGTCCTCTTCGCCCATACGGCCATGGGCAAGGATCTGGCCCCCCGGGTCGCGGCCCTCCGCGGAACCGGACTCGTCACCGACGCCACCTCGATCGTCTTCGAGGGGGAGGAAATCGAGGTCACGAAGCCGGTCTACGCAGGAAAGGCCTACAAGAAGGTAAGGGCGGCAGGGAGCCCGTTCTGCGTGACGGTCCGGCCGAACAGCCATCCGGCCGAGGAAGCGGCGGGCGCGGGAGAAGTCGTCCCGATCGGAGGACCCGAGGGCGACCTCCGCGACTTCGTCCAGGAGATCCTCGCGGGTTCCGGGGACAGGATCCCCCTTCAGGAGGCCTCGGTCGTCGTTTCCGGAGGCCGCGGCATGAAGGATCCCGAGCACTGGAAACTCGTCGAGGACCTCGCGGCGGCCTTCGGACCCGGGGTCGCGGCCGTCGGCGCTTCCCGGGCGGTCGTGGATGCGGGCTGGCGGCCCCACAGCGAACAAGTCGGCCAGACCGGCAAGGTCGTCTCCCCTACCCTCTACATCGCCCTCGGGATCTCCGGTGCGATCCAGCACCTGGCCGGAATGAGCACCGCGAAATACATCGTCGCGGTCAACAAGGACCCCGAGGCCCCGATCTTCAAGGTCGCAAACTACGGGATCGTCGGAGACGTCTTCGAAGTGGTCCCGGCCCTGACCGAGGCCGTCAAGGCCGCTGTCGGTTGACAGCGGCCGGCGCGGCCGGCGTCCACGAGAGGAGGCGATGACCCCGGCCCTTCTGATCAGCCTCGCGGACTACCTCCTGGTCGTCCTTCTCGTCCCCCGCATCCTCCTGCAGAAGAACGAGGCGGGCAACACCCTCGCCTGGCTCCTTCTCGTCGTCTTCCTGCCCTTCGCCGGCGCGGCCTTCTGGTGGATCCTCGGTCCCCGACGGATCCGCAGGAGAAAACGGAAGGCCCGCAGGATCCAGGAGGAAGCCGAGGCCGCCCTCAAGCAGAGCCGCCCCCACCCGGAAGATGATCTCCCTGTCCCCGAGGCGGGGCTCGGGAACGGGGACTGGCCCTTCAGAGAGGACCTCCTCCGTCTCGCGGAGAGGGTCGAACGCTTCCCGGCCAGCCGCGGAAACTTCGCCACCCTCCTCGACGACCCCTCCGAGGCCTTCGACGCGCTCCTCGACGCCCTGGAGAAGGCCGAGTCCCGGATCCTCTTCGAGTCCTACATCTTCCGCCCCGACCGCACGGGTCGGAGGATCCTGGACCTGCTCGCGGCCAAGGCGAGAGAAGGAGTCAAGGTCTTCCTCCTCGCGGACGGGGTCGGCTCCTTCGAACTCGGAAGCCGGGCGACGGCCGAACTGTGCCGGTCCGGAGGACGTTTCGCCCACTTCGCCCCGGTCCGACCGATCTCGCGGCCCTGGTCCCTGCATTTCCGCAACCATCGCAAGATCGTCGCAATCGACGGTCTCCGGGCCCTGGTCGGCAGCTTCAACGTCGGAGAGGAGTACTTTCCCGAGGACGGATCCCCGTCCCGGCCGTGGAGGAACCAGCTCTGCGACATCCGGGGTCCCGCCGCGCGTTGCCTCGAGGAAGTCTGCGCGGAGGATTGGCACTTCGCGACGGGGGAGGATCCGCTGGCGGACCTTCCGAAGCCCGTGATGAGGCCCCGGGAAGAGGATGAGATCGTCCAGGTCGTCCGGAGCGGCCCCGTCGATCGCGAGGAAATGACGATTCACCGCCTGATCTTCGCGGCTATCTCCTCGGCCCGGGAACGGATCCGGTTGACGACCCCCTATTTCGTCCCCGACGAACCGATCCTGATGGCTCTCGAGACGGCGGCGGGCCGAGGCGTCACGGTCGACCTCCTGCTTCCCGCAAGGAGCGACGTTCCCCTCACCCTGATCGCGGGGCGGAGTCATTACCCGAGACTCCTCGAGGCGGGTTGCCGGATCCATGAGTTCGAAGGAGGCATCCTCCATTCGAAATCCCTCGTCGTCGACGGGAAATGGGCGACCCTCGGTTCGGCAAATATCGACCGGCGTAGCTTCTACCTCAACTTCGAGGCGAACGTCATCGTCTATGGAAGCCATTTCGCCGGAACTCTCGAGGATTCCTTCGAAAGGGACCTCCGCCGGTCCCGCCGCATCGACCGTCCCGTCTACGAGAACGCCCTCGTCCAGGGCGTCACCAGGGTCCTGGCCCCGCTTCTTTGAGTTCCCCCAGGTCCCCCCTTCCTGCCCGTGAAAGGACGGTTCACACGTCCCAGTGCCGGGTCAGGGTCGAGGGGAAGAGTCTTCGTCCCTCCTCGAGGAGCCGCTCGCGACCCGGAAACCGGAAGTGGCAGAGCAAGGCGTCGAAGGCCGCGTAGTCCTTGCTGCGATCCGCCCACTCGCGGAGGACGGCCGCGATCCTCGGATCCCCCCCGCGCCGTTCGCCCAGGAGACGGCAGATCCCCGCCGCGAAGGACGAGGCGCCTCGTTCGAGATCCGCCCGCTTGGAAGGATCCAAGGTCTTCCAGGCTTCCCGGAACGCCCGTTCCTCCGGGGTTCCGAGCCTCCGCCTGAGGAACTCCTCGCGCAACCCTTCGATCGAGGCCCCGAGTTCGATCGCGGCCAGAGCCTCTTCGATGGAAAGGGGATCCCCGTCCATCCCCTCAATGCCGGAAATGCCGGACCCCGGTGAAGACCATCGCGAGACCGAGACGGTCGGAGGCCGCGATCACCTCGCCGTCCCTCCTCGACCCCCCCGGCTGGATCACGGCGGAGACTCCGGCCTCGGCAGCCTTCTCGACTCCGTCCGGAAAGGGGAAGAACGCGTCGGAAGCCAGCACCGCGCCTTCCGCCCGGGTCCCGGCCTTCCGCGCGGCGATCTCGACCGAATCGACACGGCTCATCTGGCCGGCGCCCACGCCGACGACCGCGCGGCCCTTCGTCAGGACGATCGCGTTCGACTTCACGTGCTTCGCGATCCTCCAGGCGAAGGACAGTTCCGCTCGCTCCTCCTCCGTGGGCGCGCGCTTCGTCACACATTCCATCTCCGGGACCCCGAGAGGCACGTCTCGGTCCTGGACGAGAACCCCCCCGGCCAGGCTCCGCAGGTCCCAGGCCGGAGACAACGACGGTTCCCCCGCGGCGAGGAGCCGCAGGTTCTTTCCGAAGCGCGCGCCCCGAAGGACTTCGACGGCATCCTCCCGGAATCCCGGCGCGATGATGGCCTCGACGAAGTTCCCGGGAGCCGCGACGGCCTCGGCCGTCGCCCGGTCGACCTCGGAGTTGAAGGCCACGATGGACCCGAACGCGCTCAGAGGATCTCCGGCGAGAGCCTTCTCCCACGCCTCGGCCGGGCTTTCGGCGAGGGCCGCGCCGCAGGGGTTGTTGTGCTTGAGGACCGCGCATGCGGAACCCTCCTCCCGCGGGAACTCGGCGATCAGGCGCCAGGCCGCGTCCAGATCAAGGAGGTTGTTGTAGGAAAGTTCCTTGCCCCCGAGGAAGCGGGCTTCGGCGAGCCCCCCCTCCTCCCCGTCCCGCAGGAAGAACGCGGCCCTCTGGTGGGGGTTCTCCCCGTAACGCAGGCCGTTCTTCCGGAAGCCCGTGACCGCGAAGAAGGCGGGGGGGGCTTCTCCCTCCCCGCCCGCGAGCCAGGTCGCGATGCGGGCGTCGTAGGCCGCGGTCCGGGCGAAAGCCTTGAGGGCGCACCGCCTCCGGAGGCTTTCGGGAACGGCGCCCTCCTTCCCGAGGGCCTCGATGACTTCCGGATAGTCTTCCGGATCGACGAGGACCGTAACCCGCTCGTGGTTCTTGGCGGCCGAGCGGATCATCGACGGTCCGCCGATGTCGATCTGTTCGATCGCTTCCTCCCTGGAGACTCCCTCCCTCGCGATCGTCGCCTCGAAGGGATAGAGATTCACGGCGACGAGATCGATCCTCGAGATCCCGTGTTCGCGCATCGCGGACAGGTGCGACTCGAGGTCGGTCCGCCCGAGCAGACCCCCATGGACCTTGGGGTGCAGGGTCTTGACCCGCCCGTCCATCATCTCCGGAAAACCCGTGTAGGCCCCGACGTCCAGGACCTCGAAGCCTCCCTCGCGGAGGACCGCCGCCGTCCCTCCGGTCGAAAGCAGCGAAAAGCCCGCCGCGACGAGCGCGCGGGTGAGTTCCGGAAGACCGGTCTTGTCATGGACGGAAAGCAGCGCGAAGCGCCGTTCCTGGGCTTCCTCCGCGGACATCCTCTTCCTCCCGCGGCTACTTGCCGCGTTTCACACCCTTGAGCCAGGCTTCCATGAAGCCCATCAAATCGCCGTCGAGGACGGCTTGCGTGTTCCCGGTCTCGTGACCGGTCCTCAAATCCTTGACCATCTGGTAGGGGTGCAGCACGTAGCTCCGGATCTGATTCCCCCAGGCAATCGCCCCGCGATCCCCGTAGAAGGCCTTCAGGGCCTCCTCCCGTTTCGCGAGTTCGAGCTGGAACAGCTTGGCTTTCAGCAATTTGAGAGCCGTCGCCCGGTTTTTGTGCTGACTGCGTTCGTTCTGACAGGAGACGACGACCCCCGTCGGCAGGTGCGTCATCCGGACCGCCGAGTCGGTCTTGTTGACGTGCTGCCCCCCGGCTCCACTGGCCCGGAATGTGTCGATCTTCAGATCCTTGTCGAGGACCTCGATCTGGACGTCCTCGTCGAACTCCGGGACGACCTCGACCGAGGCAAAACTCGTCTGCCTGCGGGCGTTCGCGTCGAAGGGAGATATGCGGACCAGGCGGTGCACCCCCTGCTCCGCCTTCAGGTAACCGTAGGCGTAGAGCCCCTTGACGAGGATCGACGCCGATTTCAGCCCCGCCTCCTCGGCCGCCTGGAAATCGATCTCCTGGCAAGAGAACTCCATCCTTTCCGCCCAGCGAAGGTACATCCGCAGGAGCATCTGCGCCCAGTCGCAGGCGTCCACCCCCCCGGCGCCCGCCTGGATGTTGAGGATCGCGTTGCGGAAATCGTGTTCCCCCCCGAGCATGAGCTGGAACTCCGCTCGATCCAGGGCCTCCTCGAGATCCGCGAGGGCCTTCTCGAGGTCCTCCGTGACGGCCTCCTCGTCCTCCTCTCCGAGTTCGATCAGGACCTCAGCGTCCTCGAGCATGGCCTGCGCCTTATCGAGGGGCTCGACGACGGCCCGCGCCCGCTTCTGATCCTTGACGACCTTCCCCGCTCTCTCCTGGTCGTCCCAGAAACCCGGGCTGGACATGGCCTCCTCGCTCTCAATCAGCTCCTTGCGGTGGGAATCGTAGTCAAAGACTCACCTTGAGCTGGGAAAGCCTGGCGGACGCCGTTCCGAAGCGGTCCTTGAAATCGCCCAGAGCCATGTGGTTCTCCATCCTGTTCGCGGTCGCGGGGACCTGTGCGGCCCCGTCACGGGCGGAGGACGCTAGCAGGAGGAGGGGTACAGAAAAAGAGCCGTGGCGAGCTCTGCAGGCAAAGGATCGAAGTCGGCGAACTCTGACCCGCCACGGCGGTCCCCGACCGGAAGGTCCGGCTCGGAGACGACATCATCAACGGAACCCAACCCCCCTTTCTTGAGCGACTTGCGGAGGAATCGGCCTGACATCGGCGAAGCCCCGGTGCCAGCGGAGCGCCCCCGCCCCCGAGCCGCCCCCCCTGTCCAAGATGACGACAGGGAGCACGCGCCCCGCCTTCCCTTCAACGCCCGGTGGGGACCTCCGCCATCCCGGACCGCTTCATCAGGGCCTCGATCTCGTCGGGATGGGAAGGACATCCGACCGACAGGAGGCGGTACCCGTCCTCGGTCACGAGAACGTCGTCCTCGATCCGGCAGCCGATCCCCTCCTTCGCGAGGTAGACCCCGGGTTCGACGGTGATGTACATCCCCTTCCGGAGGATCCAGGGATTCCGTCCCCCGACGTCGTGAACGGCCATGCCGAGATGGTGACTGGGTCCGTGCTTGATATGGATCCTCGGTTCATACCCCCGGGCGCGAAGATACCGGCGGCCCACCGCGTCCAGCTTTCCGAAGCTCACCCCCGGGCGGATGACCTTGAGGATCTCCCGCTGAGCGTTCCATACGTCGAGAACGACCTGCCGCTCCTTCTTCCCGAACTTCCCTCCGACCGGGAAGGTCCGGGTCACGTCGGCCGCGTAACCCCCGACGATCGGCGCGAAGTCCATGACGATGAGCTGCCCCTTCTTCACCTCGGAGTTCATCCTCCAATAGTGGAGGATGCAGCCGTTCGGGCCGGCCCCGACGATCGGCTGGTAGGCCTGTCCCCAGGCCCCGTGTCTGCGGAAGACGTAGTCCGCGACCGCGGCGACCTCCCATTCCATCTGGCCCGGCCGGACCGCTTTCATCGCCTCCGCAATCCCGAGGCAGGCGAGCCGTGCGGCGTATTCCAGAACCGGGATCTCCGCCTCCCGCTTGATCATCCGCATGTCGTTCAGATGGGGGGTCAGATTCCGGACCTCGGCTTCCGGAAATCTCTTCCGCAGGGCGTCGACCAGGGCCTCGTTGCGGTGACGCCTTCCGTCCAGGGGGTCCTTCCTCCAGGCCGTCGTCGCCCGGCGGAGCTGATCCTGCCCCTCGGGACCGACGGCCTCTGGCGCGAACTCGACCCAGATGCGCTTCTCGTCCCCGCATCGCTCGAGCGCCGCCGCGAGTTCCCGCAACAGGATCCGGGACGACCCGGCCCGGACCGTCCGGATCCCGGTCTCCCGCTCCCCCTCCTTCCCCGGCTTCAGGCCCTCCCCCTCCCACTCCGCCGTGAAGCGATTCGAGGGAGGGACGAAAAGGATCTCCTCCCCCGTTCCGGGGATCATCAGTAGGTCGCAGTTCGGCTCATTGATCCCGGTCAGATAGTAGAAGCTCTGGTTCTGGCAGAAGGCCAGGTAGTCCGTCCGGGTGACCGCGCCCCGCACGAGGATGACGCCGTTCCCACAACGCCCGCGCAGTTCCTTCCGAAGAGCCGCGAAATGGGAGAGAGGGGGTTTCGGGGGTCGGGAAGCCCTGACTCCCTTCCGGAAGAACGGGTCGTCCCCTCCTCCTCCGCCCACAGGCCCCCGCCCGGCTCCGCGGACGCTCCCCGCCGTGCGACCCTCCCCTCCCGTTCCTCCCCCGGAGGGTGCGCCCTGGGCCGCCAGGAGAAGGAGTAGAGGGAACAGGACGAGATTCGAAGTACGCATGACGGAATCCTCGAGGTTTTAGAGTTGGATCACGGGGCTCCCCCCACCCTCGGGGGGACAGGCGGGGTCGACTCGGACGAGGGGTTCGGAATCCTCGCCCCGCGCCCTACGGTCTACGGCCCAGACATTCCCCGCGTGAACGAAGGAGGCGAGAAGGCAGATCTTCTGGAGGATCGCCCCCGCCTGCCCGACGAGGAGGGCAGGAAGGAACCGGTCCCCCGCCAGGAAGCGCCCGACGGCCAGGGTCGTGATCGTCACGCCGATTCCCCAGACGAGGAAAAGCCCGGAATAACCCGCCAGGATCGTGGGGAAACGGCGCAACAGGAGCCACAAGGCCGCGAACCACGAGAGGAGAGCGCTCCGGCGGTCCTCGAGGAGCATGCGGGCGAGGGCCAACCGGCGGAGGATCCAAAGAAGGCCGAAACCTCCGAGCCAGATCCCCATGACCGCGAGGTTCCCGGCGAAGGCGGCTGCTTCGTCTCGCCCCGCCCGCGCGGCTTCCGGGAGCAATCCCCGAGCCAGGCCCACGAACCAACTCCAGCAAAGGATCGAGAGGAGGAAGACGAGGAAGCAACGGAAGGAGGCGGGGAAGGCCCTCCCCGAATCCGCGAGGAAGCCCTGGAGCACCCGAGGCCTGCGCCCTCGAAGACCGAGATCGAGTACTGCACCGCCCGCGAAGAAGGTAGAGAGAAGCATCGCGACGAGCGGAGAGGCTCGGAGTTCCACGACGACCGAGGGGACCCGTCGGATCAGGTCGTCGAGCAGGAAGGAGAGATCGCGCCCCGAGGCCAGGGGGTTGCGGTCGAGGGCCGCGGCGGTCGCCTCCCAAGCAGGAAGGACCAGGGCGGCTTCGAGCCCGAGGAAGGCGAGCCAAACGAAGACGGGGATCGAGGGCCGGCGCAGCACGCGGGCGATCGAGGAGAACCCCGCCCGGAAACCTCCGAGAAGTCCGAACCCCTCGATGTCGTTCCTGGATTCCGCCATCGCCTTCACCCCATCGCTCCGAAGAAGGAGAGGACCGACTGGACCCAGAGGAGCGCCCGCAGGGCGATCCGGTTCGAGGCGCTTCGATCCGGGTCGGCCCTCCATGCGTTGTTCAGGAGGTTGCGATCGAGGACGTAGATCCCCGCGGGACCGATCGAGGGTTCGAGATCGGAGCGGGGCGGATCGACGTAGACCCCGATGAGGCGTCCCTTCTCCGCCTCTTCCTCCGGAAGGATCCTCCAACGCTCCCAGGACCCCTGTTTCTCCGCTTCCCACAGGACTTCCCGCGAGACGGGGGCCCCGGAGAGGCCTTCGAAAACGAACCGGATCGTGACCGGGACCCGGATCTCTCCGAACCGCCCGACGACGACCTCGACGCCCTGGGGCCTCCCTTCGAGATCCGGAATCCGCTCGACCTTTCGAATCCCGTAATCGAGGGCCTTCGTCGTCGTCGCCGCTTCCCGCGCGAAGGAGGCGATTTCCGGTCCTCCCATCTCCTCGAGCAACGCGAGGAAGTCCTCGAAGGTCGGGTGGGCGAACCGGGCCTGGGCATGGAAACGCCTGAGGAAGGGCCACCACCGATCCCTCCCCATCATGCGCTCCAGGGTTGCCAGGATCGTCGAGGGTTTCGAATAGGAGTTCACGCGGTAGCTCGAGCGGTCGAAATACCGCCACGCGAGACGGATCATTGGGTCCTTATCCGGATCCGCGAGGAAGCCGGCCCGGTCCGCGTAGAGGCTGCGGTACGGAAGATCGTGCAGCCAGGTCAGCCCCGGAAGCTCCCGAAGGTAGGCGAGGGCGGGATTCTCCTTGGCCGGAGGAAGGAGCGTCCCCTTCAGGCCGATCCTCTCGAGGGCGCGGCTCCACTTCTCGGGGAGCCACTTCTCGAGCGGCAGCCGCTCGAATCTCGTCAGGGCCGCGAGCCCCGGCGGCCCCGCCCCTCGGATCCGGTTCAGGTTCCTTCCCTCTACCGGCCAGAAGCCGACTCTCTGGACGTGGAGGGGATCCCCGGCAAGGCCGCCCGGGTCGGATTCCGCGTAGGCCAGATCCTGGCACCGGCCTTCCGAATAGGAGTTCCATCCCTCGTCCAGGTAGGAGGCTTCGAACTCGTTGTTCCCGGAGAGGCCGTACCAGAACTGGTGCCCGAACTCGTGGATCGTCACCCCTTCGGGGGCGAGCTGTCGGGGATGGAGGATGTAGGGGGTCCCGCAGGTTATCAGAGTCGGGTATTCCATCCCCCCGCCCAGGTTTCGTCCCGTCTTCGCGTCGAAGACCGGGTCGACGACGGTCAAGGTCTCGTAGGGGTAGCGCCCGAACCGGTTCCCGAAAAAGGCGAGCGCCTCGAAGACCGCGCGGCGGTGCCGCTCCCGCTGGGCCGGGGTGTCGTGTTCGGGATGCAGGAGGAGACGCACCCTGACGTCCGTGAGCCTGCACTCCTTCGCGTCGTAACCTAGAGCCTTCTCGTAAAGACGCCGGAACTTCGGGTCCTCGTGCTTCGCCCCCTCGAAGAGGAACCCGTGCACGGCGTAATCGGGGTCCGTCACCCACGCGAAATCGTGCACGTCCTCCTGGCGGAAATGGTGCGCCGCGTATCCGTCTCCGAGGACCTCGATCTTCGTTTCCCGGCCGGTTGCGCCGACCGGCCAGCCTTCCGGGACCTCGATCACCACCTCGTAGGTTCCGAAGTCCGCGTAGAACTCGGTCCAGGCATGGAACTGGTGGCAGTTCCACGAGGAAGTCCCCTCCCCGGAATCCTCCAGGACTCCGAGTTTCGGAAACCACTGGGCCGCCATGAAGAAGTTTCCGGGCCCCCAGCCGGTGCGCCGGAAGGCCTTCGGCAGTTTCGCCTCGAAGGCCGTTTCGATTCGGATCTCCTCTCCCGGCACGAAGGGGGCGGGAAGGGGAACGACCGCCACCGTCCGGTCCTTCGGATTCCCGTCGTCCGGGGAGACGAAACGGAGCCCGGGCAGGAGATCGGCACCTCCCTTCCCCTCTCCGCCGGCGAGCCCAAGGGACCTGAAGCGGATCCATCCGTATTCTTCGGGGCTCTCGTATCGGGCCCGGGCCGTGGGAGCGCTCTCCCGCAGATGCGTCGAATCGGGCCCGGAAAAGGCGTTCAGATACAGGTGGAACCGGAGTTCCCGCGTCGTCCCCTCCGTCCGATTCCGATACCGGATCATCTGGGTGCCGGAGAGGAACTTCCGCTCGGGATCGAGCCGAACCCGCATCCGATAATGGACGATGTCCGCGCTGCGGGCGGGCAGGCGCACGCGCCGTCTGTCGACCTTCTGCGCCCGGAGATCCCCATGGAAAAGGACGCATGCGAGGATCGCGAAAAGAACGGGACGCATCGAATCCTCCCGGGCTCGGGGACGGGCGGTTCCACGAAACCGCTCAAGCTATGCGGAAGATCGTTGTCGTCGAGCCCCCGCTGCGCAAAACCTTTGTGGAAACGGCGGGGGCGCGGAAAATGACGTGCGATGAGGAGGAACGGAGACTCGAGGAGGGAGGCCGGCCTTCCCGTGAGCGATCCCGACCGGATCCTCGAGGCCCTGCAGGAGGGGAGGATCCGCCGGGTCTGCATGATCCGGGCCTCGAGGCTCGGGGATCTCCTGTTCACCCTTCCGGTCCTCGACGCCTTCCACAAACGTCATCCCGGCGCGCGGATCACGTTTTTGACGAATCCTTCGGGGGCACCCCTTCTCGAAACCCACGAGGCGGTCTCCGACCTCCGGGTCCTCGACTTCCGGGACGGGAGACTCCGCGGCCGAAAGGGGAAGGAGGCCGCGCGTGTCCTCAGGAATGACGGGATCGAGCTTTGCTGCCCCCTTCGTCCTCGGTCTTCCTTCGGGGAATTCGCGAAAGCAGCGGGTTGCGCCTTCCTCTGGCCTCCGCCCAAGGACCCGCCGGGGGATCGGTCGCGCCACGTCGTCCGTCAGGGCTTGGACAGGTTCCTTCCTCTGGGCCTGCCGCCGGAGGCGGAACCCCCGATCCGCGTCAGGCTCCGCGACTTCGAGCGGGAAGAGGCCGGGTCGTTCTGCGGCGACGGGGAGACTCCGATCGTCCTCCACCCCGGGTGCGACGAGACCCTGGGGTTCCGACTGCGGCGCGGGGTCCGCCGGAGGGTCTGGCCCGTGGAGCACTGGAGGGCCCTCCTCGCCCTTTGCGGGAAGGAGGGCTTGCCGGTGATCGTCAGCTCGGGAGGGCCGGGCGAGAGCCGCTGGGTTCGGCGCCTCCTCGCCGGAGTCCGTTCGCCGTTCCGGCACGTCGCGGGGCTCCCGATCCGGCGCTTCGCGGCCCTTCTCGACCGGGCAGGCGTCGTCGTCTCCGGGGATACTGGCCCCCTTCACCTCGCGACGGCCGTCGGCACTCCCGTCATCGGCCTCTACGGACCCTCCCCGGAGTCCTACACAGGGCCCTGGCACCCCGGATCTCCCGCCGTCGTCCTCCGAAGAGCCCTTCCCTGCAGCCCCTGCCAGGGCAAGCACGTCCACTGTCCGGCGAACGTCTGCATGGAAGAGATCCGTCCGGAAGAGGTCTTCCGGACGATCCGGGAGACCCTGGATCGGACCCTCGGTTGATATCCTTCAGTTCTAGACCGTCGTCTGTTCGCTGCCCTCTCTTCGGTTCGAACGCGCCTTCTGTCCGACCTGGTAGCTCTTGAGCTTGTTGTAGAGGGTTTTCGTATCGATCCCCAGGATCCTGGCGGCTCGGGTCTTGTTGCCTCCCGTGCTGGCGAGCACCCGCAGGATGTGCCGCTTCTCGAGTTCGGCGAGCGAGAGCCCGAGAAGACGCTCGGGCTCCGGCTCTCCGGTCGCGGCCAGGATCGTGTCCTTCAGCTCACGGGCGTCGAACACCACGATTTCAGCCTGACCTCCTTCGATCTTCCCTCGGAAATCGTGAAGATCGGTCAACCCTTCCTTGGGTCGGGTGACGCCGTCCAACAGGCGCTCGAGTTCGAGGAGCCCCTCTTGGGACCCGGAGTAGAAGTAGATCGTCTTCGACAAAACCATGCTCGACTCCTTCTGGAATACCGGCCTCGGCCGGTCGGGTAGGGGGGGGACTTCGGTAGGGAAAGCGTCCTCGCCAGGGCCGGTTCGAGACGGTGACCGGAAATGCAGGTGGGGGGCTGCAAACCCCGGAGGACCAAAGAGCGGGGGACCGGCCTGGCGACCGGGGCAAGTGATCCGCCCCCCATGGAGAAATGAATCGGGGGAGTCCGGACGGCGCCTCGAGCCGCAAGGAGGCCCTCCGGCGGGTCCGGAAGGACTTCTCGCCGAAGGATGGTTTACGGCAAATCGACCCGGACGTTGGTGATTCAGGGAAAAAATACCGCCATTTTTTCCCGATCGCTCAGTATCCCATACCTACCGCGAAACCGGTGATCGGGATCGGCAGGATCCGCCGGATGTACAACTCGATGAAGTCCCCGACGTCCGCGATCCCCGAGGTCTGCGCGTAGACGACGTCCCCCGGGAGGAGGAGGAAATCCGGGGTCCCTTCATGGAGGACCGAATCCACGTTCACGCGGTAAGTATGGTCCCGTCCCCGCCCGTCGTTCCTCAGGATCCGGACATCGCTCCATTTCGCGGTGAGGCCGAGGCCTCCGGCGGAGGCCAGGGCCTGGCTCAGCGTCATGCCCGGAACGTAGGGGACTGCGCCCGGAGTGCGGACTTCTCCCGCGACATAGATCGATCGGGCCGTCGGCTCGACCAGGCTGACGTTGACCTCGGGCTTGCGGAAGATCTTTGCATAGGCCGCCTGGATCTCCCTCCGAAGGGCTCCGATCGACTTCCCGGCGGCCCGGAACTCCCGATCCAGACGCTTGAGACTTACCGTTCCCGTGGGGGAAACGACGGTTTCGAGGGACAACTCCTCGTCCTTGTAGACGCTGACCGCGATCTTGTCCCCGGGTCTCAGGACGTAATCCCGTTCCATGAAGGCCACCCACTCGCGGAGGACCGCCCTCGCATCGAAGGGAGGGGCCCCGGCGCAGGAGCCCAGGAGGCTCATGAGCAGACACAAAGCCAAGAACAGAAGGGGGGTGCGGGGGGTCTCGTTCATACTCCTGTCCATCCTTCCGGAAGGCGACATCTCCGTTATCGGAGCTTTCGGCAAAGGGCCTTACCTCGAAGGGCCCTTCCTGGCAAGGAATCCGCCTTCCAGAGGGGCCCGGGACCCCGAGACCCTATACTGGCCGCGTGCGGACACCCTCGGAACCGGATGCATCGGAACTCTCGGGCCCCGAGATCGGGGAAGGGATCGAGCCGAAACAGGGAGCAAACCCGGAGCTTCCCCGTTGGGAACTTCCAGCGCCCGAAGGCCCCGGGACCCCGATGAACAGCGAAACCCACAAAGATCCGGTGATATTGGCTGCCTACCAGCGGGCGGTTCATGAATACTCGGAAGCCCTCAAGGGGTTCGCGGCCAAACTACTCGGGCCCGAAGCGGATTGGGCGGAGGACGTTGCGCAGGACGCTCTCCTGGCCCTGTATCGGCATCTGCATCAGGTCCCCGAGTCCGCCTGGCGTCCATGGCTCTACCGCGTGGCCCGGAACCTCTGCCTCGACCGGATCCGGAGGCGGAAACACAAACCCCGCAATTTCCGCGATCTGGCCGATGAGGAGAACGCCGATCCCGTCCCTCCGGGCCCGACGACCGACCGCCCCGAACTCCTCCTCCAGGAAAAGGAGATCCACCGAGATCTGGAAAAAGCCATCCGGGAACTCCCCCAACGGTTCAAGGAAGTCTTCCTCCTCTGCGATCGCGAGGGGATGAGCTACGAACAGACCGCCACCGTTCTCGGCATTCCGTTGAAGACGGTCTCGACGAGGTTGTTCCGGGCCCGCCAGCGTCTCTTGAAGGCGATGCAGCATCACCTGAGCGTGGGATGAAGAGCATGCGACACGAGAACTCAATTCCCGAGACCACGAGAACCCGCTCCGAACGGATCTGCCGCCGCTTCCGCGCGATGACCGGGGAGGCCGTCGACGGACGGCTGCCTCGAAAACACGAACAGGTCTACCGGGCCCACATCCTCTCCTGCCCCGCCTGCCGGAAGAGCTACGAGGAACTGCGCAGACTCAAGGAGTGGACGCGTTCCCTCCCCTCCGAGGAGCTCTCCGGCGCCTTCCACGAGACTCTGCAGGCCCGGATCCTCTCCGGGGAAGGCACGCCCGAAGGGGCTCTCGACGCCCCGATCCCCCTCGGTCAGCAGGTCCGTTTCTTCGCCTCGGGAGCGGCGACCGCCGCGGCCCTCCTCATCTCCGCCTGGCTCGTCGTGGACGGTCTCACGGAGATGAAGGGCAGGGGCCGGGTCCCGACCGCCCCCCGTCCGCCCGTCGTCTCGGGGATGGTCTCCACGCCGGACCGGGAAACCGCCGGCGGCTCTCAGCTCAGAATCGAGAACCTCGATCCCCTCGTCATAGCCCGCGACCTCTACCGTTCGACGACCGCCGGGATCGACGAACTCCAGGCCGCCGCGCCCAGGCTCCGGCAATACCCCCCCCGCAAGGCTCTGGACGAACTCCAGCGGCGAAGCCGGGATCTCCAAACCAGCGCACGGCTCGTCCGCGCCCTCGGAAGCCGTCTCTTCGAGTTCGACCCGGAGACGGAAGGTTTCCTCCGCGAACTCGATCTGAGGCTCTCCGAGATCGACAACCTCTGCTGCAAACCCGAGATTAGCAGGAAGCTGGTCGATCAGGCCATCGAGCGGATCCGCCGCTTGCGGAAGCCCGGCCCGGCCTCGATCCGAGTCGTTCTCGATTCCAGGTCCCCCCGGGACATGTTCGATTTCTTCCGGATCCTCGACGACCGCAGGATTCCCGGAAACGGCCCGGAAGGCAGGAACCTGATGGAGTATCTCGAACGGTTCCTCGAGAAGGCCGGAGGCAACCTGGTCCTCGACGCCGACGGAAGGCTCTTCAGGGTCGAGATCCGCGGCTCCGGGTCGCAGGCGGAAGGCGGCCCCGGGAGGCCCTCCGATCCGAACAGCTCCTCCGATTCCTCGACCGCCCCACGAAGGGTGCGCTGAAGAGGATCAACCCGCCGAAGACGCAGAGCGTGAGGCCTACCCGCAACGAGTGCTCGAGGTAGGCCCCGTCCACCTCCGCCAGCGCGAGGGCGATCTGGTTTTCATTCGGCTGGAGGAAAAACGTCGCGTATCCGATCTGCCGGAACAGGAAGAAGGTCGAATCGACCTCGGCCCTCATGACTTGCGCGACCCGGACCTGGCTGTAGAGGAGCCCTCCGCACCCGATCAGGATGCCGGAGAGAACGAACATCGCGGCCCGGATGATTCCGGACCACTGCTGCGCGATCCGCGACACGGCGATACCTCCGTCCGGCCAGCCTGAATCTAGAGAACTGGAGAAGCGCGACGACAGGCCTCGAAACGTGACTTGTCCATCGCGAAGGTCAAGGCCTCGTCGAGCCCTGTGAGATTCCGGGCGACGAGATCGAAAAGCGCATCGTCCAGGGTCGCCATCCCGAGGCCCCGCCCTTCCTCCATCAGAACCCCGATCCCCTCGAACTCCCCGGAGCGGATCCGCTCGCAAACCCCCTCGGTGCAGGTCAGGACCTCGACGGCCGGAAGCTCTCCCCTCCCATAGAGCTTGGGAACCAGGACCTGACAGAGGACGGCCCTGAGAGAACCGGCCAGTCTCTGCCGAACGGCCTCCCTCGAACAAGGAGGGAACAACTCCTCGAGCTTCGACAAAGCCTGGATCGACGAGCCCGCGTGCAGTGAGGCGAGGACCAGAACGCCCGATTCAGCGGCCCGCAGCATCCCCTCGAGGGTCTCCGCATTCCGGACATCGCCCACGACGAGGAGGTCGGGGCGGATGCGTTCCGTCATCGCCACCCCCTCCGCGAAGGTCCGAAAATGCATGCCGACCTCGAACTGCTGGATGAGTCCCGCGCCCTCTTCATGGTGGAATTCGATCGGGCACTCGATCGTGATCACGTGCAGTGGTCGTTCTTTTTGGATGCGGGCGATCAGGGAATGCAAGGTCGTCGTCTTCCCGCATCCGATCGGTCCGCTGAAGAGGAGGAGCCCCGAGCTGAGGGCCGTGAACTCGAGGAGGCTTTCAGGAAGTCCTAGATCCTCGAAGGACGGAAGTTCGGAACCGAGTTCATGAAATACGAGAGCCATCCCTGAGGTCGTCCGGTAGAGGACAACGCGGAACCGCCCCTCCTCCGTCCGGATCATGAACGCCGAATGCCCCTCGCTCAGGCACTCCTCCATCCTAGCGGGGATGCAGATCTCCCGGAGAACGGCATCGAGCTCGTTTCCGCCGAGAACCGGACGATCGATCGCGATCAAGCGTCCGTCCACCCGGATCATCGGCGGATACCCCTCGCGCAGATGCATCCGTCCCGCGCCCAACTCCCGCATCTTCCACAGCAACTGGAGGATTTTCTTCATTCCTCCTCCTGGCATGTGGCCGCAAGCATTCGCTGGCGATCCCTGGCACGTGCAAAGGCCTCGTCCATCGAGATCTTCTCGTCCTCGACGAGATCCATCAGCGCCTCATCCAGGGACTTGCATCCCTTCGACTCGGCAAGGGTCAGCAGCAGGATCAGCCTGTCCATATCCCCGAGTTCGAGAGCGTTGCGGACCTCGGGAATCCCCGCCAGGACCTCCGTGGCCAGAACGACTCCCTCCCCGTCCACCACAGGGACCAGTTCCTGATAGAGGACCCCGAGAAGAGAAGATGCGAGATGAGTTCGGATGAAAGAATCCAGGTTGTCCGGAAAGACCTCGCGAAGACGCCGGATGGCTTTCACCGCCCCACCGGCCTGCATCCCCGCCAGAACGAGAATCCCCGTCTCAGCGGCTTGGAGCGCGAGTTCGATCGCCTCCCGCCCGCGCAGATCCCCGACCACCAGGACATCGACGTCTTCCCGGAATGCCGCCCGCAAGGCGACCGCGAGGTCCCCTGGTTCCGCGCCGACCTTCTTCGCGCTCAAGAGAGAGACGCCGGGGTCGATCCTGTATTCGTGATGTCGATCCAGGACCATCATGTGGAGTGGACCCCTGTCGGGATCGCGCACAAGGCTTTGGGCCATCGAGGCGAGGGTCGTCGTCCGCCCCGAGCCCGCTCCCCCCGCCACGAGCAGGAGTCCCTTCTCGGCCTCGAGCATTCCCTGGACCTGCGGAGGCAGTCCGAGGTCGTCCGCCTCGGGGATTTCATCCGGGATCAACCGGATCGCGACCACCGGGCCCAGGCTGTCCTTGCAAAGGACGACCCGGGGCCGGCTCCCCTTCCCCAGTTCCAGGTTCGTCTCGATCACCGGGCGGCTCTCGAAGGGATCGCCCCGACACCCGTCGAGCACGATGTTGAGAAAGCGTCCCATCCATTCGCCATCGATCCGCTCGGGGGAGAGATCACGCAGGAAGCCCCCCACGCGCGCGCGAGGGCGCCGGCTCTCCGCGAAGATCAGGTCCGAAGCCCCCCACTTCCGGGCGCGAGCGAGGAGGCGGCGGGGGCTCGGAAGCTCCGGATCCTCGGGGGCCCTCTCCTCCGGCGCCTGCCTCCGGAACGCCCGCCGGCGTTCCTGGATCGAGAGAACGAGCGAAAGCGTGCGTTCGTTGATCAACCCCTCCTCGAGGAGGATCTGCCCAATCGGTTTCCTGTGGTGACAGAGCGCCTGGATCTGCAGGCAGCGTTCCAGGTCCTCCCTTCGCATGAAGGGGTTCTCGAGCAGGATGATTCCGAAGCGCGTGTCGTCCATTGAGATGCTCAGGGCCGCGTCGGACCCCGGACACCGATCGGCCGCGCGGCGTGAAGACCTGAAGTTCCGCGTTCCGGAACCTCCTTCCCGGCTCAACGCCCGAGAACCCTCCGTTCGCAATCCTCGAGGCTCCCGCTGAAATCCGGGACTGCCGTTCCCCCACCGCCGGACTCGAAATCCTTTGGGCCGAGGATCGCAAGCCCCTCGCAGGAGAGCCGGTTCGAGCCGAGATGGACGACGAGATCCGCCGCGAGGAGAAGGGGGCGGCCGTTTCTGGACAGCCTGACTTTTCCATGCAAGCGGACCCCCCCCCCGATCCTTCGTCCTCCCTCGGCCTCGAGGAGCCAGCCCTCAGGGTTTGCGAGCCGGAGCCTTCTCCACCGAAGTCCCCCGAAGCTCCCCCCGAGACCGAGCACCCCCCCTCCTCCCGCCGCCGGCTCGGCCGATTCGGCGGTCAACCGGAACGGCCGTCCTCCGAAGA
>JALUUL010000059.1 GCA_027021385.1 Planctomycetota bacterium | reverse complement strand
CCGAAGGTCCCGAATCTCGACCCTCGGACCCGGCAGGGTTCCGCGGGAGAGGGAAGCTTCCACCCAGCCCTCGAGCGGAACATGGAGAAAGAGACCCGCCAGGACCAGGACGGCCCAGGAAAGGAGCACAAGACTCCTCGAAGCGGAAGACCCCGGATCGGTCATGGATCCCCTCAGAAGGTCAGTACAACGGGTCTGGACTCGTCTCCGCCGCGTAACCCGCGCTTCCGATCGAAGGCCTGAATCTTGAACGAGAGCATCCGGGGGCGCGGCGTCCGGCCGACTCCGAGGAACTGCCGCATCGCGATCAGCGGCACCCCGACCTCGAAACCCTTCTTGCCGAGGCCGAGAGAACAGGGGATCTTCGGTCCTCCCGACACGAAGAGAGCGGCGGCGGGCGGAGAGGTCGAGGTGTCCACCCGTATCTCGAAGGATGCGTTCTTCGTCCGACGGCGTCCCAGATCGTGCCCGAGGATCCGGTAGAGGGTCGCCTGGGTCGGACGGAAACCCGGGGAACCGTCCTCGAGATCCAGGCGGACGAAGAACTCGCGCTTCGAAATCGCGGCGAACAGCCGCCGCCCGTCGATTCCGGCGAGGAAGCCCTGCCCCCTCGCGTCCCCCGGGTAATCATCCGGCTTCAGGATCTCGGCCGCGGTCGGCCAATCCAGGAAGGACCCGTCCACCGTGATGTCGGCGGAGACGAGGGTCGCCTTCGTCGCCAGACCCGCACGGCGGATCGCCTCGTCCTGGAAGAGCCCCGGAAAGAGGCCGCCGAGGGTCGGATCGAAGGACCCCGAGGCGACCGGCAGCCAGGCCTGGAGAAGGGGAGCCAGGCTCCGGGGCACGAAACGACCCGAATCGAAGAAGACCGACGGGCGGACCGCGAGGGTCCCGGGCTGCCCGCGGAACCTCAAGGTCAGGACGCCGTCCCCCTGCAGGGCCTCGATCGAGGAGGCGAGGAGGTTCTGCCAGAAATCCCGTTTGGCCTCGGAGACCGAGGAACGGATCACGAGAACATCGTCCCTCTGGTCGTCCCGCTCCATCCTGAGGGCGCGGAAGGCTTCGAGCCCGAATCCCAGCGCGGCGATCGTCTCCCGGAGGGCCGAGGGATCCGCCGCCCGCAGCCTCGTTCCGAAGCGTGGATGAACCTTCAGGAAGGATTCCGGGTCCCCGTCGCGGCCGAGGGCCTCGAAGTCCCGGGGATCCGCCTCGAAATCGTAGCTCCCCGCCCAGAGAACGACCGCCCGGAGCATATGGAGGCCGGCCCTCAGGGCGAAGAGGTCGGCCGTATCCAGCTCCCTCCGGACGCCGAAGACCCGGAAGTCCCCCGCCAGGGGCACGGGGAGTTCGAGGTCCTCCCCGACCGCGGCGAACATCCGATCGATCTCGGAGAGTTCGGGAAGGACCTTCCGCCGGAAGAAGTCGAGACTCGCAGCGGCCCGGGGCGCCTTCGGTGGGACCGTCCAGCGACCCGGCCAGCGACCCGAGACCGCGAGGCGGAGAAGGGAGCGGTCTCGAAGAGGATAGCCGAAGGAGGAGATCCACTCGCCGAGGCTGTCGATGCCCGGACCCGAGTCCCGGCGGTCGTTCAGAAGGAGGCAGAGGCGGGAGAGGGCCGCAAGGAATCGGGAAGGAACGTCGAAGGGATCCGCCGACAACGCGTCCCGGAAGACCGCGGCGGCCTCCCGGATCGCCGCGTCGTCCAGCCGTTGGAGGAGGAGCAGACCCCGTCCGGTGAGGGCGGCGGCGTCGGTTCTCCGCCTCGGAACGCGGGACACGACCGGGACGAAGAGCCCGAAGCGCCTCGAGGTCGCGCGGTAGAAACGCCGCCGTCCATCGAGGCCTCCGCTCGACCTCTCGGGAACGAAAACGGAAGCCCCGGAACCTGGAGCCCCGGGATCGAGCGGGGTTTCACGCAGGAGGAGCACGTCGTCGGCCTTCCGGAATCGCGGGGGAGCGACCCGGACCCGGATCTCGAGCGGAAGAGCGAGCCGTCCCGGATCCGGAACCACCCGCAAGCGGAAGGCCTCTCCGATCGGAGCGGCGTCCTTCATCGCGGGCGGATCCGCCCCTTCCAGGCGGAAGGAGTGGAAACGCGCGAGGGCCCCTTTCGGGACCACGATCTCGAGACCCTCGAGCCGGGTCCCCGCCGGCCCTCGGATCGTCCCTCCCGAGGGTCCGAGGCTCCGGGCCGCGGCCCCCGCGACCCTGGGTCCTCCCCCCCCGCCGCCGCAACCCTGGAGAGGGAGCCCGAGAAGTCCGACCAAGGCGGTGATGCCTGTTCCGAGTATCCGTCGCATCGGGGGGAGCCGTTCGATCCGGGACGGTTTCCCCTTCCCCGGGCATGGAGAACCGGAAACCTGACGGAGACACTATACTAGGAGGGTCCGATCGTCGACTTCTCCCGGAGTCGGCACTTCCCTCTTCTTCGAAGTCCCCCGAACCCCCCGGCCCGGAGTCCTCCACGATGTCGGTCCTTCACGCCTTTTCGCTGCTCCTCATCTGTACGCCCACCTTCCAGGGGAATCCGGTCCAGCCGCCTCCCCTCTCCCGTCCCGCGACCCCGCCGGCGCACGATCTCTGCGGGATCCTCGTTCGGGACGCCCGGACTCTCGAGATCATCCGGTCCCTCGACCTCGACCTCGCGGGATGCTCGACCCTCGAACTCCCGGTCAAACGGGTCGAGGTCCTCGCGGACGCGGAGGACCAGGCCCGAATGCGGAAAGCGGGACTCTCCTTCGTCGTCCTCGAGCGGAACCTGGAGGAGAGCACGGCCCGGCGCCTGGCGAAGTTCTCCTTCCCGCAGACGCTGACGCCGGCCGTCGGGAAGGGGGCCATGGGAGGGCATTACACCCTGGCCCAGGTCACGGCCATCCTCGACACGATGGCCAAGACTCACCCCAAGATCTGCGCGGCGAAGGTTTCGATCGGCAAATCGATCCAGGGCCGTCCGATCTGGATGGTCAAGATCTCCGACAACGTGCAGATCGACGAGAACGAACCCGAAGTGCTCTTCGATTCCCTCCACCACGCCCGAGAACCCCTTTCGATCACGACGACCCTGGTCTTCATGGACTGGCTCCTCGACAACTACGGGAAGGATCCCGAGGCCACCTTCCTCGTCGACAACCGCGAGATGTTCTTCGTCCCCGTCCTGAACCCCGACGGATACGAATACAACCGGAGCATCCGCCCCAACGGCGGCGGAATGTGGAGGAAGAACCGCAGGCGCAACACGGGCGGAAGCTACGGAGTCGATCTCAACCGGAACTGGCCCACTGGCTGGTCGGCTCCCTACGGAGGCAACAGCCGAAACCCCTCGAGCAACGTCTACAGGGGGACGAAGGCCCTCTCCGAGCCCGAGACCTTCGCCCTCAACGCCTTCATCAAGACACGCAAGTTCACACTGGGGTGTTCCTCACACACCTATTCCGACATCCTTCTCCGCCCTTGGGGTTACAAGCGCGCAAACCCCGTCAACGCCGCCGATTACGCGAAGATCGAAAAGGCCGCTACCGCGAAGAACGGGATCCGGGCGGGAGCGGCCTCCCTTATCCTCTACACCGCGGCCGGGACGGCCCTCGACCACTACCATGCCGCCTACAAGATGTTCGCCTTCACCCCGGAACTCGGCAGAGCCAGCGAGGGCTACTTCTGGCCGAACCCGGCCCGACAGGTCGCGATCTCCTCGAGGCACCAGGCGATGTTCCGGGCCTTCGCCAAGGCCGCCGGCCCCGTCCTGGGAATCCGGGGGGTCTCCATTCTCGAGGGGAGTCCCTCGAACGGGAACGGAAAGATCGAGCCCGGAGAGCAGGGGCGGGTCGTCTTGACCCTCGCCAACGACGGGGCCCTCGCCTCCGGCACGGCCGTCTTGAATCTCAAATCCCTGACTCCCGGAATCACCGTGACCCGAGGAGGGACTTCTATCCCCTCGATCCCGAAGTTCGGCAGCGCGACGAACGCCGCGACCCCCTTGACCTTCCTCGTGCCCGGGAATTTCACGGCCCCCACGGCTCACTTCGAGATCGGGATGACCTCCGGAGGACAACGGGAAACTCTCCGCCGCAGCGTCCTCTTCGTCCCCGCGACGACCCTCGTCTCGGACGACTTCGAGAGCGACCGGGGCTTCGTCCGTTCGACGCGCGACACCGCGACGACGGGCCGATTCGTCAGGATGCCGCCTCAGGCCACCTCCTACCTGGGAAAGACCTACCAGCCGGGCTCCGACCACAGCGCCACGGGAACTCTCTGCTGGGTGACGGACGGCCGGGCGGGCTCGAGCGTCGGCAGCTACGACGTCGACAACGGCTACACGGAGCTTTTGAGTCCTGTCCTCGATCTGAGCCACGTCGCGGCTCCGACCCTCTCGTTCTGGCTCTGGTACTCCGAATCAGTCAACCCCGGGGATCCTTTCCGGGTCGACGCCAGCACGGACGGGGGAACCAGCTGGAAAACGATCTATAGTCTGAATCGGGGCACCTTCCGCTGGACGAGGGTCTCGATCCCTCTCGACGGCCTGAGCCCCCGGGGGAACCTCCGCTTCCGGTTCCATGCCCAGGACCTCAGCCCCTCCCTCGTCGAAGCCCTGATCGACGACCTCAGGATCGAGGGCGCCGCGGCTCCGGCCTCGATGACCCTCCTCGGATCGGGAAGTCGGGGAACGAAGGTCCGTTTCGGCCTCGAAGGACGGGTTTCCGGCTTCGCCGTCGTCCTGATCTCGGCGGCGACCGGCGCCCTCTCGCTGCCGGGCTTCGACGGGAAGCTCCTCCTGTCGACCTCGGGGCTCCTCGTCATGCCGCCCCTCCCCTTCGGGACTTCCAAACACCTCGAGTTCGATCTCGGGATCCCGAATTCTCCATCCCTTCCCGGAAAGACCCTCTACCTGCAGCAGTTGCTGATCGGAGGACCCGTGAGACCGCGCTTCGGCAACCGAGCCATGCTCCGGTTCCGTTGAGCCCTTAGGCGGCGCTCGAGCTCCTCGAGGGCCGCCGCCCGCTCGGGCCGCCTAAGCATCAGGAAGATCAGGAACCGATCGGCGGTCTCGAGGGGATCCGGTCCGCGGGGAGGCATGTCGCCCAGGAAACGGGCGAGGAGTTCCCGGACTTCGGTAGACCCTGCACGGAGGACGCTCGTCCACCCCCGACCGAAGCCCCGTTTCAGGGCCTTCCGGCAAGCTTCGAGCAGGAGTTCTCTGTACGGGCGTAATCGGCGCTCAAGCCGCGGATCCGGGTTCCGGCCGCTTCCGGGGTTCAGGACGTGGTCGAAACGAACCCCTCTCGGATCGCCCCGGGGCTCGTTCTCTTCCTCTCCCGCTTTCGGAGTCTCCGCTTCGGGGTCGGCGAAGGCAGGAGCCTCCTGGAAGAACGGAAACTCTCCACCTTCCTTCTTCCCTTCCGGGACTCTCACGGCCTTCACGAGCCCGAAGGGAATCCGAAGAGGGAGGGTCGACAGGTCGCAGATCTCGTGAGCGTCCATCCAGGCGAGCGTTCCCAGGTCCAGGAGCAACCGGCAATCGGTCTCCCCGAGGAGCCGTTCCAGCCAGGCCCGTTCCCGCTCGGGAGGCACGGGTTCCGCCTCCAGCAGCGGAAGATATTCGAGAAGCAGAGGCCGGGAGAGGATCTCCGACGCCACGGAGGTGCGAGCCCGGAAGGCCTCCCGGATCCGGTCCTCCACGGGCAGGGGAAGAGGGACATGGATCCACCGATCCCCGAGGGCGACGTAGCCGATCGGTGTCGAGACCCATGCCGCACCCGATTCCCGGACCGCGCGGGCGAGGGCCGCGATACGGTCATGGTCGAGAGGATCCGGAGAACCGAGATTCAATCCGGGATCCCGGATCCCGAAGGGAGAGGTGCCCTTGGGCCCGCGGAACCGGAGACCCGAGGACCGGACCGCCAGGTCCCCGACCTCGGTTTCGAAACGGGCGCCCTCCGGCAGCCGGATCTCCCCTTCCGGGGCCTCGCTTCGTCGCGCGTCCATACCCTCATCCCCCCACGCCGCCCCCCGAGCGCCGCCGTGGTTCCGCGGGCCCAAGCATCCTCCCGATCCCCTCGAGAGTCCCCGGAGCGAAGCCCGCGTACCCGTTCCCCGCGAAGACGAAAACCGGACCCCGCTCCGCCCTCTCCAGGATCCCATCCGCCCACATCGACATGCGCCAGGACTGGTCCAGGACCAACCGTCCCCCGGAGGGCTCGAAAACCCGAAGGGCCTTGGGATCCCCGCAGAGTCGGATGTACGTGAAGTCCCCCGTGACCCACGAGGGGTTCGCGAACTGCCGGTCGGGATCCGGGTACCCGGGACGATCGGGCAGGACGAGGGCGGCCCGATGGCGGCGCATCGAGGCGAGAACCTCTCCGTCGATCCACCGCGAATCCCGGAATTCGATCGCAGCCCTGAGCCCCCCTCCGCTCAGTCGTCGAAGGATCCCGAGAAAGCCCGCGAGCCGGTCGGGGAGTCGAGCCGGTCGCACCGGGCCGGTCACGAGGAGATGGAGAGGCCCGAGCCGGGATCTCAGATCCGAGAGGCCCTCCAGGAAGCCCGTAAGCGCCTCCGGCCGGCCGAGGAGGATCTCCTCCGCGAGAACATCGGGGACTCGCAGGGAGAAAAGGAAGCCCAGCGGAACGCGGGCGGCCCATGAACGAAACACCCGTGCCGGGACCCCACCCTGCCTGGTCGACTGGACCTCGACCGTGCTGAAGCTCCGGGCATAGAAGGACAGGCGGTCGAGAGAAGGAAGTCCCTTGGGATAGAAGCCCCCTTCCCATGCATCGTGGGACCATCCGATCGACCCGAGCCGTATCGGGTACCCTGGGCTCATTCTCGCCTCCCCTTTCCTTCCCGAACGGACCCCCGCCTTCCCCCGCTTCACCGGGAGAGGAGAGGGTAGCGCCCCAGGCACAGGTCCGTCATCCCATTCCCATCGAAGTCGAAGGCCCCGAAGGCTTGGGGAATGGTCTTGATATAGGGGACCTCGGGATAGACGTAGGCCGTATCGAAGGTGGCCCGCCCGCGACCCCGGAAAAGGACCACGGAGGGAGAGAGGGTCACCCCTCTTTGCACCAGGGACACCGCGCAGATGTCGATCAACCCGTCGCCGTCGAAATCTCCGCTTTCGAATCCGATCGTGATCCCCGGAAAGGTCAGATCCGGTCCCGGCAACGAGGAGAAACCTCCCGCGTAGACCCCGTTCCCCTTCGAGAGGATCCGGTTGACCAGGACCCGGACCTTTCGTTCCTGATCCAGAAGGATCGCCAGGTCCGGGCGCCCGTCCTCGTCTAAGTCCGGACTGATCAATCCCTTGGGATACAGACCGACCTGGACCTCGGGCAGGATCTTCCTGATCTTCCAGACGGCGGCGCCGCTCTTGTCGAAATCCAGCGACAGGAATCGAAGGGACTTGTCGAAGACATAGGCGACCTCGAGGCCGGGCTGTTTCTCTGCACGGTGACCGAGAAAGTCCGCGGTGAGGATCGGAGTCTCCTTCCCCTGGAGAAGGACCTCACCGGCCGACTCCCCGGCGCCGGGAAGGAGTACGGGCGAGGTCCGTAGAGAAGGCTTCCTACCTTTCAGATGCAGAAGGAAGCCCCGCTTCGGTGTCTTTCCCGCTCCCGGGTCCGGTACGAGGAAGACCACGAGGTCCGGATAGGGATCTCCGTCCGCATCGGCCCTCAAGATCTTCGACCCCTCGATCAGTCGGGCCTCCTTCCAGGATGCAGGCAACCAAGGGCGGAGATTCCCCAAGGTCTTCGGAACCACGGTTCCGGCGTCCAACCAGAAAAGCGAGCCGTCGCCGTCCAACCAGAGGACCCGGTCCCCATCAGGTCCAGGAAACGCGGAAAGGGAGGAGGCGATCAGGCCCGTGAACGGAATCGTCACCTTCGCCGAATCCGGAAAGAGAAGGCCGTTTTTCCGGCCCATCCGATGAAGGGATCCCGAAACAACCCCGACCACGTCGCCCTTCTTGCCGTCTCCGTCGAAATCTCCGAATACGAGATTCTCGGGTTCGGTTTTGATCGGCAACTCCGGAATCCTGGAGGCCAAAGTCTTCCCGTCCTTCAGAAGAACGGAAAGGACCGGAGTGGCCTCGAGTCCGAAGGTCTCGGTGTGGAGGATGGCGATCCCCTTCTGACTCTCCCGGTCGGAATCCCCTACACGGACCGGAACCATCGCTTCGGGAACGATCATTCCCGGACTCGGATCCACTCCCAGGGTGATGCGCGCTGGCTTGCCGTCTCCGAGCTTCCATGCGCTCAGCGGGCCCTCCCGGACTCCCGTCGCGGCCAGAAGAAGCTCATCACCCGGGTTCTCCGCGAAATCATCGATGAGTCCCCGGGCGATCCGGTCCTTGGCCGCGAGAAGAACGGAGCTGGAAAGCGATGCTTCCTGAAACTGGGATTTCGTGGCGTCGAAATGAAGAGGGATGATCCATTGCTTCCCACCGGTCCCCAAGGTGTCGCTCCGCACGAGCACGAGGAGGTGCCGGTAGACCCGTGTTCCGCTCGCCCCGAAGAACGAAAGAAGGTCCACAGCCCTGTTTCCGGCCGTCAAGGTCTTCTTGTCCGGGTCATAAGAATGGACCTCGCTCTTCAGGAACTGGCCCGTTCCGTTTCCGAAAAGGATCAGAACCTTCCAGGGAGAGGCTTCCGTCGCGAGAGCGAGGTCGAGATGGCCGTCACCATCCAGATCGCTCATATCGATGTACCTGGCGGAAAACCCCTTCGGCAACGGAACCGTGGTCGTTTTCAGGTTCTCGAACGGGCTGAAGCGGATCTCCACCCCCGCTTCCGCCGCCCCTTTCGCCCGCAGTAGAACGATGTCCGGCTTCCCGTTCTCATCGATGTCCCCGCGGGCCCGGTCGAGAATCTGTCCCGGGCTCCGGAGTACGGGAAGCACGACCTGAAACGGCGAGGACAGGTTCCGCCGCGCGCTGAGCAAGGCGTGCTCGCCCAAGATCTGGTTCTGGTTCGGCGCTCCGCCGATGACGAAGAGGTCCTCCCCCTCCTTCGTGTCCAGATCCCCGGCAAGCATGCCGAGCGGCGCTCTTGCAGCCTGGAATCCCGGCCCGAAGGTCGCGACCGGTTTTCCTATCGGCCGATAGATCCCCAGACCGGCTTGTGTCATGAGCTGCACCTGGGCGAAATCCTCGACCCGGTCGAGGATCGCCAGCTCCGGAAGACCGCCGGAAGGGGAACCGAAAAAGAATCCCTTGGCCATGTCGAAGCCGCCCGAGGCGAGGGGGGCGACGAGGGGCCACAACCTGGGCTGCCCGACCCCGTAACGCGGGATGGAACCTCCCCCCGGTCCCAAGGAGCGGAGGATCTTGATGCTCTGCGGACCCGTCAACGTGAGTTCGAGATCCAGAGCCGCGGGTCCGGGCTTCCCGTCGGGGGAAGGCGGCATGTAGAAGACGATCTGACGGTCATTCGACAGACTCTGGAGGATGGATTTAGGGGGAACGGCTTCCTTGCGTCCCCCGCGACGGAGACTCAACTTCAACTGGTCGAAGAGATAGACGAGTTTTCCACCCTGGTTGATCGCGGGCAGAAGCCCCGATCCAATCAGGACGGCAAGGGATCCGCCCGCCAGGGCTGAACCCGCGGGTCCGACCCCGAAGAGTTCGGGCGTGTAGAGGAGAGGAAGCGGATCGCTCCGTCCCGAACGGAGATCGTGAACGACGAGAAAGGCGAAACCGGGGAAACGGGCCGAGGGGATTCTCGCCGAAACCTCGATGACTCCGGTCTTCGGGTCCGACGGCCCCATCTTCGTCCCGATCGCGACGAGTCTCCGGAAGGGGATCTTTCCGGTCACATTCGCGGCACGGAAATCCCACTGGTAGACCTCGACCTCGAGATCGCTCGCATCCCGCGCGCGCAGGCGATGCAGGGGAAGAGACACTGTCGAACTCCCGTCCACGGAAGCTTCGAGCACGCCCCTCTTCCACCGCTTCGTCAGCAGGTCCCGATCGAACATCGGGTTCCTGTAGAGATGGAAGGGGATCGGTGATCCGACCCTCCGGCCGTCGATTTCGACGGAGAGTTCCAGGAGGAGATCCCTGGGATCGCTCTCGACCTTGGCGTAGAACGGTTTCGGATCGACCCTAAAATAGACGAGGAGGTTGCGGGCCCCGGGTTTGTTCGGGGAAGGAAGGATCGTCAGCTGCTTCTCGCGGATCCCGAAACCTTTGTGCTCGAGGATGACGACCGGCCGGCCTCCCCCGCGCCCTTGGATCGCATCGACATCCCGGATCGTCAGCGTCTTGAACTGCTGCTGAATCGAACCGGAAGGGAGATTCAGGAACGAGAGATCGAGGATCCGCAGGGGGGCGAAATCCTGCCCCGCTGCGATCTCCAGGCTGGGGACCCTGCTCGCCGCCCCTCCCTTCCCCTTCGACCCGCCCGCCAGGACTCCAGCGACGATTCCTCCTCCGCAGGAAGCCAGGAGGATCGACAGGACCGGAACTATCGGGCGGATGGGGTTCATGTCATCGCGTTCCACGAAGATTGCGGAACCCGTCTCGGGCCGCCGGAACGGAGAGGAGTCTCGAAAGGGACTTCGATCGGGGTCCGGGGAATTGTAATCCGGATTCGGCCGCCGGGACGGGGGCATCCGGCCGACCCGGCGGAGTTTTGAACCTTCGCCCTCCTCCGGCTAGAAGAGACCTCCATCGCCCCTTCCTTGGAAAGTCCGCCGCATGAACGGAAACCTTTCCAGACCTCTGACGCTCGGAAGCGTGCCGTATACGGTCGGGGCCCCCCTTCTGGCCGGACTCGAGTCGAATCCCGGGCTGGAACTCGTCAGGGCCCTGCCTTCCCGCCTGATCGAGGATCTGAGGCGGGGACGCCTGGAAGGGGCCTTGGTATCGTCGATCGAAGCCTTCCGCCGCCCAGGATACTTCGCCGCCAGGGATCTCGGAATCGCCGCGACGGGCCCGGTCCGCTCCGTCCGCCTGTTCCTCCGGACGGACCCTTCCGAAGTCCGGACCCTCGCGGCCGACCTGGCCAGCGAAACCTCGGTGGTCCTGGCCCGGATCCTGCTCGCCCGCCGCTTCGGAGCCGGCCCGATCACCCTATCGAGGATCGATGCCACGCTCCGGCCCTCGGATATCGACGCTGATGCAGTGCTCCTGATCGGTGACAAGGGGGCTTCCGCGGAAGCGGGGGGCCGAAGGATCCTGGACCTCGGGGAGGCGTGGCACGAGTGGCGGGGTCTGCCTTTCGTATTCGCCCTGTGGCTGTTCCGGACAGAAGAGCCCAGGGCCAGGGCGGCGATCGCCCACCTCATGGAGGCTTGGCGGCGGGGCAGGCGGGAAGGAATCCTGGACGGGGTCGGCGGGAGGATCGAGCACCGTCTCGAACCCCGGCATCACCGGGGCCTCGAGGATTTCGCCCGTCTCGCGGCCGAGTCGGGACTGTGCGGAGGGGAAATCCGGCCTACGTGGCTCGCGGCGGAGACTTCGGCCGCGACGCCGCCGTCATAGACTTCGAACCCGGATCCCGGCGGGAAGTCCGGATCCGTGAACTGGAGGGGAAACGATGAAGGGCGGACAGATGGATCTCTTCGGCGGCAAGCCCGAAGAACCGATTTCAGCCTGGAAATCCGAGGAAGGAAGGCGCATGGCGACGAGCAAGGTCGGAGGAAAGCGGAAGAAGGGACGGAGAGCCTCCGCGGAGAGCATGGCCAAGGCCCAGAGGGAGATCTCGGTCTCGGAGTTCTTCACGAAGAACCGTCATCTCCTCGGATTCGACAGCCCCCGCAAGGCCCTTCTCACCGGCATCAAGGAGGCCGTGGACAACAGCCTGGACGCCTGCGAGGAAGCCGGGATCCTCCCGGAGATCCATGTCGAGATCCGGCAGATCCCGAAGCATGAAAACCGCTTCACGATGATTGTCGAGGACAACGGACCCGGCATCCTCAAGACCCAGATCCCCAACATCTTCGGGAAGCTCCTCTACGGATCGAAGTTCCACAGGCTGCGCCAGAGTCGGGGCCAGCAGGGAATCGGCATTTCGGCGGCGGGGATGTACGGTCAGCTCACGACCGGAAGCCCGATTCGGATCCTGTCCCGGACGAGCCCCAGGAAGAAGGCCCTGTCCTTCAAGGTCCGCATCGACACGACCCGCAACCGTCCCGAATTCAAGGAAGTCGAGTGCGATTGGGAGAAGGCACACGGCACCCGGGTGGAAATCGACATGGAAGCGGAGTTCCGCCGTGGAGTGCGTTCGGTCGACGAATATCTGAAACAGACCGCGGTGGCCAATCCCCACGTGAAGATCCACTACAGGGATCCGAGCGGCAAGGAGACGATCTACGAACGAGGCACGGACCAACTTCCGAGCGAGACGAAGGAGATCAAACCGCATCCTCACGGAGTGGAACTCGGCCTGCTGATCAAGATGCTCGCCGACAGCAAGGAGCGCACCCTCTCCTCGTTCCTCCAGCAGGAGTTCAGCAGGGTCGGCGGCACGGTCGCGAGGAAAATCTGCGAGGGGGCTCGACTCTCGACCCGCGCGAACCCCAAGAGGATCGCGCGCCAGGAAGCGGACGCACTTCACAAGTCGATCCAGAAGACCCGGATCATGGCCCCCCCGACGAACTGCATCGCTCCGATCGGCGAGGAGACCCTGCTGGCGGGGCTCCGGAAGGAGATCAAAGCCGACTTCTATATCGCCGCTACCCGGCCTCCAGCCGTCTACCGGGGCAACCCCTTCCTCGTCGAGGCCGCTCTCGCATTCGGCCGCGAGGGCGACACGATGGAAGTGACAGAGGAGGGGAAGATCCGCTCGAGGAAGAAAGCCAAGGCGGCCGACACCGAACTACTCGGAAACGCCGACGAACCGATCCGTCTCGTTCGTTTCGCGAACCGTGTCCCCCTTCAATACCAGCAGGGGGCCTGCGCGATCACGAAGAGCGTGATCGGGGTCAACTGGCGCTCGTACGGCCTCCAGCAACCCAAGGGCGCCCTCCCGATCGGCGCGATGGTGCTGATCGTCCACATCGCCTCGGTCTGGGTGCCCTTCACCTCCGAGAGCAAGGAGGCCATCGCTTCCTACCCCGAGATCATCAAGGAGATCAAGCTCGCGGTCCAGGAATGCGGGCGCAAGCTCGGCACCCACATCCGCAAGGGGAAGCGGATCGAGCGGGAATATCAGAAACGGAGCTATATCGAGAAGTACCTCCCTCACATCGGGATCGGTCTCCAGGAAATCCTCGAGATCCCCGACAGGGAACGCGACGCGGACGTGGCCATCCTCCAGGAGATTCTCGAAAAGAGCCGGAAGTTCTGATGGCCGCAGACCCCGCCCCCTTCCTTCAGGATCTGAGAGCCCTCCTCGAGGAGCACGCCCCCTCGGGACCCCGCGAAATCCTCTCGATCCGCGACTTCCGTGCGTTTCTCGACCGCGCGGAGGAACGGGGGGAATCCGTCCGGGACCGCCGTGGATTCCGTCCGGGGCACCTGACAGGCTCGGCCCTTCCCTGGTCGGGAAAGACGAGGCAGGTCTGCCTGGTCCGCCATCCCCGGCTCCTCCGCTGGCTCCAGCCCGGCGGACACGTGGAGGAGGGAGACGGTCGGATCCTCGACACCGCTCTCAGGGAAATGCGCGAGGAAACGGGCCTGGAGGCCCTCCCCCACGATCCGCCCCGCTTCCTCGGGGTCGATGTCCACACGATCCCCGCCGCATCCGGGGAGCCCGCGCACAGGCATTTCGACGTTCTCTTCCTCGTCCCCTGCACGAAGACCTCCCTGAAACCCTCCAAGGGGACGCTGGAGGCGGAATGGTTCGACCTGGAGGGCCCCTTCCCCGGATCCGGGGACACGGCTCTCGGAACCCGTCTGGAATCCCTACGCAACCTCGCCGGGACGATCGAATCCCGCACGACCCCGTAACGACCATGGCCGTGAAAAAGAAGAAGATCACGCGACAGCGCGCCCGCAAGCTGACCCCCCTCGACAGGACGACCTTGAAGTGCATCGAGGACGAGGCGCGGCGCATCCACGAAACGATCCAGAAAAAGAAAAAACCAGAGATCGTATTCCCGGTCCGTTCCCTGAAGAACGTCACCTACGACCGGCGATCGGGATACTTCAAGCTGGGACGCGGAAGGAAACGCAGGGACCTGACCGTCAATTCCGTCAAGGCCTTCGCTCAGATGTTGAGGATGATGGCCGCTTCGATGGAGCTGATCCGCACCGACGACACCGCGACCAAGCGGGAAGCCTACTACAATTCCAAGAACTGGGGAGACGCCAAGTTCAAGGAGCAGACCGAATCCGACACGGTCATGGACGACATCGAGGCCATGTTCAGCCTCCACAAGGTCTCCCGGGAACAGCTCCGTTTCAAACCCGCCGAACACGGGGGCTCGGTCACGGGCAAGCTCATCATCATCGACCACGACATCGAGACCGGCGCGAAGGAGGAGATCGACTGCACGAGAATGGGCAGTTCGGCCTGGAGGATTCCCGCCCGGGTCGAGCACCTGGACTTCAAGACCGACGCCGACTTCGTGCTTGCGATCGAGACGAACGGCATGTACGAGCGCCTGGCTTCCCACAAGTTCTGGAGGACCCACAACTGCATCCTCGTCGAGATGGGAGGTGTCCCGACGCGTTCCTGCAGGCGCTTCCTTCGCATCCTCTCCGACAAGAAGAAGATTCCCGTCTATGCCTTCGTCGATTGCGATCCCTACGGCATCGCGAACATCTACCGTTCCCTGAAGGTCGGATCCGGAAACGCCGCTCATATCAACACCTTCTTCTGCGTTCCGAACGCCCGATTCCTCGGGGTAACCCCCCAGGACATCGTCGACTACGGACTTCGGGAAAAGGACGCGGTCCACCCCCTCAAGGAGGTCGATATCAAGCGCGCCAAGGATGCGTTGAAGAACGATCCGTTCTTCCAGACTCACAAAGCCTGGAAGAAGGCCCTCGAACAGCTTCTCCGGATGGGCGTGCGTGCCGAACAGCAGGCTTTCGCGGCCTTCGACCTCAATTTCGTGATCCGCGAATACCTGCCCGCCAAATTGAAGAAGCCCGGAAGCTTCCTCCCCTGACTCTCCGGGGCATGGCCCATCGAGCAGGACTCTCGGCAACCATCTGTAATGCCTGACTTTGCGAGGGAATCTCTCTCGACATCTCATGTCTCCAGGAATCCAGAGTCCCTTGAGAAAAAACTTCCCGTCCCATTGAACCTTTCCCGACTCGGGAACGTCTAAGCTGTGTGCGGCCGAATGTCGCGGCCCGGCTCCCTCGCTTTTCTTTTCGTCATTTCATTTCCGGACCGACTCCCCTCCGGGTCCGGCCGGGTTTCCTGCGCCATGCGGTCTCCATCGCGGGATCCCCCCGCAGGTTTCCCCTTCCCTCAAGGCAACAGGAGTATCCGATGACTCTGCCTCGGTTCCTTGCAGCGGCTTTCGCCGCAACCCTCCTCCCCGCTCTCGCATCGTCTCAAGGCCCCATCGTCTCGCAGAACATGCTGGTAGGCTGGGCCGCCTCCGGCACCTCGACCACTCCGGGAACGATCGACGTCCAACCCCTCTTTCCGAAATGTCTCCCGGACAAGATCCGATGCACTTCGGTCCATCTCAACAACATGATCCGTTGGGCCGGAGGAACGGCCTACAACCCCGCGGATCAAACGGTTTGGACCAGCGACGGCAACGTGATCGAAGGCCGTCTCATGAGGTCCTGCGGCCTCGTCTGCAAGATGAAGGCGACGAAGGTCCTCAACCCCTTGAAACGTCCCGTCGTCAGCGGACTTGCGATCGCGAACTGGAAAAACCGCATGTTCCAGCTCGAGACCTACCCGGGAATGATGGCGATCGTCACCTATGCCCGCTCGGGAAAATGCTGGAAGCCGATCGCCAAGTGTGCACTGACCCTCGGAGGCAACTGGGTGGCCGGAGGTCTGGCTTACGACGAACCCCGGGATCTCCTCTACTATACGATCTCCCAGGCCACGGCGACCGGCGGATGGCAGAACGTCCTCATGGTCGCGAGAGCCAACACCCCCTGTAAGCCGTTCTGCAAGATCCCCCTCAAGCAATGCTTCAACGGGATGATCACGGGGCTCGCCTACGATTGCTGCACGAACGTCCTCCCCGGCACGACCGCCAGGGGACTCTACGCCACCTACGGCAACGTCACCCAGAGGCTCTTCGTCTTCGATCCGTTCAAGTGCCAGATCAAGATCGATCCGAATTGCTGCAAGAAGGGGAACAGGCCCTGGCGCGGACTCGCGATCATCCCCGGCTGGAAGTCCGGGAGGTTCGGGAAATCCTGCAGCGGCAAACCCTGCCCGAATTGCCCCCTGATGACGGCCGGTCTCGCGGGCGGAGACCCCTCTCTCGGGAACTCGAACTTCCGTTATGTGCTCGGCAACGCCCCCGGCGGGAAGCTCGCCTTCCTCTTCATGAACGGAGGAAACTGCACAAACGGCGTCCAGCTCGGGAATTTCTGCGGACTCTTCTATCCCGCCCTCGTCCCGTCCCCGTTTTATTTCGGACCGACGGTGATCTCGGGAATGGGCTGTCTCGGATCGGCTGTCCAACCCCTGCCGATCCCCCCGATCCCGAGCCTCTGCGGCAGAACGTTCTGCGGCCAGTTCCTCGTTCTCTGCTTCAAGACCAACCCGTTTACGATCGGGTTCTCGATGAGCAACGCGGTCTCGTTCACCGTGACCTCGTCCTGACATTCCGACTTCGTGACCCCGTCCCCCGGAACGGCCGGCCACCCCGGCCCACTCCGGGCCAGGGGACACCTCTCTCCCAGGGGGCGCCGCCTTCCCGCGGCGCCCCCGACCTTTTGTACTTCCGGAGCCTCGACGGCTTCCGTGAAGTTCTTCGCAAGTTCGAGAAAACAGGGAAGACCTCCCCTCGCATGGCGGAACCTCTCCGGCCGAGAGCCCCGTCTGACCGGTGATGAAGACCCGAGCCGCGTGCTCGACGGAGACTCTCGGGGTCCGAACCCGAAGCCTCGAGGCCTCCAAGCGATCGTTTCCCTCCCGAAGTTCGTTCCCGCGACCCCCGGGGCCGCGACCATTCGAGGAGTCCCACGATGTCAGGTTCCTCCAGGTTTCTTTCCTTTCTCTGCTTGCTCCTCTCGTCCTCCTTGTCCTCCCTCGGGGCTCAGAACCCCGTCTACAAGTCGAACACCCTGATCGGCTGGGCCGCATCGGGGACTTCGACCACTCCTGGCTCGATCGACGTCCAGAAGGTCTTTCCGACCTGCATCCCCTCCACGGTCCGCTGCACCTCCGTTCACCTGAACAGCCCGGTGTCCTACGCGGGGGGCACGGCCTATCAGCCGGAACTGCAGATGGTCTGGACGAGCGACGGCCTCACCATCCAGGGGCGTTATCTTTCCTCCTGCAAGGCTTTCTGCTCCTTTCCCGCGACACGGGCGCTCGGAACCGCCGGGTCCAGGGTCAGCGGACTCGCCTACCGCCGGACGGTCGTCGGGTTGGCCAAATGGAAGAAGGCCCTGTTCCAGCTTGAAACGGTTCCGGGACGAGCCGCGATCGTGACCTACATCCCGGTCGCTTCCCCCAAGGCCTGCTGGACCCCGGTCTCGAAATGCTCGATTCCCCTTCCGGCCGGCTGGATCGCCGCCGGGCTCGCCTACGACCAGATCCACGATGTCCTGTTCTTCTCCGCCTCCGGCAAGAACGCCCTCGGCGCCTGGCAGAACATCATCTACGCGGCCCGCGCAGGTTCGCCTTGCAAGCTCATCTGCAAGTCCCCCCTCGTTCCCAACTGTCAGAACGGGTTCATCGCCGGGCTCGCTTACGACAACCGGCGCGGGATCCTCTACATGACCTATGGAGCGATGACCAAGCGGGTCTTCGTCGACCTCAAGACCTGCTTCTTCAAATTCGACACCGCTTGCTGCCGCAAGGGGAACCGCCCCTGGCGCGGACTCGCCCTCATTCCGGGTTGGATCAAGATCCCGGTCGGGAAGCCTTGCGCGGGAAAGGGTTGCCGGCTCTGCCTGAACATGTCGCCGGTGACCGCGGGTGGTGATCCGGCTCTAGGCAACACGGGGTTCCGGGTCCACCTCGCGAACGGGCCCGCGGGAAGATGGGGGTTCCTCGTCCTGGGCGCCGGAAACTGCACGAAGGGGATCTCGATCCCCGGCCTCTGCGGCCCCCTCTATCCCTCCTTCTGGATCCCCCCCCTGGTGCTCGGACCTCATATGATCCTCGGCCGACTCTGCTCCGGCACCACCGGACAACCCCTGCCGATTCCGGTCGACGCGCGCCTCGCCGGGCAAGCTCTCTGCGCCCAATGGCTCGTCCTCTGCCGCGCGGGCACCGGCCTCGGCATCTCGATGAGCAACGCGATCACCTTCACGATCGCCGATTCCTGACCTCCCCTCGAAGAAGACGCGGCCGGCCGGGGGGGATTCCCCGGCCGGCCACATTCCTCCGGTTCCGAAAGGTCCTCTCGGACTTCTCAATACCCTCGATAGATCTTGGCCTGGATGATCAAGCCGTGGAGTTCGTGGGATCCCCGGTTTCCGGGATCCAGTTCGCAGGCCGCATTGCAATACTCCTCGGCCTTCTGGATGGCCAAGCGCTGGAGGAAGAGGGAACCCAGATCGAGGTAGGTCTGTACGAGGGTTTTCTTCACCCTCTCCCTCAAGCCCGAGAGCTTCGTACCCGCCTCCTTGGACTCGGAACTCACCGGGAGCTTGCGAGCTTCGCGCCAGGCCGCCCGGAACGACCGGAGGGCCTTCTCCAGGGTCCGGCGCTGCCGGGATGCCTTGGAATACCTCCCGATATGTCCCTTGCCCTTCTCGAGGATCTTCCGGCCCGCCTCGAAGTGTCTCATCACCATCGCGACCTGCTTCTTCATCTTCGAATCAGGGACGGTCTTCTCCGCCACCGACGCCGAGGTCCCAGCCGCGCGATGCGCCTTCTTCATCAGTTCACGGGCCTTGGCCGCGGCCCCGGACTTCGGGAAGCGCTCCAGGATCGTATGGAGGTACATCAGGGCCGCGTTCGGCTGCCCCCTCTCCAGGGCGTTCTCCGCATCCTCGAGGATCTCGAAGGCCACCGAGTCCTGGATCGCGTCGATCTTCTTCAGGAGGTCCCCCCTCTTCTCCGGAGCGAACTCCGCCAACCTGCGGAGTTCTGCGACCGCGAACGAATAGAGGCCGTTCTTCTCCGCGAAGTCGGCAAGGGCGATTCGCGCGGGGATGTTCGTGGGATCCAAGGTCCTCTCGAGAATCTCGAACCATGACTCGGGACTCACATCCTTCCGTTCGAGCTTGAGACGCCGAACCTCGGGGTACCTGACCTGGACGGTCACCTCTCCGACCCCGGAGACGCGGACGGTCCCGACGATCACCGCCCCGTTCTTCAACTGGATCCTCTGGGTCTGGGCCGTGACCGGACTTGCCGCCAGGGCCAGAAGTAACAGAACTCTTCCGATTCGTCTCATCGTTTTCATCTTTCCCGGCATCTCGAGGCTTTCCGGGCCGTTCCCACTTCGGGTCGGGGGATCCCGGTCTTTCCCGCGGATGCCGAACATGGGATGTTGTGCAAGTCGCATGCCGTCCTCTCGACCCTGATACCACGCGGGTTTTCGGACGGGGCGGCCCCGCGCAGTGACTCCGAAGGTCACATCGGAGTATCCGGCATGACCACGATGGAAGAACAAGAAGACGAAACGACCGACCGGGAAGGACGCCCGGCAGGCGGCCGATCGAGAGGAGACCGGGTTCTCGGGAGACGCCTGGCCGTGGGTTTCGGGCTCGTCTCCCTCGTCGCGACCTCGATGTACCTGGTCCTCCTGATCCTCGTCGCACAGGTCTCGGGAGAGATCCGGGACATGCGCTCGAGGGAAAGCGCGATCCGGGAGAGCCTCACCCTGGCCACGGCGGTCCGGGAGCAATACATGCATATCGCCCACTGGATCCTGGAGAGGAACGGCGCCCATCTCGGTCACGAGGAAGACTGGGGGCGGACCGTCAGGAAAGGCGTCGAAGCCCTGCGCCCCCTTCTGTCCGGGAAGGAGGCGGCGCCTCTCGACACGATCCTCGAAAACAGCCGGAAAATGTCGGAGGTCGTCCAGGCATCGATGATCCCCGAGGCGGAGGCGGGGGAATGGAATCTCGTCCGCAAGGCTCACCTCGAACTCCGCGATCTCTCCGAATCCGCCGCCCGCGCGGCGGACGTCCTCGCCCGGACCTTCGAGTCGAGGATGGTCGAGGATCATGTTTCGGCGACCAAGGCGACGAACCTGGCTCTCCTGGTCGGAAGTCTCTGCCTCATGCTGGTCCTGGTCCTGGCCTTCGCCTTCACCTCGAGGCTCCGCCAGAGCGTACTGCAGCCGCTCCACCGCCTCGTGGAGACGGCCGAGGAGTTCGGGAAGGGCCGGTTCCATCGCCGGGCGGGAACCATCGGGGAAGGGGAACTCCAGGCCGTCGCCTCGGCCTTCGACGCGATGGCCGAAGGCATCGAGCAGAGGGAACGAAAACTCGTCGAGAACGAGAGGATGGCCGCCATCGGCCAGCTCGCGGCCGGAGTGGCACACGAGATCAACAACCCGATCGCGATTATCCGGGGCTACCTGCAGACCATGAAGAAGGAGGACATCCCCGACGCCCTCCGGCAGGAACTCGACATCCTCGACGAGGAAGCTTCTCATTGTCAGAGGATCGCCGAGGATCTCCTGACCTATGTCCGCAATCCCGGCCTGGAACGACGCACCCTCGAAATGGGGACCTTCCTCCGGAAAACCGTCGCGCGGTTTCTCGAGACCAAGGAGGGGAAAGAGGCCCGGATCGTCGTCCGGGCCGAGGAGACCTCGATCCCGGCGGACCCCGGCAAGCTCCGCCAAGTCCTCTTCAACATCCTCCTGAACGCCTGTCAGGTCTCCGCCGATCGACCGGAGATCGAGATCCTCGGGGAATCCCCGCCGGCCGGAGGATACGAGATCTCGATCCTCGACCGGGGACCGGGAGTCTCCCCCGAGGACCGCGCCCGGGTCTTCGAGCCCTTCTTCTCCCGAAGGGGAGGCGGCTCGGGGCTTGGCCTCTCCGTCTGCCAGGGCATCATCACCGCGCATGGAGGAGAGATGTCCCTGGAAGAGAGGCAAGGAGGCGGGAGCATCTTCCGGATCCGGATCCCCGGAGGAGGGGGACCTGATGGCGGATGAAGAGGGCAGGATCGAGGTCCTGGTCGTCGACGACAAGAAGAACATGCTTCGCTTGATGACCAAGGTCCTCGAACCCGAGATGGAAGTCACGACGGTGGAATCCGGGCTCCGGGCCCTGGACCTCCTACGATCCCGGACCTTCGACGTGATCCTCTCGGACCTCCGGATGCCGGACCTCGACGGCCTGGAACTCCTGGAAAAGACCCGGACGGCGGGGCATGGGACCGCCTTCATCCTGATGACCGCCTATGCCTCCGTTCCGACCGCGGTCCAGGCTCTCCGCTCGGGGGCCTACGACTACATCACGAAACCCTTCGATCCCGGGGAGGCCAAGGCCCTGATCCGAAAGGCGGGGACCCGCGCGATGATGAGCCGGAGGTTCCGCGGTCGCGAGGACGAGGTCCTGCCGGGAATGTTCGCCCGCTCCCCCCGTATGCGCGAACTCGCGGATCTGGTCCGCAGGATCGCCTGCACGGATACGACCGTCCTCATCCTCGGCGAGACCGGCACGGGCAAGGAATGCGTCGCCCGTGCGCTCCACCGCCTGAGCCCCCGGAACGACGAGCGTTTCGTCGCGCTCAACTGCGCGGCGATCCCCGCGGAACTCATGGAGAGCGAACTCTTCGGCTTCGTGAAAGGGAGCTTCTCGGGGGCGAACCGGGACCGGAAAGGCCTCTTCGAGGAAGCCCGAGGAGGAACCCTCTTCCTCGACGAGATCGGCGAACTTCCGTTCTCCCTGCAAGCCAAGTTGACGCGGGTCCTCGAGGAACGGGCGATCCGCCGGATCGGGGATTCGGTCGAGCGGGACGTCGACTTCCGTCTCCTCGCCGCGACGCACCGGGATCTCGAATCCATGGTCGCGCAGGGGGACTTCCGGGAGGATCTCTGGTATCGCCTCAACGTGGCCTCGATCGAGATCCCCCCCCTCCGAGAACGGAGGGAGGACATCGCTTTCCTCGCCCGCTTCTTCCTGAGCCGGATCGCGGGAACCGTGAACCCCTCGGTTTCCGATTTCGACGAAGAGGCCCTGCAGATCATGAAGGCCCAAGCCTGGCCCGGGAACGTCCGCCAGCTCAAGGCGGCCGTGGAGAGGGCCTGCATCGTCGCGACCGGGCGGGAAATACAGGAAAGCGATCTCCCCTCCGAGATCCGCCGGAAGAGTTCCACCGGTTCGGTCCTCGATTCGCTCGAGGACCTCCCCTGGGAAGAGGCCGTGAAGAAGGGCAGGACGGCCATGGCGCGGGCCTATCTCGCCGCAGTCCTGGAAAATCACCATGGAGACGTCGCCGCGGCGGCCCTGCACGCCCGAATCAAGAGGGAGAGCTTTTACCGCCTCATGCGCAAGTACGGGATCGATCCGAGGAGGGGAAGGCAGGAAACCGGTGACTCATCCTGCCAGTGAGTGGCCGGAACGGTCACCCGGAACCCGCAGGTAGGCCCGGAAACCGGCGCCCGCCCCCGGTTTCCTCGGTTTTCCTCCGGCGGCACGCCCCTTGCTGAACCCAGGCCTTCACGCGATGCAACCGATCCACAAATCCAGGACTTTTCCATGAATGACTTGCTTCCAGGCCTCAGCCAATCTCTGAACGCACATCCTGTCTTCGTGCATTTCCCGATCGCCCTCTGGACCTTCGGCCTCGTCGTTTGGGCCCTGGGATGGTTCCTGAAAAACCAGGCCTTCATGAAATCCGCCTCCTGGACCTTCCATGCGGGAACCCTGACCGCCTTCGTCGCCGTGATGACCGGATTCCTGGCCTCGAATTCCCTCGGGCACGATTCCGCCGGGCACGATTTCGTCCATGTCCACAGGAACTTCATGATCACCGCGACGGCCCTGGGCCTGTTGACCTCGATACTCCTCCTCGTCCTTCCAAGGAAGGCGTCCTGGACCCCTTGGATCCTGGCCGGAGCCCTCCTCTCGACGGTCGTCGTGACGACGCTCGGAGCGGACAGAGGGGCCCTTCTCGTATACAAGTATGGAATGGGGACCCGGAACCCCGCTCCGGCCACGGGATCGGGCCATTCGCATGGGGAGGCCGGAAACTCGGACCACGATCAGCCGGCGAACACGAACAAAGAATCGACCTCGAACCACAAACATTGAACCGGAGGAATCCAAACGATGAAAACGTTGAACCTTTCCCGCCTTTCTCTACTCCTCGCAGGAGTTCTCCTGGCCTTCACCTCATCCTGCAGCAAGGACGAATCCGACGCCGGAAAGAAGGAAGGTCTCAAGACGACCTCCGTGGACCTCGGACAGGGTGGGGGGAACCACGAGAGTCATGAGGGACATGAGGGCCACGAGGGGATGAAGGACAAGGACATGGACCATGGCGGCATGAAGGACATGGACCACGCGAAGGGCGAGGGCCACGACGAGCATGCGACCGCGAAGAGGGTCGAGGTCGAAGTCCTGGCTTCCGGCTATCAGCCCTCGATGGTGATGGCGAAGGCCGGGGAGCCGATCACGATCGTCTTCAAACGGACGACCGACCAGGGTTGCGGCCAGGTCGTGATGATCCCCTCCGCGGGGATCAAGAAGGACCTCCCGTTGAACGAACCCGTCGAGGTCACCTTCACGCCCAAGAGCAGCGGGAACCTCGAGTTCACCTGCGGGATGAAGATGATGAAGGGGACGATCATGGTCCATTGACGGCCCCGCCGTTCCCGCGTCGCCGCTCCGGGGGAGGGGCGACGCCTCCCTCCGCCGCTCCGGGAGCGCCCTTTCCGGAGCGGCGGTTCGCGTTCGCCGGGGGGGGCGGCTACGATCCTCCGCCGCCATGGAGGAGACTTCGAGACCTGCAGCGGCGGCCCTCCGGCGCCCCCGGCCCCTGAAGGGAGTCCATCCCGGGCGCCGGACGCTGGTCGTGATCCCGGCGAAGGACGAGGCCGCGAACCTCCCCTCCCTTCTCACGGAGGTCGCCCGCTTCCATCCCCTCGGGGAGGTCCTCGTCGTCGATGACGGATCCCGGGACGAGACCTCGAGAATCGCCGGCCGTCTCGGGTGCCGGGTCCTCCGGCACTGTTTCAACCTGGGATACGGCTCGACCCTGCTGACCGGCTACCACTACGCCCTCCAGCACGACTACCGTTACCTCGTGCAGATCGACGGCGACGGGCAGCATCCTCCGGCCGCGATCGAGGCCCTGCTCGCGCCCCTGATCGCCGGGGAGGCGGACGTCGTCATCGGGTCTCGATATCTGAACGGCGGGAATCCGGAGACGGGACGCCTTCGGAGGCTCGGCGCCCTCCCGCTGGCCTGGATCGCGAGTCTCTGGACCGGCACGAGGATCACCGATCCGACCAGCGGAATGCAGGCCCTGCGCCGCGAAGCGGTCCTCGAACTCTGTTCGGACGGTTTTCCGGACGACTTCCCCGACATCGACGTCCTGATCCATCTCCACCGGAAAGGATTCCGGCTCCGGGAGATTCCGGTCTCGATGCGGCCGCGCCGGCACGGACGGTCGATGCACGGCGGCCTCCGCGCCCTCTACTATTTCTTCCGCATGGCCGTCTGCCTCCTTCTCCTTCCGGTCCGCCGGAGTTCCCCCTACCGGAGACAGCGGTTGTCCGCGGCGGGATCCTGACGATGCTCCCTTCCCCGTCCCCTCTTCTCCAGGCCTCGGTAAAGATCCCCGTGCCCTCGGAACTGCCGGGACGCCAGCGCCTGGTCGCGATCCTCCTCGCCCTGGGCATCCTCCTCACCGTCCTCGAACTCGTCCGCCAGCGGAAGCTGCGCGAGGAGTATTCGGCCCTCTGGCTCGCGACCGCGGGCTTCCTCCTCCTGCTCGCGATCGAGTACCGCGTGCTCCTCTGGATCACGGACCTGATCGGAGCGGTCCTGCCGACGAGCACCCTCTTCTTCGGAGGTCTCGTCTTCCTGATCCTCCTCTCCCTCCAGTTCTCGGTTCGGCTCTCCCGGCTGACCTATCGTTCCAGGGCCCAGACCCGCAGGATCGCCTTCCTCGAGGAACGCATCCGCAAGCTGGAAGAAGGGACGGATCCCGCCCGCGAGGAGGAAGGAGAGGATCCGAGACGGGACGGGGCGTGAGGCGCGGGGCGCAGATCGCGGCCCTCCTGGAGACCTGGGCCGCGATGGACCTCTTCGGGCGGAACAGGAAGGAGGGGGATCCCGCCTCGGGAAGCCTGACCGGCTCCCTCTTCTCCCAGGGCTTCCTCTCCTACGTCTTCGCGGCTCTCTGCTTCCCGGACCCGAGTCCCGCCCGTTACGCCGCGGCGACGATGGCCTTCACCGGGGGCTTGGGTCTGCTCGGCCTCGCAGGGGACCTCCAGGACATCTGCTCCCATCCGGCCGACCGGGACCTCGTCGCGGCCTGCCCGATCTCCGCCTCGACCCTCCGGGCGGCCAAGGCCCTTCGGCTCGTCCTCCTCCTGATCCCCTGGCACCTCGGCCTCGCTCTGCCCCCGGCCCTGCTCGGGATCTGGATCGGAGGGCCCGCCTTCCCCCTCCCCTATCTCGGACTCTCCCTCCTCCACGCCCTCGGGCTCATCGCCTGCTTCCACCTTCCGATCCTCGCAGCGGGCCGTTGCTTCGGGTCCGAGGCAAGGACGAACATGGCCGTGACCCTGCGCGCTCTCGCGCTCGCGGGTTTCTTCCTCGGTTCGCTCCTAGCCCTCCGCGCGGCCTACCAGGGGCCCTCGGCCCTCCCCGGAGGGAGCCCGCTCCTCGCCTGGCTCCCCCCGGCCTGGTTCGCCCTCGCCCTGACCGCCCCCTCCCCGACAACCCTCCTTCCGGCCCTGGCCTTCGCCCCCGCGGCGGGTCTCCTCCTCCTCGCGGTCTCGAGGCTGCCGGTCCGCAGGCGGAAGCCCCGGCGTCGCGGCTCCCGCTTCCTCCGCGCGACGACGGCCTGGATGCGGACGAGCCCGCTCGACCTCGGCCTGACCGAGGGCCTCGGAGCCTTGCTCGCCCGGGATCGGAGTTTCCGGCTACGAGCCCTCCCCCTGTTGGGCATTCCCGCGGCCGTCGTCGTGCTCGCCCTCAGGAGCGGGGTCGAGGACCGTGATTTCCCCCTGTTCCTCGCGCTCGTCCACGGCCTCCCGCTGATCTGGCTTCCGTTCCTCCTGCACTTCCTCCCATACTGCGAGGATCACGAAGCCTCCTGGATCCTCGAATCCGCGCCCCTCGATCCGATCCGGGCCGGACGAAGGGGGCTCGTTCTCTGCGGAGCGGCGTGGATGCTCGCCCTGCAAGCCGCCCTGTTCGCCATGGACGCCCTCTTCCGAGGTCCCCTGGCCGCGCTTCCGACGACCCTCGCCGCTCTCGGGCTGACATGGTGGATGCTCCCCCTCCTCGCGAGGAGCCTCCGGAGGCCGGTCTTCTCCCTTCCGGCGGCGGACCTCGCGCCCCCCGAGCTTCCGGGCCTCCTCCTCGGGTTCGGCGTGGCCGTTCCGATCGTCCAGATGATCTGCGAGCGCCTTCCGCTCCCGCTCCATCTCGGGCTCGGCCTCCTCGCCGCCGCGACGGGCCTGCTCAGGGTCCGCCGAGCCTTCGCACTCCCGGCCGCGGGAGGAGGCGCCCCCCGATGAGACCCTCGCCCCTTCGGACGGCGCTGCGCCGCGAACTCCGTGCCATTCTGCTCGTCTACCTCGCGCTCTCCGTTCTCCCCCTCCTGACGGGGTTTGCCTGTTCGGGAGGGCTGTGAGACAATGCGCCTCCTTGGGGGCCGCCTCGTCCTCTCCCTCGCGGGGATGGCAAGCCCGTCCTCGTCTCGATCATGTCCTTCGCAAGGAGGCTTGCATGCATCCCGAGCCCGGCGATCGCCTCGATCCCGCCTCTCCGCAGGCGGAGATCTCGGAATCGGACGATCGATCCGCCGCCGGCGAATCGGGCCTCGGCCTCCTCCCCGAGGAAACCGCTCCGAAGGATCCTCCCCCAGCCTCCCCCCTCGGCAAGGTGAGTCCTGCGCTCGACTACGAGACCGATCACTACCGGCTCGTCGTCCCCAGGATTCGGCTCTGAACCGATTCTTCATCCTTTTCCCCGTTCCGGGCGGGCCCGGAGTGGTCGGATTGCATTCCTCGGAAACGGACCGGGCCTAGCTGGAAGGCCCGAGCAAGGCCTCCATGTCCGGAGGCAGGGGGGACTCGAGAACCAGGGGCTCCCCCCCCATCGGATGGCGGAGTTCGAGCCGGTGGGAATGCAAGGCCTGGCGCGGTAAGCGCAGGCGGGCGAGGATCTCCGGAGGGAGGGGCCCTTCCAGGGCCCGCAGGAACCATTCTTCGTCGGGCCCGTAGAGCTTGTCCCCGACGAGGGGGTGACCGACGTGGGCGAGATGCACCCTGATCTGGTGCTGGCGCCCGGTCCGGGGCCGGCAGAGGAGGAGGGAGAGTTCTCCGGAACGCCGCAGGACCTCGAAGGCCGTCAGACTGTCCTGCCCGTCGGCGCGCACGCTCATCTTCAAGCGGATCCTGGAGTTCAGGGCGGGCCCGATCGCCGCGTCGACGAGGAACACGTCGTCACGAGGCCGACCCTCGACGACCGCGAGGTAGGACTTCCGGACGGTGTTCGCCTCGAACTGCTTGCGGATCTCGGAGTGGGCTCGTGGTTCCTTCGCGCACAGGATCAGGCCCGAGGTCTCGCGGTCGAGGCGGTGGCAGAGACGGGGAACGACGTCCCTCTCGGGACGGTCGAGGTTTCGATATCGGGCATGCAGGAAATTGATCAGGGTGCCGCCGAGGCGACGGCCCGAGGGATGGACGGCCATGCCGGGAGGCTTGTCGATCGCGACCAGCCAGCGGTCCTCGAACAGGATCCGCGGGTTCCAGGCCGTCCGATCCGGAGTCCCCGCAGGAACCGGGCGCCTCGGGACGCGGACGAGCACGAGATCTCCCTCCCGCACCCTCCGGGACGCGCGCGCCGGGCAAGCGTCCCCTTCACGGTCCGCGAGGACCCGGACCCTATCCTCGCGGATCAGGCGCTGGATCGAGGAACGCGTTCTCCATGGAAAGAGGGCGGCGAGAGCGCGATCCAGCCGGAGTCCCGCCTGCCCGTCGCCGATGCGAACCTTGACCTCCGTGATCGGGCGGGAGAGGTCGGGCGGGGGTTCCCCCGGAACTCGGGGCAGCATCGTGGCAATGCGAGGCTCCGCGCCCGGGAGGGACGCTCCCGGAACGCGGCGGCCGTCACTCCTCGGTCGGGGGGACCTTGACCTCGGTCACGGCCTGGGTCTTGGCTTCGTCCTGCGTCCCGGCGGCTTGGGCGGACGAGGTCGCGGGCTCGGGCCGCGAACGCGAGACCTTGCGGGTGACCTTGCGGCGCGCCTTGGCCTGGGCCTGCTTGCGGAGCGCACGCTGGATGTTGCGGACGCGTTCGCGCGCCTCGCGACGGCGTTTTTCGGAGGGCTTCTCATAGGTGGAGGCCCTCTTCGCGAGGCGGAAGATGCCGGCGAAGTTGCACTGCCGTTTGAAGCGGCGCAACGCGGCTTCGAGATTCTCATTCGGTCGTACCTGGACCTTGATCATGCAGTCATCACATCCTTGGGACTCGATCCGGGAAGGATCCCCCGGGCACTGCCGGAGCGGGCGACCCTTGATCCGGAACCTGGTCTTCCTCGATCCCGCCGGAACCCGTTTCCGGCACAAAGGGGAAGCAGGGTACCCCGTATCGGCATTCTGACAAGGCGGTCCCACGGAATTCCGGCAACGGAAAGCCCGGGGAGGCGTGGTATCTTCCGGGCGGACTCCCGCGCCCCCTCCCCCGACCGAGCGATGGACCTCTACGAACAGGAACCGACGAGCCTTAGGGGGACCCTGGTGCGGACCTTCTTCCGCAACGAGGAAACCGGATTCGCCGCGGGCCTCTTCCGCCTGGAATCCGGACGGCGGATCAGGATCTCGGGCCCCTTGGCCGCCCTGGAGGAGGACAGGCCCTGCCTCCTCCGGGGTCGCTGGGAGGAACATCCCAGGTTCGGCCGCCAGTTCGCGGTCCTGGCCTGCGAATTCGAGAGGCCCGAAGGGATCGAGGCCGTCAGGGCCTATCTATCCTCCGGGTTGATCCGCGGGGTCGGCAAGGCTCTCGCCGGGCGCATCGTCGAAGTCCTCGGCCCCGAGGCGATCGAGCGCATCGAGGCCGACCCCTCGGTGCTCGACCGGGTTCCGGGAATCGGCCGGGCGAAGGCGCGGAGCATCGTGACGGCCCTGAGGGAACAGGCCGCCCTCCGAAACCTGATGCTCTTCCTGGCCGGACACGGCCTGTCGGTCGGCCTGGCCCCGCGTCTCGTCGAGGCCTACGGGAACCAGGCGGAGGCCAGGATCCGGGCCGATCCCTACCGTCTCGCCGAGGATCTCGCCGGCATCGGGTTCAAGAAGGCCGACGAGATCGCAGGAAAACTCGGCATCCTCGAGGACGCGCCCGAGAGGATCCGCGCCGGGATCCTCCACGCCCTGACCGTAACGATCCGCCGGGAAGGCCATTGCTGTTTCCCGCGCCCCGGACTTCGGGACCGTGCCGCCGAACTCCTCGGTCTTCCCGGGGACCGCATCGATCCGATCCTCCTGGAACTCGAGCGTGAAGGACGGCTCGTCACCGAACGACCTCCCCTCCTCCCGGTCCTCGCCGAGGAGGACGCCCCCCTGGTCTGGCCCCTGACCCTCCACGTCGCCGAAACGGGCCTGGCCTCGAAGATCGACGCCCACTGCCGCGCTGGCCTCGATCTCGGAATCGAGGACCCCGCCGCCGCGCTCGACGCCTGGGAACGGCGTTCCCCCGTCGAGCTGACGCGGGATCAGCGGCGCGCCGTCCTCCTCGCGCTGACCTCCCCGCTCTCGATCTGGACCGGAGGGCCCGGGGTCGGCAAGACGACGATCTTGAAGGCCCTGGCCGACATCGCCGCCCGGGGGGGGCGCAGGGTCGCGCTGGCGGCCCCGACCGGCCGCGCCGCGAAACGGATGAGCGAGGCCACCGGCCGGCCCGCGACCACCCTTCACCGCCTCCTCGAGTTCCAGCCCGGGACGAACCGCTTCCTGAGGGACCGCCGCAACCCCCTGGAAACCGACGTTCTCCTCGTCGACGAGACCTCGATGCTGGATCTGGCCCTCGCATTCCGGCTCTTCGACGCCGTCCCCTCCGGCACCGCCCTCGTCCTGGTCGGCGACGTCGACCAGCTCCCCTCGGTCGGGCCGGGCAGGGTCCTGGCGGATCTCATCGCCTCGGGGAGGGTTCCCGTCGCCCGCCTGACCGAGATCTTCCGGCAGGCCGCCGGCAGCCTGATCGTCCGCAACGCGCACCGCATCCTGCGCGGGCGGATGCCCGAACTCCCCGCCGAGGGACAGGAAGACTCCGACTTCTACTTCTTCGAGCGCAAGGATCCGGAGCAGGCTCTCGACCTCCTCCTGCGTCTCGTCACCGAGCGCATGCCCGCGGCCTTCGGCCTCGATCCCTTCGCCGACGTGCAGGTGCTGAGTCCGATGTATCGCGGGGGTCTCGGCGTCGACCGCGTGAACGCGGCTCTCGCCCGCCGCCTCAACCCCTCCGGCGCGGCCCTGCGGCTCGGAGATCGGGTCTTCCGCGAAGGGGACAAGGTCCTCCAGGTCCGCAACAACTACGAACTCGAACTCTTCAACGGCGACCCCGGCAGGATCGTCCGGGTCGACCCCGAACATCGGACCCTGGAAGTGCGTTTCGACAGCGGCTTTCGGAAGATCGAGGGTCCGGACCTCGAGGACCTCGTCCCGGCCTACGGGATCACCGTGCACCGCGCCCAGGGAAGCGAGTATCCGGCGGTCGTCGTCCTGCTGGACCGGGGTCACGTCTCGATGCTCAACCGCCGCCTGCTCTACACGGCAGCGACCCGTGCCCGGAAGCTCCTCGTGCTGCTCGGTTCGCGGTGGGCCCTCGAACGCGCGATCTCCTCCGACGAGGACCGCCGCCGTCATTCCGGCCTCGGGGCGCGTCTCTCCATGCAGGTCATCGGCGACGGAGTCCACCCCGAGCGGGTATCCCTCCCCGAAAACCCTGACCACGGAAAGGCCCCCCGAGGGAGGAGCGCTCCCGAGGCCTGACCCCGCAGTCTCCTCCGGCGGACCTGAAAACCCCGGGAAATCGCCCGGATTCCGCCGGGGGAAAAGCTCTTTTTCGGCCCGATCCTCGCACCCGAACGGTTTTGGGGCAGGATGGACGCCCCAATTTCCCCGAATCATCCCGGCCCTCCTCGACCGATAACGGCCCGGAACCCCAGGAGAACCGACCTTGAAGACCTTGATCCCCTCCCTCTTCGCCCTCCTCCTCGCCTCGCCGACCTTGCCGGCTCAGGGGGAAACTCCGAAACCCGCGACGAAGGAAGCCCCCGCGGCGAAGGCCCCGCCGGTCTTCCGCGCCCGGCACATCCTGATCCCCTGGAAGGGCAACAGCTACGCCCCCCCGGACGTCACCCGCAGCAAGGACGAGGCCCGCGAACTCGCCGAGCAGTGCGCGAAGGACCTGAAGGCGGGGAAGGCGGACTTCGGGGCCCTCGCCCGGCAAAACTCGAGCTGCCCCTCGAGATTCAGCGGCGGGGACCTCGGACAGTTCGGACCGGGCATGATGGTTCCCGAGTTCGAAAAGGCGGTGCTCTCGGTGAAACCCGGCGAGATCACGGGTCCGATCGAGACGATGTTCGGCTTCCACGTCATCGAACGCCTTCCGGTTGGGAAGCCCTGGCCGCAGCAGATCGCCTGCTCGCACATCCTGATCTCCTACAAGGGCGCGATGCGCGCGGCTCCCGAGGTCACCCGCACCGTGGAGGAGGCGAGAGCCCTCGCCGAGAAGGTCCTCGCGGAGATCAAGACCGGCAAGACCTCATTCGAGGAAGCCGCGAAGAAGAACAGCGACGACAAGTTCTCGGGGGCGAACGGGGGTTCGATGGGCACGGTCCCGGCGAGGAACTTCGCGCCCCCCTTCGTCGACGGGGTCGTCGCCCTGGAGATCGGGAGCATCGGAGGACCGGTCGAGACCCCCTTCGGCTTCCACATCATCCGTCGCGACAAGGTCGATCTCCCCTATCGCGCCTCCCACATCCTGATTCCGTGGAAGGGGGCGATGAGAGCCCCCGGCGACGTGACCCGCTCGAAGGAGGAAGCCCTCGCCCTGGCCAAGAAGATCCTGGCCGAACTCCGGAACGGCGGCGACTTCGCCGCTCTCGCCCGCAAGGAGTCGAGCTGCCCCTCGAAGGCCCGTGGCGGGGACCTCGGAGTCTTCCGGAAGGGGCAGATGGTGCCGGCCTTCGAACAGGCGGTCGAGAAGGCGAAGGTCGGCTCGATCGTCGGTCCGGTCGAGACCCCCTTCGGCTACCACATCATCAAGCGCGTGCAGTGACCCGGGAGACCGCGTCCGGGGCGGAGGCCGCCCTCCGCCCCCCGCGGCGAGGACTCTGCAGGACGCCCCACAGTTGGTCATGAACCGAGACGGGAAGTGGTTCCACTGGAACCTCGAATGGCAGCGCCCAGCCGGCTTCGCCCTGTGGATAACTTGAAGTCGGCTGCGCTCGACTGAATGAAGGGGAGGGCGCGGTGGTTGCCCGGATCCTCCGGGACCAGGGTCTCAGTCGTGCCGGTTGCAAGGTCCACAAGAAGTTCAAGTCCGTCGTGCAGATCGACGACGTTGGCTATGCGGGCTTCCAGAAATACAATGAGCTCTCCATCGAGATGGCGAAGGTCCAGTACTCCCAGGGCGGCTCGCTCATCCCGAACAAGAGCCCCGGCCGGCTAACGTTCTCCGACGTCACCCTCGAGCGCGGCACCACCCAGGACCGGGACCTCTTCGACTGGTTCCAGGACGTGACGATCACCTCGAGCGGCCTCGGCCTCACCTATGTGACCTACAAGCGCAACCCCGACATCGACCAGCAGGACGGCGACGGCACTACCCTGCGACGCTGGTCCTTGTCCCGGGCGTGGCCCGTGAAGTTCGTCACCGACGATCGGGACTGCGAGGCCGAAGAGAGCCTCATCGAGTCCGCGACGCTCACCTACGACTACTTCAAGCTGAGCCAGTAGATCCAGTAGGCGGGCTGCAGGCCCCCAAAGCTTCGGCCGCACCGTGTCGCTACTCCCGCGGGGGTTGACAGCAGATCAGCCTATGCCTAAGCTTCAGCTTAGGCATGAGATTAGGAGTAAATACTTGTACTATGCGCACTTCTCATGGTCAGGCTGGCTTCGCGCTGCATGGCCACGGCTGACAAACGGCGAGAAGCTCGTCGTCCCCTGGTCGCTTCCGCACCCTAGTGATGCCGGTTTCTCGACCACGACTCTGGCCGAGGATGTTGGGCAGGTCGCCAACTGGGCTGTCCGTCTCTCGGACGGGAGCCGCATTCACGTGCACGAGTTCGGTAATGGGCAGCTCGTCGCACATCGGGATCCCACGGACCCCGCTCGCGGCCCTCTACACGCCGTGTTCCACTGGCTGTTCGAGTCCCCTTCCGGAAAGGTGGTGCTTGGCGTAGGTGCGGTTGCACTACTCGTCGCTGCAGCGAACCGGAGCCGGTAGTGTGACACCAGCCGAGATACGTAGCTTGCGGACAGCCCTTCGGATGACGCAGGCGCAATTCGCCCAGCTCTTCGGCGTCCACAGTCTGACCATCTCGAAGTGGGAGCGTGGCCTGCTTGCCCCCTCCCCGCACCATGTCGCGCTCATGCAGTCCTTCTCGCGTGCTACTCAGCGGTCGCCCGATGTCGGTACGTTCGTCGCCGGACTTCTCATCGGCGCTGGCGTGGGTGCCGCGCTCTACCAGCTGCTTCGTGCGGCGTTCGAAGAGTCTGACGAAGTGTAGGCCCAGCGCAGGTGTTCCACAGTAAGGTGGCCGACTAGAGCTTCTGGATCCGCGGCCCGAACACCTTCTGGAAGAGCAGCATCCGCTCCACCGCCCAAGCCCGATACTGCTCGAGCTTCTCGTCCGGGTCCTCGATTGCCCCGTCGCGATAGGCAGCAACACGGGAAGCTCGCTTGCCTTCGAGGGCCTCCCACTCAAGGCTCTCGCCGATCTCTTTCTCGATGTCCTCACGCGCGTCGTGGAGGCTCTTGAACGCGGCCTCGTTGTCTTCCGCATCGCCGGTGTCGATGTAGAGTTCGGCGCGGACCCGACCACCGCTGGCGAAGCTCACGCCATAGGTGAATCCGCGAGCCCCGGAACTGAAGCTGTACCAGTTCTGCGGCTGCCCTGCTCTGGCATTTGTGAATCGATGCTCCTCGCGGAGCTCGTCGATGAGCTGCTGAAAGAACTGTTGGTAGCGCTGCTGTTTCGAAGTCAGGTTGCCTCCCCGGGTGGCCGTCGCGGAACGCCGAGACCAGTCGTTGGGGAAGGCGACGGGTCGGAAGTTCACAGCGGGCTTCGATCCGTCGATCTGCAGAAGCTCGACGACCACGCCGAAGAATTCTGTGGTCGTGCCATGCCCACGGTTCAACCAGTCCAGCGCTTGTCGGTGTTCTTCCCGAAGTTCCCGGCAAACCCAGATGACCACCCCGGCCTCTAGCCCCGCCGCGTATGTGATGAGCTGACCCAGGTGGCTGTGATCGGTCGGTTCGAGCTGGTTTTCGACGACCACAGGCCTTCCCGTTCCGAGATCTCTCGCAAGGATGTCGGCCGAGAAGTCTCCGACCGGGGACTCCTGGTCCACGAGTTCAAGCTCGAGCCCGAGGGCCTCTCCCAGGTGCTCGATGTGCGCCGCCAACCACGGCGTGAAATCCTGGGCTTCTCGCGGCCAGACAGTGCGCGGGTCGATGCGCTTCAGTGTCCCGAGGTCAGGCATGTGCGTCGTCCTCTGCGACAACCGTGTCGGCCGTGAACCTACCAGAGAGCGGCACCCCTGTCTCCGTCCTAACGCTCCCTGGCTTTGTCCTATCGGAGGCGAGGCGCGCGGTCTCACCTTAACTGTTCGGCGGGCGGGTTCCGGCTCCTGCCTTCGGCGGATTCGGTGAGGCTCAGGCCGGCAGCGTTTCGAGTCGGGTGAGGATCTCGTGGAGCCTCTGCTTCCGCTGCTCGACGCGCCGCTTTGCCTTTGGACAGTCCTTCCAGCCTCTGGGAGTCAGGCT
>JALUUL010000058.1 GCA_027021385.1 Planctomycetota bacterium | reverse complement strand
GGGGGGGGAAGGATGGTGGCTCTCCAGGTGTATGGAAATCTTCCAATCCTGCGAGGAGGGCTTCGGCAGGCCCCTACCTTCATAGACCCTGACCCTTCGGGCCTCCGGAGTGCGTAAACAGGTCGCCTACCTCGTAGCGCTCGGACCGTCGGTTCGCGAAGGGGGGCCTCAGGCTTCGTTGTAGAGGGCGCGGCGTTCGGGGAAGGCCTGGAGGAAGCGGCGGCGGCGTGCGGGGGGGAGGCGGTCGGCCAGGGATTCGAGATCGCGTCTCGCGAGGCGGAGGTCGCGGCGGGCCTCGGCCTCGCGGCCGAGGTCCCGGGCGGCCCGAGCGCGGGTCAGGAGCAGGAGGGGGAGCGCCAGGCGGGCCCGGCCCTCGAGGGCGGCGGGACGAGGCCTGCATGCGGCCAGTTCCCGGAGAGCGTGCTCGGGGCCCTCTGCGCGGCGCAGGAATGCGGCCCGCAGGGCGTGGATGCGGATCCTGAGCTCCGGCCAGGGGGATGCCGCCCCGGGATCCGGAAGGACGGGATCGGGGGGAAGCCGGTCCCGGGCGAGGAGGGCTCGCAGGCGCAGAGCCTCCCGCTGGAGATGGAGGCGCGGACCGGCCTCCCGGAACGGGGTCCGTAGGAGGTCCTCGGCCGCCCCGGGGCGATCCTCCTGGAGTTCGAGGGCCGCGAGAAGGAGGCGGGCCCGGGCCCCGGCGCCCCGCGGAGGGAGGTCCTCGGTCCTCCGCTCGAGGATTTTGCGGAAGGCCCCCCCCTCGCCGGTCTCGATCGCGAGTTCGGCCCGGTCGAGTTCGAGGTCCTGCAGGCCGTCCCGCCGTCCGAGGAGGTCGAAGAGGCGCGCGGCCTGGGCGAAGTGCCGCTCGGCACGTTCGACGTGCAGGGCGACAGCCTCGCGGGCGGCCAGGTTCGCGAGGGCCTCGGCCTGGGCCTCGGGACGCCGGCGCCCTCCGGTCTCGGTCCGGGTCAGGGCGGCCGCCGCGAGCCTGAGCGCCTCGCGCTGGCGGCCGGAGCGTTCGGCGCAGAGGCTCGAAAGGCGGAGGGCCGCCGCCGCGCGGAGGTCGTCCCCCGAGGACTCCGCCTTCCGGAGGCAGAGATCGAGACAGCGGCGGGCCTCCTCGTCCCGGTCCAGGGCCAGGGCCGTCGCGGCTCGCAGGAGGAGGAGGGCGGAGTCCTCCTCGAGGCCGAGGGCGCGCAGCAGGGGACGGATCCTGTCGAGGCCCGCCTGCGCGCGGGCGGGCCGTTCGTCCGCGAGGTCGAGGCGGACGCCGAGGGCGAGACCGGCCGCCCGCCGGCGGAGATGCAGCGGGATCCTGGGCAGGGCGTCGAGGTGCAGGAAGGCGCGGCGCAGGACCCGCCGGGCGGAACGGTGACGGCGCAGGTCGGCCAGGGTCTCGGCCGCCCGCAGGAGGAGGGGAAGGGCCTCTTCGTGGTCGCCGGCCTGGGACCACTGCATCGCGACGTGGAGGTCGTCGGCCCCGCGCGCCTTCAGGCGGCGGGCGGCTCGCCGGTGCCCCTCGATCCTCGCCCCGCGGTCCATGTGTTCGAGGATCCAGCGTCGCTGGCTCCGGTGCCGGAAGCGCAGGCTCTCCCCCGAATCGAGGATCCAGTCCTCGAGGAGGCCCTGCATCTTCCGGAGCAGCAGGGCCACGGGTTCGCCTCGGAGGTCGGCCAGGTCCGCGGCGCGGAACCTCCAGCCGAGGATGGCGGCGGATTCGAGGATCGCGCGGCCCTCGGGAGGAAGGTCCGCGAAGAAGGCCTCGTAGCAGGCGGCCAGGTCGCGGAAGATCGGGAGGTCGGGGACGCGGGAGGGCGGTGCGAAGCTCCCCGGCTCCCCCTCGATCTGGCCGCTCCGGGCCGCGAAGCGCAGGGCCTCGACGAGGAGTCCCGGCAAGGGGGGGACCTCCCCGCAGAGACCCTCGGCGATCGCCCCGGCCTGTTCCGGTCGTTCGAAGGCCGAGGCGACGAGTCGCCTCGCCTCTGCGGGCGCGAGGGGGGAGAGGCGCAGTTCGTGGAATCCGCGGATCCGAAGTTCCCGGGGCACGGGGGCGTGGCTCGTCCAGAGGCAGAACAGTCCGCCCGGGGGCGGGGTCTCCCGGAGTTCGGCGAGGATGCGCCGGACGCCGTCCTCGCATTCGTCCGCGCGGTGGATCCTGAGAAGGAGCGGGGCGCCGGGCGCGCCGGCGGCGGCCAGCGCCCTCGCGGCCGCGCGGACGGGAAGGGGCCCCCCGGCCGCGCCCGGATCGCAGAGGGTCCGGCTCAGGGTTCCGGCCGCGCGCAGCGAGAGGCGGGCCTCCCGGCGCATGCGATGCGCGATCCGCAGCCGGAGAGCCTCGACGCGGCCTTCCGGCAGGTCCTCGCCGGCGTAGGTCTCGAGTCCCCCATAGTGTTGGATCAGAAACGAACCGATCGGCGAGAGCGCGCGGAGATGCTGGCGTCCGGTCGGCTCGCCAACGAACAGGGTTCCGATCCGTCCCTCGCGGAGGACGCGGTCGAGCCATTCCTCGCAGAGCCGCCGCTTCCCGATTCCCTCGGGACCGACGAGGGAGGCGATCACGAAACCGCCCCCGGCGGCGCGCGCGAGGAGTTCGTCGAGGCGGGCCCGCTCCGCCTCCCGCCCGACGAAGGGCAGGAGTCCTTCGCGGCGCGCGCGCCGCAGCCTGAGTTCGGCCAGGCGATGGGGCTCGCGGCGTCGGCGCTCCCGCCAGAAGGGTCCCGCCTCCCCCTCGGCGAAAATCTCGGCGATCTCGGCGGCGGACGGCCGCTTCTCCGGGTCCTTCGCGAGCATGATGTGGCAGCACTCGTCGAAGAAGGCGCCGAGTTGCGGACGAAGCTCCGAGGGCCTCGGCGGCGGACGGTGGAGATGGGCCTCGATCATCGCGTCCCCGTCCGTCGCGGCCTCCTCGAAGGGATGCCGGCCCGTCGCGATCTCGAAGAGCGTCACGCCGAGGGCATAGACGTCGGCGGGCGCCTCGGCGGGGTCGCCGCGCAGGCATTCGGGGGCGAGGTAGGCCAGCGCTCCCCGGGCGCGTCCCCGCGAGGAGCGCGGGGACGCGCGGCGGCGGCGCGTCGCGAAGCCGAAGTCCATGACCCGGGTCGTTCCGTCCCGGCCGAGGTGGAGGTTCGCGGGCTTGATGTCGCGGTGGACGATGCGCCTGCGGTGCAGGGCCGCGAGCCCCCGGGCCGCTTCCCCGGCGACGCGCCGGCAGAGCGGTTCGAGGAGGGGGCCGTCGACCTCGAGGATCTCCGCGAGCGTGGCCCCGCGGCAGAGGTCCATGACGAGAGCCAGCAGGTCGAGTCCGAGGAGGCGGGATTCGAGGAGCCCGTGGATGCGGACGAGGTTGGGGTGGCGCATCGAGAGGCCGATCTCGGCCTCCCGGCGGAAGCGCTCGACCGCCGCGGGGTCTGAGAGCAGGCTCTGGTGCAGGAACTTGACCGCGACGAGTCGGCCCTCGGGGAGACCGAGGCAGGGACCGCGAAGACGGGCCTCCCACACCGTGCCCGAGGACCCCGCCCCGAGTTCCCGGAGGAGGTCGAGTTCCTTCAGCCCCGTTCCGTCCGGGCCGGTCCCCTTCGATTCCCGCGCCATGCTCCGCGAGTCGTAGCCCTCCGCGAATCCTCCGACAAGGGCGGATAGGGGGAAGTCTCCGGGGAAGAGCCGGAGAGGCCCCGCTATCATCCGCCGGCCATGACCGTGACCTTCTACGACACGATGGCCCGCCGGAAAGTCGCCTTCGAGCCCCGGGTCCCGGGGGAGGCGCGGATGTACCACTGCGGGCCGACGGTCTACTCGAGCCCGCACATCGGGAATTTCCGCTCCTTCCTGATGGCGGACCTGCTCCGGCGCCACCTCGAGGCCCGGCGCTACCGGGTTCTCCAGGTCATGAACATCACCGACGTCGGCCACCTGACCGAGGACGACCTCGACCGGGGCGAGGACAAGATGATGGCCGCCGCGCGGAGGGAGAAGCTCGACCCGATCCGGATCGCCCGGAAATACGAGAAGGAGTTCTTCGAGGCCCTCGATCTGCTGCGCTTCCGGCGCGCGCACCACTACCCCCGGGCGACCGAGCACATCGGGGAGATGATCGAGATGATCTCGACCCTCGTCGACAAGGGCTACGCCTACGTCGTCGAGGGGAACGTCTACTTCGAGGAGGAGAAGTTCGAGGACTTCGGCGCCCTCTCGCACAAGAAGCTCGAGGAGCTGATCGACGGAGCGAGGGTCGCGGTCAACGAGGAGAAACGCAGCCCCAGGGACTTCGCGCTCTGGAAGACCGACCCGAAGCACCTGATGCAGTGGGACTCCCCCTGGGGAAGGGGCTTCCCTGGATGGCACATCGAATGCTCGGCGATGAGCCGGCGCTACCTCGGGGACGAGATCGACATCCACACGGGGGGGGAGGACAACGTCTTCCCGCACCACGAATGCGAGATCGCGCAGAGCGAGGCGAGCACCGGGCATCGTCCCTTCGTCCGCCATTGGATGCACTGCCGCCATCTCCTCGTCGACGGGCAGAAGATGTCGAAGTCCCTCGGCAACTTCCACACGATCGCCTCGCTCCGGGAGAAGGGGTTCACGGGCCTCGAGATCCGATACGCCCTGCTGCGCGTCCACTACCGGATGCCGTTGAACTTCACGATCGAGGGATTGCTCGAAGCGCGCCGCGCCCTTTCGAGGATCCGGGAGTGCCGGGCCCGGCTGGTCCGGATCCGTGACGGGCTCGAGGCCTGCGGGGCCGAGGATCCCCGCTCCGCCCTGGATGAGTTCGAGCGGGGCTTCGGGGAGGCGATGGACGACGACCTCAACGTCTCGGAGGCCCTCGCCGTGCTCTTCGAGGCCGTGACCTTCCTGAACCGCTGCCGCCCGGACCGGGCCGGGGCCTCGTCGGCCTTGAAGTTCTTCGAGACCCTCGAGGATTGGACCGGCTGCCTCGGGGAGGAACCTAGGGTCGAGGCCGCGGCGGGCGTCGTCTGGGCCGGACCTCCGGACGATCCCTCGCGGGAGCGTGTCGAGGCCCTGGCGAGGGAGCGGGAGGAGGCTCGCCGCGCGAAGGATTTCGCGAAGGCGGACCGGCTCCGGGACGAGATCCGGGAACTCGGTTTCGCCCTCGTCGACGGACCCGGGGGACCGAGGATCGAGCCGCTCTGACCCGTCGCGGTCCGCCCCCGGGGCCGGAGGGTAGACTTCGAGACGGACCCCTCGAAAACACGAAGGCAGTGGATTGAGCCCGAGACCGAGCGACCCGATCGAGCCCGAGACCGCGCGGGGGTTCTATGCCCGCATGCTCGGGATCCGGCTCTTCGAGGAACGGCTCTTCGAACTCGTCGGGGAGGGGAAGATCGGGGGGACGACGCATCTTTGCATCGGACAGGAAGCCGTCCCGGTCGGAGTCTCCTCGCTGCTCGTCGAGGGGGACCGCGTGACGAGCACGCACCGGGGGCACGGCCATCTCCTCGCGCTGGGGGCGGATCCGCGCCGCCTGCTGGCCGAGATCGCGGGGAAGGAGAGCGGGTATTGCCGCGGCAAGGGCGGGAGCCAGCACGTCGCCGTCCCCGAACTCGGGCACATGGGCAGCAACGGGATCACGGGCGGGGGCCTGCCGATCGCCGCGGGCCTCGCCCTGGCCGCGAAGCGTCTCCGCCCCGGCCGGATCGTCGTCGCCTATCTCGGGGACGGGGCCGCGGCCACCGGGAACTTCCACGAGACCCTGAACCTCGCCGCCCTCCACCGCTTGCCGGTCGTCTTCGTGATGGAGAACAACCTCTACGCGATGTCGACCCCGGTGTCGCGCTTCGCGGCCGGGGACTTCGTCGACTGGGCCGGGCGCTACCGGGATCTCGAGGCGAGGTCCTGCGACGGCAACGACCTCGCCGCCGTGCGGGAAGCCGCCGCCCCTCTGTTCGACCGCGCGCGCCGCGGGGACGGTCCGGCCTTCCTCGAGTGCCGGACCTACCGCCAGTCCGGGCATTCGAAGAGCGACGCGCGCGTCTACCGGAGTCGGGAGGAGGAGGCGCGCTGGCGGGAGAGGGATCCCCTGCGTCTCTGGGCGGAGCGCGCGGGACTGGAGGAGGCCGAACTGGGCCGGATCCGGGCGGAGATCGAAGAGGAACTCGAGGAGGCGGTGCGCGAGGTCCTGGCCTCGCCGGCGGGGGGGCTCGCCTGCGCGCTCGGAGACCTCGAACTGCTCCCCGCCGAGGGCGGGGAGGCTCCCGGGGATCTCGCGGAAGGCGAGCGGACGACGCTGACCGAGGCGATCCGCGACGTCCTCCGCGGGGAGATGCGCCGCGACGAGAGGGTCTTCCTCCTCGGCGAGGACATCGGGGTCTACGGCGGCGCCTTCGGCGTGAGCCGCGGTCTCCTCGAGGAATTCGGAACGGAACGGGTCGTCGAGACCCCGATCTGCGAGAACTCCTTCGTCGGGCTCGGGGTCGGCGCCGCGGCGGGGGGGCTCCGTCCGGTCGTCGAGCTGATGTTCGGGGATTTCGCGACCTGCTGCATGGACGCCCTCGTGAACCACGCGGCGAAGCTGCGCTACATGTACGGGGGCGCCGTGCGGGTGCCCTTCACGCTCCGCATGCCGGTCGGCCGGCGGCGGGGCTATGGGGCGACGCATTCCCAGAGCCTCGAGGCCCTCTTCGTCCATGTCCCAGGGCTCAGGGTCGTCATGCCGGCCACGGTCGAGGACGCGGTCGGCCTCCTGCGCACCTCGATCCGGAGCGAGGAGCCGGTGCTCTTCCTCGAGCCCAAGCTCCTCTACCCCGAGGAGGGCCGCATGCCCCCGGCCGGCCATTGCGTGCCGCTGGGGTCGGCCCGTCTCGACCGCGAGGGCGGGGACCTGAGTCTCGTGACCTACGGACACGGCCTGATGCTCGCCCGGGAGGCGGCGGAGGCCCTGGCCGCCCGCGGATACTCGATCGAGATCCTCGACCTCCGCAGCCTCGCCCCCCTCGACGAGGAAGCGGTCGCGGCTTCCGTCGAGAAGACCGGCCGGCTCGTCGTCGTCCACGAGGCCAGCGGGGTCCTCGGGATCGGGGACCGCGTCCTCGGAGGGCTCGCGGAGCGGATTTTCCCCTGGCTGCACGCCCCGCCCGTCAAGGTCGCGGGCGAGGCCTGCCCGATCCCCTCGAGCCCCGAACTCGAGGATCTCGTCCTCCCCTCCGCCCGCAAGATCGTCGCCGCCTGCCTGCCCCTCCTCGAGGAGTACTGAGGACCGAGGGGCGGGGCGTCCCTGGGACCGGGCGAGACCGCGAAGCGGAACCCCGCGCGGCGGCCGGGTTCTCAGGGAGAGCCCTTCGCGGGGGGGAGGGCCGGAAAGAGGAGCGTGAAACGAGCCCCTCCCGCCGGGGTCTCGCCGATGACGAGCCGGCCCTCGGCCTCCTCGACGAACTCCCGGACCGTCGCGAGTCCGAGCCCCGTGCCGCGCCCCTCCCCCTTCGTCGTGAAGAAGGGTTCGCAGACCCGTTCCCGAAGTTTCGGGGGGATGCCCTCTCCGTCGTCCTCGACGACCAGGGCGGCGTAGAGGGTCCGCCCCTCGAGGCGCCGGGCGGTGCGGATCCGGCATTCCCCTCCCCGGGGCATCGCGTCCCGGGCGTTCAGGACAAGGTTCAGGAGGCTCTGGAAGAGGCGCCTCGGGGAGACGCGGATCCTCGGCGTGTCCGGGGCGCAGGCCAATCGGCAGGCGACGAGGGATCCCGAGCAGCGATCGAGGAAGGCGAGACGCTCGGCGAGGAAGGCGGGGAGATGGAGGTCCAGGGGAGGGCTCTCCCTTCCTTGGGCGAGGTCCAGGACCCGGTGCAGGAGTTCGGCCGCGGCTTCCCCGCTCCGGAGGATCTCCTCCAGGGATTCCTCGAATTCCGGTGGCAGGGAGGCTCCTTCCGCCAGGTTCAGGGCCAGCCGGGCGCGGCCGAGGATCGTCGCCAGGAGGTTGCCCCCGTCGTGGGCGAAGGCCCGGGCGGCCCGGCCGACAAGGGCCAGGGCCTCGAGTTCCGCAGCCGGGTCCGGGCGCCTCCGCTGCGCGTCCGATCCCTCGGGCTCCCTTGCCCCGCTCCCCGAGCCATGGGGCCGATCCAGGCGGTCCCGTGGCCCATCCTCCCGCTTCCCGGCCCCGGGTTCCGCTGCATCCCCGAATCTCACGCCGGAATCCTAGCCCCTCCCCGGGCTTCCATCACAGGAATCAATTTGATATCATTCTGAAATCCTATTCCGGTCGTTCGTATCCGGGGGAAAAGGAGGTTCCGGTGAGCACGTCCCGCGAGGTTCCGTATCCGCATCCCTCTTCCGGCCTGATGATGCTGGGGGTCAGCATCCTGCTGCTCCTGGCCTCGATCGCATCCTTCGTGCTGGCCGGAGTCCTGGAGGAGCCGATCCACCTGATCTGGGCCTTCGGATTCCTGATGGCGTTCATCTTCCACCTGATCGGTTTCACCCTCGTGAATCCGAATCAGGCCAAGGTCGTCCTGTTCTTCGGTAAGTACCGGGGAACGCTCCGGGAGTCGGGGTTCTACTGGGTCAATCCCTTGACCTACCGCCGCCACGTCTCGCTCCGCGTGCACAACTTCAGTAGCGAGAAGATCAAGGTCAACGACAAGCGGGGCAACCCGATCGAGATCGCAGCCATCGTCGTCTGGAAGGTTCGGGACACGGCGCAGGCCCTCTTCGACGTCGAGGACCATAACGACTACGTGCAGGTCCAGAGCGAGGCCGCGGTGCGGCATCTCGCGGCCAGCCACCCCTACGACCAGGTCGCCGAGGGTGAGATCTCCCTGCGGGGGAACGCCGAGGTCGTCAACGCCGAACTCAAGGAAGAACTGACCGAGCGCCTCGCGCTCTCGGGTATCGAGGTCCTCGAGGCGCGCTTGAGCCACCTCGCCTACTCGCCGGAGATCGCCGGGGCGATGCTCCAGCGCCAACAGGCGGACGCGATCATCGCGGCCCGGACGCGCATCGTCGACGGCGCGGTGGGCATGGTCCGCATGGCTCTCGAGAACCTGCGCGACCAGGGCATTCTCGAGCTGGACGAGGAGCGCAAGGCCGCGATGGTCAGCAACCTCCTCGTCGTCCTCTGCTCCGAACGGGGGACGACCCCGGTCGTGAACACCGGGACCCTGTATTCCTGATCTCTTCGTCGCGACTTGGACCGGGCGCCCTTCAGGTGCCCCCCTTTCCCCGATGGCCGCACGGAAACCCTTTCTCCTCCGCCTCGACCCCGCGCTCCTCGAGAGCCTGCGGCGCCTCGCCGCACAGGAGATGCGCAGCCTGAACGGTCAGATCGAATACATCCTCAGGGACTGGCTCCGGCGGACCGGCATGGGTCCGAAGGGTCCGATGGACGGCGGCGACCCCGCCCGGCGCCCCACGGATCCCCCGTCCGGTTCCTGAGGGGGGAGGATCCCCGTCCCCCGGGAAGTTTCAGCCGGTCTCGCCGGTCGGGGCGGCCAGGGCGACCCCCGAGTCTTCGCCCGTCGCTGCGCGCTCGAGACGGGCCTCGACCCTCCCGAGCTTCGGGTCGATCCGGAGGTCGAGGACGTCCCCTTCGCCGGCTTCCAGGGAGCGGAGGAAGGTCCTGAGACCCCAGGAGGTCGGGCGTTGCAGGGCCAGGGTTCCGGCCTGCCGGCCGTTCTCCCCGAAGATCGGGAAGCGCCCCTCGACCTTTCCGACGAAGGCGGTCGGCATCGAGAAGATCCCGTTCTTCAGCATCGAAGGGGAGATGCACATCTTCATGTGGAAGCGACCATCCTCGAGTTCCCCGGCGGCGAGCAAGACCTTGCGCCGCGGTCCTCGCTTCGTCCCGGTTCCCCCGCTCCGTTTGGCGGTCTTCGCTTTTCGGGGGCGCTTCAGCGGAACGGCGGGCAGACGGGCGCAGAGCTTGCGAAACACCCCCTCGGGCGGCATCGCGCCGCGGAGTTCCGGGACCTCCTTCAGCATGACGTAGAGGCTGTCGAGGTTCCGTTCCCCCGCCTCGGGAAGGAGCTTCACGAGATAGTGGATCAGGCCGGCGTTGCCGAGAACCGCCCGGGGGATCCAGAACCAGGCCTTCTCCTCGTCGAGCCATTCCAGGCCGTCGAGATCCTCGAGGTTCTTGCGGGTCCGTTCGAGGGTGACCCCGACTCCGATCCGGCCGGCGAGCTTCGTGACGAAATCCTCGATATGGACGGCGCCTCCGTGGGCGCTCATCGCGAGCGCCAGCCGCTCGAAGGGGTCGCGGACCGGGACCTCCGGCAGGCCGGGGCTCGGGTCCCCCTCGGGGGAGGGAGCGGGCAGCCCGGCCGGGGCGGCGATCTTCCGCCGCGGAGAGGCGGCGGCCGGCTCCTTCGGAACGACGGGTTCGGGGAGAGGGGCGACGCCTTCCGGCTCCCAGCCGAGGATCGCGAGACTCTCGAGGATCGTCAGGAGGTCGATCATGCAGCGCGCCCCGAAGGAAGGTAGCTCGAGGAGGTCCCCCAGGGTCAGCTGCTCGAGATCCTCCATGCGCTCCCGGTATCCGCATTTCGTCAGGGCGTTCATCGTTCTCGGCTCGAGCGCGAGGTCGTCCAGGATCAGACCCGCCGGAGACGGGGGAAGGCGGCGGGATTTCAGTTCCTCGGGGAAGGTCGACAGGCGGCCCTGCAGGCGCTGGACGACCATCTTACCGAGGTCCTCGCACTGGGCGTTCGTGAAACGGTCCCAACAGCCCCTGTCCAGGTGCGCGAAGAGTTCCTGCTTCCCTTCCTTGTTCAGGAACGGGACCTTGGAACGGAGAAAGAGTTCACGAAGGCTCGCAGGAACGAGGGGCCGACCCGGCCTCGGATATCGTGTCAACATGAAGGTTTCTCCAAGGGTTCCATTCGACCCTGGGTGTGCCGCCTCCGGGAGGGTTCCGGCCTGAATCGGAACGCTTCGACGTCAATCCTGCTCCCGTACGCATGGTGCCGCGCCGGAACATGGATCTCCTTCGGTCTCGCGGGAGGACTTGGTATGGAATTTCGAGAACCTGAAAAGGCCTTTATACCCGGAATGGCCCGGGTTCTCAAGCCTGATACGAGAATCGAATACTCTTGAAACGAGACTTCAGCGGGACCCTCCCCCCGGGGCTGGACATGCCTCGGGTTCGGATCGGGGCCACCCGGATTCCGAGGAGGGGGAAGCGTCGAGATCCCGCCAGAGGACCGGGAGCCGGGCTTCGGCCCGATGGACCTTGCCGAGCCAGTCCTTCGCCGCCATCCGGAGCTTGATCTCGATCCCGAAGCCATGGATCCGGAACTCGCAGATCTCGACCGGATCCCCGAATCCGAGGTGTCGTTCCCCGGTCCAGCCCTCGACATGGCCCTCGTCGATCATTCCGTCTCCGTCGTCGTCCACGCCGTTGCGGAGTTCCATCGCCTCGGGATGGAAGTAGAGGAGGAGGAAGGAGGGGGGAAGCAGCCGGTGGAAGGACCCCGCCTCGGGAGGGGGAAGGAAGGCCAGTCCGGCGTAGGTCCTCCCCGGGACGAGGGGGAGACCCGAGGTCTCGGGCCGTTCGGTGCAATCGAAGGAGCCCGGGATCCTCGAGAGGCCTCGGACGAGGAAGCCCTTCCGTGTCAGGATCCGGTCCCGGATCCGGCGACACTGGGCCCGGCTTTCAAGGGCCAACCGGGACTCGACCTCGTCCGGGGACGGGAACTCGGGCCGTACCGGAAGTCCGAACATCGTCGCGAAGAGGACCGGAAGGACCAGCCAGAGGAAGAGGAGGATCCCGAGGAAGCGCTGGCTCTTCTCCTCGTGCTCGAACCTGGAGGTCGGGTCGGGAGTGCCGTCTCCTCGCCCCGCGCCCCCGGCGCTTCCTCCGGTCTTCCTCATATGCTCCCCTCCTTTCCTCCGGAGGTCCTGCGATTTCCGGATCCCGGGCCTCGAGTCCGTCCGGCCTCCTCCCGACACGGTATCGACCCCAGGGAGCAGGGCCTTGACCGGAGCTGCCGGAAGGAGAGGGGGGATGCGCCCGTTCCGCCGGAGGCTTGCAGGTTCGGGAGGTGGGACGAGTGGGGGCTAAGGGCGGGGCCTCGGCGGACCGAAGATGGGGAGAACTTGTCCCTTCGAACGGAGGGGGCGAGGGCTTAGCTTGGGCGGACCGTCCGTTCCGTCCGAAGCCTTCCGGAGGTTCATGCTTCGACCGCTCAAGACTCCGTATCTCGGTACCGCCGAGAAGGAGGTCCGCGTCCTGTCCTGGGAATGCGCGGAGGGGGAACGCGTTCCGAAGGGGAGGGTCCTGTGCCGGATCGAGACCCTGAAGGCCAGCTTCGATCTCGAGGCCGAGGAGGAGGGCGTCCTCTGCCGGATCCTCGAGGACGAGGGGGCAAGGGTCCCCGTCGGCGCCGCCCTTGCGATCTGGTCCTCCGGTCTGGAGGCCCCCCCGGCGGCGGAGGTCGAGGCCTTGTGCGCCGAACTCCGCGGGCGGCGGGCCGCCCGGGAGGAGGACGAAACCGGGAGGTCGGGGAGCGGGAAAGCGGCCGGGCCCGCGTCCGGAGCCCCCGGACCCCGGTCCCCCGCCTTGGGGGCCGCGGCCTCGCCGGCGGCGCGCCGCCTGGCCCGGGAACACGGGGTCGATCTGGCGGTCGTGCCCGGGGGGGGGCCGGGAGGCCTCGTGCGGGTCGAGGATGTCCGGGCCTGGATCGCAAAGGGCGCCCCGAGTTCCTCTCCCCCCGAGGGGGAGGAGGGGGGCCGTCTCGATCCCCTCTTCGTGGAGACCTTGAAGAACGAAGCGGAGGCCTTCGGACGGCTCTCCTCCAAGCTGCGGATCGACCTTCTCCGTCGACTCGGCGCGGAGATCGGGACGGACTGCCATCTCGCGCCCGGCGCCGAACTCCTCGTCTCGAGACTCGTGCTCGGGGACGGGGTGCGGATCGAGGAGGGGGTCCGCATCGAGGCCGAGTCCTTCCTGGCCGGGGCCGGGACCTGGATCGGGAGGGGCTGCCGTTTCCGTTGCCGGAGGATCGAACTCGGGGAGAACGCCTTCTTCGCCCCCGAGGCGGAGATCGGGGGAGGAGGGGCGATGGACCCTGAGGCTCTCTGCCGGATCGGTTCCCACGGATTCGTCGGGGAACGGACCCACCTGAACCCCTGCCGGCCCCTGCTCGTCGGGGACGAGGTCGTGATCTCCCGCGAGGCGGTCCTGATGACGCATTCCTTCGGGCAGAGCGCGCTTGCCGGGTATCCCCAGCGCTTCGCGGGCCTCGAGATCGCCGCGAGGAGTCAGATCGGCATCGGCTGCGTCCTTTTCCCCGGGGTGAAGGTCGGCGAGGGGGCCGTCCTTCTCTCCAACTCCTCGCTCGTGACCGATCTTCCGCCGGGGCGTCTCTTCGGCGGCGTCCCCGCCGTCGATCTGAAGGCCGCGGCCCATCCCCCGGATCGGAACGGGAAGATCGAGATCCTCCGGGCCTGGATCCGGGCCTTCGGGGAGGGGCTCCGGCTCAGGGGCTTCGACTGTGCGGAGGAGGAAACCGCGGGCGAGTTCCGGCTCGTCGTGCAGCAGGAGGGGCGGATCCACCTTCTCAGGTTCCGTGAGACCGCGGGCTTCGAGGAGACGGAGCCGATGCCCGCGGAGGAAGTAAGGGTCTCCCTCGAGGCGGGGGAGGGAAAGGATCCCGAGGACCTGCCCCCGGAGGTCTGCGCCATCCTGCTCGAACCGCCGGAGATCCGCGGCGCGCGCGGGCCGCTCCGGGACGCCTTCCGAGAGTTCCTGCGCAAGCGGGGGGTCCGGCTGCATCCTCGGACCTGGAGCTACCGGGGGGGATGGTTGTGACGGACCGAGAGGTCTCGAGCGAGCACGCCTACAGCCTCCCGCACTACCGCTATCTCCTGCGGAAGGCGAGGGAGCTCGGCTATGAACTCCCGAAGGTCCGCGACGTCGCCTTCGATCCGCCGGGGGGAAGATGGTTCCTGATCCGGCACGACGTCGATCTCACGCCTTGGGCGGCCCTAGAGATGGCCGAGCTGGAAGCCGAGGAAGGGGTCCGGACGACATATTACTTCCGGCTCCACGCCGAGACCTACAACCTGGCCGAACCCGGCGCCTATCGGGCGATGCTGAAGATCGCGGATCTGGGGCACGAGATCGGCCTGCACTACGAACCGGGCTTCCACATGGACCTGGGCCGGGACCCGCTCGAAGGGGTGAGGCGGGACCTCGCCCGCTTCGAGGAACTCCTGGGGAGGAGGACGGAGACGATCGCCCAGCACCAGCCCGCGACCGGTCCCGTGCTCGCGGAGATCTCCGAGGACCACGCGGACGCCTACGACGCGAGGCTCGTCCGCGACATCCCCTACTTCGGGGACAGCGGCTTCCACTGGAGGGAGGGCTGCGTCTGCACGAAGCTCGGCCTGCACGAACGGCTCCATACCTTGATCCATCCCCATAGCTGGACGATCTGGGACCGAGGCTGGCGGGAAGTCCTGCGGGCACACGCCGCGGACCTCGGGGGCCGGATCGCGTCCTGGATGGAGGACTACATCCTCCACCTCGAGGACTATCTGCAGAACCGCCCTCGGCTCGACCGGGAACGCGAGGCCCGCTACCGGGAGGATGCAGGGGATTGAGGGCCGAAGGCCGCGCTCTCAGCCTTTCTTGGCCTTCCCCGCCTCGATCCGGGCCACCTCCCGGGCGATCGCCCTCTCGAGTTCTTCGGGGCTGAACCCGAAGGGTCCCTGTCCCCCGGCGTAGACGATCCTCCCGTCCTTGCCGACCAGGTAGAGGCGGTCCGGCCAGGCTGCGTAGGCCTGGTTGACCTCGTCGTCGACGCGGTCCCCGACGGCGGGGATGGGTTCCAGGGACAGCTTGTTCATGCAGGTCCTCGCGACCCGCCCGTTCCATTTCTCGTAGAGGGCCTTCAGTCGACCGACCGAAGAACGGAACGGGGTCAGGTGTAGCTGTCGAAGACCAGGGCGACGGGTTTCTTTCCGGCGAAGGAGGACGCGGGCGTACGAACCGTTTTCCGTCATGGACCGAGGGGAGTTCGAAGTCGGGGGCGACGGTTCCGACTTTCGGGGCCCCCCTGCCGCGGTCCTGGCGGGCCCGAGCCGAGGGATCCCGAGGAGAATGACGAGCATCAGGATCCATCCGCGCATCACGGCCTCCGGGAAGGGGGTTCGGGCATCTTCGAGCGAGAGGAGTCAGCGAAGGAACTTGCGGGCCTCCTCCGGGAGTTGGACCCCGGGGGCTTCCTTTCCGAAGTCGAGGTGGAAGTCGAGGGTCATCGAGGGTTTCGGGCGATCCTCTTCTTCCTCTTCGTTCTCCTCTTCCTTCTCTTCCTCTTCCTTCTTGTCCTTTCCGCCGCCCGCGCGCACGACGCGGACCATGGCTCCGAAGGGGTTCGCGTTTCCCTTGGTCCGGTACTCGACGCGGATCCGGAGCGGGAGCTTGCGGGCTGGGTCCTCGAACAGCACGAAATCGAGGTCGGTCCGGGGTTCCGGAGGAAGGGCATTCTTCATCCCTCCGATGCCCATGAAAACGATGTTGAGACCCGGGGTGAGGGAGGGGGGCGGAAGGGCGCCGGTCCTGAGGAAGGGCCGGGAGGCCTTGCCCGGGAAGCGTCCATGGTAGACCCGGACGGGCCGATCCTCGATCGTGTCGCCTCCTTCGAAGGTCCATCGCCCTGCGTCCAGGTTCTCGAGCAGGCGGCGGGCCAGGAAGCGGAGGTCGGGGAGGAAGGCCCGTTCGAAACGGGGTCCGGTCGGGCCGAGGGAAGGGATCCAGGCGCCGTCCCGGTCCTTTCGGACCCAGCGTCCCCCTAGGCGGGCTAGGACGCCCTCGCCTTCGTGACGGCTCCAGACGCAGAGGGGTCCCTCCTGCAGGAAGGTCGTGACATCGGGGGGGATCTTGGGGGCCTTTCCCCCGACGGCGACCTGAAAGGGGAACTTCGCGTGCCGTTCCAGCTTTCCCGAGATCCGTTCGGTCGCGGCGAGGTTCTTCAGGAGCCGGGCGATGCGCTCCTTCGGGGAGGTGACGGGCTTCGGGCGGGTCTGCGATTCGTCGGGTCCGCCGGTCTGCAGGACCCGGGGTTTGGGGACCGGGACTCCCGGGTCCTTCCCCGATTGCGAGGAAAGCGGGGAGACGGTGCAAAAAGCGAGGAGGGGGAGGAGGGGAAGCGAACGCGACATCGGGACCTCCGGTCGGGATCGGAAGGATTCGGGACGCACATCGAGCTTCCCGAATCCCGCCCGGATTCTATTCCTCTCGAGAGGGGATGTCCTCCCCGGGAGGAAAGGGAGGAATCCTTCCCGTTGCCGGACGGGTTTCCTTCTCCGTCCCCCCGGGGGACGGGGAGTCGGAGTCCTTGGAGTTCCGCTCCTCCTCGAGTTCCTGGAGGATCTTCGTGATCCGGATCGCCCCCTCGATCGAGGGGTCGAAGTGGAACTCGAGCCGGGGGACCGTCTTCGTCGGGAGGACGGCGGCGACCTCGTGCTGGAGGTACTTCGCGGCGTGGGCGAGGGCGTGCGCATTGAGCTTTCGTTCCTTCTCGGATCCGAGGGAGGACCAGTAGACCTTGCAGCGCTCCAACTCGCGGTCGAGTTCGATCCTCGTGATCGTCACGAAGCCGAGCCTTGGATCGTGCATGTCGCGGAGGAGGACCTCGGCGATCCTCGCCTTGATGAGGGAGCGGATCCGGGCGATGCGGCGCGGAGAATAGGTCATCGTGGAACTTCAGAGGATTTCGAGGCTGTAATCGGTGAGCTCGGCGTCCGGCCAAGAGCGCAGCGTCTCCTGGAGCTTGTCGAGAGCACCGTTGAGGTAGGCGACGTCGTTCCCGGCGATGACGGCCGCCAGGGTCGCGGTCGTGATCTCCTCGAGATCCTCGATCTCCGCGATCGAGATGTTGAACTTGCGGCGGCTCCTGTCCTTCAGGCTGCGGACGACTCCTCGCTTGTCCTTGAGGCTCCGGGCCCAGGGGATCTCCATCGAGAACTGGAGGACCCCGATGTGCAGCATGATCCCTTATCCTCGCTTCCTCGGCGACAAGAACCGGTTATTCGATGTCGGCCAGGGTCCGCTTGATCTCGACGACCTCGAAGGCCTCCAGGATGTCGCCTTCCTTGATGTCGTCGTAGCCCTCGACCTTGATCCCGCATTCGAAGTTCTCGCGGACCTCGCGGACGTCGTCCTTCTCCCTCCGAAGCCCCGCGATCTTCCCTGTGTAGACGACGACACCGTCCCGGACCACGCGGACCTGATTGTTGCGGCCGATCTTGCCGTCCTGCACGTAGCAGCCGGCGATGTTGCCGAACTTGGAGGAACGGAAGATCTTCCGGATTTCCGCGTGACCTCGGACCTCCTCCCGCTGCTCGGGAGAGAGCATGCCCTCCATCGCCTTGCGCACGTCATCCAGGAGCTCGTAGATGACGTTGTAGAAACGGATCTTGATGCCGGTCGTCTCGGCCCGGGCCCGCGCCTTCTCGTCGGCCACGGAATTGAATCCGATGATGATCGCATCCGAGGCGTCCGCGAGAGCCACGTCGGTCTCGGAGATGCCTCCAAGCGCCGAGTGGAGGATCCGAACGCCGACCTCCTCGTTCGAGAGCTTCTCGAGGGCCTGGCGGATCGGTTCGAGGGACCCCATGACGTCGGCCTTGAGGATGAGCCGGATTTCCTCGACCTTCTGGGCCTGGAGCTGCTCCTTGAGGTCGGCGAGACGCGCGCGGCTCTTCTCCGCGATCTCGCGGGCGCGCAGCTTGGCGGCGCGTTGCTGGGCGACCTCCTTCGCCATCTTGCTGTCCTTGACGACGTAGAACGGGTCGCCGGGCACCGGGAGTTCGGGAAGACCGAGGACCTCGACCGGGGTCCCCGGTGGGGCGGTGTCGATCTGCCGGCCGTGATCGTCGAGGATGATCCGGATCCTGCCGGTGCCGTGGCCGCAGAGGACGTGGTCCCCCTTCCTCAGGGTGCCGTCCATGACCATGAGGGAGATGACGTTGCCCTGAGCCGGGGTCTGCTTGGCCTCGATCACGGTTCCCGAGGCGGGGCTCTCCGGGTGGGCTTTCAGCTCGAGGACCATGGCCTCGAGGGCGATCTTCTCGACGAGTTCGTCGAGCCCCTCGCCCGTAAGGGCCGAAGTGTCGACGAACTGGGTCTGGCCGCCCCATTCCTCGGGCTGGAGGCCCAGGGTCGCGAGCTGCTGGCGTACGCGCATCGGGTTCGCCTCGGGCCTGTCGCACTTGTTGACCGCGACGATGACCGGCGTCCCCGCGGCTTTCGCGTGGTTCAGAGCCTCCTCGGTCTGCGGCATGACCCCGTCGTCGGCGGCGACGACGAGGACGACGATGTCCGTGAGTTTGGCTCCGCGGGCCCGCATCGACGTGAAGGCCTCATGCCCCGGGGTGTCGAGGACGACGATCGTGTGGTCTCCCCGTTCGACCTTGTAGGCGCCGATGTGCTGGGTGATGCCCCCGGCTTCGTCAGCGGCGATCTTGGAGGCTCGGAGCTTGTCGAGGAGCGAGGTCTTGCCGTGATCGACATGGCCCATGAAGGTGACGATCGGCGGCCGGGTCTCCTTCTCCTTGTCGGTGATCTTCTCCGCATCCTCGGTCAGGGAGGCGAGCAGTTCGTCCTCGGCTGCGCGTTCCTCGACGACTTCGACGTTCCGGTTCAGTTCGAGAGCGACGAGTTCGACCTGGTCCTTGTCGAGGTAGGAGTTGATGTTCGCGCGGACTCCGAGGCGGAAGAGGACGACGAGGAGTTCGTTGACCCGATGTCCGAGAGCCTCGGAGAGCTTCTTGACCGAGACCGGAGCCTCGACCTGCACGAGTTTCGTCGGATCGATGCCAGGGGGCGGGGCGAGCGGATCCTTCCTCTTCTTTTGGACCGAGGCCCCGCTCCGGCCGCGCCCTCCGCCCGGACCGCGTCCCATACCGAAGCCCGGACCCTGACGGCGCGTCGTGGCCGGACCGCGTTTGGCGCCGCGGCTGCGGAACTGCTCCATCGCGGCCTTGCGCAGGTTCCGGTCGACGTTGGCCGGATTCCGCGGCCCTCCGGGGGCCGAGCGTCGGGTCGCGTCGGCGATCGTCTCCTTCGGAAGTTCGATCCGGCCCAGGATCTTGGCCCGCCGTTCGGGTTGGGGGAGCCGGCGGATCTGAGGCTCGTCCGCGACCGGCGCGGAGGATCCGTCCTCTTCCCTCTTCTCCTCGGAAGGGGGTTCCGCTCCTTCCTCTTCGGAGCCCTCGGCGGTCGGCGCGGGTTCCGCCCGGCGGGTCGGTGGTTCGAGGACCGGGCTTGCCCTCTCCTCTTCCATCCGCTCCGCTGCGGGAGGCGGTGGGGGCGGGACCTCCGCGGCTTCGGCTCCGGCCTCCTCCTCCGGCGGGGAGGGAGGGGGCGCGGTCTCGACCGGGGCTTCCCGGTCCTGGGTCTCGGGAAGGGGCTCGGGGGGAGCCTCGGGCGTTTCGATCCGGGTTTCGGTCTCGACGGTCGGAGCCTCGATCACCGCCGCGCGGTTCTCCGCCGCGGTCTCGGTCGCGACGGTCTCCTCCGCGGCGACGGCCTTCTTCCGGATCGGAAGCTTCTTGCGGATCGGGGATGCCTCCGCCGCGGCCTCCGCCTCCGCGGGCTCCTTCTTGCGGACCGGAGCCTTCTTCTTGATCGGTCCGGTCTTCTTCTTGACCGGTCCCTTCTTCTTCGGGGTTTCCGGAGTCGCCGTCTTGCTGTACCCGAAGGCGCCGAGGCGGACCTCGATCAACATCTGGTCCGCATCGTCCAAGACCGCCATATGGGTCTTGATCTTGTCGAAGCCCAGGTCTTGGAGGATCCGGACCAACTCCGGACCCTTCATCCCGAAGTCCTTCGCAAGCTCGTATACCCTACGCTTGGCCAAGAATGCACCTCGAATGGTTGGAACGCTCGGATGGCCCCGAGGCGGCCGGGGCCTAGGTGGCCCTCTCCTCCGCCCGGGTTTCACCGCCGCCGGCTTCCTTCGAAGCCGAACCCTCGTCCGTGGTCTCCGTGCCCGCCGGAACGCCGTCGGTCATGGAGGAATGTTCCTTCGGATCCGCCTCCGTGGAGTCCGGGGGCGTCTCCGGCGCCTCGGCGGGCCCGTCCTCGGTGGACTCGGCCTCCGCCGCCGGGTTTCCTTCCGTCCCCGCCTCGGCGGTTTCCTCTGTCGAATCGCCTTCCACTCCGGTCTCGGCGGCCTCCGCCGCCGAGTCTCCGTTCATTCCCGCCTCGGCGGTCTCCGCGGTCGAATCGTCCGTCGCGCCGGCCTCCCCGGTGGGGGCGTTTGCCGCATCCTCCTCCTCCTGGGCGAGGGTGCGTTCGAGTTCCGCCCGGGTCATGATGTCGATCTGCCATCCGGTCAGCAGCGAGGCCAGGCGGACGTTCTGCCCTCTCCGGCCGATCGCGAGCGAGAGCTGGTCCTCCTCGACGAGGACGAGGGCCTTCCGGTTCGCGTAGTCGAGCTGGATGTGGTTGACCTCGGCGGGCTGGAGCGAGTTGCGGAGCATCTGTTCGGGGTCGTCGGTCCAGCGGATGATGTCGATCCGTTCCCCGCCCAGTTCGTCGATGATCGACTTGATCCTCGTCCCCCGCACGCCGACGCAGGCGCCGACGCAATCGACACGCGGATCGGAGGAGCTGACGGCCAACTTCGTGCGGTATCCGGGTTCGCGCTCGAGCTTCCGGATCTCGATGATGCCCTCGAGGATCTCGGGCACCTCGAGTTCGAAGAGCCGCCGGACGAGACCGGTCGAGGTCCTCGAAAGGGTGATCTTGACCTTGAGGCCGACCTTCTTGACGTCGAGGACGAAGGCGCGGATCCGTTCCCCGATGTGGTAGCTCTCTCCCCGGACTTTTTCGGAGCGCGGGAGGACTCCTTCGACCTTTCCGAGGGAGACGATGACCGTGTCCCCCTCGAAGCGCTGGATCATCCCGGTCACGATGTCGCGGTTCTTCCCCTCGAACTCCTGGAAGATGACGTCGCGTTCGGCTTCCCGGATCTTCGTGAACCAGGTCTGCTTGACGGTCTGGGCGAAGATGCGGCCGAGTTCCTCGAACTGGATCTCGTAGTTGGATTCCATCCGCCCGGTCTGGCGGTCGAAGTGGAGTTCGAAGTCGTCGTCGAGTTCGTAGCGCTTCTTGATCGCAGTGATCAACGCGTCTTCGAGGGCGACGAAGAGCACTTCCTTGTCGATCCCCCGGTCCCGGTGGATGCTGTCGATATAGCGTACGAGGTCGGCGTTCATTGGAGATCCAGTCCAGGGCTCACAGAGCCCATTCTTGTCGGCGTTCGCCCCAATTGCAGAATCAGGACAGACCCCCGGCACTCCCCGAGCCCCGACGGATCCGTTCCGCTTCGATCGTCCGGGATCCGCCGCCCTCGGAGACGCGGCGAAGGGCGCTGTCCTTGCTCCATTCGGCCGGGCGGCGTCTTCTCGGTCGAAGAGATCGGTCGAAGAGACCCCCCGGGCCGGCCAGGGAAGAACCCGTTCCCGGAACTCGCCCGGAAACAGGGGGAAGGAGTCTAGACCTTCGCTCCGGGCAGTCAAGGTCGGTATGTTCTTGTCCCCCCGCGGTTTCACGGTCCCCTCTCCCCGATGAACGAACCCTCCTCCTACCGGATCCGGAAGGAACGGCGGGTGCCCCTCTCCCTGAGGAAGGCCCTGGCCGGAGATCCCTTCTTCGACCCGAGCCGGATCCCGGAGCAGGCACCGGAGGGGCGGGAGGTCCTGGTGCTGGAGTGCGGGCCAACGGGGGAGATCCTGGGGCTCGCCCTCCTCGATGCGGCGCCGCCCCTGCTCCTCAGGGGCGAGCCGATCGAACTTTCGATCGCGGTCGTTCCCGGGGCCCGGGGAAGGGGGCTCGGAGGCCTGCTTCTCGAGGAGGTGAAGCTCATCGCCGCGCAAAGGGGCTGGGCCGGGTTGACGGCCGTCGTCCAGGACGGCAACGGGATTGCGCGCGCCTTCTTCCGGAAGGAGGGGTTTCGGGAAGAGGGGGCCGCGGCCCGTGGATTCCGGCGTTTCTCCTGGACCCGGAGCACCGGGAAGACCGGGGATGATTGAGCGTCGCGGTGAGGCGACCCGGGGAAGGGGCGCGGGACGGGAATTCGCTCTCCTCCTCCTCTTCGCTCCGCTTCCGATCCTTCGGGGGGAGGGGCGCGGAGTTCCGCCTTCCCCAGGGCCGGCCCTCTCGATCCGGAAGCCGGGGTCGCCCCAGGAAGGACTCCGTGATCTTGCGCGAATTGCCCGGGCCTTCCTCCATGCCGATCCGAGGACCGGGGACCGTCTCGCCCCGAGGCTGAGGAAGGGGGGGGCGCGGGCCGGGCTCGCCCTGCTCGAGGCCTGGAAACGCGAGCCCCGGCCGGCGGAACTCGCCCCTCGGGTCGTCGACCTCTGCCTCGAACTCCTGCCGGCTTCGGCGAGCGGCTCCCTTCGGGGCCTGCTCCCGGATCTCGGGCCCGCGGCCCGGCTTCGGGCCGCGCGGTGGTTCGCCCGGAGAGACCTCCCCGGCTTCCTCGACGAGGAGGGGGAGCGGGTCGGAGCCCTACTCGATCTCGTCGAGGGTGGCGGGGAGGCGGCCCGAGCCGCCCTCGAGGGGTTGAAGTCCTGGAACCGGATCGGGGTCGCGAGAACCCTGTTCCGGATCCTCCGGAAACGGCCGGACCGGGACTTCCCCCGGGCCGGAGACCGAGCGATGGCCCGGACGATCGCCGCCCTGTCGGAGGCCGCCCCGCTCGTTCCGGAAGTCCTCTCCTGGCTCCGGGAACCCGGGGGACGGGCCTTCGCCGCCGGATTGCTCCCGCTCTGCGGGAAGCGGCCGGAGCTCTGCCTGGAGGGCGCCCTCGATCCTTGGGTGGGATCGAAGGAGGCCTCGATCCGGGAGGCCGTGGATCTCGCCCTACAGGAGGCCGACCGGAGACTCCTCGAGATCCAGAGCCACGGCGAACGGGTCCGCCTCTGGCATCGGGTCCACCTCGCCGACCCGACCAGGCGGGACGCCCTCCTGAAGGAGTTCGAGATCGCGGTCTGCGACCTGGGCTCCCCGGAGGAAGGTCGCCGGGTGGAGGGCGAGGTCCTGATAGCGGAGCTGCAGGGGGCCGAAGCGGGCGTCGGATGGAGGCTCCGGGCCATCCTCGAGCATCTCTCGGGGGAGGACGAGGGACCGATCCTGGAGGCCGGCTGGAAGGAGGCCCGGAGGGCCTGGTTCCACGTGCAGCCCGCGAACGGATACCCGGAGACCCTGTCGGGAATCCCCGCCTTCGGCTGGTTCGCGGCCTGGAGGCGGCGGGTTCCCCCGGAGATCGCGGAGCGGGATCTCGAGGCCCGCTACCGGCGGTTCCTCCGGCAGGGCGGAAGCCTGGAGAGGTTGCGCCGGATGGCGGGGAGGGAGCGCCTGGCCCTCGCCCTGCTCGGGGGGACCCTCGCGCACCTGGACCGGAAGGAGGAAGCCGCGAGGCTCTGGATGCGCCGGGCCCTGGTCGCCTTCCACGACCTCGAGTCCCTGTGGGACGAGGATCTCGCAGGGCCGAACCGCGAACTGGATTTCGCGCTGATGATGCCGGGAGGAGCCCGGGACCTCCTGACCCGGGCGCTCGAGGGGAATCTGGGGACGCAGGAGAGGCTCCCGGCGGCTGTCCGCGGGCGCAGGCTGGCCGAGGCCGAGGCCGGCTTCCTCTGGCTCGTCGACGGCCTGGCGGCCGCCCTCCCCGAACGGGTGCTCCCGGCGACGGGACCGATCCCCGCGGCGAAGGAGAGGGAGCGGGTCTACGCGGACCTGACGGCGGCCCTCCTCCGGTTCTGGTCGCGGATCGGGGAGGAGGACAAGGCCCTCGCCTTGATGGACCGGCTGATCGCCGCCCTCGAATCGAGCGGGGTCCAGGAGAATCAGCAGGCCTGGGCGGGCTTCCTCTTCGAGCGGGCTTCCCTCGCGATGGACCGGCGGGACGCGGGGACGGCCGAGGCCCTCCTGAAGAAGTATCTCGCCTTCTTCGAGGCGAGGCTTCGCGACGTGCGGCAGTCGCCGGATCTCTACGCCGACCCGAAAAGCGCGTCGGCCTACTATGCGGCGAGACTCGCGGCCGGACACGTCAGCATGGCCGTTCTGAACAACGTCGTCCTCGGCCGGCTCGAGGTCGCGAGGGAACATTGCCGGAAGGCCTTCGAACTCGAGGACAGTCCGTTCAATCGCGTCCTCTACGCCTGCTATCTCGCGCGGGACGCTCGGAGCGAGGAGGCGAGGGCCCTACTCGCCCGCGTCGATCCGATCCCCGCGGTCTATTACAACCTCGCCTGCAGCCTCGCCCTTCTCGGGGAGAAGGAGAAGGCCCTCCACTGGCTCGCGCTCGACCTGGAGACGAACTATCCGACCCGGAAGGCGAGGAACCGCCAGCGGGACTGGGCCGCCAAGGACAAGGACCTCCTCTCCCTCCGCGGGGATCCCCGTTTCCTGGAACTCGTCCGGAAGCGATGAGGGTTTCGATCGGCGAGATCGTCCTGAGCCCGAAGGGCTTCGCGCGATGGAAGCGCGGGCATCCCTGGATCTACAGGGACGACCTCGCCTCGGAGCCCCCCGGAGAGCCGGCCGTCGCCAGGGTCCTCGGCAAGGGCGGGGTCGAACTCGGCTGGGCGATCTGTTCCCCCCGCTCGAAGATCGCCCTGCGCCGGATCGCCTCCCCGGGGGAACTCGAGGACCCGCGGCCGGAGGCATGGATCCCCGAGAGGATCCGGCGCGCGGCCGCGCGCCGCGCCCCCCTGTCCGAAGCGACGAACGCCTTCCGTCTCGTCCACGCCGAGGGGGACGGGCTTCCCGGCCTCGTCGTCGATCGCTTCGGGGAGACCCTCGTGGTCCAGACCTCGACCGCCTTGATGGAGCTCTGCCTCCCGATCCTCGTGCCCGCTCTCGTCGAACTCTGCGGACCCTCCCAGGTCGTCGCGAGGAACGACCACAGGACGCGCCGACTCGAGGGGCTCCCCGAACGGATCGAACTCCTCCACGGCCGCCGGAAGGAACGGGTCTGGATTCATGAGCACGGGATCGAGATCCCGGTCGAGGTCTTCACCGGACAGAAGACCGGCTACTTCCTCGACCAGAGGCCGGCGCGCGCCCGTGTCCTCGATCTCTGCCGCCGGCGGGCCGGGGAAGGCTGCGGGGAGTTCCGGGTGCTGGACCTCTGTTCCTACAGCGGGGGCTTCGCCCTGCACGCGGCTCGTGGAGGTGCGGCCGAGGTCCTCGCGGTGGACCAGTCCCGCTCCGCGCTGACCCTGCTCGAGGCGGCCGCAGAAAGGAACGGGTTCCGGGGAATCCGCGCAACGAGGGCGAAGGTCTTCGGCTGGCTGAAGGAAGCCGCCGCGCGCGGGGAACGGTTCCAGGGGATCGTGCTCGACCCCCCGGCCTTCGCTCCGGCGAAACGGGACTTCGAGCGGGCCCGCCACGGCTACCGGAAACTGAATGCCCGGGCCCTCGCCCTCGCCGGGAACGGCGCCTGGGTCCTGAGCTGCTCCTGCAGTGCGCACATGCCCGCCCAGGCCTTTCGGGACATGCTCGCGGAGGCCGCGGCCCTCGCGGGAAAACGCGTCCGGGACCGGGGGAGACTGCCCCCGGCCCTCGACCATCCTGTCCTCCTCGGCCTGCCGGAGGCAGACTACCTCAAGGTGCATGAACTCGAAGTCCTCGGTCCGGCCTGAAGCCCGGCCCTCCACGGCGGAAGCGCCGCCAACTTGACAGCCCCCTGTCAGGACTACCGGCATCCTGGAGACACGCCTTCGCGCGGAAGGGAATCCAAGCATCGGATCCTCAAGGGTTTGGGGCCGTCCCTCAGGGTTGGCATGCGTCTTGAGACTTCAACCCGGACGTTCCTCGGGCCCGGCGCGGACGCACCCGCCGGGTTGGAAGACGAAGACCTTGCAGAAGGAGGAGATCATGACTCGATCGCTGATGCCGATGGCGACTCCGCTCGAGGATCTGTTCCGGCGTTTCGACCGGCTTCTCGGTCTCCACGAGGAGGTCGCCCCCTGGACGACGAGCACGGAGCCCGGGACCCGCAGGCCCGCGATGGACCTGAAGGAGGATCCCGAAGGCTTCCTGCTCCGTTTCGAACTCCCGGGCATCAAGAAGGAGAACCTCGACCTCGACCTGGAGGGGCGGGTCGTCAGCCTGACCGCGAGACCGGAGAAGATCGAGGAGGAAGGGACCTGGCACCGGGAGGAGGTCTGCAGGACGAGGATGCGCCGCGTCGTCGAGCTTCCCGAGGAAGTCGACGTGGAGAGCGCCGAGGCCCGGCTCGAGGACGGAATCCTTTCGATCCGCCTCCGGAAGGTCGAGAGCAAGCGGGCCCGCAAGATCCCGATCAAGGACTGACCCCTTCCTTCCCGCGGAGCCGGTCTCTCCGTCCCGGCCCCGCGGGTTCGCAGGAGGGCCCTCCTCCCTGGGGAGAGGCCGCCGGAGCTTCCCTCCTCCGGGGCCTTCCCGGTTCCTCCGGTTCCGTCCGAGGGTCGAGGTTCAAGTTCGGACGCGTTCAGGACCGAACAGGGGGCCATCGGCGAGAGGATCCGTTCCTCTTCCTTCCTTGTCATGCGAACCAGGGAGAGCCAGGTGACCTCGACGGAGAGCCATCTTGTCCTGAAGTATTTCGACCTGCTCGACGAGTTCATCCGGGTTCGGGTCCTCCAGGACGGAGATCTGGCCTGTCTCGATCCGGGCTCCATCCGGAACAAGAGCGAATACCGCCGCTCTGTCATCCGCGTCTGTCTCCCCGACTACGAGGGAGAGGTCGCCGAGAGACTCGCCTTCCTCGAAGAGGACTTCGATCCCTTGACGATCGAGGACCTGCTCTACCAGGTCTGCATCGACGTCAACCCCTCCCTCGAGATCCACCAGGTCAGCCTTCCGGTCGAGAACGGCGATGAGGCCGCCGGCGAGGGAGAGGCTCCGCTCGACACGAAGCGTGTCCAGGCCCTCGAGAAAAACTTGCGGCGGAGGGTGCTGGGGCAGGAGGAAGCGGTCGATCTGCTCGCGAAAGCCGTCAAGAAAGCGGCCATCGGCCTGCAGCGGCCGAACACCCCGATCGGCACCTTCCTTCTGGTCGGAAGGACGGGGACCGGAAAGACGGAGATGGCCAAGGTCCTCGCCTCCTCCCTGTTCCAGAGCCCCGGTCGGCTGGTCCGGATCGATTGCTCCGAGTATGCGCTTCCCCATGAGTACGCGAAGCTCATCGGTTCCCCTCCCGGATACATCGGACATTCCGAGGGGGGATTCCTGACCGAGGCGGTCAAGGAGAAGAAGGCCTGCGTCATTCTCTTCGACGAGGTCGAGAAGGCGCATTCGAAGGTCCACAACCTCCTCCTGCAGATCCTCGACGAGGGGCGCTTGACCGACAGCAAGGGGGAGACGATCTCCTTCTCGGATTGCCTGATCTTGATGACCAGCAACATCGGTGTGGACGCGGTCGAGAAGATCCGCGGTCGGATGGGCTTCGACCGTGACCGAAGGAGCCTCGAATCGATCGATCACGGCTCGATCACGATCGAAGCCTTGAAAGAGAGTTTCCGCCCCGAGTTCCTGAACCGCATCGACGAGATCGTCGTCTTCAATCCCCTGGACGTCGAGGTGTGCACGAGGATCGTGTCCTTGATGCTCCAGAACATTTCCGAACTCCTCTCGGCGAAAGGGATCCGTGTCCGCTGGTCGGGAGGATTGAAGCGCCACCTCGCGAACGAGGGGTTCAGCGAGGAATACGGCGCGCGGGAGATCCGGCGTCTGATCAAGCGCGAGGTCGAGGATCGGATCGCCGACTGCATCCTCGAACGGGGATTGAAGGCGGGCGCTTCGCTGTTCGTCAGGTTGCGGAGGGGGCGGATCTTCGTCGAGGCCGAGGAAGCGGCGGCTCCGACCGCCACCCCGGTCTGACGGCCTGCATTCCAACCTTCGCAGTATTCGTTCCTTGTCCCACGCCTCCCTACAGATCCGAGCCGCGATGCTGGCGTTCCTCCTCGGGGGAGCGCCGGGATCGCTCCTCCTCCAACCCCCGGGAGGGGCGACGCAACCGGAGCAGAGGGCGCCGGGGGCCGTGGATGGGGAGGAAGCCCCCTGCAAGGACCGGAAATGCCCGGTCCATTTCCCCCCCGTCCTCTTCCTTCGGAGTCCCTACCGTGAAGCCTCGGCGACGGCCCGGAGCTTCGCGGCGTCCTGGAAGGGCCGGATCCTGGGACCGGTCGTCCTGAACTCCAAGGGAAGGCTTTCCCCCGGAGCCCTGGAGAATCTTCCCGAGACCGCGATCGTCCTGGCATTCGGGGGACGCCCCGCGGTCCGCGCGCTTCCCTTCCTCGGGAAACATCCCTTCGCGGTCGCCGGGGTCCTGAGCCTGAGCCGGAAGCGCTTCAAGAAGGCCGATTGGTTCTCCCCGATGGATCTCGATCCCCTGCGGATTCCGGACATGCTGGCCCGGGACCTTCCCGAGGTGGATCGGGCGGTCGTCTTCCTTCCGAAGTCCGCAGGGAAAAGTCCATGGAAGACTCTGGTGGAAAAGGCGAAGAAAAAGGGGCTTTCCCTGCGGCCGATTCCGATCGGCAAGCCCGCCGAGGTCCTGAAGGCCGTTTCCTCGTTCCCGGATTCCTCGGAACTGATCATCCTGCTTCCGGATCCACGGACGACGCCGATGCCGGGAAGCCGGCTCGATGCGGAGTTCGAACGGATCCTGATCCAGAAGGACCTGTTCGTGCTTTCTCTGAGGAAGGGCCATCTCAAGAGTCGTGCGGCCGGCTTCCTCCAACTCGATACGGAGGCCTACGGCCGGGCGTTGGCCGACCTCCTTCGTACGCGCCCCAAGGGGGATGGAAAATCCTCCCCCCTTCCGGCCCCCTACCGTTGGGTTCGGGATTCGAAGACCTGGACGAACTTTCAATACGCAAGGAAGAGGCGATGAGGACTTTCGAATCTACGATCCGGACCGAAAGGAACCCGGCCGCCCTCTGCCTGGGAGCCCTGGCGCTCCTCGGGGGGGCTCCCGCCTCGGTCCGCGCGGCCTTCCCCTCTCCTCCGCTTTCCGGTTTCCAGTCGATCGACGACCAGAGGGAGGTCCCGATCGGCCTCGAGGAGGAGTTCCTCTTCGAGCCCGAGCAGGAGGTCGAGGCGGCGGGGCGCGCCAAGGTCCGGCGAGAGAAGAGCCCGATGATCGTCCGTGTCCTGAACCGGGAGGAAATCCGTCGTTCCGGGGTCCGAAGCGTGCCCGAACTCCTGCGGAGGATCCTCGGGATCGAGGTCGCCCGGCTCTCGGTCAACTACGGTTCGATCGCTGCGCGCGGGAACCTGAACTATACGAGCGACAACATGCTCGTCCTCGTCGACGGTACCCCCTATTTCGATCCCTTCTTCGGTTCGACCCGCTGGGAGACGATTCCTGTCCTGATCGACGACATAGAGTCGATCGAGGTCGTACGGGGGCCCGCGGGAGCCCTCTACGGGGCCAACGCCTCGAGCGGCGTCATTTCGATCAAGACCCGCTCCCCGAAGGAGGACGGGAACTACATTCATACAGGGCTCGGGAACCGGAACAGCGGCTTCGTCGAAGGAAGGTATACGGCCCGCCTTGAGGACGGCTGGTCCCTGAAGGCGACCGCCGCCTACGAACAGTCCGACACGTTCCGCTTTCCGGCGGGCGGGCTCAAGGAGGGCAAAGGTCTCGAACTCGGCCGTTCGAGACTGCAGGCGGAAAAGGACCTCGCGAACGGAGGGAAGTTCGATCTCTTCATGAACGTGATCCGGAGCCGGAAGGCTTCCCTCGTCGTTCCCCCGGGGATCTTCGGCAAGGAGGACTTGATCGACGGAGGTGTCGGGTATGCCCGGGAGGGCATGCGGGTCAACCTGTACCTCGGCCACCAGGTCACGCGCTTCAAGATCGTCGATTCGGACCGCAACCGGATCTTTCAGGCCGCGGTCCGTTTCGAACGGGATTTCTTCGATCGCGGAGATCTCGTCCTGACGGGAGGCCTGGAATCCCGCTTCATCGACAGCCATTCTCCGGCTTCGCTGGATCGGAACGTCCGGGACTGGCAGTCAGGCGCGTTCCTCAGGTTGCGGTGGGAACCCTTCGAGGCGACGTCGGTCTGGGTGTCCGGCCGGGTCGAGAACGATCCGACCGGCGACCGGCTCCACATCTCCCCGGCTCTCAGCCTGGTCCAGGAACTGACTGAAGGGCATTTCCTCAGACTCGACATGGGACGAGGGTACAGGAATCCCGGCCAGGTCCACGCCTACGCCGACCTGCGGTTTCCAACGCCGAACGGGGTCGTGCGGATTCTCGGAAACCCCGAGATCCGGCCCGCCCGGAACGAGCACATCGAACTCAACTACCAGGGCGAGATCGGAGACCGCGTGCGGGTCTCCATGAGCGGGTTCTACGTGAGCCGGCGGAAGCTCCTCTCGACCACGATCCTCTCGCCCGGTGTCCTGACCTACGGGAACCTGGCGAACGTGAGGACGCGGGGCTTCGAGGCCGAGGGCCGTTTCCTCCTCTCTCCCGAGGCCCAGGCCTGGATCGGATACGGATACCAGCAGGACGAGGGGGGCGGGCAAGACCTCACGACCCCCCATACCGTGAAGACGGGTCTGACCCTGTTCCTCGAGCAGCGGACGAGCGTGGACATCTCGGCCTCCTTCCTCTCTGCGAGGAGACTCATCCCCTTCGGGGTCCTCGCCGGTCCTATCACGGACATCCCCTCGTCCTGGATGTTGACGGGGAGGGTCGCCCATCGTTTCGGAGCCCAGGGCCCGGAACTCGGCCTCGGATTCTGGAACCTCCTCGATGTCGACCGGCCCGAACTCCCGATGGGAGGGACGCCTGAGTTCCGCTTCTATCTCGACTTCCGGATGGCCTTCTGACCGTCTCCGCCCGGGGCAAGAAACCGGGGCCTTTCTGCCGAAAGACAGCCTGAGATGGGATTTTGGAGTTCGAGCCTGCGCTGGAAGATCATGTTCCCGGTCTTCCTCCTGACGGCCGTCGTGCTGGTGCTCTTCGCCCAGTACTCGGTCACGCTCGTGAACCATACTTTGAGTTCCATGGAGAAGGTCCGGCTCGAGGGGCTGGCCAAGGCCCTTTCCTGGGACAGTCGGGTCTTCCTCTCTCTCGAGACCGGCGATCCCGACCGCGCGCGGCTGGCCGTGGACGAACTCTTCGACCTGGACCTGACCGTGTACCGCGTGCAGATCCGGACGAGGACCGCCGGGGGGAAGGGCATGAGGCTCTTCCTCGATCAGCAACGGGATCTCGCAGGATTTCCCGGCTTGGAGGAGGGCGGTTCCCCCTTCGAGGATCCTGAGAGGTTCCAGGTCGTACAGGTCCCGCTGGGCGCCGATCCCGTCGTCTTGGGCGAGGGGGGTATGGGCTTCCTCGAAAGAGAGGGCCGGAATCCCCCGCAACCCGCGCGGCAGGAGATCCCTGACGGCATGCTGACGGTCTGGGCCGACCATGGACCCGTCGTTCGCGCGTTGAGCCAGTTCACCGATTCGATTCTCACGGTCGGCGGCGTCCTGCTCCTCGTCATGGTCCTCGTCATCCTCTGGTTGATGTCCGGGCCCCTGCGAAGGCTCGAACATCTGGACGAGGCCGCCGCCCAGCTCGGACTCGGCCGGGACGACACCCGGGTCGACGTCGACGGAAACGACGAGATCGGACGACTCGCGGCGACCTTCAACGAGATGGCGGGGCAGCTCGCGAGGTCCCGGCAGAAGATCGAGCGGCAGAACCGGACCCTCGAGAACAAGGTCCAGGAGCGGACATCCGAACTCCGCCGCGCGTATGAGGAACTGAAGACCCTGGACCAGGCCAAGGACGGGTTCCTCTCCTCGGTCAGTCACGAGATGCGGACTCCTTTGACGAGCATCCGTTCTTTCGCGGAGATCCTCCTCGAATACGGGGAGGAGGAGGACCCCGAACTCCGGAAGGAGTTCCTCGGCATCATCGTCAAGGAATCGGACCGGCTCTCCCGCCTGATCAACGAGATCCTCGACATGGCCAAGATCGAGGCCGGGAAGATGTCCTGGAAGCTCGAGTGGTTCGATTTCCGGGATCTCGTGATGGAAGTCGTGCGGTCCTTGAACGGTCTCTGCAGGGAGAAGGCCGTCCTCTTCTCCGTCGACCTCCCGAACGAGGAAGTCCGCTACTACGGGGATCGGGACCGCCTCCACCAAGTCCTGACGAATCTCCTGACGAACGCCTGGAAGTTCTCGCCGGAGGGGGAGGAGGTCCGCTCCGAGCTGAAGGCTGTCGAGGGGGGGCTGCTCTTCCGTGTCCTGGACCGGGGGCCGGGGATCGGAGATGAACGGTTCCGGATGCGGATCTTCGACCGTTTCCAACAGGGGGGCATGACCCTGACCGACAAGCCGAAGGGCACGGGGCTCGGACTTCCGATCTCGAAGGAGATCATCACGATGCACGGGGGGCTCGTGGATTGCCGGAACCGGAAGAACGGGGGGGCCGTCTTCTTCGTCCTGCTTCCTCATGCCTCCCCGGAGGTCTCCCGCCCGGTGGACGAAGCCGCGAAAATCTTCGAGGTGGGGGATTCTTCGGAAGGAGAGGCGGAAGCCTTGCCTGAAGAGAATCTCCGGTCGACCTGGAGTCTGCCCGCCATCCCGGTCGCGACCGCGGAGAGCGGTTCAGAGGAAGCAGGCCCCTAGAGCGGCAAGGGCCGCGGCGGGGACCGCGACCTCCAGCGGGATCCAGGAACGCAACGCGCCGAGGAGGAGGAGCCCGCAGGCCGCCTGCGCGGCAAACAGGGCGAGTGGCCCGGCGGCGAAGACGGGTCCGGCCCGCCGCCTCCTCCAGATCGGGAAGCCGAGCTGGAAGGGGACGAGTACGAGCAGCCAGAGCCAGAGGGCGTGGAGCGCGGCGCTCCCGGAGGTCCAGGGGCGCAGGCCTTGCAGGGGAGAGGCTTCGAGGAACGCACGGCGCAGCTCCTCCCCCCTTCCCTTCGGGAGCCGCTCCCCCGGGCGCGGGGGTCGGTCGTCGTACAGGCCGTCGGGGCCGAGATGGAGCCGGACCGTTCCTTCGGGTTCCGGGGTTTCCCTCATCACGGAAGCCCGGTGGATCCAAAGTCCCCCCTGTCCGGGCTCGGCCAAGAATCCCGCGGGCAGGCGGAAGGAGAGCGGTTCTCCCGGGGGGGGCGAGGGCCCGGGGCCCGGGAGGAGGCAGGTGATCGTCCAGAGCGCCAGGGAAGCGGCTCCCATTGGAAGGAACAGGCGGAACGGGGACTGACCCGAGCCGAGAAGGGCGAGCCAGGAACCCTCCCTGTGGATCTCGTGGAGGACGACGAAGGAGGCGGCGCCGAAGGCCGGAAGGGCGAGAAAGAGAAGGAGTCCGCGGAGAGGGAGGTCTCCGATCGGCGCGGCGCCGGACAGAAGGGCGAGGAAGAGGACGGCGAACCCGGATCCGAGGCCGAGGGTCCGCAAGGCGAGGCGGCGGTCGATCCGTCCGATCATCCCCGTTCCCTCAGGAGGAGCCAGGAGAGGAGGAGGAGGGCGGTACACGCGGAGAAAAAGCCGGTTCCGGCCGGAATTGCGACCAGGGGGGCGAGGAGAGGTCTTGCGAACACGAGGGGGATCCAGGGCAGCAGGAGGGCCGGAATCCCGGCGAGGGGAGTCCCGAAGGCGGTCCCGAGGAGCAGGCAAAGCCCAAGGGCGAGGCGGAGGCCCCAGCCCTGGGCCCGTCGTCGCGCGAGCGTCCGTTTCCGGTCCGCCTCACGCCCCGCCGCGGTCCCGCTGCCTGGATTCTCGCGCAGGGCGAGGATCGCGAGATCCGCGGCCCGATCCACGAGGATGTCGTCGGGAAGGATGTCCGGCGGGAGGGCGCCGCGGGGGCGTCCGAGCCCGCCCTCGATGCGCAGGGCCGCCCGCTCGAGGACGAGGGGGGCGAGGCCGGGTGGGACGGGCCAGGAGGAACGGTAGAGGTGCAGATTCCCGAACTCGAGCCGGAGCGCACGGCCCTCGGCGCGCCACCGGAGCCTCTCCGCCGAACCGAAGGCGACGCGGTCGTCCCGCAGCGGAAGGAAGAAGCGGAGGCCTCGGAGGACCCCGCCGGACGAAGCCTCGAGGGAAAGGCCGAGCCCCAGACTCCTCGAGGCGAGGGCAGGCACCGCGCGGCGGGCATGCTCGCCCTCCGGGAAGCCTCCGAGGGAGGCCCCGGTCCAGATCCTACGGGCCGCCCAGGGGCGGATCTCCCGGATCCCGAGATCCTGGAGGAGGAGGAACGGGAGAAGGGCCAGGACCGGTGCGAGTCGGACCGACATCGGGTGGGCGGGTCCGCAACGGCTCGCGCGCAGACCTCCGTCGAGACGCCATCGATGGAGGTGCCACTGGAGGCCCGCCAGGGCGGCCAGGCCGCAGAGGTCCGGGAGGACGAGGGCGGTCGCGAGGAGGAAGGATTCGAGGGGCGGGAACCAGACTGCTTCCGGGCGTTCGAACATCGTGACCAGGCCGAGGAGGGCGCCCAGGGGGAGGGAGAGGAGAAGGCCGGCCAGGACCTGCTGCGACCAGGCGATCCGAAAGCGATGGAGGAGGATCCTCAGGGGCATGGCGGCGCCGGGCGGAGGTGCCGGAGCAGGGCCGCGGCCGCCAGAACCGCGGTCTCGACCCGGAGGACGTGGGGACCGAGATCCAGGGGACGGATTCCCTTTGCCCGGCAGAGATCCCGCTCGCGTTCCGTCAACCCCCCCTCGGGACCGATCAGGCAGCAGAGGGGCTCGCTCCCCGCCCGGGACTCGAGTCGTTCCCCTCCCCGTTCCCCGAACCAGCATTCCCTTCCGGAATCGGCCCAATCCTCGATGAAGTCCCCGAACTCCCGGGGAGGAGGGAGTTCGGGAAGGACCGCGCGGCCGCACTGCCCGGCCGCGGATTCGAGGATCCGCTTCCAGCGGTCGGGGATCCTCCGGGGAACGGCCCATCCCTGCGTGCGTTCGAAGCGAAGCACCTGGAATCTCCCAATTCCGAGTTCGGTACCGTGAGCGAGGCATCGCTCCATCCTCTTCCCCTTGGGTGGGGAGAAGGCCAGGGTCAGCTCCCGAACCGGCTCCGGGACCGCGACGGACGGGGGGTCGAGAAGGACCTCGGCCCCCTCGGGGGCGAAACCGAGGATTTCCCCCCAGGCTTCCCCCCCTTTCCCGTCGAAGAAGCGGAGCCTCGCGCCCGGACGGAGGCGGAGGACCCGGCCGAGATGGCGGGAGAGTGGAGCGGGCAGGACATGCCTGCCGGCCTGCAACTCGGGGAGGAAATACCGGTCCGCCATCGGGTCCGGGAAGTGTAACAAGGCCGGGCTTCCGGATGCCAAAGGGTCGAGCCCGCCCGGGGGGCCGGTTACACTCTTTCCCTTCCCCTCTAGGTTCAGGGGAGAATGGGTCCTGCCCGCCCCAGGCAGGGGGGTCGGCCTTCGTCTCGCCGGAGGTCTGGAAGCCCCGGACCCCAGCAACCAAATCGGCCCGGTTTCCGGCAGGAGCGCATGGCCAGATACGTTCTCCGCGTCCTCGAAGGGTCTTCCCCCGAACAGAGGATTCCGCTCACTCCCGGGCGGAATCTGAGCATCGGCCGCAAGGCCGACTGCGATCTGTCCTTCCCCTCGGATGCGAACATCTCCGGGCGCCACGCGGAGTTGCGGTGGGAGGGAGATGTCCTGATCCTCGCGGATCTCGATTCGACGAACGGAACCCGTGTCGACGGAAAGAAGATCCGAGAACTCCCGATCGGTCACGGGGATGCGTTCCAGATCGGGGGGGTTCGCCTCTCCCTCGTCGACGAGGAGAGGGCTCTCCCGGACGAGGACCTCGGACTGCGCATCGACGAGACCGCCTTGGCCCGCAGCTCGAGGCGCAGCGGCGCGCTCTTCGCGATCCTCGCCCTCCTGCTGATCCTGGCGGGAGGGGGGGCCTGGTTCTACCTGTCCTCCGAAGGGACGAAGGCCCGCACCTCCCGGGGGCTTCCGGTCGTCGAGGTTCCGGGCAACCTCCTTCCGGCCGCGGCGGCGCACTTCGAGGACTCCGGGGCCGAGGAAGCCTGGATCGCCCATCCCGCGGGGGCCGGCTTCCGGGTCGGGAGGCCCGGCCGGACCGGGTCTTCCGCCCTCGCCGTCGACCTGGGGGCCGGCCTCGAGGGGGGAGAGCCCAAACCCTTCGCGGTTCTTAGCCTGGCCTCGCCCCTCTCCGCGGGCCGGAAATCCTCGTTCCGTCTCTCGGTCTGGGTCCGGGGAGAGAAGGGGACGAGGGTCGGAATCTTCCTCGCCGGCTACGAGATGGGGGCCGCTTCCGGGGAGGAGGAGGAGGAAGAGGGGGGGAGGCCTTCCTGGTCCCCGCCCGCCTTCCTCGGCGGCGGGGCCTTCGTCACCTGCGACGGCGGGGATTGGAAGGAGTTGGAATACGTCGGGAGGAGGCCTGGGAACACTCCCCTCCTGTCCCCCTTCCTCGTCGTCCTGGCGGCCCGGGACCGGGCGGCGGAGGGGAGCGGGATCTCCTTCGACGATCTCGCCCTCGTCGAGACCCCGTCGGAGGAGACCCGGCTCCAGATCGCCGGCCGGAGCGTGGAGGCCGCCGACGCGGGCTGGAGCGATTTTCGAATCGCGGTCGGTAAGGACCTCGTGCTCCGCCGGGCCGGGTTCCGCCCCGCCGGGAAGGACGACGCGGCCCTCTCCGCGCTCGCGCGGGTCGCGCTCCTTCCGCTGGCCGCGGGCTTCACGGCCTGTAAGGGGAAGGGGGAGCCGAAGGGTTTCCGTCTTCGCCTGGAAGGGGAAGGGCGATTCGTCTGCGACCTGACCGCCTCGGCCCTGGAGGGCGGAAGCTATCTCCTGGACCCGATCGGCGAGGACGGGAAGGCCCGGGGCTTCGACCGCTTTTCCGGGCGGCACGAGGAGGCTTCCTTCCGGGCCCTTGCGGTCGGGGACGGCTTGCACCGCATGGTCCTTCTGCCGGAGCGGGGAAGGGGATTGCGGGTCGAGGACTCGGGGGACGGGTCCCTCCGGCTCAGCTTCGACCCGGGCGGGGGCGTGTTCTTCCAGTTGGATTTCACCGAGGAGATCGGAGAGGCCAGACAGCTCCTGAGCCGGGCCGAGGATGCCCTCCAGGAGAAGGACCGGGGGAAGGCGCTCGCGGCCTACACCGAGATTCTCCGTCGCGTGCCGTTCTACGACGCGGCGGTTCGAACCGCGGCCCTGCAGCGGGCCCGGATCCTGGACGAGGCCCGTCGCGTATGGACCCGCTTTGGAAAGGATTTCGAAGAGGCCTCGAACCTCGACTACCTGACCCTCTACGAGGATCTGCTCCGGCGCTTGAAGGCCGAGATCGAGGGATACGGCTCCTCAGAACTCCAGGGGCCGCTCGAGGAACTCGCCGGCAAGGTCGGGGCACGGATCGAGGTCTTGCGGAAATCGAAGGCCGAGGAGGACTCGGTCCGCATGTTGGCGGTCTACCGCGCGCTGAAGGAAGCGGGCAAGGTCCGGCTCGCCCTCGAGGTCGCGCGGGACCTGTGCCGTTCCTGCCCCGGGACGAAGGCTGCGGAAGAGATGAAGGGTGAGATCGAGGCCCTCGAGCGGAGCCTCGAGGACGGCTGAGGGGACGGCGCATGGCGAACAAGGGAAGTGGTTTGGATTGGCAGGGTCGCCGGGCGATCCTCTTCTCGGGGAAGAGAAAGGGCTTCGCCTTCCAGGCCCTGCGTTGCGCACTCCTCGACGATCGGGCTTCGAGCCCGATCGGGAAGGTGACCGTCGGACTTTCCGGTCGTGACCTGACCCTCAAGTATTCGAAGGTGCCGGCAGTCCCGGATTGGCAGCTCGCGAAACTCATGGACTTCGAGGTCCAGGAGATCGCGGGGCAGGCGGGGGAGAGCCTCGCCTCGGACTACAACCTCCTCCCCGCCTCGGAGGATCTCAGCGGGGAAGACACGATCCTTCTCGCGCTCGCGAAGACCTCGGTCCTCGAAGAACGCGTCCGTAAGGTCGGGCTCTGGAAGGGGGCCGTCGAGGCCTTCACTCCCGATCCGATCGCCCTCTACAACGCCTTCCTCGCGGTCGGGCCGGTCGAGGACGAGAAGACGAAACTGCTCGCGTGGATCGGCGAGACTTCCCTTGACCTCTGTCTCGTCCGGGGCGGGTCCCTCCTCTTCGTCCGAACCGTCAGCGGGGGGCTCGGGATCCTCGACCAGGCGATCGCGGGAAACTTCAACGTCCGGGAGGAACGTGCGGTCAAGATCCGGAACGAACTCCTGAACCTGGACCCCGCCGCGAAGGGCTCCTACGGGTCTTCCCAGGAGGAGAAGGTCGCCCATGCGGTCGCCGGGGTCTCCGGACAGATCCTGGCCGCCCTGCGCTCCACGCTGGCCTTCTGCCGGTCGCAGATCCAGATCCAGGACCTCGAACTCGACGATGTGCTGTGCTGCGGCCCGGGCGCGAAGGTCCGGGGCATGGACCGTTTCCTGGCCGAAGGCCTCCAGGCTCCGGTCAAGGTCTGGAACCCGGTCATCGAACTCGACCTCGGCGCGCTCCCGCCGGAAGAGGGCGCCCTCTGCAAGAAGCTCGGACCCGAGATCGTCCTCGCGCTCGGCTTGGCCGCGGCCCCCTGCTTCGACGAACTCTACGCGATGGAGATCCTGCCCGAGGCCGTGAAGCGGAAACGCCGCTTCCTGACCCGGACGGTCTTCACGATCGCGACCCTGGTCCTCGCCCTGGTCTATCTGGGCGCGGAGGTCTCGACCCTATCCGAGACCTTCGAGAAGACGAAACGGATCGAGAGGTCGGTCGTCGGGAAGGTCAAGCGGATCCGAGGCCTGCACGAACGGACCCTCGCCGAGATCCGCAAGAACGACGAGATGCGGGCGGAACTCGAAGTCCTGGCGAGGGAGGCGGTGCCCCTCCACGGGACGGTGCGCCTCCTGCGGGCGATGCGGGAGACCCTTCCCCAGGACTTCTGGATCCGGAAGATCAAGACCTTCGAGGGTCCGGCCCCCTGGGCGGTTTCCGGCAAGGAGGGCGAGGCCCGGCGCGCGCCGAAGCGGCCGCTGCTCTCCTTCAAGGGGAGCGGGAAGCCGGTGAGCGGCCGCCCGATCGAATCGGTCTACGCGGCCTTCAAGAAGGCCCTGAGCGCCAAGGTCCCGAAACTCCTCGACAGCACGACGAGTTCGCGGGGCTTCCGTTTCGAGGGGACCGTCGATTTCCTGGCCGCGGAGGCCGCCACCGGCGAGGAGAACCGCTGACATGGACCTCAACGAGTTCTGGCAGGAGAGCAAGAACTGGATCCTCGGAGTCCTCGCCGGCGTCGTGCTGTTCTTCCTCGCCGATTCCTGGATCCGGGGGAACTACGACACCGGCCCGGCCCGGCGGTCCCTGACCCGGGCGAAGACGACCCTCCGCAAGGGCAAGTGGTACGGCGCGGAGGACCTGCGCGCCGCCCGGGAGACCGGGGAGACCTTGAGGGCGCGGCTCGACGAGGCCCGGAACCGGACCCTGTATCGGCCCCGGGAGGCCTTCCGACTCGAGGGGAAGGGAGACCCCTCGCTCCATTATCTGAGCCTGACCTCGAAGGTGCGGGAGGAGATCAAGCGGGGCATGGACGCGGCCAACGTCGATTTCCTAGCCCAGGACCTCGGCCTGCCGAGCCAGTCCCCGGTCGACCGCGAGGAGATCCGCCGCGTGCTGGTTGGGCTCGACATCCTTTCCGACGCCTTGGAGAGGCTCCTGCGGGCCTCGGAAGGAGTCGTGACCCTGCCCGGCTTCCACCACGGTCTGACCGCCGTCGAGAATCTCCGCATCCAGGGTGGCCGAGGCTTTCGGCGGAACCGGAGGCCACGCGTGACCTCGAAGTCTCCGGGGATCGGGGAGCGGATCACGGCGAGGATCAAGTTCCGGGCCGACTCTCTGACCCTCGAATCCTTCCTCGAGAATCTCCTCGGGGACGGGGGGGAAGGCGGGTCGCGACCTCTCCTCTGCGAGTCGATCTCGATCGAGGATGTCGGCCGGGAACCCGGGGAGCCCCTGCTCGTCGAGTGCACGCTGGTCGCCCTCTCGGGAGGCGGATCATGAGTTTCCGCCCGAACAAGGAACAGGTCCTCTTCGGAATCACCCTGGCCCTTCTCCTCCTCCTCTGGACCGGGAGGGAGAGCCGGAAGCCGAGTTCCCGACTGCGGTTGACTTCGCTCGAATACGAGGAACCCCGGATGCCCGTCCGGGTCTGGGTCTCCGGGACCCCGAGGACCCTTGAGGATGCTCCGCGGGACCTGTTCCTGAAGCCCTCGGAGACCGTTCCCCTTCCGCCCCTCGACCTGCCTCCCCCTCCCTTCCCGCACGGCGCCTTCCCCGTGCTGCCGCCTCCGACCCGGCCGGGTCCCGATCCCGCCCACCTCTATCTCCTCCGGCTCCGGCCCGGGGAGGTCCGCGTCGCCTCCGCGGGGGAGGCCGCGGAGAACCCGGGGGAGGAACGGACGGAGACGCCGGAGGGGGGGCAAGGGGAAGCCCCGAAGACGGGTGACGAAACGGAGGGGGGGAAGGACTCCGAAACGGAGGAGGCGGGAGAGGAGGGGGAGGATCCGGCCGGCGTGCCGCAGGAGGATCCGACCGCTTCCTGGAAGGCCGGTTTCGACCAGCTCATGCGGGTCGGGGACAGCCGGCCCCTCTGGGGTTTCCTCCGGGATCCCCAGAGATACGGGATCGGCCGCCCGGACCCGGCGGACCTCCTGACCTTGCGGGGTCCCTTCAAGAGGCCCGTCCTCTTCCAGGAATACGATCCGGCCAAGGGCAAGCCGAAGTTCGGGGCGCCGATTCCGGTGCCCCCGGAGCAGGTGCGCGAGGTGACCTTCGCAGACACCTTGAAGAACCGGATCGAGATGGAGAAGAGGCGGATTCCCGCCGGCGGGCCGGGACTCCAGGATCGGGAGGATTTCATTCTGCGGCTCCTGAACGAGTACCGGGACTATCCCCAGGCCCCCGAGGAGGCCGTCGTCCAGGCCCGGATCTACATGGAGGATGCGCCGCACGCACGCCGGGGCCCGGAACTCCTCGCGGAGGTCCTCTTCCGCAGCGGGCTCCTCGAGGACCTCGCCGCCTTCCTGGACGCCGAGTTGAAGGGCGGGTCCTTCGCCGACGACGCCTTCGTGCACCGGTATCGCGCGGCCCTCGATCTGACTCTCGGGCTCGAGGACCGGGCGGAGTCCTCCCTCCGGACCGCGATCGACCGCGACCCCACGGACCCTCGCGGCTTCCACGACCTCGCCGCCTTCTATCTCCGCCAGGGAAGGGGCGAGGAAGCGCTCCGGATGGCCCGGGAGGCCCGCAAGCGGGAGGTCCCCTCGATGCGCCCGCGGCGGATCTTCGAGATCCGCTCGATGCTCGCTGCCTGTCTCCTCGCCGTGGGCGACTGGGAGGAGGCCGAACGGCGGATCCATGAGGCGATGGATCCCGCTCTCGAACTCCCGTATCTGAAGTTCCTCCAGGGGATCGCGCTGGCCGGAAAGGGTGACGACGCCGGCGCCTATGCGAGCCTGAGCGAAGCCTCCGGAGCCCTCGAAGGAAGCGTGGAACCGGATCTCGGCATTCTCGTGCCCGCCCTCAGGGCCGGCTCCCCTCCGGGGGATCTCTCTTCCGCCGAAAAGGAGAGCAGCCTGGATCGGCCCAGGGTCCGGGCCGCCCTGGCCTTCCTCCTCGATCTCGAGGGGAAGGTCGAGGAGGCCTCGACGCGGATCCAGGAATCCCTGACGGGGGATCCGACCGATCCCTATGCGCTCTACCTCGCCGGACGCATCCACCGCCGCAACGGGCGCTACACGGAGGCTCTCGAGGCCCTCGACCGCTGCCTCCGCGGAGGCCGGGGGTATTACCAGGCGATGGCCGAGATGGCCCTGTGTCTCTACGAGCAGGCCCTGCAGTCCCCCGAGGACGCCGCCGAACAGCTGCGGCGGGCCTCGCATTTCGCCGACCGGATGCTCGAGGTCGAAGCACGGCGGGGAACGAAGGCCTGGATCTTCCACGACCTTGCGGGCGTCATCCGCTACGCCCTCGGGGAAAACGAGTATGCGAGGCGCGCCTTCAAGGAATCCGAGACCCTCGACCCGAAGGGGGGAGTGCACGCGAGGATCTTCCAGGCCCTGATCCAGTACCGTCAGGGTCGGACCGACGAGGCCCTCGGTCTTCTTCGGGACCTCCAGCAAGTCCTCCGGGACAAGGAGGATCCCTACCGGCGCTACGTCGACGACGTCCTCGCCCGGATCCTCGACCACAGGAGCAAGAGGCTGTTCCAGGACGGCTTCGACGCTTCGACGCGGGCCCGGCATTGGGTCCTCCACCGCAAGGGGCAGACGCGCCTGACCTGGACCCAGAGCGAGGGGAGGCTCCGGGTCTCCGGCCGTTCCGGGGGCGAGAACCCGGGCTTCTGCCGCTACACCCTTGAGGACGTGCAGGACTTCGTCGAGGTCGGGGTGGACCTCCGGGTCGCGGAGGACTTCGGGGGCCGCACCCTCGCCCTCAGGATCACCGACGAGGATCCCGAGGAAGGCGGCCGCAAGGCCGGAAGCGGATTCCGGATCCTCCTCGGCTTCCGCCGGAACGGCCCCTACGCCGCGGTCTTCGAAGGTGGGGGAGGGAAGAAGAAAGAGCCGGAGGAGATGCTGGCCGAGGATTTCCCGGAGGGGGTCGGTCCCCGGAGGGGAGGGGATCCCGTCCACGTCGAGGTGCGTCTGGTCAAGTCCGACGATTCCCGCCGGGCGACGGTCGAGGTCCTCCTCGCGATCGACGGGAGGGAAGTGATGCGCCGCAAGCTCGCGAGACTCAGGACCGCCCGGGGCAGGCCCCTGTTCTTCGACCTGCTCGTCGAGGGGCCGAGCGGCAGCCGCCTCCATGGCTCCTTCGACGATTTCCATCTGATCCGCAGGCAGTGAGGGCGATCATGCGCGACGCGACGAACCCCGACCGACTCCGCGGCTTCACGCTGATCGAACTCCTGATCGTCATCGGGATCCTCTCGATGCTGCTCGTCGTGTTGGTTCCCCAGCTCGTGGAGGGGAAGCAAACCGCACGCATCCACGAGTGCGGCCTCCGGATCGAGGCGGCGGCCGCGGCCGCCCGGGCCTACGAGTCCCAGCGGAGGTTCGGGGATTATCCTCCGGACGACTTCCGCGATCCGGACGGGACCATCAAGGTTCCCCGCGATTCGGTCAACCCGGGGATCGAGTCCTTCCTCGTCTTCCTCCACCGGATGGATTCGAGGGAACCGGGCCTCAGCGATCACGAGGATTGGTTCGGCAACACCGACGGGGACCGTTCCGACACCGTTCTCGGACGCCTCGACCGCAAGGAGAAGGTCGAACTCCTCGATCCCTGGGGGAATCCGATCGCCTATTTCCATCACCGCAACTACGGGGAGGAGCAGACCTACAGGATGGGCGGCGGGGAGGAAGGGGATCCGGAGGAGGCCGAGGAGCAGGTCGTGCAGGCATGGCGGACCCGGGACGGCAGATGGTTCCATCCCCGCAGTTTCCAGCTCTTCTCCGCGGGGCCCGACGGGGTGTTCAACACCAGGGACGACGTCGCGAACTTCGTGATCCAGGAAGAGGATGACTGATCGAGATCGAGGATCGTCGCGAAGGAAGGAGGGGGGCTACACGTTGCTCGAACTCCTTGCGGTCATGATGATCCTTTCGGTCCTGATGGGGATCGGCGTCGGGTTCCTCAAGGCGGGGGGCAATCCCCTCGACCGGGCGGCGCTCCAGGTCCGCGACCTCCTCCGGGCGGCCCGCGCCCGCGCCCGCTTTCTCGGGGCTTCGACCCGCGTCACGATCCGGACGACGGATCCGGAGGAGGGCTCGGTGTCGGTCCGCGCCTTCGCCCTCGTTCCGGTCGCCGAGTGGAACTTCGAGACGAGGGGGTTCGGACCCCGAGGGGAGATCCTCGCCGGAAGGGTCGAGGAGGGGCGCGGACGTTTCGGGAACGGCCTCGTCCTGACGGGAGAGGGAGGGAAGCCCGGGTTCTTCCTCCCCGCCTCCGAGGCCCGGACCCTCGATCCCCGCCGGGGCTTTTCGCTGCAGGCGGATTGGAAACCGGAATCCGTCGAGAGCTGCATCCTCTTCCGTCTGGGACGGAGCCTCTCCCTCGGTGTGGCCCCCTCCGGGGTCCTCGAGGCCGCGGTCCTCCTGACCGGGGAACGGGGGGAGCCGGGCCGCCGGGTCCTCCTGAAGGGATTCCGCCCAGTCCTCCCGGGCGCCTGGACGCATCTGCGGCTGTTCTCCGACGGGGAGCGCCTGGTCCTCGAGAAGGACGGGGTCGAGGAGGCGGTCGCGGACCTCGGGAACGAGATCTGGCTGGATCGGGAAGGGGAGTTCACGATCTCCGAACCCTCGGACCCGGCGAACGGGATCGTCGACGAGGTCGTGTATGACGCCTTCACGGAGATCGCCCGGGTCGATCTTCCCCCGGGCCTGCGGATCCAGGCTCCCGAGAGCCTGGTCTTCGCCCCCGACGGGAGGCTCGACCGGAGGCTCCATCCCGATGCTCCGATCCTTCTCCTGACCTTCGAGGATCAGCGGGAGGAGATCCGCTTCGATGCGGGGGGGATGCCGCGGTGAGGCGGCCGGCGACAGGAGGGCCTTCCGGCGGCCGGGACCCGGGTTCGGTCCCTTCCCGCGGCTTCGCCCTGGTCGCGGTCCTGATCGTTCTCGGGATCCTGATGGCCCTGATCGGTCCCTTCCTCCTCGGGATGAGCCAGGAACTCCAGTCCGCGGATCAGGAGGCCGCTTCCCGGGAGGCCGAACTCCTCGCGGAGGGAGCCCGGGATCGGCTCCTCGCCCGGGTCGGCGCCGGGCAGGGGACCCTGGATGCGACCCCCGGCTCCGACGGTCTCGAGGAGTTCCCGGAGGGACTCGAACGCCCGGAGGACGTCGAGGGAAGATCGCTCCTCGGTTCGAGTCGGATCCAGTCCGGAGAGGTCCTGGATCTCCAGTCCAGGATCCACGCTCCGACCGCCCCGCTCCAGGTCTGGGGCAACCTCTGCGGATGGTGGGGCGTGCTGGAGCGTCCCCTCTCGGCGGAGGACGAGGACCTGATCCCCGTCACGAACCTCGAGGATTTCGACGAACGAGGCTGGGTCTGGATCGGGAACGAGCTGATCGAATACACGAGGAAGACCCCGGAGGGCCTGAGCGGCCTGACGAGGGGCTGCAAGTCCTCGGGGGACGGAAGCGAGGAGGACGCCCCTCCCGATCCCTACGGACCTCCGGCGGCGCACCCCGAAGGAAGTATGGTCGTCGACATCCGCCTCCGCGCCCTCGTGACCGGCCAGTTCGATCGTGAGGCCGGACGGATCCGGGACCGCTTCCGTCCCTGGTCCGCGATCGGGGATCTCGCCTCGATCGAGACCGAGGAGGGAAAAGGGATCCCGAAGGAGAAACTGACCTTCCTCCGCCGGGTCCTCTGCTTCGACTCGGGCCGCCCGCACGGGCGGGCCCTCGGCAAGAGCGCCAGGGTGTTCAACCGACTGGAGGCCGGGACGACTTGGAACCTCGTCGTCCGGGACGGGGCCTCCTTCCCGGCCGGGGCCGTCGTGCGGGTCCGTTTCCGCGACTTCACGGAATGGGCCCTCGTCGTCCGCCACCGCCCGGGGGGAGGGCGGCGGACTTCCGCCGATCTCGGGGGATCCTGGATCCTGGATCTCGACCGCGTCCTCCACCTGGACGCCGAGGAGGGGGAGGCCATCGTCGAACCCCTGCTTCCGGCTCCGGTGAACGTCAACACCGCCCCGCGCGAAGTCCTCGAGGCCATCCTCGCGGGGACCCGGGCCCGGCCGGGGGTCGCCCTCCACGGGCGGACCGTGGTCCGGACCCCGCTGTCTCCCTCGACGGCCCGGACGCTGGCCGGCCGGATCCTCGCGGAGCGCGAACCCGATCCGGACGCCCCCGAGGGCGGCGGGCCCTTCCAGGGCTTCGAGGACCTCTTTCGGCGGGTCCTGCGCCCAGCCGTCGAGGAGGACGGCCTGCTTTCGAATCCCGAACTCTTCGATCTCTACGCGACGATGGTGAATGGACGGCAGGCGAGGCTCGCCCAGGCCGGGATCCCGATCGTCTTCGAATCCTCGGGGCTCGTCTCCTTCCGGGCCGCGGGGGCGGTGCGGAGCCTTTCCGGGCGTACGATGGCCCGTCGGGAGATCCGGGGAACGGCCTTCCCCCAACCCTCGAGGGTCGTGGACCGGGTCTATGCGACCCAGGTCCACTTCGACGAGGCGAACCGCCTCGACCGGGGCCGCCCCTATTGGAGGAGCGACCCGATGAATACGACGATGCGGCTGGGCCGGGCGTCCGGGGAACCCCCGGACATGTCCCCCCCGCACCTGATGCCCTTCCTTCACGGGAAGGAAGCGCGCTTCCCCTCTCCGCGGGCCGGGGAGAGCCGCATCCAGCTCGCGATCGCCCAGGCTCCGGACTTCGGCCCCCTGAACCGTGTCTGGAGTTTCGAGACCTCCTCGAATCCCGAGGGCTTGGACATCACGCGCGAAGGACTCTTCGGGGTGAATCCCCTCGTCCCGATCCCTTCGAACCCGAAGGCCGGTCTTCTCTCGACGTTCCTCAAGATCCTGCGTTCGGGACGGGTCGAACTCCTGCCGATGGCCCTCGACGACTCGGCACGGCGGGGCATCGGTTTCGGGCTCTCCGCATGGTTCAAGCCCGAGACCCTGAGCGAGGCCGTGCTCTTCGACTATTCGGGGACGGATCCGTTCCGCAACCGCATCCTGGTCCTGATCAACGACCAGGAAATCAGTCTGCGCGTCTACGACGCGGCGGGGGTCGATCCGGATCCGGGGACGACCGCACCCCGGGAGAACGCGCTCCGGTGGACCGTGCCCCTTCAGGGAAACGGGATCGAGGCGCGGACCTGGTTCCACCTGGCCTTCGAGATCTGGTCCGGGAAACCCTCGGGGATCGCCCTCTTCACCGACGGAGCCCTGAAGGGGAAGGCTTCGTTCCTCGGGACCCTGAACGCGGACCTTCCGGAACTGGACCTCGCACCCCTCCTGCAGAATTCCGTGCGGGGCGGGGTGCGGGTGCCGAGGGACGTCGTCCTTCCGGAGTTGAAAGCGGCGGTCTCCGGGGTCGACCTCGAGGACATGCCTCCGGAGGGCGTCGTCCGCATCGGGAACGAACTGATCGAATACACCGGGATCTCGGGGACGGGACTCAGCCTCGACCCCAAGGACTCGAGAGGGGGGCGGGCGGTGCGGGTCGATCTCCTCGAGTGGGCCTACGCCCGGAATCAGGGGAAGAGACCTTCCTTCCCGATTACGTCGATTCCGATCTATCCCCATCCCGCCGGGGCCTCGATCGAACTCTATGGATACGCGAACCCCCTCGTCCGGGACGGAATCCTCCTCCCGGGGGAAGGACGGCTCGGCTCCTCGAGTCTCGAGCGGTGGGGAGTGGCCCGGATGACGAACAACGACGACGTGATCTCGATCACCTCGGGTTCCTACAGCCGGAAGATCGGGGACGGGATCGACGAGAAGTTCCGGGGAAGCCTTACCCTCGCCGTGCCCGGACTCGGGGGGAGCGGCGGGACCAGGCTTCCCGGCTTCGACCGGAACGGGGGCTACGCCCTCCTGATCCAGAGGCCCTACACCTTCACCGACACGAGGACCAATGAGACGACTCGGGTCGGGGGGGTCGAGATCATCCGGTATTCTGGTTTTGACGGCTCGAGGCTGACGCTGGCGGAACGGGGGATCCGCGAACTCCCCCCCGACCTCCGGGCGGGGAGGGGGACCTGGTTCTCCGATGGTCCGAGCCGCTTCGTGACGAAGTGGGAAAAGGGCTTCTTCGGCTCGAAGGTCGATCCCGACAAGCTTCCCCAGCTCTTCACCTGGGTCGTACCGATCTCGGTCTCGATCCAGGGTCTGGCCCTCGTCGATCCCTCCCCCCGCGAGCACCCCGAATGGGTCCAGCTCCGGAACCCCTCGGCCGAGAACGACCTGGAATGGATCCGCTACGACCACGTTCGCGGCGACATGATCCTGAGGACCCGGCGCGGGGCGGTGCGCAGGCTCATGCAGGTCCTCACGCGGAGCACGGGGAGGACCTCGGTCCGAGGCGACGCCCGGTCGATGGTCGGACCGGCCCCCGGGTCCCCCCTGACCTTCCCGACGCCGCCGCGAAGCTCGCGTCCGGAGATCGGCGACCCCGATCCCGAGGAAGACGGACCGAGTTATCTCGCGAGGTTGGTCTTCGGTTTCCGCGGGGACCCCTTCACCCGGACGGCCACGCACTCGCACGGGGGGGGGAGTCTCGTGACTCCGGTCTTCCGGACCCTCCTTGCCGACGATCTCGAACGGTCCCTCGATCTCGGGAGACCGGGACGGGGCGATCGGGTCGCCCTCCTGAAGGCGGGGACAAGCGACCCCGGAGCCGCGGAGTGGAACCGGGTGACCTGGGCGGTCCGCCTTCCCTCGTTCCGGACGAACTACCGGCGGGGTCGGGGGGGTGCGGGAGGCCGCGGAAGGGGGCGCCGAGCGCAGGGTCCGAACCTCGGCCCCCCCGGCAACCTCGTGGCCCTCGACCGGGGGGCGGGTATCCCGCTGATCGGGGGGCCTTTCCGCGGCGAGACCCGCCTCTTGGACCGGATCGTCAAGTTTCCGAGCGGGGAGCTGCCGATGCACCTCTCGGACAAGGCCAGCCTCGGAGCGTCGCTTCAGAAGGATCTTCCATTATTCCGGGGCTTGCTCGATGACGTCCAGAGTCATGTCGGGCTGCGGCGGTTCCCGATCTCCGACGGGAGTCGAGACCAGATCCTCGGGACGCTCACCGCCCCGGTAGGTCCCTCGGACACGAGCCTTTCGATCCGGTTCGGAAGGGGGGCTCCGATCCTCGCGGACCTCGGGTCGGGGGGCCTCCTCCTCGTGGGACGCGAGGTCCTGGGCGCGGTCGGCGAGGACCGGGGAGGCGGCCGGGTCCAGCTCTCCCCGAGCGGGCGGGGTCTGCTCGGGACGACCCCCGCGAGCCACGACCGGGGCGAACCCGTCTATTTCCTCTCCTGCCGGCCCGCGACCTTCCTGACCGCCCAGATGAAGGCGGACACCCCGGGGCTGCTCGTCCAGGCGCCCGCCCGCCTCCCGCGTTCGACCGGGACCGCCCTGATCGGTCAGGAACTCGTGCACTGGACCTGGACGCGCGGGAATCTCCTCGAGATGCCCGTCCGGGTCGCCGCGAGTTCCGAGGGGGGGAATGCGGGACAGGGACTCTTCCGCGGCCGTTACGGGACGACTCCCGCCGGTCATGCCCAGGGCGACATGGTCATCCATTGGCCGATCCGCTACTGGGACCGCTACGCCGAACAGGCCGAGGATCCGGAGATGGCGTGGTTCGGTTTCGGCTTCGAGGCCCCGGACGTCTTTCTGACGGAGGTGACCTGGGAGGAGGAGATCCCCGAATCCATGATGGACCTCGAGCTCAGCGTCCGGGTCGACGAAAGGGTCCCGTTCTCGGCTCCGGACGGGACCTTCGGCCTCTGGCGCTTCCGGGATCCCCGGCGCAAGGATGGGAGGCTCGGGCGGCGCATCCTGGCGCAGGGTTCGCTCTGGGATTTCCGTTTCGGGGTCCGCTACCTGGCCGGGGCCTTCCAGCCGGTGCTCTTCAACGCGACGGCCTGGAAGAAGAGCCCGGCGATCAAGACCTTCGCCTTTTCCTACCAGGCGCCGACGAGGATCTTCCGGCAGGAGGCGAGTCGGTGAGGGGCCGTATCGAGAGGGGGGGACGGCCCGGCTGCGCCTCGGGCTTCACGCTGCTCGAACTCCTCCTGGTCATGGGGATTCTCGCGTTCTTCTTCCTGTTCCTGACGCGTTTCCTGACCGAGAGCCTCCGGATCTGGCAGACGGGGGAGGGCCAAGCGGCCCTCGAGGCCCGCTGTTCGGCGGCCCTCGCGCACGCTTCCGCGGACCTCCGAAGGATGGCCCCCCTGCTGGGGCGGAACTACACGACCGGGAGGAGCGGACTCTTCGCGGCCTATCGACCCGGGGACCGGGTCTCGACGGCCGGACGGTTCCGGGCGGACTTCCTCCCCTTCGAGCCCTCGGGAAAGAGGACGCCCGGGGAGGCCGCCGAGGGGGATCCCGGGCGGAAGGACTGGTTTCCGAGAATCCGGATGGTCATCCAACCCGCGCCGATGGAGGCCGTCCGCCTCCTCCGGGAGAAGTGGATCGAGGAATGGAGGAAGGAAGGCAGGGAATCGGGGGAGGCCGAACTCGAAAACGAACTCCGGCTGCGTCTCGGCGAGATCCGGGTCTTCCCGCTCGCGGAGGTCTGTCTCCGGGTCCGTCCGACCGGTGAGGAGGACGGCGCCTACCTCGTCCTCGAACGGGCCGTGCGTCTCCTCGAAGACGAGGGAGGCGGCCGTTGGGTCGACGACCTCGATCCGGACGACCGGGAACGGGGGGGGCCGCGTTACGAGCCCCTCCTCACCGGACTCCTCCATCTCGGTTACCTCTTCAAATCCCAGTACACGACGAGCTTCGACGAGGCCCCGGGTTCCGACCGGGGGCCGGAGACCTGTTGGGATTCGGCCCGGGCCGGCGGCTTCCCGGACGGACACCCGGTGCTCCGATTCGGTCTCGACCTCGACGCCCGGAGTCTCTCCGACCCCCTGGACGACATCCTTCCCTCCGCCGTCCGGATCGAGGTCGTCGTGGACGCGCCGCCCGGGGCCGCGCGGACGGCGCGCCTCCGCTCCGAACTCGGCGAGCGCGACGAGGAGATCCTCGTCGATCGCCCCGAATCCCTGCCGGTTCCGAAACCCTACGCGTGGATCAAGATCCGCAGCGAATGGATCCGGTACCGGAGCCTGCGCGGAAACCGCCTCTCCGGACTCAGCCGGGGAGGGCGGGGAACGCGACCCCGCCGCCATCCCGCGGGGGCCCGGATCCATGTCGGGCGGACCGGGGTTCTCGTCCTGCCCCTTCCGCTCGCGAGGGAGTCCTGGAATGGATGAGAACCGCGGATCCCCTCGAACTCCGGTCTCCTCGCCTTTCTTCCGTTCGGGAGGGGGACGGTCCGGGTCCTCGAGATCCCGACCGGTTCCTCCGTCGAAAGGGGAGGGCGGGTTCACCCTCATCGAGATCCTCGCGGCCTTGATGATCCTCGCCTTCACGGTCACGACCGCGCTCGGGGTCTTTTCCCGGGGGATCGCGTTGGAGCGGAGCGCCGAACTGGTCCACGACGCCTCCAGGCTCGCCCGCGCCGTCCAACAGAGGGTCGTCGAGGAGGCCTGGATCGGGGACCTCGGAGAGGCCTTGCCGCCTCCACGGCGAGGGCTCGCGCTGCCGGAGTTTCCGGGCATGGTCTATGATCTGGAAGCGGAGATCGATCCCGACCGTCCCGGCGAGGTCTACGTCCTCGTTTCGGTCCGGTGGCGACGGCAGGGCAGGGAGGTCGGCGAGAACTTCCGCTTCCTCGTGACACGAGGAAAACCTTTTCCGGTCAGGATCCGCGAGATCCTGGAAGGAGCACGGAAATGAACAGAAGACCTTTCGGGCGTTCGGGGGTCCTTCTTCTCGCGATCTTCCTCTGCGCGGCCTGTCTCCGGGCGGACACGATCCGATTGCGCAGGGGAGGACTGCTGATCGGGAAGATCGAGCACGCGGACGAGAACGGACTGAGTTTCCGGCGCGCGGACACCGGCGGTCTCCTCGAACTGCGCTGGTCGGACCTCGCGGCCCCGGACGCGGTGAGAATCCGCGAGGCCTGGAGTCTGATCGATCCCTCCGCAGGGAACGCCGTCCTCACGAAGGCCTTGAAGGTGGAGGTCGAACGGCCCGGGGGGACTCGCCAGACCCTGGTCGGCGAACTCGTCTCCCGGGACGGACGAACGATCGTCCTCCGCAAGAAGACCCTCGTCTACAAGGTCCGGGTCGCCGATCTCCGAGGGATCCCCGAGACCCTCGAGGTCCCGATCCGTGAAGTCCTGACCCCCGATCAGATCTACGAAAGGAAGAGGAACGAGATCGATCCCGGAGAGGATCCCGACAAGCACGCCCTCCTCGCGGATTACCTGATCCGGGTCGAGGATTACGCCCGGGCCAAGGAGCACCTGCTGAAGGCCAAGGAACTGGGCGGAGGCAAGCAGGCCGGGGTCATCGACCAGCGGATCGCGAAGGTGGACACCCTTCTGAACAACAAGGAGCAGGCCGATCTCCTCGCCAAGATCAACATCCTCCGGAACCGCAAGGATTTCGCCGGCGCCGGGAAGGTCGTCGAAGAGTTCGAGAAGAGGTTTCCCGACAGTCCCCTCCGGGGGGAGTTCGAGAACCGGAAGAAGAAGCTCGAGGAGGCGAGGAAGGCCTATCTCGTCCGGAAGGTGGCGGGGGCCTGGTTCGATTCCCTGCTGACCCTCTCCAAGATCGCGGCCACCGACCGCAGTCTCGGGATCGAGCAGGCCAAGACCCTCGCGCAGGAGAAGATCGGGGAGGAGATCCGAGCCAGGATCGCAAAGAAGTACGGTCTCGAGGAGAGCGAGGTCGAGACCTTCTTCCGCGAGCGGATGGGGTTGAGGGGGCTCAAGGAGCACAAGGCGAACTACGGAACGGGTTCCTGGGTCCTCGGAAAGGACGGGGTGTTGAAGGGGACGAAGATCGGGCAGCAGATCGCGAAGAAGAAGGCGGGCCCGAAGGGGGGGAAGTCGAAACGCATCCGGGAGATCGAACGGCGGCTGCGCGAGTTCCTGAAGCGGGTCAACCGGGGGGGGGGCGGCAAAGGTGGCGCCGTCAATCTCGAGACCCCGGAGCAATGGTGGAAGCGGGCTACTTCGCTCGAGCGCCAGCAATGGATCATGGCCTACTACGCCGAGAACGGGGGCGACTACGAACTGATGTCCGCGCACCTCCGCGCCTGCCCGACCTGCGGGAGCAACGGGTATCTCGAAACCCAGGGACCCCAGGGGGGGCGGACCCTCAAGCTGACCTGCCCGACCTGCCACGGGACGCGTTTCTTCCGCATCCTGCGCTTCCGTTGATCGGAATGAGGACGAGGGGGGGCGCGGCCTTCCTGGTCTGGGGCCTGTTCGCCGGATGCGGGGGGACGAGGATCCCTCCTCCCCCCGGGGCGGGGCGGGTCGAGGCGCCCGTGGCCGTGAGGGCCGAGGAGGACCTGGAAGAGGCGGGAGCCCTCCCGAAAGGGCGGGCGGGAAGGAAGGTCGATCCGGGGGGGGCGATTCCCGATTTTTCGCTCGAGGCGATGACCGGCATGGGGTCCGAGGATCGGGTTCTCGGCAGGGGGAAGGAGGGCGAGATCCGCGCCCATCATCTCCTCGACCGCCTCGCCGAGCGCGACCCGAAGACCGTCGCCGAGCTCCTCGAACTCTGTCGGCTGGACCAGGCGGTCCGGGCCTTCGCGGAACGCCATCGGATCTTCGTTCCGAAGGAGGACCTCAGGCTCGCGCTGCGCTCCGAACTCGCGCGTCTCGAGCGGCGCTTCCGGCGGGAAGGCCGTGTAGGACTCTCCTTCGAGGACTGGGTGTCCGCGACCTTCGGGGAGGAATTGCCCTCCCTGCGCCGGCGGATCGCGCTCCTCGCCTGGCGGAGGGGGCTGCGCGCCTACGCCCTCCGCTACGCCCAGCGCCGCGGAGGAATCCTCCGCCTCCGGATCTTCGTGGGCGCGGCGGAGGAGGCCCGCAAGGCTCGCGAAAAGATCGCCGCGGGGGCCGACTTCCGGGTCGTCGCGCGAGCCTCCTCCGTCCATCCGAGCGGACCGGCCGGAGGTCTGCTGCGCTGGCTTCCCCTCTCCGGGGGGGGGATCTACGTGCGTCTGGCGAAAGGGGTGCCCGCCGGGGCCCTGTCGCCCCTCCTCCCCTTCCCCTCGACCCAGCTCGGCGGAAAGGAGCGGGGATCGGGGCGGTTCTTCGCCTTCGTTAGAGTGCTCGAACGGACCCTTCCCGATCCCCGCCCGTTCTCCGAGGTCTGGCCCGAGATCCAGAAGGACCTGGCCCGCCGTCCGATCCGGCCGGAGGACATGACGGCCTTCCTTCTCAAGGAGGGATGACGGCTGTCTTCGACTTCCTCCCCTGGTATCGTGAGCGCATGATCCGCAAGGCCGATCCGGACCGTCCCTTCGAGGACGAGGTCCCCTCTCCTCCCGAGGCGCCGGTCGGGTCCGCGTTTCCGCCGCCGGCGGAGGTCCCCGCCCCGGAGAGCCCGACCCGATCCGATTCCGAAGGCCGGGAATCCCGCGCCGCGTCCCCTCGGGACCCCGACCCGGAGGCAGAGGGTTTCGAGGACGCGGAGATCCGGCTTTCCGAGCGGGGGGAGGAGGTTCCAGCGGTCCATCCCTTCATGGAAGGGGACGAGGAGGACGAGCGGAGATTGTCACGGACCCTCGAGGCGGTCCTCTTCGCGTCGACGGAAGCCCTGGGCCTCGGGAGGCTTTCCGAGGTGCTGGGGGTCCCCGCCAGTCGGGTCAAGGAGGCCCTGGAGGCGCTCGAGGAACGGCTCGACCGGGAGGGCCGCCCCTATGAATGCCGGGAGCACGGAGGGGCCTGGAGACTCTATACGCGGCAGGAGTTCTACCCCTTCCTGCTGCGGCTCAAGAGGCTGCGCCGGGTCGAGCGCCTGACCCCCGCCGCGCTCGAGACCCTCGCGATCATCGCCTACCGGCAACCCGTCATCCGAGCCGAGATCGAGGCGATCCGCGGGGTCAAGGTCGGCCCGATGCTCCGGGCCCTCCTGGACCGGAAACTGATCCGGGTCCTGGGACGGGCGGAGGTTCCCGGCGCCCCGTTCCAATACGGAACGACCCGGTCCTTTCTCGATCGTTTCGGGCTCTCCTCCCTCGAGGATCTTCCCTCCCTCCGGGAGTTCCAGCAGGGTCGGATCTGAGTTCGGGCTTTCCCCCGTGCTCGGGTTTCCCGGGGGAAGCCGGGAGCCTATCATGGCCCGCTTTCTTCGGTTGCCCGAACCCCCTATGGGGAGACGATGTTCGAGAAATACAAGCGACCCCTGTTCCTCGCCCTGACCCTCTTCGCCCTCGTGACCTTTTCGATCACGGGCGCGATCTACGCCTACGTCGCCCGGCTCGGCCAGCCGAGCCTCGGAACGATCCTGGTCCCGGTCGGGGAGAACGGGTCGAAGACGATCGAACTCACGATGGAGGACCAGCAGATGGGGATGAGCCTTGCCCGGATGCAGGCGAGACTCCTCCAGATGCAGCTTCCCTGGCGGAGTTTCGTCTTCGCCGACCTGGAGCCCGACTTCACCCAGGATCCGACCCTGGTCTTCGCGATCCTGCGCCGGGTGGCGATCGAGAGGGGGATCGACGTCTCGGACGAGGAGACGGACAAGGCCGTACTCGAGCTGGTCTCGAAGGTGGGGGGAGACCCCCGCCAGCTGGCCCGGGCCCTCGGGGTCGGGGATGAGTCCTCCCTCCGGCTCCTCGTCCGGGAGGGCCTCAAGATCTCGATCCTCGTGCATCTCGAACAACTCGCGGGGACGGACTTGAGCGCCGCGGCCCAGGCCGAGGCCCTCGGCAGGAAGCGCAAGCTCCTCGAACTCCAGTACCTCGAGTTCTCGAGCAAGGAGGACGAGAAGAAGCTCCTCGAGAATCCGCCTGACGACGGGAAGCTCTCCGCCTGGATCGCCTCCCTGTCCAAGGACGACCAGACGAAATACGGCTTCGTCGACCCGGTCCACGTCCGTTTCGACGGAGTCGCCCTCCTCGAGGCCGAGGCGAAGCTCGAGGAGTTCGCGGAAGAGCTGAAGGACTACGAGGATCCCTCGGAGGAGGACCTGGAGACCCGCTACAACTTCGATCGGGATCGACTCTATGTCCGTCCCGACTGGAAGGAACCGGGTAAGGACGCCTCCGGGGACGGGGGCGGGAAGCGCGACGAGGACGGCGGGCTCCTCCAGGATCCCCAGGGCGGGGCGGGCTCCGGGGGACAGGGGGGCGGAGAAACGACGAAGCCCCCCGCGAAGCCGCAACCCATGCTCCCTCCGACCCCGGAACAGGCGAAGTACAGACCCTTCCAGGAGGTCAAGGAAGACGTCAAGCGCCGGATGAAGCTGGAGGCGGTCGTCGAGCGCCTCCTCGATCAGGCCCGGAAGGCCAGCGAGGAAGCCGGCGAGAAGACCGGAAGCGAGGGGAAGGAGGATTCCAAGGATGGGGCGGCTTCCTCCTTCGACCTGAAGGCCTGGTTCGAGAAGATCGCGAAGGGGAGGAAGGGGCTGACCTTTCTCGAGCCCGGGGAACTGAAGGCTCCGGAGGAATACAAGGAACTCGGTGTCCTCGGACGATGGGAAGGGTTCTGGGCCCTCGGAAGCGTTTCCGAGGTCGGGATGCTGTCGGCCGTGCAGACGGCCGAGAAGGGCATGTTCTTCTTCCATCTCCTCGAACGGGAGATGAACGTCCTGAAGCCCCTCGCCTCGATCAGGGATGAGGCCCGGAAGACCTGGGCGAAGCTGGAAGCCAAGAAGAAGGCGAAGAAAAGGGCCGAACGCTTCCTCGAACTCATGAGGAAGAAGGCCGAGGCCCTCGTTCCCGAAAAGGTCGCCTCGATCCGCAAGCGGATCGAGGAGGAGGTCGGAAAGAAATTCGAGGCATGGAAGAGCAGCCTCGAGAAGGACATCGCCGAGAAGAAGAAGATGCTCGAATCGCCCGACCTCGTGAAGCGGGCGATCCCCTTGTTCAAGAAACAGCTCGCGAAACTCGAGAAGGAACTCTCTCGCGGAGAGGACGAACGCGCGTCGATCCGCAAGGAGATCGAGAAGAAGCTGGATCCCGAGATCGTCGAGGCGATCGCCCCCAAACTCGGGGAGGCCTTCGCGGAGGCCGCCAAGGTCGCGGGACTCGAGATCCGGACCCTCGGCCCGTTCTTCGACGACGCGTCCTCGGACCCGCTCTTCAGTTTGAAGGTGAAGGGGGCTGCGGCCTTCCTGGAAGCCGAACCCTCGATTCGGGATTTGGAGGAGGGACGGGTCAGCGACGTGCTCGAGGATGCGACCGAGGGGGTGTTCTACGTCTGCCGCCTCGCGGGGAAGAAGGAGGCCGGGCTCGCCGGGGTCGACCGCCGTCATCTCCTGAACGAATGGTTTTCCTTCTCCCGGGAGCGTCTCCTCTCCGTGCTCCGCAACTCCTACAACCTCGTGGGCCTGAAGAAGCGTTTCGCCTTCCAGGCGAGCCGCTGACCGGGACCGGTCGGGGAGAGCGCGGGGATCCGCCGGAGATCGGTCGGAAAGACCGCAGGGCAGGCGGCGGGTGCGGTCCGCCCGGCCCGATCAGGGGTGGGGGTCCCCCGCCGCGAGGTATTCCTCGACATAGCGGCGCACCCCTTCCTCCACATCGAGGAAGGGTCGTTCGTATCCCGCCTTCCGGAGTCGTCCGATCTCCGCCTGCGTGAAGTACTGATACTTCTCCCGGATCCCCTCAGGGGTGTCGATGAATTCGATCTCGAGCCTTCGCCCCAGGACCTCGAAGACGGGCTTCACGAAGTCGAGGAAGGAGCGCGCCCTGCCCGTCCCGACGTTGAAGATGCCGCGGCGGTCCGGTTGCGCGGCCAGCCAGAGCAGGACCTCGACGCAGTCGCCGACCCAGACGAAGTCCCGGCACTGCCCGCCGTCCGGGTAGCGCGGGTCGTGGGAGCGGAAGAGGCGGACGGGCCGCCCGTCCCGGAGGGCGTCGAAGACCTTCGAGACGACGCTTCGCATCTCCCCCTTGTGGTTCTCCCCGGGTCCGTAGACGTTGAAGAACTTGAGCCCGGCCCAGGAGGGGGGCGCGGGCCTTCCCTCCGAGATCCTCCGGGAGACCCAACGGTCGAAGAGGTGCTTCGACCAGCCGTAGGGGTTCAAGGGCCGGAGCCTGGCCAGGGCCTCCGGACTCCAATCGTCGTCGAAGCCCTGCGAACCGTCGCCGTAGGTCGCCGCGGAGGATGCGTAGAAGAAGGGAATCCCCCGGGCGGCGCAGAACTCCCAGAGCCTCGTCGAGAGGTGGAAGTTTTGCGAGAGGATGAGGTCGACGTCGGTCTCGGTCGTTGCGGAGACGGCGCCGAGGTGGAAGACGCGGCCGACCTTTGAGGCATGCTCCTCGAGCCAGGGCAGGAGGGCCTCGGGGGGAAGGAGGGCCTCGAGTTCACGCTTGGCGAGGTTCCGCCACTTGGATCCCCGGCCGAGTTCGTCGAAGACGACGGTCGGTTCCCCGCCGCTCCGTTCGAGGCCAGCGACCAGGCAGGAACCGATGAAACCGGCTCCTCCGGTTACGACGTTGCAAGCCATGTTCCAAGTCTTTCCTGCATGATGAACCCGCGCTCCCTCTCAAAGGATCCATTTGACGATCAGGAATCCTCCGAGCAACAGGATTACGAAGCAGATCGTCATCAGGCCGAAACGCCTTTCTAGGATTTCCCGGGCCTTCGGTCCGAAGCGCTGGAGGATCCAGGCCACGAGAAAGAAACGTGCGCCGCGACCGACCGTGGCCGCGAGGAGGAAGAGGGGGAGATCGACCCCGCAGACCCCGGCCGTGACGGTGAAGAGTTTGAACGGGATCGGCGTGAACCCCGCGGTGAAGACGATCCAGAAGTTGTAGGCGGCGAACCAATCCTCGACCGTTTCGAAGGCGGCCCGCGTCACCCCCGGGATCGAGAAGAAGGTCTGCTGGATCCAGGGGACGTCCTCCCAGAGCGCGTGGCCGATCCAGTATCCGAAGAGACCTCCGAGAACGGAGAAGACCGTGCACAGGAAGGCGAAACGGAGCCAGCGATCCCTTCGTCCGAGGACCAGGGGGAGAAGGAGGACGTCGGGGGGGATCGGGAAGAAACTGGACTCCATGAACGCGAGCACGGCGAGGGCCGGATTCCCGTAGGGGGTGTAGGCCCAGTGCAGGGTCCAGTCGTAGAGGCGACGGATCGGACCCCCGCGGGCGGGGGGCTCGCCGTGTTCCTGGAGGCTCATGCTCGTTCTTCGGCGGGGAGGGACCGGGATCGTGAGGCCTCCGCCTCGATCGCGTGGACGTGGAGCTGGATCGGTCCCGCCTCCGGTCGCGCGGCGAATTGCGGCGTGTAGAGGAGGGTCCAGGGTCCGGGCCGTCCGAGGAACTCCTCGAGACGGTGGCCGAGGACCGGGGCATGGAAGGACAGGGCGGTCCCGTCCTGGATCGCGGTGCCCAGGAGCCCCCGGCCGCCGGGTCCGATGCGGCGCGCGTTCCTCGAGATCCGGACGCCGGTCGCGAGGAAGCGGGGCAGGGGGTTCCCCTCCCCGAAGGGGCGGAAGCGGGCCAGGGCCTTGAGTTCGGACGAGGACCAGCGGGCGAGGGGGGCCCGGACCTCGGCCTGGATCGGAGCTTCGGGACGGTTCACGCCCGGGAGGGGGGCCTGCCGCAGGGCCTCGCGGAGTCCCTCGCAGTCCTCGGCCCGGCAGCGCAGTCCGACGGCGCGGGCGTGCCCCCCCCAGCGGAGGAGGCGGTCCGAGACCCGCTCGAGCAGGGCGCGGAGATCGATGCCTCCGAGACTGCGTCCCGATCCCTGCGCGAGGCCGTCCTTCACGGTCAGGACCAGGGCGGGCCTGCGGTACTTGTCGACGAGACGGGCGGCCACGATGCCGAGGACGCCGAGGTGCCAGTCCTCTCCCCAGGCGAGGAGGACCGGGGTCGAGGTCCCGCCGGGGGCGGAGGCGAGGAAGGCCTCGGCCTTCTCGAGGGTCGCGGCCTCGACCTGTTGTCGCCGCCGGTTCATGCGCTCGAGTTCGTCGGCGAGACGCCGGGCCTCGCCGTAGGAGGAGGCTGTCAGGAGGCGGAGAGCCGTGTCGGCGTGTCCCATCCTTCCGGCGGCGTTCAAGCGCGGGCCGAGCCGGAAGGAGACATCCTCGGCGGACATCGTGCGGCGTTCGGGGCCTAGGACGTCGAGGAGGGCCGCAAGCCCCGGATTGCCGGTGTGGCGCAGGGCCTTCATGCCCATGCGGACGAGGATGCGGTTCTCCCCGGTCAAGGGGACGATGTCGGCGACCGTCCCGAGCGCGACCAGAGCCGCCGCGTCGTGCAGGTAGCGGCGGAACTCCTCGGAAAGGATCCTCCGGCTTGAGAAGGACTCGGCCACCGCCCAGGCCAGCTTGAACGCGACGCCGACGCCGGCGAGGTGGGGGTCGGGATACCCCGCGTCCTCGAGTCTGGGGTTGAGGATCGCGAAGGCGGGCGCGGGATCCCCGCTTCCCCCATGATGGTCGGTGACGAGGACGTCGCAGCCGAGGGCCTGGATGGCCTCGATCTCCCGGCCCGCCGCGGTTCCGTTGTCGACCGAGATGCAGAGCCTGTGCCCGCCTTCCCGGATCTTCTCGATCGAGGCCTCGGAGAAGGAATATCCCTGGTCCCGGCGGGGGATGAACCAGTCGACCTCGGCCTGGAGCATCCGGAAGAAGGAGAGGAGGACGACGGTGCCGGTCAGTCCGTCGACGTCGTAGTCCCCGTGAATCAGGATCCTCTCCCGGTCCCGGAGAGCCTTCCGGATCCGCTCGACGGCCCGGGGCATCGCCCGGAACAGGAATGGATCGTGGAGACCGCGGGGATCGGCGTCGAGCCAGGCCCGAGCCTCCTCGGGGCTCCTATGCCCGCGGCGCCAGAGCAGTTCGGCCAGGGGGAGGGAGAGTCCGCAACTCCTCGCCAGGGCCTCGAGAGCGGTCTCGGGAACGGTTTCGGGGGGGAGGATCGGCGGCACGGAGACCAGGCTTCGGGGACGACTCCGGGGAACGGGGAAGGGGGAGAGTGTATCCTTTGGCGACCTCGATCCCCAGGAAGCGATGAACGAAGCCGAAGAACCCGACCGCTCGGCCCTGCTGCGAAGGCTCCCCTCCGTCGACCGCTGCCTTCGGCTGCAGGAGGGGGTTCCGGGGCCCCTGGCCCGGGAAGCGGCCCGCCGCCTGCTCGAATCGCTGCGGGGGGAGCTCCTCGCCGGGGGGCGTCCGGATCTCGAGGCCCTCTTCGAGGACCGCGGCCTCGCCGGAGCCCTGGCCGAGGTCCGCCGGCGCCTCGAGACTCCGGCCCACCGGCGCGTCGTCAACGCGACCGGCATTCTCCTGCATACCGGCCTCGGCCGGGCGCCCCTTCCGAGGGCCGCGCGCGCGGCCCTGGTCGAGGTTTCGGGGCAGGCCCTCGTCGAGGTGGATCCCGAGAGCGGGAAGCGGGGAAGGAGGGAGCGGGCGGTGGCCGCGCTTCTGCGGCGGTTGACCGGGGCCGAGGCGGCCCTCGTCGTGAACAACAACGCGGCCGCGACCCTGCTTGCGCTCGACGCCCTGGCCCGCGGGGGGGAGGTCCCGGTCTCCCGCGGCGAACTCGTCGAGATCGGGGGCGGATTCCGGATGCCGGAAGTCATGGCCCAGGCCGGCTGCCGCCTGGTCGAGGTCGGCTCGACGAACCGCACGCGGCTCGACGACTATGCCCGGGCGATCGGACCCGAGACCCGGGCCCTGCTCAAGGTCCACCCGAGCAATTTCCGGATCGAGGGTTTCACGGCCTCGGTTCCTCTCGCGGATCTCGTCACGCTGGGGGAGGAACACGGATTGCCGGTGCTCGAGGATCAGGGTTCCGGCTACCTCCTCCAAGAACCCCTCCCCCATGACGGGCGGGAACGACCGGTGTCGCGAAGCCTCGAGGAAGGGGCGGCCCTGGTCTGCTTCTCGGGGGACAAGCTCCTCGGAAGCTGCCAGGCAGGCCTGCTCGCCGGTCGGAAGGAGGCCGTCGACCGGGCGGCCTCCCATCCCCTCTACCGGGCCCTGCGCTGCGACAAGTGCCAGCTCGCCGCTCTTGAAGCGACCCTGAGGATCTACCTCCACGGGAACCCGAAGGAAGAGATCCCGGTGCTCCGGGCGATCTTCCGCCCGCTCGAGGAGTTGGAAGCCGAGGGCGAGGCTCTCGTGAAGGCTCTCGCCCCGGCGGCCCGGAGCCTTTCCTTCGAAGCCGTCTTGCGCCCGAGCCCGGCCTACGTAGGGTCGGGCGCGACGCCCGCCCGATCGATCGCGAGCCTCGCGGTCGTCCTCGGGTCCACGGGAGGGGGGTCCCCCCGCGAACTCGCCCGGCGCCTGCGTCTCGCCCGTCCGTCGATCTGGGGACGGGTCGAGGAGGATGCGCTCTGGTTGGATCTCCGTTCCCTCGAGCCCGGGGACGCGGGGGAAGTCGTGCGGGTGTTCGAGGGATTCGCCTCGGGAGGGGACGCCTCCTCCTGAGTCCCCCGTTCCGGGGGGAGAGAAGTCATTCGAAGATCCCGGAAAGATGCGGACATGGCCTTCTGGAAACGCGACGAACGACTGACCCGATACGCCTCCTGCGCCGGTTGAGCGGCGAAGATGGATCCCCGGGACCTCGTGCAGGCCCTGACCCATCTCCCCCCGGCCCGCTCCCCGGATCTCCTCGTCGGGCCCTCGACCCTGGACGACGCCGGCATCGTCCGGCTGGCCGATGGCTTGGCTCTCGTCCAGACCGTCGATTTCTTCCCCCCGGTCGTCGACGACCCGGAATGGTACGGGAGGATCGCCGCGGCGAACGCCCTTTCCGACGTCTACGCGATGGGGGGACGCCCGCATTCGGTCCTCTCGATCGTCGGCTGGCCGAAGGGGCTCTCCCCCGACCTCCTCGGGCGCATCCTGGCCGGAGGGCAGGAGAAGATCGACGAGGCGGAGGCGATCCTGGCCGGAGGGCACACGGTCACCGACGCGGAGATCAAGTACGGCCTCGCCGTGACCGGGACCTGCGATCCGGAGCACATCCTGACGAACGCCAAGGTCGAGGCCGGAGACCTGCTCCTCCTGACGAAGTCGATCGGCATGGGGGCCGTGACGACCGCCCTCAAGAAGGGGCGGCTCTCCGAGGACAGGGCCCTCGCGGCCATGGAGCAGATGGCGACCCTGAACCGCGCGGCCGGGGAGACCTTGGTGGAACTCGGACTCCGCGCGGCGACCGATGTCACGGGATTCGGGCTCCTCGGACATGCGAAGGAACTGGCCGACGCGAGCGGGGTTTCGCTCCGGATCTCCGCCTCCGAGGTCCCGGTCTTCCCCGGGGCCCTCGAACTCTCCCGGAGCGGGCTCCTCTCGGGGGGCGCGGCCCGGACGAGGGCCTACCTAGGTAAGGACTGCCGGGTCGAGCCGGGGGTCCCGGAACCCCTCGCCGGTCTCTGCTTCGACGCCGAGACCTCGGGCGGGCTCCTCGCGGCCTTCCCTCCCTCCCGGCGGGACGAGGTCCTCGCGGCCCTGGCCGAGCGCGGGGTCGAGGCTTTCGTCCTAGGGGAAGCCTTCCCGCGGGAGGAGGTCGTCCTGCGGCTCGAACCCTGATCCCGGGGAAGGGTCGTCAAGCACATGGTCCAGGATCCCCTCCGCCGCATCGGGACGCTCGAGGTCTCCTTCGTCTGGCCGGCCGGCCTGCCGCAGGAGTCCAAGGACTTGCTCAGAAAGGCCGCCGCGTCCTGTCCGGTCCTTCGCAGTCTCCGCAAAGACCTTCGGGTCGAACTCCGCTTCGAGGAGCCCTGAGCCGGGGCGCATCTTCCCCGCCGGGCGTCCTTCCGGGTAGGGCGGTCGGGTGGCTCAGGCCGAGACCAGGGTCATAAAGAGTTCCCTTCCGAACTCCCCGGCCATCGCGCGGCGGTAGCCGGGAGGGAAGGGGACGTTCCGGTAGGTCTTGACCCACTCGAGCAGGGCCCTTTTCACGGCTTCGGCGCCTTCCTCGCCCGGGGGGATCCCGTTTCCGAGGTCCAGGTCCCCGTAATGGAGGGGGATCGCCTCGGAGCCCGTCACGGCGACCCGGAGGTCCCGGACCGCCCCCTCCGCGACCCGGAGCCCCATCGCGACCCCCATGACCGGATACTCGAGGACGTCGCGGGCCCGGAGCTTGCGGTAGCCGGTCCGGAGCCCCTCCGACTCCTTGGGGATCCGGATCCTCAGGCAGATCTCGTCCGGCTCCTTGCGGAAGCGGCGGATCCCGTCGAAGGCGTAGAACTCCCGGAGGGGCATCGAGCGTTCCCCTTGGGGTCCGGCCAGATCGAGGACGGCGTCGAGCACGAGGAAGACCGGGGCGAGATCGCCGGAATAGGTCGCGTAGCAGATCTTCTTCTGGGGAACGACGAGGCAGTCCTCCCCGTCGGCCTTCAAGCAGTAGCCCTTGCTCCGGCGCCAGAACTCGGACTGGTTGAAGTAGTGGCAGCGCGTGTCGAGGCAGAGGTTTCCGCCGACGGTCCCGAGATTGCGGAGGGTGGGGGAGGCGATACTCCGGGCGGCCTCCACGAGGCCGGGCCAGTGTTCGCCGAGAACACTCGAGGTCGCGAGGTCCGCGATCCTGGCTCTCGCTCCGATGCGGTTCGTTTCGATCTCGTCGAATCCCTCGAGGCGGGCGAGGGAGATGAGGTCGCCCTTCGGGTTCAACCGGTTCTTGTAGTTCGGGAGGACGTCGGTGCCTCCGGCCACGAAGTCGAAATCCCGCCCCTCCGCTCGCAGGGTGCGGCAGAGTTCGAGAAGCTCCGGGAGCCTGGTCGGATGGTGAAGTTCGAAGGCGGGGAGGATCATCGTGCGGCGAGGTCCTTTACGGCCCGGCGTTTCCGTTGGCGCTCGAGGGCTCGAAAGACGCGGTCCGCCGTGATCGGGAGTTCGTAGAAACGGACGCCTATCGCGTCGTAGAGGGCGTTCGCGACCGCGGGAAGTACTGGGAGGAGGGGGCCTTCCCCGCATTCCTTCGCGCCGAAGGGGCCCTCGGGGTCGTTCGTCTCCACGAGGATCGGGTGGATCCGCGGGGTTTCGGTCGGGGAGAGGGTCCGGTAATCGCAGAGGTTGGGGTTGAGGACGTTGCCCCCGTTGTAGAGGAAGGCCTCGGAGAGCACCTGGCCGAGCCCCATGTGCACCGATCCCTCGATCTGGCCTTCGACGGCGAGGGGATTCAAGGCCCGGCCGCAGTCGTGGGCGGCCCAGACGTCGAGGACCCTCGGCTTGCCGGTTTCGAGATCGACCTTCAGTTGGGCGACGAAGGCCTGGAAGCTGTAGGTCGGGGACAGGCCGGCGGCGGCCCCCTTGAATTTCCCGCCCATCGGCGGACTTCGGTAGGAACCGGTCGCCTGCAAGGCGCCGCATTCCTTCATCGCGCGGCGGACCGCCTCGAGGTAGGGCACGCGGATCTCGGGCCTCGTGACGTTGACGGCCTCCCCTTCCCGGAGGACGAAGACCTCGACCGGGTAGCCGGTCAGGTCGGCGGCGGCCCGGAGCAGGCGCGCTCTCAAGTTCTCGGCGGCCTGGCGGGCGGCGTTCCCGGCCATGAAAGTCACGCGGGAGGAATAGCTGCCGAGATCGATCGGAGCCGTGTCGGTGTCGTGGGTCCGGACCCTGCAGAAGCCGATGTCGAGGCCCAGGACCTCGGCCACGATCTGGGCCAGCATCGTGTCCGAGCCCTGCCCGATTTCCGCGGCCATGCTGTGGATCGTGACCCCGCCGTCGAGATCGACCTTGAGATGGACCGTGGACTGGGGAATGTCGTCCCAGTGGATCGGAAGGGCGGAACCGGAGATGTAGAACCCCCCGGCGATCCCGATGCCTTCGCCGAAGGGGAGATTCCCCTTCTTCCTTTTCCATTCGGAGGCCTCGACCGCTCGCTCGATGCATTCGCGGATCCCCGATGTCGTGATCCGGAACTCGTTGACGGTCTTCGTGTTCGGGGGAAGGGCGTTTCGGAGCCGGAACTCGGCGGGGTCGAGGCCCAGGTCGTGGGCCGCCTCGTCGAGGAGGACCTCGTAGGCGAAGCGGGTGTTGACCGCCCCGTGACCGCGCATCGCGCCACAGGGAGGCTTGTTCGTGTAGACCCGCCGCCCGTGGTAGCGGAAGTTGTCGACCCGGTAGGGGCCGTTGGCGAGGACGCCGTTGTAATAAGTCGTGACGACGCCGAAGGAGCCCCAGGCGCCCCCGTCGATCAGTGCGTCGATGTCGAGGGCGCGGATCGTCCCGTCCTTTCCGACTGCGAGCCCGAAACGGATCTTCGAGGGATGGCGGCCGTGATTCGAGTAGAAGACCTCCTCCCGGTCGAAGAGGATCTTGACGGGGCGGCGGCACTTCCTCGAGAGGAGGGCGGCGACCATCTCGTGCGGGAAGGGGTCGGACTTCCCCCCGAAGCCGCCGCCGACGCAGGGACGCACGACGCGGATACGGTGCATCGGCATCTCGAGCACCTTGGATAGCGCCCGATGCAGGTAGTGCGGGACCTGGGTCGCGGACCAGATCGTCAGGCGGTCGTCTGCGTCGAACCAGGCCAGCGTGCACATCGGCTCGGTGAAGGCGTGGGTGACGCCGATGAAACGGAAGTCGCGGGTCTTCTTCCAGGCGGCTTCCTCGAAGGCCCGATCGACCTCGCCGAACTCCTGGGAGACCTCCTTGTGGATGTTCGTCCCGCCGACGGTCTTCGTGTGGAGCCGGAGTTCCTCGGGAACGGGCTCGAGGCTCTGTTCCATGTCGAGGAAGGCCCGAAGGGGCTCGTATTCGACCTCGATCAGCCCGAGCGCCTCGAGCGCGGTCGCCTCGTCCTCGGCCGCGACGGCGGCCACGTTGTCTCCGATGAAGCGGACCTTGTCGACGGCCAGCGCCGTCTCGTCCTGGGAGACAGGGAGGACTCCGAACCGGGCGGGCGCCTCCCGGCCGGTGAGGACGGCGTGGACCCCGGGGAGGGCCTCGGCCTTTCCCGTGTCGATCGAGAGGATCTTCGCGTGGGGGTGGGGGGAGCGGAGGATCTTCCCGACGAGGGTGCCGGGAAGCCGGATGTCGTCGGTGTAGACCGCCTGTCCCGTGGCCTTCCGTTTCGCGTCGACGAGGGGGATCCTCTTTCCGAGGAGTCTCCGCGGTTGGTTCGGGATGTCATGGGGGTGGGTCATGATCCGACCTCCACGCCGCGTCCGGATCGCGCGGCCTTCAGGACCGCCTCGACGATCTTCTTGTAGCCCGTGCAGCGGCAGAGGTTGCCGGAAAGGGCCTCCCGCACCCGGGTCTCCGTGGGCTCGGGGTCTTCGCGCAGCAGAGCCTCGGCGGTCACGATAAAACCGGGCGAGCAGAAACCGCACTGGCTCCCCCCGGTCTCCGCCCAGGCCTCCTGGAGGGGATGGAGGGCGCCGGGATCCTCCGGGAGGAGACCCTCGATTGTCGTAATCTCGCGGTCTTCGCAGTCCCAGGCGAGGACGAGGCAGGAGTTCACCGGGCGTCCGTCGAGAAGGACGTTGCAGCAGCCGCAGGTCCCCATGTCGCAACCCCGCTTGGTCCCGGTCAACCCGAGCCCTTCCCGGAGGACGTCGAGGAGGATGGCATTGGGTTCGGCGGCGACCTCACGTTCGTGGCCGTTGATCTTCAGGCGCAGGATCCTGGTTCGGGTCATCGCGGTCTGAACTCCGTTGCGCGTCTCTCTGCGGGTCGTTCCCTGTCCGCCGGCGGTGGGTCAGGCGGGGATCCCGAAGTCTTCCCGGAGGATGCGCCGGAGATCGTAGAAGTCCCGGATCTCGTAGTCGGGACGGGTCTTGCCTCGGGACCTACTGTGCTTGCCCGACCGCCGGTTCCAGACCGTGATCATACCCAGTTCGTTGCAGGGGTCGACATCGTGGTCGGGCCGATCCCCGACATACATCGTCTCCTCGGGGGGGAGATCGAGGGTCTGCAACACCTTGGCGTAGAGCTTGGGGTTGGGTTTGCTGATCCCCACCTGCTCCGTGATGAAGATCGCGTTCGGGGTCAAGAACTCGTTGATGTGGAGACGGATCAGCTTCTCCGCCTGCTTGACGGTCAGTCCCGCGGAGATGATTCCACGCACGAGGTCTGTTTCGGAAAGGGCCTTGAGGACCTCGTAGACGTCGTCATAGACCTTGAATTCCCGGAACTTCGTGTCGTGGTAGGCGACCATCCCGGCCGCGACGAGCAGGGCCGGGTTGAGACCCTCGAGAGAACCCTCGGGGAGCCTGAGGAGGAGCTTGTTGAAATGGTAGCCGTAGTTCGAGGAGAACTCCTCGACGACCTCTCCGAGTTCCTTCAGGAGGAGGTCCTTGGAAACACGGAGCCCGGTTTGGGCCATCGCGTCCACGGCGGCCCGGCGGGCCTTCTCAGCGAAGACCGAGGTCGAGAAGAGCGTATCGTCGATGTCGAAGAAGAGGGCGCGGAGCTTTTTCTTCGCGCTCATCGCCCCCCGTTCTTCATGATCTCCTCGACGTCGACGATGTAGGCCTTGACGAGGACCATGAGGCTCGAGTTCTCCTCGACGGTCCCCTCTTCCTTGAAGAGGAAGGAGACGAGGGGAAGCTGGGCGAGCCAAGGAACCTCGGCTCTCCGCTCCCGATTCAGAACCTCGTTCAAGCCCCCGATAAGGACCGAACCTCCGTCCGGGACCTTGACGGTCGTCGCGGCGCTGCGGACCGTCATCTGGGGGAACATGATCGTGACCGGGAGGGTTGATCCCGAGAGGGAGGTCGTGAAGGTAGGGATCGGGCGGGCCAGCTCGGCGACCGTCGGTTGAAGGTCGAGGGTGATGTACTTCCGGTCGTAGGAGATCGACGGGCGGACGTCGAGAACGACACCGTCCTGGACGACGTTGATCTCGGGGTCGGCGATGAAGGCGGCCTGCGCGACTTCGACGCTGAAGTCCTGGATATAGGTCGTCTGGTTGATGACCGACATGTTCGCCCTTTGGCCGTTCAGGACGGTCAGGAGCTGAGAGTCCACGATCTGAACGTCCATGCTCTTCTCGACCGCACGGGCGAGGATGTTCAGCTGGACATCGTCGAGGAGGGTGAAGCCGAAGGTCGCGCCGCCGTTGGTCGTCAGGAGGCCGCCGAGAGGGTTCTGGAAGAAGTTTTCGGTCCGACCGCGGAAGTCGCCGTCGAGCCCGTCATCGTAGAAGAAGCCGGAGATCGGGTGGGAGTTTACGCCTCCCGTCCCTGAGTTGTCGAGTCCGCGGGAGGCGTTGTCGTCGAGGCCGTTCGTGATGTCGTCGAGTTCGGCGACGCGGCCCTTCGCATTGGCGCCGCCCAGACCGCGGAAATCGACTCCGAACTGTTGCAGCCAATTCTGATCGACGCGGAGGAACTTGGATTCGACCGTGACCATGCTGGTCGAGAACTTCCGGAGATCGTCGAGGAACTGCTGGACCTTGCGCTGGACCTCGGGGGTGTGCACGACGATGAGGTTCGTCTCCGTGGCCTCGATCGAGACGCCCTCCCCGTCCCAGGTTCCCTGGGCGACCGAACTTTGGATCAGGCTGGTCAAGGCCTCGGCGTCGATGAACTTGAGCTTCTCGCCGACGACACCACCCGCGCGGGGACGGTCCTCGGACTCTTCCTCGCCGGAGACGGGCAGATCCTTCAGGACGGGACCCGCGAAGTTGGAGAGGCCGAAGGTCAAGTCCTGGATCGGGTAGACGGCGGGCACGGGTTTTCCGAGCGCCTTGCCCTTCGTCGTCATGATGACAGCCCCTTCCCGGATCGTCCATGCGAGCGCACCGTCGCTCCGGCTGACCATGATGTCCAGGAAGTTCCGGAGGCTCAGGGGCGCTTCGAGCTTGATCGTGAGGGTCAGGGCGTTCCCTTCGATCGTCTCCCGCGCTTCCGGGTCGGGAAGGATCGGGAGACCCGTGATCTTCCCGAGATAATCGAGGACCTCGATATAGCCGCCGGATTCATCCGTGAACTCGGCCCCCTTCGGGACCTTGAGTTCGTCGAGTCGCTTGCGGAGGGCGGCGGTCTCGGGGTCCAGGGTCTCGGCCACGGCCCCCGCGGCGGTCGAGCCGATGCCGCGGATCTTGCTGATCCTGGCCCAGTAGCCGGGATCGGGGGGGACGAGGATGTCGGTGTAGGGGATCTTCCGCTCTTCGTTGGCCTCGAGGAACTTCTTGAACTCGCGGGCCTTGGCGACGAGGTAGCCTTCACGGGCCTCGTTGCGCAGCGCGCGTTCGCTGGCGCTGTAGAGCCGGCGGGCGACCTCGTGCAGTGGGTCGATCTCCAGGGCCGCGTCCGCAAGATCCCGGGAACTGCGGAAATCCCGTTCCTCGAAGGCCTTCGTTCCCTTCGCGAGGAGGAAGTCGATCCGGGCCTTGCGGCGCGCCTGCTCCTTCTCTTCTTGACGGCGAAGCCGGAGGAAGGCCTCGCGTTGGGCCGCTTCCTGTGCGGCCCGCTCGGCCTCGTCGCGTTCGGACTCCGCCCTCTTCAGGAGAGCCCGGGCCTTCGAGGGGATCTCCTTCCAGTCGATCGAAGTCCCGATTTCGACTCGGAGGCCGACCTTCTTGAGCTTTGTGATCGCCGCCTCGTAGCGTCCCGCTTCGAGGTCCTCGCCGGCCTCGGAGATCAGTTGGCGGGCTTCGGCGATGTCCTTCTGGATGCGGATCTCGGCCAGCCGCTGCATGTGTTCGTGGTATCCGAGGACCTCCCCGGTCCGCTCGCCGAGCTGAACCTGGACCTCGTGGTAGAGCCGGAGGACCTCGGGCCGGTCGGGATCGATGTCCAGGGCGCGCTCGAGCGCGAGTTTCGCGTCGTCGTAGCGGCCGCGGGCGACCAGGGATCTCGCTTCGTCCATGTAGCGCCCGATCAGGAAATTCCTGTGCTGGGCCTGGAGGGTCCCTTGCGTTCCCTGGTTCCGCGCCCCGCCGGCGGAATTCGTTCCCTGCGTCCCCGCGGTCGAGGTTTTCCCGGTCTTCGAGGACATGGTGGCGGCTTCCGCCGAGGGCGGGTTCTCGGGAGCGGCCCCAGGTTCTTCCTGGGTCGTCGTGCAGGAGGACGACAGGAGGGTCAGCCCGAACAGGGAACCGGCAAGGAAACGCGAGAGTTCCAGGGACATCTTCCGGCCTTTCGAAACCTGGTCTTGTCTCTCCGCCTGGGCGGGGGGAGGACCTGGGAACACATCCATCCAGCTCCCCCGGCCGAACGTCCGGAGGACGGGAATCCGGCGCGAAGGCGAGGAGGGGAGGCTCCCCTCGATCTGGAAAGGAGGCGAAAAACTAGCAGAGGGAGGAGGGCCGGAAAAGCCCTTTTTTCCCGTGGGACTTGGACTTGGGGCGGGTTCGAGACCCCCCTCGGAGGGCAGGGAACGGGCCGTGAACCCTTTGAGGGTCACGGCCCGTGCGGAGAGCATGCGGGAAGCTCGCGGGAATCAGCCCTTGCTGGAGCCTTTCCGGGACTTACGGGTCCCGCCGCCGCCCCCGAAGGTGATCTCGGTGAAGCCGGCGTCCATCGCGATGTCGACGAAGGTCGTGACGTCCTGATAGGCCACGCCCGGACCGAAATTGATCGTGATCGGCTTGGTCTTCAGCTTGAGGGTCTTCGGATCCTTGACCTTCCGCTCGGCCTCCTTTCTCAACAGGCGCTCGAGTTCCTGGGGGGTGTCGACCCGGGTCGGCCCGACCATCCAATGGACCTTGTGGCCGATGACCTCGAAGCGGCGCGGGTCGATCTTGTCCGGGACCTCCTTGCCCCAGCCGCCCTTCGGGCAGGTGATGTAGACATCGAGTTTCTCGATCGGTATCGCAATGCTCGTGTTGACCCCGATGTCCTTCGGGAGGTTCGTGTTGAGCTTGCCCTCGAGGGTTTTGAACTCGAGGCAGAGGAAGAAGATGATGATCAGGAACGTGACGTCGATCATCGGCGTCATGTTCATCAGGTTCTCTTCCTTTTGCTTCTTGCGCTTCCTCGCCATCGCTCCTCCTAGTCCTTCTTGGACTTCTTGTCCTTGGGTTCGCCGACGGCGAGCTGGACCTTCCAGATCTGGACGTCCTTGTCCCCGCAAGTCTCCATGATCTTCGCGATGTAATGCATCTCCGTCCATTTGTCGGCGCGGATCAACAGTGGATCGTCGACGAGCTCCCTTTTGAGGACGGGATCCATTTTCTTGTTCATGATCTTGGCGTTGATCCAGTAGAGCAGGAGACCTTTCAGCTCAGCGTAGTTCTTCTCCCCGTATTGCGGAACCCAGTATTTCTTCCTCTTCCAGACGATCGTGCCGTCCTGCAGGACGTTGAGGATCGGGCGGACCTGCCCGGGGGGCGGTTCGTCGGGAATCGCGTGGATGGCCTTCGGCAGCTTGAGGGGCTCGAGTTCCTGGTTCTGCAGGTCGATGATCAGGAAGAAGAAGATGATGAGCTGGAAGATGCAATCGATCATCGGCGTCATGTCGATTTCGACGTCGGGCTCACCGTCTCCACGGTCGCGTTTGCTCATCCCTCGCTCCTTTTCCTCCGGAGTCGGGGACCCGGCCGGGAAATCCCGGCCCGGATCCGTTTCAGGCCTTGGTCCGGAAGCGCTCGAAGAGCTCCTCGACGATGGCACCGATCTCGATAGAAGCCATCGTGACCCGGTTCTTGAAGAAGACGTAGGCCGTCGTCACGGGAATCGCGACGATCAGGCCGAGCAGGGTCGTGATCAGCGCCCCCTTGATGCCCGCAGCGAGGTCGTTCGGCTTGACCGTCGGCTTCAGGGCGATCTCCCCGAAGGCCATGACCATCCCGTTCACGGTCCCGAGGAGGCCCATCATCGGGGCGACGGCGGCGATGACGGAGAGCCAGCCGACCTTCGCGTTGAGCTGGATGTCCTCCTCGTTCGCCCGCTCGTCGATCGCGCTCGTCATCGTCTCGAAGGAATGCCCGAGCTTGGACAGGCCGGCGCCGACGACGTTCGTCAGGTAGGTCGGTTCCGCCTCGCAGACCTCCATCGCGTCCTGGAATTTCTCCTCGTCGAAGAGCGCTTCGAGTTCGTCGATCAGGTGGGGAGGCGCGAGCTTCTCCCGCTTGACGGACATGAAGTGCTCGATGATCAGGGCCAGGGCCACGACCGAGAGGATGATGATCAACCAACCGATGACCCCGGCGTTGCCGATGATGTCGGAAAGCAGGCTCGGCGCCTTGGCCTCTCCGTCACCGCCCTCTTCCTGCAGCGGGGCGGCCGCCGCAGCGAGGGAGGGCAGGAATCCCAGAACGAAAAGCGAAGCTAGGGCGAGACGCCCGCGAGCGAAGGAGGGAAGGATTTTCATGACCGCTGATTCTCTCCATGTCCTATGGGAAGACGCCGGGGACGATCGCCCGCTTCCTGAGGGCAGGAACGCTTCCCTTGTGAGCTAGGAACGAGCGGGAACCCTTTGGGTTCGCCGGCTCGAGGGAAAATGGGGGGACCTGGGTCCCGGGTTCGCCGGTCCCGCCCGCGGGGGGTCCGCCGGCGGGAGAACAAGGCCCGATAGTTTGACGCCGGGGGGGCCTCGAGGGAAGAGGGGAGGGGCCGGGATTGGAGGAAGCGTCGGATTTCCCGTTCCGCCCCTCGGCCGGACCCGGTCTCGATCGTTCCCCCGAGGCAGGGGGACGGCCGCGTACGGGCCGAGGAGGGTGGGGCTATTTCGCGGTTTTCAACTCGGCCTGGGCCTTCAATCCCCAGACGTTGTTCGGGAAGCCCTTGGCCACGCTCTCGAGGATCTGGTTCGCGCGTTGGGAGAAGTCCGGGCCCTCCCGCTCCTTTCCTAGGAGGAGGATCGTGTGGGCCAGGAAATACCGGGCGCGGGCGGCGGTCTCTCCCTCGAGGAGATCGGCCGCGGAGACCCGGGCGAAGAGGATCTGCGCCCGCCTGAGGATCGCCGGGTCCTTCTTGTCCGCTCCGGTCCGGAACAGGGCCTGGGCCTCCCCGCAGAGGGCCGCGGTCTCCATGGCCGGGTTCGAGGAGGCCGCGGAGGTCCGGAGCCGGCGGAAGAAACTGCGGGCCTCGTCGAAGCGGCCCTCCTCGAGGTAGCACTCTCCCTCGCCGATCTTGGCCTTGACGAGGAGGTCGGCGATGTCGGGCTTCGTAATGTCGAGGGTGCCGAGGGTCGAGGAGGCGGCTACGTAGGCGCTCCGGGCCCGGCGGAAGTCCTTCTTCGCGGCGAAGGCTCGTGCCTGACCGAACTTGGCCTTCGCGATCCAGGCCGGATCCAGGGATTTGGCCTGGACGAGCGATTCGAGATCCTGGAAGGACTTCAGGGCCTCGTCGGTCATGCCGCCTAGCAGTTGGACCTCGCCGAGGGCGAGCTGCGCGTCGGGGAGGTTCTTGTGGTCGGGGTGGGCCGAGACCCAGGAGCGGAGCACCGAGGAGGCGGTGGCGGCCTGGTTGGGCTGGAGCGCGGCGTGACGGGCGAGGGAGAGGCCCGAACGGAAGGAGGCGTGTGCCTTCAAGGCCTCCCGGCCGGCCTGATCGGCGGCTTCGGAGAAGAGGTTCGCGGCCAAATAGAAGTCCCCGCGCTCGAAGGCGAGGAGCGCGCGGGCGTAGCTCTCCGGGGCGGGATTCCATTCGATGCCTTCGATCTCTCCGGTGGGAACCTTCGCCTCCTTGCCGCGCCGCTTGTAGGTCGTCTCCAGGAGCCCCTCCTTCAGGATCTCGACGTTCCGGATCTTCTGGCCGTTGACCTTGACGATCATGTCCTTGATCTTGACCTTCCCCTGGGCCCGAGGCCGGGGGGCGGGGAGCAGGACGGCGAGACTCAGGGCGAGAGCGGGGGAAAGAGTGGGGAGGCGAAGCATTGTCTTCCTCGCATGTGATCTTCTCGAGTTCATGTTCGGGGTCCTCTCTTCGCGCTCGGGGGTCACGGCCGCAGCTTGAGGAAGAGCCGGTAGAGCTTTTCCCCCTCCGGACCGAGCTTTCGGAGGGTCTTGAACTCGTCGGTGGACTGTTGGGCGATATTGAAGAAGCTCCGGGCGAAGCGCATGTAGTCCGAGTTCCCCTTCCGGGCGACCTTCAGGGCCATGTCGAGACAGTCGAGCTGGAAGCGGTACCACTCGAGGCTGTACTTCTTGACCTTGCTGCTCTTGATGTATTTGAGGTAGCCCTCCTTCGAATAGAGGAGCTTGTAGGCCTCCTCGAAGCGTTCGAGGCCTCCGGGGTTCTGGATTTCCCCCTTGTCGTTCATGTCGATCCAGCCTCCGAGAGCCCGGGCCTTCAGGAGCTTGAGCTTGTGGCTGTTCGGGCGGGCCTTCAGGCCGGCGTCCGCGAGTTTCAGGGCCTCCCGGAATTCGAGCTTGCCGAGCTTGATCTTCGCGAGTTCCGGCTTGATGAAGACGTCGATGCGGTTCTTGTAGGAGGCCTTGTTCCCGTAGACGTCCAGGATCTTCTGGAGGAAGATCTCCGCCTGGTCGAGTTCGTCGATCGAGAAGGCGAGGTTCGAGGCGTCCCGGAGAAGCCCGTAGTTCGGGTTCCGCTCGATCGAAAGATAGGTGTTCGCGAAGGCCAGGGTCTTGAGGACCTCTCCCCGGCGGCGGTTTCGGGCGTCGTCGAGGGCGTCCTTCACCTTGGGACCCTTCTTGGCGAGGGTCGCGATCTCCTGATCCACGGCCGCGACCCGGTCCTTCCTGGCCTGGAACAGGAAGTAGGCCAGTCCCCCGAGGACCGGAGCCTTCGGGAAGTCCTCTCCGAGCTTCTTGTATTCGCTCTCGGCCTTTTCGAGTTGTTCGAGTTCGATGAAGGCCTTGATCAGATGGAAGGAGGCGGTGATCGTCAGGTCGGGGATCAGGGCCTTGTAGCGTTCCCGGAAGCCCTGGAAGGCTCGAACGACATCTCCCAGCTTGCCGCGCTCGGGTTTCTTCCCCTTGCGCTTGCCGACCCCGAAGGCTTCCTCGGCCGTCATGTTCCCCAGGTAGAAGAGGGCCTGGGCGACCGCGGAGTCCCGGACCTGTTTCCGGTCGATCTGGTCGGGAGAGAGCTTGTTGTACGGGTCGTCCTTCCACTTCAGATACGCGCGGAGTTCCTTGCGGGCCTCCTCGAAGTCCCCCTGCTCGTAGTGGGCGATCCCTGTCCAGACCTTCGCGAGTTCGAACTTGATGAAGTCCTTGCCGATCTGCGCGAGCAGGCGAAGGGCCTCCTTCGGGCGGTTCTCGGTCATCGCCGTCATGGCCTGGCCCCAGAGGACCCGGTCTCGGCTCTTGCCTCCGTGCTTCAGCGCCAGGGTGTTGGCCTCGTCGATCAGGCTCTGGAAGATCTTGTCGCCCGTCGTCTTCTTCTTGCGGAGGGCGAGGCGCCGGAGGTAGTCGACCATCCTCGTCGCGGTCTTCTCGTCCTCGCCGCCGAAGCGGCGCAGGCCTTCCATGTAGGCGTAGCAGGCCTCGAGGGCGCGCCCCTGCTTGCGGAAGCATTCCCCGATCTTCCCCCAGGCCTTGAGACCGTAGGTTTGGCGGTCCTCGGACTTCTTCAGGTTCAGGAGGACCTTTTTGAACCCCCGGATCGCGCTGTCGTACTTGCCGGCCTGGAAATCGCCCGAGGCGGCCTGGAACAGGGCTTCCGGGGAGACCGAGGCCGAGGAGAGTTCGAGGATCGACTTGATCAGGTTCTTGGCGCGGAGACCGATGAAATCGTTCGGATGCCGCCTCGCGATGTCCCGGGAGCGTTCGAGGGCGGTCTTGATGCCGTCGGCGTCCCCGGAATCCACGAGGGCCTGGGCCCCGTTCAGGAGGGCTTCGTCCCCATAGGTGAAACCCATCCCCTTGCCCGGGACGCGGTCGAAGTCGGCCGAGAGCTTCAGGAGTTCGTCCACGGCCTCGATGGCCTCCCGGGGCTGCCCTTCCCGGAGATAGATCGCGGTCAGGCGGGCGTAGGCCTCTTCGAGGATCCGGAAGAGGAGCAGACCCGTGGAGGGAGAAACGGGGTTCTCGGCGTCCTTGAGCCGATCGCCGATGACGACGATCGTGTCCTTGAACTGTTCGATCGCGGTCTCCGTCTCGCCGAGGATGTCCTGGGTCTGTGACATCTTCAGGAGGGCCATCATCCCGATCGGGGTCTCCTCGCCGACGTCGAAGACCAGGTCCTCGAGGGTCTGGATTGCGTCCTTCGCCTTGATCTCCTTGTCGTTCTGGACGGTCTTCGCCCAGCCGATCATCAAGGTCCCCTTGCGGAGCCAGGAAAGGTAGTAGTTGAGCTTGGCGTCGGTCGATTCCTCCTTGCGGTCCTCGTAGGCGTCCATGGCCTTGTTGCAGGCGCGGGTCCCCTTCGTGAAGACCTCGACCGCTTCCTGTTCGAGGGCCTTCTTCTTGTCGGGGTCCTTCGCTTCCTGGATCGCCTCGGAGAGATAGTTCCCGAAGAACTCGCAGGCCTCGGCCATCGAGACAAGGACCTCGGCGCCCCCTTCCTCGTTCCCGTATCTCGACTCGTAATCCTCGAACTTCTCGATGGCCTGGCGGAGCGCGGCCTCCCTCTGGTTCAGGTCCGGGAGCCTCTTGGCCCCGAGATAGAGCACCTCGGCCGAGAGCCGGGTAAGGAGCTTCTGGGCCTTCGTCCCCGAGGATTCCTTCTTGCGGAGGTCCTCTAGGTTCGAGGTGGCAAGTTCGATGAAACCCCAGTTCTTCGCGAGGAGTCTCGTGAACTTGACTTCCCGTTCGAGTTCGTCCTGCGCTCCGCCGCGAGCGGAAAGGACGGGGGTCAGGGCGAGGGAGAGAAGCAGGGTGAGGGATCCCTTCGACATCGCTCAGTGGCTCCGGATGCTCGCATCGGACGGTGGGGCGGGGAGGGGGGAATCCCCGGAAACGCAAACGGAGGATTCTAGCGGGGGTTCAGCCCGGGGCCAGGACGGCTTCCCACGAGAATGTTGGGTGGGGGTCGGGAGGGCCGTACGCGCGGAGGGCCCGGCCTCTCACGGGAGGAGAACCGGGCCCCTAGGGTTCGCCGGCCCTTCAGCGGCGGCCGAAGGCGACGGGTTCGGATTCCTCGGGAATCACGATCCTCGCCCGGAGGAGGATCAGGATCTTCTTCTGGGCGTGGTAGGTCCCCTTGCGGCTGAAGAGGAAGCTCAGGCCCGGAATGTCCTTGAGGATCGGGACTCCGGAATCGTACTTCTGCTTCTGGACCGAGGTCATGCCGCCGAGGAGGAGCTTGCCGTCGTCGGGGAGGGTGACGGTCGTGCGGACCTTCTGGATCGTCATCCGGGGGACCTGGATCGAGACCGGCTGGCCTACACCCAGCGTCGTCGAGAAGGTCGGGATCGGGAGGGCGAGGGTCGCGACCGTGGGCCGGAGTTCCATCAGGATGTATTTCCGGTCCGCCGAGACGACGGGCCGGACGTCGAGGACGACCCCGTCCCGAACGACTCCGACGACAGGGTCGGCGACGGCCGCGGACTGCGCGATCTCGACGTTGAAGTCCCGGATATAGGTGAACTGCCGATTGACCTCGAGGTTCGCCCGCGCGGTGTTGTGGACGAGGAGCCGCGGGGCGGCGATCTGCTCGACGCGTTCCTTCTTCGCGACCGCGCGGAGGATGGTCTCGAGTTCGGTGTCGTCGAGGAAGGTGTACTGGAAGGACAGGCCCCCGCCGTTGCTCAGGCCCTCGGGCCCGCCGCCGAGCGCCCGGTCGAAGAGGTTCTCGGTCCGGGCGTAGAGGTCGCCGTCGAAACCGTCGTCGTAGAAGATGCCCGGCTCGAAGCCCGAGCCGATCTCTCCGGGTTCGGATGTCGAGACGTTCCGGCCGTAGTCGTCGAAGCCGAAGCCGGTTCGATTCCCCTGTTTCTGGAGGCCCATGCCGGGCTTCCCGCTGGAACTCTGGTTCCCGAGGCCGCGGAAGTCGATGCCGACCTCCTCGAGGAAGTTGTCCTCCACTCTGAGGAAGCGGGCCTCGATGTCGACCTGGATCCCGGAGTTGGACCTCAGGTCCTTCAGGAGGGAATCGATCTTCGCGTGGACCTCGGGGGTTTGGTTGATGATCAGGGCGGAGCCAGTGGCGGTGATGCCTGCGCCGTCAGCGTCCCAGCTCGCGGGTTCGACATTGGCCCGGATCAGGGACTGGAGGGCGTCGATGTCGACGACGACCGGAAGGGGGTCGATCTCCTCCACCTCGGTCTCTGTATCGCCCGTCTGCAGGATCAGGTCCTTCCCTGGATGGTGAGAGATCTCATTGATGATCTCCCGGACGTCGTACATCCGCGGGATCATGTTCCCGACCTTCTCCTCGGTGGTCATGATGTGGACGACGCCGTCCCGGATCGTCCACTGGAGAGGGCGGACCGTCGCGATCAGGTTCAGGGCCTTGGCGACCGAGCGCTTGCCGAGGTTGAGATCGAGGGTCGTCTCTTCTTCCCCGAGTTCGGTGACCTTCGGGCTGATAATGAAGTTGATCCCCGTGGCGCGGCGGTAGTAGTCGACCCAATCCTCGATCGCCGTTCCCGAGAAATTATGGTCGATGACCGTTTCGTCGAGCTTCTTGCGGATGGCGGCCGCTTCGGGCTCGACCTCGATCTTCGTGCTCGAGAACTCGAGATGCTTGCGGGCGGCCACCTTCCGCCAGTGTTCGAGGTCGTGGCGGATCGTCTCGACCTGGGTGATGTCCGAGCGGTTCAGCCCCTCGAAGGTGGACGACCATTCCCGGCGCCAGCGGCGGTGGATCTCGTCCATGTTCTGATCGTGGCGGGCCCGCATCGCGAGATCCCGAAGGGCCTTCGCGTCCCCGTTCAACGGGTCGATCCGGAGGGCCTCGTCAAGATACTCGACGCTCTTGCCGTATTGGCGGGCCTGGAAGGCGAGGTTCGCCTGTTCGAAGAGATACTTGACCCGGACCCGTTGGCGGATCCGCTCGCGCCGCTCCTCGGCGAGGAGGCGCTTGCGTGCATCCCGGGCCTCTTCCTCGCGGAGCTTCTTCTCCCAGGCGCTCTTCTCCCCGCGGGCGCGGGTCCCCTTCGCACGGATCCGCTTCTCGTCGGTCGATCCGGGGGTGAACCACGGAGAGTAACGCAGGGTCAAGAGAGCCCGCTCGTAGCTCTCGATCGCCCGGTCGAACTGCTGCTGTCCGAGCGCAAGGTCGCCCTTCTGTTCGAAATCCCTGGCCAGGAGAAGGTCCCTCTGCTTCTCGATCTCGGCCCGGAGATGCGCTTCACCGGAGAAATCCGCGACCGTAGGAGCCCGGTCCCCGAGCATCGTCTGGGCCTTCCGGAGGAGATCGCGGGCGTCCTCGTTCGAAGGATCGAGCTGCAGGACGGAGGCCGTCGCCTTGACGACGTCGTCCCAGAGCTTCAGTTCCCACGCTCGGCGGGCCTTCTTCATCTGCTCGCGGATGAGGAAGCGGCGGCGCTGCTCGGCGACGTTCCCCTGCCCTTCCTGCTTCTCCGCGGGGGAGGCGGTTCCGGAGAGTGCTTCGCCGGAGTCGGGATCGACCGCGACGACTGCGGTTCCGCCCTCCAGGGCCAGATCTTCGGGAGACCGCCCTTCGGCGGCGCCGGAGCAGCCCGAACTCAACGAGAGGAGACAGGCGAAACCGAGAGGAGGAAGAAGCAGGAAAGCTTCGCGGACCATCGAAAGGCTCGTTCTCATGCGTGGAACCTGCGTGCTCGGCCTTTTTCGGATCCGGAGGTGACCTGGGGCGAGACCTCCGTCCGTCCGAGGGCTGGACGGCGTCGGGCCGGGACCCCGGGGAGCCCCGGAGTGCCCTTGGATCGAATATTCACGACGGTGCAAATACCCGTTTCCGCAGGGACAAGGGGGGGGAAGCTAGCCGAGAGGGGGGGCCCGGTCAACTCGGGAACCGCCCGGAAACCTCTGCGGGCGGGGGACTAGGACGAACCGTGTCCTCCGGGCCGGCGGGGCGCGGAGAGGCCGAGGATCCGCATCACACGCTGGATGTCCTCCCAGGTCTCCCGCTTGGCCTCGGGGCGCCTCAGGAGGTAGGCGGGGTGCCAGGTCACGACGAGGGGGATCCCCTCGAGCATGTGGATCCGGCCCCGGAGCCTCCGCATCGGGGCCTCGGTCGCGAGAAGATACCGGGCGGCCGTGGCTCCGAGGGCTACGAGGGCGCGGGGGTGGACGCAGCGGATCTGTTCGATCAGGAAGGGGCCGCAGGCCTCGCGTTCCTCGGGAGTCGGGGTCCGGTTCTGCGGAGGGCGGCACTTGACGACGTTCGCGATATAGACCTCGGCCCTCCGCAGCCCCATACCCTTCTCGATGATGTCGGTCAGGAGCCGCCCCGCCCTCCCGACGAAGGGGAGGCCTTGGAGGTCCTCGTCTCGCCCGGGGCCTTCTCCGATGAACATCAAGGAAGCTTTCGGGTCCCCATCCGCGAAGACGCTGTTCTTGCGCCCTTCGTGGAGCGGGCAGGCCGTGCACCGGGAGGCCTCCTCCCGGAGAGCCTCGAGCCTGGCGAGGGAGGCTTCGCGGGCGGGCTCGGGAGAGGGCGGGGTTTCTCCCCCGGCCGGGTAGGTCCGGACCTCTGCCCGGGGTACGAGGGTTTCCGGGCCCAGGAGGCTCAGCCAGTGCGCGAGGTTCGGAGGAAGTGGGGAGGACACCCTCCCGAGCAAAGCCTCGAGGCCTTCCGGGGGCAAGCCTCCACGGGGAGCCCCGGTGACAGCCGCTTCCGGCTCTGGCAGGATCGTTCCCCTTTCCGGGTTCCGGCCGAGGGCGCCCTCCCTCGTTCCCGGTCAGAGCGGATCTCGAGGAGTCGCGTTGCGGAGCGGTACGTCTGGTCCCCCCGATCGGGACGAAGCGGGAAGGCCTTCCCCGGGCTTCCGGCTCGCGGTCTGGGCCTTCTTCCTCCTTTGCGCCCTGGCCGCCTTCGGACCGGGCCTCCGGGGGGAGTTCCTGAACTACGACGACGACCGGACGATCCTGCGCAATCCGGCCTTCCACATGGGGTGGTTCGAAGGCCTCCTCCGGATCCTGGATCCGTTCCGGCCGATCGCCGACGTCTATCTTCCGGTGACGACCCTGGACCTCGGGATCGACCGCCTCCTCTTCGGGCTGGAGCGGACGCTCGGGTATCACCTCCACTCCCTGCTCTGGGCGGTCGCTGTGGCCTGGTCGCTGGTCCGCCTCCTCCTCGAACTCGGTGTTCCGAGGCTCGTCTCCGTCTTCGCGTCCCTTCCCTGGATCCTGCACCCGGTCCTGCCCGAGAGCGTCGTCTGGATCACGGGTCGCAAGGACCTCTGCGCGGCCTTCTTCACCCTGCTCGCCCTCCGGGCGGGGCTCGTGCGCCTCCGCGGCCCCGAGGGGACGGCGATCTGGCCGGTCTGGCTCTACGGCCTTCTGGCCGTCTACTCGAAGGGGACCGCCCTCGTGCTGCCGTTCCTGGCCGTCCTCGTGTGGTTCCCCCTGGGCCGGGTCGGCTGGAACCGGAGGAGCCGGGCGGCCCTTCTCGGGCTCGCCGGGATCTGCCTGCTCGCCGGGCTCCATCATGACCTGCTGGCCCGCAAGGCCGGGACGATGGGCTTCGAGGGGAGTCTCGCGGCCGTCCCCGGGACCTTCCTCCATTATCTCGGACTCCTGGTCCTTCCGGAGGCCCCGGCCGTGCATTACCCGAGGGAGGCCTTCCTCGCCGAACTCTCCAAGGGGGTCTGGATCAAGGCCCTCTACCTTTCTCTCGGAAGCGGTATCGCCCTGCTGGCCGCGTGGCGGGGACGGGGGGTCTCCCGAAGGCTCGGAGTCGGCTTCCTCCTCGTGCTCGCGGCCCTCCTCCCGTTCAACAACTTCCTCCCCGCCACGGCCGCGGCCGCGGCCGACCGCTACCTACACCTTTCCTTCCTGGGGGCCGGGGTCGTCCTCGCGGGGCTCGGGGCCGCGGTCCCCGCCCGGTTCCGGACCCCCGCGGTTCTCGTCTTTGGTTGCGCCCTCGCCTTCCTGGCCCTCCCGGCGACCCGGAGCCGGGCTGCGGCTTTCTCCTCCTCCGCGGCCCTCTGGAAGGCCAACCTCGAACGCTTTCCCGAGGACTCCGTCGCCCTCTACAACCTGGGCCTCGCGAAGCTCGATTCCCGGGTGGAAGGGGCCTGGAAGGAGGCCCGCCGCCTCTTCCGCAAGGCCGCGCTCCATGCGGAGGAGGACCTCCACAAGCTCAAGATCGGGGTCCAGCTCCTCCGCTGCGCGAAGCGGGCAGGCGACGATGCGGAGGCCGTAAACCAGGCCCGGGCCCTGACCCGACGGGTGGATCTCCTCTACGGGAAGGAGAAGGAGGGCCTGCACTGGGCCTGGAGGAGGGATTTCCGCCTGGAATGGGCCGAGGCCCTCGAGAGGGCCGGTCGGAGCAGTGAGATCGATCCCCTCTTGGAAGATGTCCTCGAACTGGATCCCGGAAATCCCGAAGCCCTCGCCTGGAAGGCCCGCCGGCTTCTCGCCCGCGGTTCCGGGAAGAGGTCGGGGGGGGCCGGGACGGAAGGGGGCGGGGCGGTCGAGAAGGAGGCGCGGGCTCTGCTTCGGAAGGCCTCGAGGCGTCCCGAGGCGGAGAGTTCCCTGCAGGTCGCCCTCGCGAAGGCGCTCCTCGCCTCCCGCGAGGGGAGGAGCGTCGAGGCCCTCGGCGCCCTCGTCGGGTACAAGCGGAGGCTCCTCCGGAGCGGCTTCTCCCCGAAGGAGGAACTCTGGCTGGCGGCCTCGGAGATCTACCTGGCCCAGGGCCTGATCGAGGGCGCGGTCCGCGAGTTGAAGGAGGGACTGAGCCGACACCCGGGCTCCCCGCGCCTTCTCGCCCGGCTCGGCTTGATCCTCGAGCAGTCCTCGCGCTTCGAGGAGGCCGCGCGACTCTATCGGCGCGCGCTGCGCGCACGGCCGCTCCATCCCGGGCTGCGCAAGGCCCTGGCCCGGGTCCTCGCGGCCCTCGCGCGGCGCAAGGTCGCCCGCGAGGCGCCTTCCGCATATGCCGGCCTCGTCCGGGAGGCCGCGAGTCTCGATCCCGGCCTTCCGGCCCTCGCCTATCTCGAGGCCGTCCTCCTGCGGGCCGAGAGGCGCTACCTCCCCGCCCTGGCCCGGGTCTCGAAGGCCTGCGCCCAGGATCCGGGCGACGAGGCCGCGGCGACTCTTCGGCTCGACCTCCTGAAGCAGATCGGCTACCTCGAACTCGCGGCACGAAAGCCGGAGGCCTTTCGCAGGTTCCGGAAGCTCTTGGATCTCGCCCCCCCCGAATACCCGGTCGGCGCGGTCCGGGAGGTCTGTAAGAGCGAGTTCCTGAGAAGAATCGAGCGGGGGGACGCGCAGCTCAAGGAGAAGAAACTCGAGGAGGCCGAACGGGCCTATGCCTCGGCCCTCGAACTCTTTCCCGATCAGGAAGGGGCCCTTCGCAAGCTTGGCATGGTCCGCTTCGTCCGGGGGGCGCCCGAGGAGGCGGTCCCTCCGCTCTCTCGCGCTCTCCGGATCGCCGAGAAGCTCGGGATGGATCCGGGGCTCTCCCTCCTCTACCTGTTGAAATCCCTGGTCGCCCTCGGGCGGATCCGGGAGGCGGGGGAACTTGTGAAACCCTACCTGCCCGGGGGAGCGAGGGCCGGGACCCTCGCGGATCCCGGGCTGCGCCGAAGGATTCTCGAGTTCTCGAGGTCCGGGGGAATCCTCGAGGAGGCCGCGGACCCCGGCGGGGGAGGGGGGACGAGCGGGCCGCGCAAGGGCTGAGCGGGCGGATCCCCGCGGGCTCTGAGAGACTCCTCGAACCTCCCGGCCCTTCCGATCCGGAAGGACCCCGCGAAACCGGGGGAAGAATGTCGTTCCAAGGCGCGCGATTCCGCGTTAATATGGAGAAATCGGCGGACAGGGATGGTGGCGTCTGGTGGTGGGACCCACGATCCCTGGGGTACCCGGGAATTTCCGTAGCCGGGCCGAAGGGAGGGATGCATGCGACGCAACCGAACGATCTTGGACGTTCTCCGGGAGGTTCAAGGGGAGACGGCGGACGGGGAATCGACCCGGACCCTGGATCAGAGCGCTCGATCCGGACGCCTGCGAGGCCGTAAGGACGCGGGGGGAGCGGGCGAGGGGGCGATCCCCCCCGTCCCTCGATCCCGGGTACCGGGGCTCTCCGAACTTCTCGCCCGGCCCTGGTTCTGGCCGGGAGCGGCCTTCGGGCTCTTCCTCCTCCTCTGGGGAGGATGGGCGCTCTTCGGGGGGAGGCCGGCCGAAGCCGCCCCGGGAGGCGGAGCCGGGAGGCTCTCCGTAGGGGTCCGCGGCCTGGGGGAAGGCCCCCGGCGGATGCACGTGCCCGAGGCTCCCGACCCGGATCTCGCCCTCGCCTCAAACGCCCTGAATCGCTCCCGTTCCGAGAAGGGGGGGACGGCGAAGCCCGCTTCCGAGGCCGAGCGCGAGGCGGGCGCGAAGTTCCGGAGCTTTCGCGCCCTCAGGATCGACAGCTACCGCAATCCCTCGAAGACCCAGCGAGGCTACGCCAAGGGCATGCAGGCCTTCCTGCGCAGCCGGGGATTCGATGCCCGGATGGGGCGGCGGGGCAAGGAGCTGATCGTCTACGTCGTCGTTCCGGAAGGCCTGGGGGGCGCGGGCCTCGCCGACTTCGTCGCGAGCCTCCGCAGACTCGGCACGGTCCGGAGGCGCGAGTTCACGAAGGACTTCTCGACGGTCAGCGGGGAGATCTTCGAGGGGCGCACCCGCTGAGATCCGCTCCCTCCCGCCTCTTGCGCGGGTTCCGCCCTTCGCTAGACTGTTCCGCCTTTTCCCGCCCGGGAAGCCCTCGAACAAGGACCTGAGCGATGTCCATCCATTCCAGCCTGAAAACCTCGGCCGGCCTGATCAAGGTCCGCAACGTCTTCAAGCGTATCGAGCGCCTGTCGATCCTCGCGGAGCAGGCGAGGTGGGACGAGTCCAAGTCGGTCTACGGTCTCCCGAAGGTGCGAACCCGTTTCAAGGCCGTGGCCGGGAAGAAGAAGAAGAAGGAGAAGAAGGCAGAGGAAGGCGGAGAGTCCTGAGGCCGGGCCCGAACGAGGGGAGGGGATCGAGCCCTCCTCCGATCGGGACCTCCTTCGAGGAAGCGGGGCCGGCGCCTCTTCGGGCGGCGGCCTTTTCCTTGGGTCCTCCGGCGGCCGTTGGACGGGTTGACCGGAGTCCCGGCGGCCGGAATCCTGGGCCGGAGTGGCCGGGATTCCACCGGAGCGAGGAGTCGGAAGGATGAGCGTCGAGCAGCGTTTGGCCAAGCGGATGGGGCGCATCGAGGGGAGCGGGGTCCGCCGCATGTTCGACCTCATTGCGACGATGAAGGATCCGATCAACCTCTCGATCGGGCAGGCGGATTACGACGCCCCCGAGGAGATGAAGGAGGCAGCGATCCGCGCGATCCGCGCCGGGTACAACCGCTACACCCCTACCCAGGGTTTGAAGGTCCTGGGAGAGCGTGTCCTCGACCATCTGGAAGCCCGGCGCGGGGCCCGGCCCGAGTCGGTCCTGATGACTTCGGGGGTCTCGGGCGGGCTCCTCCTCTCGATGATGGCCCTCCTCGATCCGGGGGACGAGGTTCTGATCCCCGATCCCTATTTCGTGATGTACCGGAACGTGCTGGCCCTCGTCGGGGCCGAGGTCCGCACCTACGACCTCTACCCCAAGCGGGACGGGGAGGGCTGGCGGCCCGATCTCGAAGAGATGGCCGCTCGGGTCGGACCCCGGACCAAGGCCATCCTCTGCAACTCGCCGAGCAACCCGACGGGCGGCATGCTCCGGGAGGAGGATATCGACCGCATCCTGACCCTCGCCGAGGCTCACGGACTCTGGGTCCTCTCGGACGAGATTTACGACCATTTCTCCTACGACTTCCCCTTCGCGTCGTTCGTGCCGCGGATGGAACGTTGGAACCGCTGCCTCGTCTTCGGGGGCTTCTCCAAGACCTGGGGGGTTCCCGGCTGGCGGCTGGGCTGGGCGGTCGGGCCCGAGGACGTGCTGGACGCGATGAAGCTCTTGCAGCAGTACACCTTCGTCTGCTGCCCCGCGCCGTTGCAACACGGTGCGCTGGCCGCCTTCGATCTCGACATGAGCGCCCATCTGAAGGCCTACCGCCGCAAGCGCGACCTGGTCTACGAGGGCTTGAAGGAGGACTTCCGGATCGAACGCCCGGAGGGTTCGTTCTACGCCTTCCCGGCCTATCCTGAGGGTTGGAGCGAAAAGGACTTTCTCGAAGCCGCTCTCGAGCGCAAGCTCCTGATCGTGCCGGGGTCCGCGTTCTCGAACCGGAATACGAATTTTCGGCTCTCCTTCGCGGCCCCGGACGACAAGCTCGCCGAGGGGATCGAGATCCTGCGTGATCTCGCCCGGCGCGGTCGTTAGGCGGAGAGGATCCCGGCGTGTCCGCCCAGGCTCCCCTGATCGAGATCTTCTCCGCCTTCCAGGGGGAGGGGCCGATGGTCGGACGGCCGACCCTCTTCGTGCGCACGGCCGGATGCCCGCTCCGCTGCCGTTGGTGCGACACGGTCGAGAGCCATGAGGTCCCCGGCCTCTTCGCGAGGAAGGACGCCCTCGGTCGGGTCCTCGGCAGGGAACGAAACCCCGCGACCCCTGAGCGGATCCTGGAACTCCTGGATGGTGACCTCGCCCCGCGCCCCGAATGGGTCTCGTTGACCGGAGGGGAACCGCTTCTCCATCCGGCCTTCGCGGCCGCCCTGTTCGGCGGAGTGCGGGCGCGGGGACTCCAGACGCATCTCGAGACCGCCGCCCTCGACGCCGGGGTCCTGCGCGGGCTCCTTCCCCTCGTCGATCATCTCTCGATGGACTGGAAGCTCCCCGCCGCGGTCGGCGGGAAGGACCTTGCGGAGGGCCATCTCGACTGCCTCGAGGCCGCCGTTTCGCGGAGCACCGATGTTGCAGTCAAGGTCGTCCTGTGCGGAACGGAGGGCGAACCCCCCGAGTTCGAGGCCGCGCTGGACAGGCTCGAGCCCTTTCGGGCCTCCTTCCGCCTGGTCCTCCAGCTCGTCACCCCCTGTGGACAGGTCCGAGAGGGACCTTCGCCCGACTACCTGCTTGCGCAGAGCGCCGAGGCCCTCGAGCGCGGCTTCTCCGTCCTGGTGCTTCCACAAGTTCACCGGATGCTGGGGCTTTCCTAAGGCCGGAGGAACGAGGACATGGGACTTCCGAATGTCGCGATCGTCGGCCGCCCGAACGTCGGGAAGTCGAGCCTCCTGAACGCCCTGGCCCGCCGGCGCGTGGCGATCGTCGAGCCGACCGCGGGAGTCACCCGGGACCGGGTCTCGATCGAGCTGCGCTGGGCGGATCGGAAGTTCGAGGTCGTCGACACCGGCGGCCTGGGTCTTGTCGACGAGGCCTTCTTGAAGAAGCACGTGACGCGCCAGATCGAGATCGCGATGGAGGAGGCGGACCTCGTCCTCTTCGTCCTCGATGCCAAGTCCGGGCTCACGCCGATGGACGACTACGTGGCGGCGCGGGTCCGGAAGCTGCGCAAGCCGGTGATCCTCGTCGCGAACAAGGTCGAGGGACGCAGGGACGAATTCGAAGCCCTCGAGGCGCACCGCTTGGGCTTCGGGGATCCCCTCCAGGTCTCGGCCAAGGAGGGCCTTGGGATCTCCGACCTCTGCGATGCGATCGTCCACCTCCTTCCCGACTCCGAGGAGTCCGTGGCGGAGGAGGGGGGCCTGAAGATCGCGATCGTCGGCAAGCGGAACGCCGGCAAATCGACGCTCGTGAATCTCCTGTGCGGGGAAGAGCGGGTCATCGTCTCCGAAATCCCCGGCACGACGCGGGACGCGGTGGATGTCCCCTTCGAGCGTGAGGGGCGGCGCTGGATCGCGATCGATACGGCCGGACTGCGCAAGAAGGCGCGGGTCCAGGACGCGATCGAACTCTTTTCGCTGGGCCGGAGCGAACGCGCGATCCGCAGGGCCGACGCGGTCCTGTTGCTCTTCGACATGCGCCGGGCGGTCAGCCAGGTCGACAAGAAACTCGCCGCCTTCATCCAGCAGAACTTCAAACCCTGCGTGCTCGTCGGCAACAAGCTGGACCTCGTCGTGGAGGAGGGGGAGCTCGATCCCAAACGCTGGGAGGCCTACCTTCGCCAGGAACTGCCCGGCCTCTCCTACGCCCCGATCTGCTTCCTCTCGGCCCTGGAGGGGAGACACGTCGAGGAGACCCTGGATCTCGCGGCCGAACTCCACGCCCAGGCCGGCCGGGAGATCCCGACGCCGAAGCTCAACCGGGTCCTGCAGAGAGCCAGGCGCGCCCACGCCCCGCGCCATTCCGGCAAGCAGCCCCGCCTATTCTACGCGACCCAGGTCGACGTCCATCCGCCGACGATCCTCGTCTTCGTAAACGAACCCCGCCTCTTCACCGGACAGTACGACCGCTATCTCCAGAACCGCCTCCGCGAGGCCTTCGACTGGGAGGAGATCCCCTTGCGTCTCGTCTACCGCAAGCGCGACAAGGTCGAACTCCCCCCCTCCTGACGGTTTGCTATTCTCGGCGGGCCGAAGCTCCACGGCTTCCCCCCGGGGGGACGCATGTCCCCTCGGGTTTCGTGCGCGGCGGAAGATCAAGGAATCATGGCCGACGAAAAAAAAACGCGGATCCTCATCACCTCGGCCCTGCCCTACGTCAACGGGCCGGTGCACATCGGCCACCTGGCCGGGGCCTATCTTCCGGCCGACATCTACGCGCGCTACCAGCGACTGCGTGGGAGGGAGACCCTCTTCATCTGCGGGAGCGACGAGCACGGGGTGCCGATCCTGCTCCGGGCCCGTGAGGAGGGCGTCGAACCCCAGGCGATCGTGGATCGCTACCACCTCATGGTGCGGGAGGCCTTCGAAGGCTTCGGGATGAGCTTCGACCATTACGGGAGGACGAGCGCGCCCCTGCACCACGAGACGAGCCGCGATTTCTTCCGGAAGCTCGCGAAGACAGGGGTGTTCGTGCGGAAGACCGAGGCTCAACTCTACGATCCGGAGGCGGGGATGTTCCTCGCTGATCGTTTCGTGCGCGGGACCTGTCCGGCCTGCGGGCACGACGACGCCTACGGCGACCAGTGCGAGAGCTGCGGGCGTTCGCTTAGCCCCAGAGAGCTGAAGAATCCCCGCAGCGCGATCACCGACGCCGTGCCCGAGGTCCGGGATACGACGCACTGGTACCTCCCGCTGGGCCGGATGCAGTCCTCTCTCGAGGCCTGGCTCTCGGGGCACGAGGACTGGAAACCGAACGTCCTCGGGCAGGTCCGGTCCTGGCTGCGGGAGGGGCTCGAGGACCGCGCGGTGACCCGGGATCTCCCCTGGGGGGTCCCGGTGCCCGAGGACGTCGCGGCCGAAGCCTCGGTCGACGCCCGGGGGAAGGTGCTCTACGTCTGGTTCGACGCCCCGATCGGATACATCTCGGCGACCCGGGAGTGGGCCGAACTCCGCGGGGAGCCCGAGGCCTGGGAGCGTTGGTGGAAGGACGGGGACAGCGAACTCGTCCACTTCATCGGGAAGGACAACATCGTCTTCCACTGCATCATCTTCCCGGCGATGCTCCAGGCGCACGGGGACTACGTCCTGCCCGCGAACGTCCCGGCCAATGAGTTCCTGAACCTCGAGGGGCGCAAGCTCTCGACGAGCCGGGGTTGGGCGGTCTGGCTGCATGAGTATCTCGAGGCCTTCCCGGCCGACTACCTCCGCTACGCCCTCTGTACGAATCTTCCGGAGACGAAGGACACCGATTTCACATGGAGGGATTTCCAGGCCCGCGTCAACAACGAACTGGCGGATACCCTCGGCAACTTCGTGAACCGGACACATTCCTTCGCGCTGCGGGCCTTCGGGGGGAAGGTCCCCCCCCTCGGAAAAGGCGGACCCGAGGACCGGACCCTTCTCGAGGCATGCGCGAAGACCCCGGCCCGGGTCGGGGAAGCGATCGAGGGATTCCGCTTCCGGGAGGCCCTCGAGACGGCGATGGCGCTCGCCAGGGAGGGGAACCGTTACATCAACGAGAGGGAGCCGTGGAAGACCCGAAAGGAGGCACCCGAGGTCTGCGCGTCCACCCTCCATGCCGCCCTGCAGTGCGCGGCTACGCTTTCGGTCGTCCTCGATCCCTTCCTTCCCGCCTCGTGCCGGCGCCTGCGCGCTCAGCTCGGCCTCGAAGGCCTCCGAGACAGCGGGCCCGGCGGAGGGCTCGGCTCCCCGTCGCGGGAGGGATGCTTCACCTGGGACGACGCCGCCCATCCGCTCCTCGAGGCGGGCGCCCCGCTCGGAGACGCCGGAATCCTCTTCTCGAAGATCGCGAACGAGGAGGTCGAGGTGCAGGTCGCGAAGCTTGTCGAGGGGGGCGGGGAGGGCCGGGAAGAGGATTCCGGCTACGTCCCGCTCGAGTCGCCCTGCGCGTTCGAGGACTTCGCGAAGATCGACCTGCGGGCCGGGCGGGTCGTCTCGGCCGTGAAGGTGCCGAAATCCCGGAAACTCCTCCGCTGCGAGGTCGATCTCGGATTCGAACACCGCCAGATCCTCGCCGGGGTCGCCGAACATCTCGCGCCAAAGGACCTCGAGGGGAAAAGGGTCGTCGTCGTCGCGAATCTCGCCCCCCGCAAGATGATGGGACTCGTAAGCGAGGGGATGCTCCTCATGGCCGAGGACCGCGAGGGTCGGCTCGCACCCGTGACGACCGACCTGGAACCGGGCTCGGTCGTCCGGTAGCGGGGCGGCGGGCTCTGTCGGATCGCCGGAACTCGTGGTAAGATCGACACTTCCGATTCCATAGGTACCGGAGGTCCGGAATGCGTGCGCGCCCCCTCGCCGCTCTCTTCTGCTTCGCCGCCCTGGCCGCCTTCACCGGGCTCCCCGGGGCCTGTTCGAGGGAAGGGGTCGTCCGGGCCGCGGCGCGGGGCGAGGCCCCGCCTTCTCGGTCGGTGGAGGCCGGAGAATCAAGGCTCCGGGGCTCGGAAACGCCCGCCGAGGGCCAGCTCCCGAAGACCGACCGCGGGGTCCTCGTCTTCGGGCGAGCGAAGGATTCCCTGACCCTCGACCCCGCGGCCGCCTCCGACGGGGAGTCGGCGAAGGTCATCGACCAGATCTTCGAAGGTCTCGTCCGCTTTTCGGACGATCCGGCCCGCCCGTCGACCCTCCTGCCCAGTCTCGCGACCGACTGGGAATGCACGGCCGACCGGTTGGCCTGGACTTTCCGCCTCCGCAAGGGAGTCCGTTTCCACGACGGAAGCCTCTTCGACGCGGAGGCCGTCAAGTTCAGTTTCGAGAGAATACTCGACCCCGGCCATCCGCAAGCCCCACCCCTCTGTCCGTACCGCTCGACCTTCGCGAGGATCCAGGAGATCCGCGTGCTGGGTCCGCATAGGATCCGTTTCTTCCTCCGGGAGCCCTCGGTCGTGTTTCTCCGCGACCTCGCGATGTTCAGCGCGTCCATCGTCTCCCCGAAGGCCGTCCGCGAGGAGGGCAAGGCCTTCGGCCGGAACCCGGTCGGCACCGGGCCGTTCCGCTTCGTTTCGTGGAAGCAGGATGTCGCGATCCGCCTGACCCGCTTCGACGGATGGTGGGGGGAGCCGCCCGCGCAGGGAGTCCGGGACCTCGTCTTCGCACAGGTCGCGGATCCGAGGATGCGGCTCTCACGCCTGCGTTCGGGCGAGATCCAGATCGGCGACAACCTGGGGCTCCAGGATCTCGAATCCCTGCGCGGAGACGCCCGGGTCCGCCTCGTCCAGACGAAGGGGATGAACGTCTGCTATCTCGCGATGAACAACGAGAGGCCGCCCTTCACCGACATCCGGGTCCGGCAGGCGGTCGCGCGGGCCCTCGATCGCTCGAAGATCCTCGCGCGCGGATTCCAGGGCTTCGGGGAAGCGGCCTACGACCTCCTGCCCTCGACGGTCCCCGGGCATTCGGAGAAGGCCTGGCCGGGGCTCGACCGAGACCGCGCGCGGGCCCTGCTGGAAGAGGCCGGCGTCGACCCGAAAAAGCCGGTCCGTCTGACCGTCATGAACAACCCCAGGCCCTACCTTGGGGATCCCGAACGGGTCGCGGAACTCTGCCGGGACGAACTCGCGAAGGTCGGTCTCGTCGTCAAGATCGAGAAGCTCGACTGGGCCGGCTTCATCCAAAAGCTCCAGCAGGGAGAACACGAGATGGCCCTGGTCGGCTGGAGTTCGGACAACGGGGATCCTGACAATTTCTACGGCCCGATCCTCTCGAAGGAGGCGATCGGAGCGACGAACTTCGTGCGGATGCGGCACGCGCGCTTCGAGGCCCTCCTCCAGGAGGCCAGGGAAGAGGCCGAATTCGACAAACGTTCGGAAATCCTGAAGAGGATTCAGGCCATCCTCGCCAGGGAGTGCCCCTGCGTCCCCCTGGCCCACGCGCCGGTCACCGTGGCCCTGGCCCCCGAGGTAGAGGGCTTCAGCCTGCACCCGATCCGTCTCGATCTGTGCGGGGTCCGCAGGACCCGCTGATTCCGGTCCGAATCCCTCCGGGTTGCACGAGGCTTCGGACCCTCCTCGTCCGCCGGGGATCCTGTCTCCGCGGCCGGGATCGCGGAGCCTCCCGGATCTTCCACGGGAAGGACCCACCGCTATGGTGGCCGCCCATGTCGTGCCGTTCGAACAGCGGCCTCGCGCCGGCGCTTTGTCTGTTGTCTCTGGTCCTGCCCTTTTCCTGCGGGAAGGAGGCCGGCGGGGAGACGAAGGCCGAGAGCCGGAGGGCGGTCCTCGTCTACGGGCGGGGGAAGGACAGCATCACCCTCGATCCCGCGGCGGCGAGCGACGGGGAGAGCACGAAAGTCCTCGACAACGTCTTCGAGACCCTCGTCGATTTCTCCGAGGATCCGAAGGAGCCTTCCCGGATCCTCCCCCTGCTCGCGACCGATTGGAAGGAAGCCCCGGATCGGCTTTCCTGGGTCTTCCATCTGCGCAGAGGGGTCCGCTTCCACGACGGGAGCCGGCTCGATGCGAGGGCCGTCAAGATCTCCCTCGACCGGCTGATCTTCGGGAAACCCCATCCTCCCGCCCAGGCCCCCTATCGGGGCAACTTCTCCGAAGTCGCCGGCATCGAGGTCGTGGACGACTTCACGGTCCGGATCCGCCTGAAGAGACCCTCGGTGGTCTTGATCCCGAACCTCGCGATGTTCTGCGCCTCGATCGTCTCTCCGAAGGCCCTGGAGGAGAGGGGGAAGGCCTTCGCGGTCTCTCCCGTCGGCACCGGCCCCTTTGCGTTCCGGAGCTGGAAGCAGGATGTCAAGGTCGTCCTCGAACGCTTCGACGGATGGTGGGGAAGTCCCGCCCCCGCCCTCGACCATATCGTTTTCACGCAGATCAAGGACTGGCCGAGCCGGATGGAGCGGCTGCGTTCGGGGGAGATCCAGATGACGGACGACGTCGTCTTCCAGGACATCCCCTTGCTCAGGAAGTCGAAGGGGGTGGAAGTCCAGGTGCGGCCGGGCCTGAACGTGTGCTACCTGACGCTCAACAACGAGCGCCCGCCCTTCGACAAACCCCTGGTCCGGCGCGCCGTCGCGATGGCGATCGACCGCTCCCGGATCCTCGAGCGGGGGTACTACGGTTACGGGGAACCCGCGCGGGATCTGCTTCCCCCGGGCGTCCCGTTCTATGCCGGGGACGTCGCCCCACCCTTCGATCCCAGAGAGGCGCGCCGCCTCCTCGAAAAGGCCGGGGTCGCCGCGGGGACCTCCGTCCGCCTCTTCGTCATGAACAACCCGAGGCCCTACCTGATGGAGCCCGACCGGGTCGCGGAGATCATTCGCGATTCCTTGAAGACCGTCGGCCTCGAAGTCTCGATCCGGAAGTACGACTGGTCGAGCTATCTCCAGAAACTCCAGCTCGGCGAGCATCAGATGGCCCTGATCGGGTGGACCACCGACAACGGCGACCCCGACAATTTCTACGGGTCCCTCCTGTCGAAGGCCTTGATCGGGGGGACGAACTACTCCCGCATGGCCGACCCACCCTTCGAGAAGCTGCTGCAGCTATCGAAGGGCGAGTCGGACCGGGGGAAGAGGGAAGCCCTGTTCCGGGGAATGCAGGACATCCTTAGGGAGCGTTGCCCCCTCGTGCCCCTCGTGTACACGCCGATCGCCTCGGCCTACCGCTCGGAGGTCGAGGGTTTCCTCCGGCATCCGATCAAGATCCGCCTGTCGCGCGTCCACCTGAGACCGGACTGAGACCATGACCCTTCGATGCGGCATCGTCGGTCTGCCGAACGTCGGCAAATCGACCATTTTCAACGCGATCACCGCGGCCGGGGCCCAGGCCGCCAACTTTCCGTTCTGCACGATCGACCCGAACATCGGCGTCGTCCCCGTTCCGGACCCCCGGTTGGAGCGGATCCACGCCTTCGTCGAGACCGAGCGGGTCGTGCCCGCCGAACTCGAGGTCGTGGACATCGCGGGACTCGTGAGGGGGGCGAGCAAGGGGGAGGGGCTCGGAAACCGATTCCTCGGGCACATCAAGGAAGTCGAGGCCGTCCTCCACGTCGTGCGTTGCTTCGAGGACGACGAGGTCATCCATGTCGACGGACGACTCGACGCCGTGGCCGACGTGGAGATCGTCGAAACCGAACTTGCCCTGGCGGATCTCGACACCCTCGAGCGCGCGCTCGACCGGACGGCGCGCAAGGCCAGGGCCGGGGACAAGACCGCGGGGGCCGAGACGGAAGTCTTCGAAAAGGTCCGCGCGCACCTGGAGGCCGGGGGGCAGGCGCGATCCCTCGACCTGTCCGCGAGGGAGGCCGCGTTCCTCCGCCCGCTCTTCCTGCTGACCGCCAAGCCGGTCCTCTATGTCGCGAACGTCGGCGAGAACGAGGCCGCTCGGCCGGAGGAGAACCCTGAGTTCCGCCGCCTGGCGGCCCACGCCGAGGCGACCTCTGCGGGGATCGTGACCCTCTCCGGGAAGATCGAAGGGGAATTCGCGGAGCTGGACCCGGAGGAGCGCGAGGCCTTCCTGGCCGAGGCGGGGCTCGAGGAGGCAGGACTCGACCGGCTGGTGCGGGAGGCGTACCACCTGTTGGGCTTGCGGACCTTCTTCACCGCCGGACCGAAGGAGATCCACGCCTGGACTTTCCGCGAGGGGGCCCGCGCCCCCCAGGCCGCGGGCGTGATTCACAGTGATTTCGAGAAGAAGTTCATCCGCGCGGAGATCCATTCGATCGAGGACCTCGAGACCCACGGCGGCGAGGCGGCGATCCGCGCCGCGGGAAAGCTCCGGGTCGAGGGGAAGGACTACCTGATGCGCGACGGGGACGTGGCCCATTTCCTGATCGGAAGCTGAACCGCGGTCCGAGTTTGTTCCGGGATCAGCCGCGGCCCAGGCGCCTCGGCGGGGATCGGGGAGGAGTCCAATGCGAAGGGTCGTTTGCCCTCGTGGAAACCCTCGCTAGGCTCACCTCTCCCGGAGATCCGAGGTGGGAGAGGGGCGCGGATCTTCACGGGGTTCCGTTCGACCGCCGTCCTCCCTCGGGATCCCTCCGAACCCGGCGATCCCGGTTTTCCGGGCCACCTCCCCGCTCCTGTTCCCGCATGCAACGCCTGATCCAAGAGATCCTCGATCGCGCCGCCGGAATGCTCGCTCCGGAGTTCCTCGGAGAGGAGCGCCGTTTCCTCCAGGGCCTGCGGGCGGTACGCCTCGTCAAGGGTCGGGTCGACCTTCGGGTCGATCCGGGACGGAACGGGCTCGCCCATTCGCGGCGGCTGCGCCGGAGGCTCGAGGAGACGATGTCGGCGATCCTCGGAGTGGATCTAAGGCTCCGTTTCGTCCGCAAGGACGACCCGGCCGCCGATCCCTTCCGGGACCGCCCTCTCGTCGACGCGGGGAACCGGACCGCCTGGCTCCTCCTCCGGGGCCTCGCGGAACGCCGGGATCCCCTGCTCGCCGACATGAATCCGATCTTCTTCTTCGGGGGGCCCGGTGTCGGCAAGACCTACCTGATCCGCTGGTTCCTCCGCCGGGCCGGAGTCCCGGCGATGACCTTCGACGCCCTCGACCTGCATGGGCGGATCGCCCGCCGTCTCCGGGAGGGGGGGCTGCCCGCCCTCCGCCGCGGACTCGCCCGGGCCCGCCTCTTCGTCCTCGACGAGGTCCATCGGCTGCAAGGAAAGTTCCGGACCCAGGAGGAGGTCGCGAGCCTCTGCGACGAACTCCGCGCGCGAGGATGCCTGCTCCTGATGGCCGGCCGCCACCATCCCCGGGAGATCCACCGCCTGGGGCCGAAGCTCTCTTCCCGCTTCCTCGGGGGATTCGTCGTCGAGGTCGGGAAGCCCGGGCTCGAACTGCGACGCCGCTTCGCCGAGAGGCTCGGCCTCCGCCCTGGGGCGGAGCGGGAGGCCCTCGTTCGTCGCTCGGGGAGCTTTGGCGACATCCTCGGGGAACTCGCCGCGGGAACCGGACTCGGGACGGCCTCCGGGAAACCGGGAGAGCAGGAGTTCGAGCGCCTGGTCGCTTCCCTGGAGAGCCGCGTCGCGGAGTGCTTCGGCTGCGAGCGCGAGGCCCTGCGCAACGGCGAGACGGACCGCCGGTCGAGCACCGCCCGGCAGGTCCTCGCCTACCTCGCCCGGGAAGCGGGGCTCAGCGGGGCTTCGATCGCGAGGCGGCTCGGGTGGAAGTCCGCCTCCTCGGTCCACTACGCCCTGAAGAAGGTGCGCGCCCGCCTCGACTCCGATCCGGCGTTCCTGAAGAGGGTGGAGCGATGCCGGTGAAGGGGCCGGCGCCGATCCTCGCGATCGAGGGGGTGGACGGGGCCGGGAAGACCCTCCAATGCAAGGCCCTGGCCGCGCGGCTCGAGGACGAGGGTTTCGAGGTCCGGATCTTCCGCGAGCCGGGGGGCAGTCCCGTCGGCGAGGGGTTGCGCCGCCTGCTCCTCGAGAGGGGACCGGCGGAACGGGACCCCCTGCTCGAGACCCTGCTCTTCTCGGCGAGCCGGCGGGCCCTCGTCCTCGAAGGTCTCCGTCCTTGCAGGGACGAGGGGATCCTGGCCCTGCTCGACCGCTCGTTCCTTTCGACCTGGGTCTACCAGGGAGTGGCCGGGGGGCTCGATCCCGAGCGCATCCTCGAAATGTCCCGCTGGCTCCACGAGGACTGTTTTCCCGACCGGATCCTCTGGATCCGACTCGGTCCGGAAGAGGCGGCCCGCCGGCGAAAGACCCGGGGCGCGGGCGGAGACGCCTTCGAGGACCGGGGGGAGGATTACCTCCGGCGGGTCGAGGAAGGCTTCGCCCGGGCCGCGAGGGAGATGCCCGACCTGGTCCGTCCGGTCGACGGCCGGGGCGAGCCGGGGGTCGTGACCGCGCGCCTCCGGGAGGCTCTCGACGATCTCCTCGGACCTCGGCGGAGAGGGGGAGGCCATGGTTGAATCCTGGCCCCTCGACGGGAGGGAAGGACTTGGAGATCGGCTTCGCCGGGTCTTCGAGTCCGGCCGCCTCCCGCACGCCTGGCTCCTGCACGGGGCCTTCGGGGTCGGGAAACGGCGGCTCGCCCTGGCCCTCGCAAAGGGTCTGCTCTGCCGGGAGGGACCCTCCTTCCTCGGCTGCGGGTGGTGCGTCCCCTGCGGCCAGGCCGAACGCGGGGGACATCCCGACCTCCTCGTCCTCGAGCGTCCGGAGGGCAAGGCCCGCATTCCCGTGGCCCTCGTGCGCGGACTCGTCGGCGACCTCGGGAAGGCCGCGGTCTCGGGCCGCGGGCGGGTCGCCCTCTGCGCCGAAGCCGAGGCTCTCGGCGTCGAGGGCCAGAACGCCCTCCTCAAGACCCTCGAGGAACCCCTGCCCGGCGCCTGGTTGATCCTGACGACGACCCGGCCCGACGCCCTCCTTCCGACCGTCCGCTCCAGGGTCGAGTCCTACAAGGTCCCCCCTCTTCCCGAGGACGGGTTGCGGGCCTGGATCCGGGCCCGCGGTCTCGTGTCCGATTCCGAGGTCGAGGATCTCGTCCGCCTCGCCGGAGGCAGCCCGGGAACCGCGCTTCGGATCGTCGAGGAAGGCTGGTTGCCGCGGATCCGCCCCCTGCTCGCCGGGCGAGGGGGGGAGGAATCGAAGGGCTTGGAGGCCATTTTCGAGGAAGGAGAGGGGGGCAAGGCCGGCCGGGAGGAGAAGCGCGCCCGGGCCGCCTTCGCCTGCGATCTCTGTCTCGCGGCCCTGAGAACCCGTTTTCCGGAGGCCGGGGCCCTGGCCCGGGCGGAGGCGCTTCTGCGCGCGAAGGCCCGCCTGGATCTCGGGCTCGGGGCGGAAATCGTGCTCCGTTCCCTGGAGGACGACTACATCTTGTAGGTCGGTCCCATGCTGTCGGAGATTTCGACGGTCGGCCCTTAAGTCCCGCTGCCATCGAGCCGATACAGAGGATCCCGGGGCCCTCCGGCCCCTTCCGCGTATGGCAGACGGACTCGACGAACGCATCCAGGCGATCCGGCGCCGCGATCCCCGCTACGGGAGGCGGGCCTACGACTTCGTCCTCGACGCCCTCGACTTCACGCTCGAACGGATGAAGGAAGCGGGCCGGCGCGAGCGCCACATCAGCGGCAAGGAGCTGCTTCGCGGGATCCGCGACCTCGCCCGCGAACGCTTCGGTCCGATGGCGAAAGAGGTCTTCCACCAGTGGGGGGTCCGCTGCACGGAGGATTTCGGCGAGATCGTGTTCAACCTCGTGGGCGAAGGCCTCCTGCAGCGCAGGGCTCAGGACTCGAGGAAGGATTTCGCCGACGGCTTCGACTTCGAGCGGGAGTTCGAGCGGGGCTATCGCCTCAAGGTCCCCTGGGAGGAGACGGCCTGAGCCCGGTCCAGGCCCCAGGCCCTGACCGGCCGGGGCCTCAGGCCCTTCGAACCCCTTGCCTTTCGCGGTCCGGGCCCTAGGATCCTCCCCTCGTTTCGGCGGACGGGAACCAGGTGATCGGCCGCCTGCTACGCGCCGGAACGCCGGGGTCCTTAGGATCCCGGTCACGGGAAAATCCTTCGAGGAGAATCAAGATGCCGAAGGCCAAGACGAAAAAGTCGGTGGCGGGCCGCTTCAAGATCACGAAGGGCGGCAAGGTCAAGCGCCACCACATGCTGACGAGCCACATGATGGTCCGGCGGGACCGCAAGCGGAAGCGCAACCTGAGGAAGGCCGCGCTCGTCGTTCCCGCCAAGGTCGCCCGCACGATGCGGCGTCTCCTGGGGGAGGGCTGAGCCATGCGTGTTCGCGGACGTCCGGCATCCCGCGCCCGCAGGCGGCGCATCCTGAAGCGCGCGAAGGGCTACGTCGGCGGGCGGCATCGCCTGATCCGCACGGCGACCGAGGCCGTCCTGCGCAGCGACGCCTTCGCCTACAAGGGGCGCAAGCAGAAGAAGCGCATGTTCCGGCGTCTCTGGATCACCCGCCTGACGGCGGCGGCCCGCAACCACGGGCTGTCCTACAGCCGCTTCATCCACGGCCTCAAGCAGGCCGGGGTCGAGCTGGACCGGAAGCAGCTCTCCGAACTGGCGATCCATGATCCGAAGGCCTTCGAGTCCCTGGTCGACAAGGCCAAGACCGCCCTGTCCGGCTGAGTCCGGACGGCGGAGGCGACGACCATGGATCCGCGTCTCGCCGCCTTGCGGGACCGATTCGACGAAGCCCTCTCCGAGGCCTCGGACCTCGAGGCCCTGAAGGCGGTCGAGTCGGGTTTCCTCGGCAAGAGGGGCGCGCTGACCCTCGAGCTGCGCGGTGTCTCGAAGCTCCCCCCGGAGGAGCGCCCCGCCTTCGGTAAGGCCGCCAACGTCCTCAAGGGCGAGATGCAGGAGGCCCTGGAGAGGCGCAGGAGGGAACTCGAACGCGCGGCCCTCGAGGCCAGGCTCGAGGGGGGAGCCTTCGATCCGACCGAGCCGGGGATCGAGGTCCTTTCCGGAAACCTCCACCCGATCACGCAGATCACGCACGAACTCGTCGACGTGTTCACGGGGATGGGGTTCTCCTGGCTCGACGGGCCCGAAGTCGAACTCGAGTGGTACAACTTCGACGCCCTCGGGATCCCAAAGGACCATCCGGCCCGGGAGTCGCACGACACCTTCTGGCTCGAGGACGGGAACTGCCTCCGGACGCACACCTCCCCGGTGCAGGTGCGGGCGATGGAGCGTTTCGGCGCCCCTCTCGCCGTCGTCGTCCCCGGTCGCTGCTTCCGCAACGAGGCGGTCGATGCCAGCCACGAGCACACCTTCTACCAGATGGAAGGGCTGTGCGTGGACCGGGACATCTCGGTCGCGCACCTGATCTTCTCGATGAAGACCTGCCTGCGGGAGATCCTCCACCGCGAGGTCGAGGTAAGGCTCCGTCCGGGCTACTTCCCCTTCGTCGAGCCCGGCTTCGAACTGGATGTCAACTGCCCGTTCTGCGGAGGGGCGGGTTGCAAGGTCTGCAAGCAGAGCGGTTGGATCGAGATGCTCCCCTGCGGCATGGTCCATCCTCGTGTGCTCCGGGCGGGGGGGATCGATCCCGAGGCCTGGACCGGCTTCGCCTTCGGCCTCGGCCTCCAGCGGCTCGTCATGGTCCGCTACGGCATCCACGACATCCGGGATTTCACGGGGGGGGACCTGCGTTTTCTCCGGCAATTCCCGAGGAACTGAGCGTCGGACCGCGTCCGAGGAGGCCGCCTTGCTGATCTCGTTGAAGTGGTTGGGCCGCTACGTGGACCTCGAGGGCCTGGATCCCTCCGAGGTCGCCGAGGACCTGACGCGGAGCACGGCCGAGATCGAGGCCGTCCTCTCCTTCGGGGATTCCCTCGAGAAGATCCTCGTCGGGGAAGTCGTCGAGCACGGGAAGCATCCGGGAGCGGACAAGCTCTCCCTCTGCAAGGTCGACATCGGGGGACCCGAGACCCTGTCGATCGTCTGCGGGGCTCCGAACGTGGCCCGGGGGCAGAAGGTCGCCGTCGTCCGACCCGGCGTCCGCTTGCCGGACGGCACGAAGATCAAGAAGGGGAAGATCCGCGGCGAGGTCTCGATGGGGATGATCTGTTCCGAGCGGGAACTCGGCCTCTCGGACGAGCACGAGGGCATCCTCGTGCTCGATCCGAAGGCGCCCGTCGGCCGTCCGCTGCCCGAGGTCCTCCCGGTCCGCGATACGCTCCTCGAGATTGACAACAAGTCGATCACGCATCGTCCCGATCTCTGGGGGCACTACGGCTTCGCGCGCGAGCTGGCCGCGATCCTGCGCCGGCCCCTCCGTCCCTTCGACGAGGGGCTCGTGTTCCCGATCCCCGGGGAGGGCCTCGGGCTTCGGATCGAGGTCCGCTCGAGGGCCTGTCCGAAGTACCTGGGCCTCGTGCTCGAGGGGGTTCGAAGGACCCGGGCTCCCTTCTGGATGCGCTGCCTGCTGCTCGCCGTCGGCCAGAGGCCGATCGACAACCTCGTCGATCTGACGAACTTCCTGCTGCTCGATCTCGGCCAGCCGATGCACGCCTTCGATTTCGATCTCCTCGAGGCCTCGAGGGAGGAAGGCCGTCCGATCGTCGTCCGGGAGGCCGTGGAGGGCGAAAGGCTGGAGACTCTCGACGGGCAGGAACGTACGCTCCTCGAGGGGGACCTCCTGATCTGCGACGGCGAAAAGCCGATTGCCCTGGCCGGAGTCATGGGAGGCCGGGAGTCGATGGTCGCCGAGGGCACGAGGCGCCTCTTCCTCGAATCCGCAAACTTCCATCCGACGAGAATCCGCCGCACGGCCGCGAGGCTCGGCCTGCGGACCGAGTCCGCCGCGCGTTTCGAGAAGAGCCTCGATCCCTCCTGGACCTTCCAGGCAGTCCGGAAGTTCGCGGGCCTCCTTCGGGAGACCTGCCCCGATTGCCGGGCGGCGGGGCCGATCTCGGAGGCCGGAGAATGGCGGCCGGAAAAGACTTTCGTCCCGTTGCGCCTTCCGAGGGCCGAGCGGTTGCTCGGTGTCGAGCTGACCGGCGGGGAGGTCCGCGGATACCTCGAACCCCTGGGTTTCGCCCTGTCCGAGGAGTCGAAGGGGACCTATCGGGTCGAGGTGCCGTCGTGGCGGGCGACGAAGGATGTCTCGATCGAGGAGGATCTCGTCGAGGAGATCGGGCGCCGCCGCCTCTATGACAGGATTCCCGAACGGGCCCCGCGCCGGGATGCGGTGGTTCCGTATCGGGATCCCGAGTTGTGGACCCTCCGCCGGATCCGCGAGGTCCTCGCCTACGACTGCGGCTATTTCGAGGCCTACAACTATTCCTTCCTCGACGACTCCCTCGTCGAGCGGTTGGGGCTTTCGGATCTTCCCTGGCTCCGGGTCACGAACTCGATCGCCGCCCATCTCTCCCGGATGCGCCGGGACGTGCTGCCGGGCCTGCTCGCCTCGATGGCGGACAACCTGGCGCGCGAGGACCGGGTCGCCCTCTTCGAGGTCGGCAAGGGCTACCGGCCCGAGGAGCCCGGGGAGGAGCGGGAAGCCTGCGGCGAGGCCGCCGGCAGGCTTCCCGGCGAGGTCCACCAGGTCGCCGGCGTCCTCGCGGACCGGGGGCGTTCCGAGGAGGAATGCCTGAGGTCGCTGCGCGGACATCTCGCGCATTGCTGCCGCCGCCTCGAGCGTCGCTTCCTTCCCCCCGAGATCCAGGAGGACCCCGACCCCTGGATGCATCCGAAGCGGACCTCTCTCTGGAGGGTCGAGGGGAACGAGGGACCGGTGGACGTCGCTTCCTTCGGGCCCGTGCATCCCGGAATCCTGGACGCTCTCGGCTGCGGGATGTCGGGCGGACTCGGAGGCGTCGTCGCCTTCACCCTGGATCTGCGGGCCTTCCTCGCCTGCCCCGAGAGCCCGGCTCCATATCGTTCCGTGCCGCGCTTCCCCTCGCAACCCGTGGATTTCGCCTTCCTCGTCGAGGAGTCGCGGAGGGTCGCGGAGATCGAGGCCTTCCTCCGGGAGGCCGACCCGCGCCTCGTGCGGGAGGTCCGGGTCTTCGAGGTCTATCGGGGGGAAGGGATTCCGGAGGGCAGGAAGAGCTGCAATTTCACGGTCGTGCTCGGTTCGGACACACGGACGCTCGACCGGAAGGACGAGGAGCGCTTCATCGAAAAGGTACGCCGGCTCGCCTCGGAGCGGGGCCTGGAACTGCGCGGCTGAGGAGGGATCCGCCCCCCCGTCCGGTCCCCCGGCGGCCGGGCGAAGGTTCCCGCCTCGGGGGTTCCAGTTTCCGGGAGGGAAACTAGACTCCCTTTTCCCCCCGGGATCCCGGTCCTCGAGTCTCGGAGGAAGCGGATCCCGCGGAGTCCACCGCAATCCAATCGTCTCGACCAAGGAGTCCGCATGCGTTCCTTCTCTCTTGCCCTTTGCGCCGCCTTGTCCATGGCCGCCTTCGCCGATGCGCAGCTCGGAAAACCCCTGCCCGATCCGCTCTTCCCAACGAAGACCCACCGCCTCGAGGTCCAAAAGATGATCGCCGCGGCGATGAACACGACGGGGTTCAACGGCATCCTCGGATGCGCTCGGGACCGCTTCGGCCACTACTGGGTCACGAGCCGGCGGGATGTCTCGAAGTCCGGGACCCAGCACATGCTGTTCGAGATCTATCTCGATTCGACGACGAAGAAATGAAAGGTCCTTTTCTATCCGCAGCCCACCGGAGCCCAGAGATCCTCCTGGGGAATCAGGGATCTCGCGTATGACGGACTGCTCCACATCTACGGAGGGGCCGAGAACGCCCTGACCGGAGGAGTGGTCTTCGCCTTCAACGTCGTCACGAAGAAGTGGGACGCGACGAAGAACTGGAAGGCCCCGGCGGGCCTGGGAACGACGCGTGCGCTCGCCTACGACCCGAAAGGAAACAAGGGAACGGGCTCGATGTGGTCGGCGAACTGGAGCGGAGCGATCTACGAGTTCGACAAGACCGGAAAGGTCCTCCGGACGACGGCGAGCATCCACCCCTCGACCTACGGCGCCGCCTACGATCCGGTAAACCGGACCGTGTGGTGGTACGGACAGCGTCTTTCGACGACGAACTCCACGATCCGTGTGGCCGCGACGGAGATGTCGACCGTGAACCTCAAACCGACGGGCAACAAGGTCATCGGGGATCTCGCGATCACCGGCACCGTTCCGGGCGGGATTGCCGGAGGGCTCGATTTTTACGTCAAGAACGGGAAGCCGACCCTCCTCCTCCTGACGCAGGCGACATCGGACACGATCTATGAGATCTACGGCCGCTTCAACTATGGGACGAGCAGCGGCGGAACCTTGAGCATGAACGGAAACTACCCGATCACCGGCTCCACGACCTTCGGATTCAATCTGAGCGGCGGGACCGGGAGCCTGGCCCTTCTCATGCTCGGGTCCTCGAAGGTGGACATCCCGCTCACGGGGATCCCCGGGATCGTGCCCGGTTCGCGCCTCCACGTCTCTCCGCCGATCGTCCTCCTGACCGCGCAGATCAAGACCGGGGCGGCCTCCTTCGCCCTCCCGATCCCGAACGACACGAGCTTGAAGCGCGCCTCGACCTTCTGGCAGGTCCTCGAGGTCAATCCGACCTCGGCGAACAAGCTCGGGCTTTCGAAGGGCGGCGAAACGATCCTGTACTGATTCCCGAACGATCCTTCCTGGGGAGCGGCCGGGGAGAATCGCGGCCGCTCCCTTCGGAGGGGGCGCGCCGGGCTCAGTCGCGGGCCTGGAGCCAGACCGCCTTGAGGTAGCGGGTCTCGGGGCAGGCGAGGTCGACCGGGTGGTCGGGCCCGGCTCCGGTGCAGCGAAGGATCCGGAAGGATCTCCCCGCCCGTTCGGCCGCCCGCCGGAGGATCCCGAGGAAGGTTTCCTCGTCCACCGCCCCCGAGCAGGAACAGCTCAGAAGAAAGCCGCCTTTCGCGACCTTGGTCATCGCGCGGGCGTTCAGGTCGAGATAGCGCCGGAGTCCACGTTCCCACGAAGTTCGATCCGGAACCCACTTCGGAGGATCGAGGACGGCGAGATCGAAGGCCCCCTTCGGACAGTCTTTCAGGAAGGCGAAGGCGTCGGCGTGACGGACCGAGACCCGCAGCCCGTTGCGCGCAGCGTTCTTCCTGCAGAGGGCGAGGGCTTCCTCGTCGAGGTCCACGGCCAGGACGCTCCTGGCGCCGCCGCGGGCCGCCTGCATCGCGAATCCCCCGGCGTGGCAGCAGAGGTCGAGGACCCGACGGCCCGAGGCCATCCTTCCGAACTCGAGGCGGTTCTCCCGCTGGTCGCAGAAGAATCCCGTCTTGTGCCGGCCTCCCGGACGGAAGAGATAGCGGATTCCGTTCTCCTCGAGTTCGGCCTCGACGTCGAGCGGGGTCGGCCGGCATTCGAGGCCTTCCCGGTCCGCGGCCTTCGCGTCGACGCGGAGGACGAGACGTCCTTTCGGATAGCGGCGGCGGAGGCGCGCGCCGATCTCCTCGAGGAAGGCCTCCATCCCCTTGCAACTGATCTCGGCGACGAGGTACTCCCCGCAGCGGTCGAGGACGAAGCCCGGCAGGCCGTCCCCCTCGGCGTGGACGAGGCGGTAGGCCGTGCCGCCGCGGCGAAGGCCGAGGATCTCCTCCCGGAAATCGAGCGCTCGTTCCAAGCGGTCGAGGATCAGGGTCTGTGGCGCGGCCTTCGATCCGTGGTCGAGGATCCGGAGCGTGATCTCCGAGCGTGGATTGTAGAGGGCCGTCCCGACCGGACGGCCCTCGCGGTCGCGGACGAAGACCATGCTTCCCGCCGGGAGGCTGCCCCCGGGGCGCGCGCACTGTTTTTTGAAGTAACGCGCCCGGCGGCCCTGCATGCGGACCTTGAGGCGGATCTCGGGGAGGGGAGCATGCTTCGCTTTCGACATCGATCCCGGCAGGATAGGAGGCGGAGGACTCCGGCACCATGGACGCAGGGAACGGGAAGGCGGGGGACGGGGAGCGGGAGGTTCCGCCGAAACCTCTCCTGCGCCCTCGCCTCGGTCTCGATCCCGTGCGGGGGATCGGACCCCGGGAGCCCGAGGACTTCCGGGTCGAGGAGATCCTCGCCTACGAACCCTGCGGGGAAGGGACGCACCATTTCCTGAGGGTCGAAAAGACCGGGCTCACGACCTTCGAGGCGGTCCGGCGTCTCGGGCGGGCGCTCGGACGCCCTGAATCCGATTTCGGATACGCGGGGCTGAAGGATCGGCGCGCGGTGACGGTCCAGACGATCTCGATCGAACACGCCGAGGAGGAGGGCCTGCGGCGACTGGAGATCGAGGGTCTCGAGATCCTCGGAATCACGCGACACCGGAACAAGGTCAAGCTCGGACATCTGTCGGGGAACCGCTTCCGGCTCAGGATCCGGGCCTGCCGGCGGGGGGACGGGGAACGGGCCCGGGCCATCCTCGACGTTCTCGCCCGGAAGGGGCTGCCGAACGTCTTCGGCCCCCAGCGCTTCGGGGCGCGGCGCGCGACCCCCGAACTGGGGCGCCTGCTCCTCGCCGGGGAGGAGGAGGCCTTCCTCGGCCGTTGCCTGGAGATCGGGCTTCGGGTGCCCGAGGGACGCACGACGCGGCGGAGGATCCGCCGCCTCCCGCGGAGGTTCCTCTCCCTCTGCACGGCCTCGGTGCAGGCGGAGGTCTTCAACCGGGTGCTCGAGCGGAGGCTCCCCGACCTCGACCGCCTCCAGGAAGGCGACCTCGCCTTCCTGCACCGCAACGGAGCCGTGTTCCGCGTCCTCGATCCCGAGGCGGAACGGGAGCGCGCGCGGAGCTTCGAGATCTCTCCGAGCGGTCCCCTGCCCGGGCCCGAGATGCCGCGGCCGGGGGGCGCCCCGGCCGCCCTCGAGGACGAGGTCTGCGACGCGCTCGGCGTTGATCCCCGGGCCTTCGCCCTCCACGCGCCCTGGGCCCAGAAGGGGGGCCGAAGACCTCTCCGGGTGCCGGTTCTCGAGACGCGTGTGCGGGAGGCGTCGGACGGAAAGGATACGGATCTCGAACTCAGCTTCCGGCTCCCCCGGGGCTCCTACGCGACGGCGGTGCTCGCCGAGGTCCTGGAAGAAGGATTCAGCGCTTCCTCGGAGTCTCTAGATCCTCGACGATCCTGAGAACCCCGAGGAAGATCCCCTGGCAGACCTTCGTCATGTGCGGAAGATCCAGTTTCGTCCATTCGTCGCCCGGCCCGTGGTAGTCCTCGTGGAGGGAACCCGCCGAGAGACTGTGACCGAGAACCCCTTTCGCGACGAAGGAGGCGTTGTCGGAGGCCCCGAAGAGCCGGCTGCTGTATCTCGGGTGTTCGAAGATCCGCACGCCGATCCCCGCTGCACCCTCGGCCAGGATCTTCCCGAGATCGCTCCGCCGCCAGCCGGTCATCCAGGCCTGGAAGCGCGCGCCTTTCTCAGGACGCCCGAGCATCTCCAGGTTCAGGTCGGCGACGATCCTCTCAAGGGGCCAGGGAGGATCCTCGACGAAGGCCCGCGAACCCAGGAGGCCTTTCTCCTCGCCCCAGAAGGTCACGAAGATCAGGCTCCTCCGCGGGCGTTCCGGAAGGGCGGAGAAGGCATCGGCGAGGGAGAGGACGGCGGTCACCCCGGAGGCGTCGTCGTCGGCTCCGTTCCGGATGGGGTCCTTGGGATCCGTTCCGAGCCCGATGTGGTCGAGGTGGGCGCTGAGGACCAGGGCTTCCCGTTTCCGTTCGGGGTCCCGTCCCTCGAGGAGTCCGCAGACGTTGCGCAGAACGGTCTCCCTCCGCAGGCGCGCGGGAATCCTGAGGTCGAGGACGGGAGGGAGTTCGACCTCGTCGGGGACGAGGAGGATCGGAAGCGCCGGCGGGGTCCTTCGACCTCCTTCCATTTGGAAGCGGGAGGAGAGGAGCTTTGCCATCCGGACGAAGGGGTGGTTCCGGGGAGTTCTGCAGATCACCGCCCTCGCGTTTCCCGCGGCCCCCCGGAGTCGGCGGAGGAGGATCCCGGCCGTGAAGGGGCTTCCCCGGAAAGCCGCGGGAAGGTCGTCGGTGGGGGGCGCTCGGAGGATGCGTAGGCCCGCCTCGCGGGCCTGTTCGTCCAACTTCCCCCGGAACGTAAAGGGCTTTTCGCCTGCGTCGAGAAGCCCGATCTGCGGCAGGCCGGGACCCGAGACCTCTCTGCAAACCAGGCCCTCGCGCGGGAGCTTCCAGGAGCCGCGGCGGGTTTCGAGGTAGAAGGAGCCTCCCGGTCCCATGCCCTTCAACCCCGCCGCACCCATTCGTGCGGCGACGTAGGCCTCCGCGACCCGGAGCCCGCGGGAGGGCGTATCGCGACCCTCGAGTTCGTCACTGGCGAGGAAGGCGACGGCGGCCTGGAGACGGTGGAGGTCGATTTCGCGCAGGGCGGTCTCGACGGCCGGGGAGAGTACGGTTCCCTTACCGGCAGCGGTCGGATTCTGGAGAACGAGACAGAACGCGAGGAACGGAGACAGGATCGGAATCATCGATTCTCTCCTTCGGAGGGCGAGGAGAGCCTACGCCCGGTTCGGCCCGGACGGGAAGTCCGGGGTCTCCGCACCCCCTTCGATTCGGGCCCGGATTCTCAGACTCCCGGTCCTTGCTTGCCCCGGACCCAAGGGTATTCTTCCGGCCTTCGCCGGCCGAGCCCGGCGTATCGGGGCGTGGCGCAGTTTGGCTAGCGCGCTTGCTTCGGGAGCAAGAGGTCGGAGGTTCAAATCCTCTCGCCCCGACCATCTGGAGGACGGCGGCCTTCGTTCGAGACCGGACCCGGGTTCAATCGAGCGGATAGAAACGCCAGGAGGGGGCCGCCCCGGGAGGGGGGACCTTGCCGGTAAGGGAGGCCCGGATCAAGTCGATCGGGATCGCGTTTTCCGCGAGGACAGCGTCGTGGAAGGCTCTTTCGGTCCATCCCCCCTCCTCCACGAGTTCACGGTGGAGGGCGCGGAGTTGCAGCCCCCCGAGCAGGTAGGCGGCCTGGTAGAGCGGGGGGTAGCCCCCCTCGAGGGAACGCCGGACCTCGGCGATCGCGTTCTTCCGCTCATGGCCGATCTCGTTGACGAGAAACTCGACGGCCTCACCGGCGCTCATCCTGCCGAGGTGGAAGGAAAGGGAGAAATGGATGCGGGCCGCCCGGTGCATCCTCCAGAAGAGCATGCCGAGTCGGTCCTTCGGATCTTTCGCGAATCCGAGATCCCAGAGCCGGAGTTCCCAGTAGAGGGCCCAGCCCTCGACGAGGAAGGGGGTTCGGAAGGCCCGGCGGTAGGCGCGATGCCTGCGCGCGATGAAGCCCTGGAGATGATGCCCGGGGATCAGCTCGTGGTGGACCGTCGCCCGGCAGAAATGCCGGTTGTTTCCCCGCATCGTCATCCACTTCGCCCCGAGGTCCATCGTCCGCGTCGGATAGGCGACCGAGATGACCTCGCCTCCGGTGAAGTACGGCGTGAAGCGTTGTCTCTTCTCGGACATCATCTCGAGACGCCAGCCCTCCTTCGCGAGGGCGGGGATCGTTACGAGGTCGCGTTCCTCGAGGAAGCGGACGGCCTCCTCGGCAAGATCACGGATCAAGCCCGGCTGCCTTCCCGGTGGAACGTAATCCTCCTTGACCACCCGCAGGGCTTCCTTCCAGTCCGCGTCGAAACCGAGGGCCTTCGCTGCCTCTTCCCTGCGCTTCGCGCACCAGGCCATTTCCCTCTTCGCGATCTCGAGCAGTTCCTCGGGGGTGTAGGCGATCCTCTCCCGTTCGAGTTCCTCGAGCAGGCGTTCCCTCCCGATCGGGGTTCCGGAGATGCCGGGTTTTCCTCCCCCCTTCTTCGCGAGGTCCCGATAGATTCCCTCCAGATCCTTCATCGAGGAATCCAGGGCGGAGACCGCGGTCGTGAACCACCAGTCGAAACCTGGATCGAAGGCCTTCCGCCCGTCGAGCCAGCGCTGCAGGGCCTTCCGGCAACGGGCGACTCCGGAGGCGAGACGCCGGGCGGAGACGGGATCGGGCCTTTCGACCTCCTTCCGGCGGAAGGCGGTGACGAGGGCGTCGTTCCGGACCTTGGCGTTCGAGAGGTCGGCGAGGACCTTCTTCCGGTCGAGATCCTCGAGCCGGGCGCCGTTTCCGGAAAGGGCCTCGCACAGGGCCGCGGGGGGGACCCAGGACCTGAGGAACTCCCCTTCCTCCTTCTCCCTCTCGATCTTTCGGAGAAGAGAGCGGCAAAGGTCCAGGGAAGCCAGAAGGTCGATCCTTCCCTCGACGCCGAGGGAAGAGAACTCGATTCTTTCGAGGACCGCGCGTTCCTCGGTGACCCTCCTTCGGAGGGCCTCGACCCGAGAACGTCCCCCCCGGAACGGGTATCGACGATCGAGGAGCGCCCGGTCCTCGGTGAAGGTCCGGATCCGCTCGCGCAGGACCCTGTCCGGGGAGGGGCGAACGGAGGAAGACGGCGCGGTCTGGAGGAGGGCGGCCGGGCCGGCGAGGAGGATGAGGAAGGCCTTCATGCTTCGGATTTCCGTGCGGAAGAAGTGGGGAGGCTTCGCTTCAGGATCCACGGAGACACCTTTGGATTCCAGGAGGATCGAGGGCCGGACTTGGGGAAAGGCGTCTTCGAAACACCGATGAGGGCGAGGGCAGGGCCGCAGTTCCAGACGGAGAACAGGAGGGAAGGCCCGAAACCCGAAATTTCTCTGCAGGGGCTGGATTTCCAGACTATTCTTCCGGAAGGGTTGGGGGGACATGAAGCGCGAAACGGACCGGCAGGACGGATTCATCCTGGTGGAGCTGATCGCGGGGGCGGTGGTCACCATCATTGCCCTGACCGCGATCGTTTCCCTCTCCCTCGAGCATTCGAAGCTCCGAAGGGTCGACCGTGAACTCAGTCTTGCGGTGACCGCCTGCCGCAACGAACTCGAGGCGATGCGGGCGATGCCCTTCGACCAGGTGCTGGCGCTCAACAACACGGGCTTCGACGTTCCGGACAAGATGGGCAGACCCGGCGGCCTCAAGGCCCTGCCGAAGGACGCGGATGGACTTCCCGGATCCCGCTTCGTCGTCCTCGACAAAACCTCGGGTACGGGCAAGGACCGGGTCGATCTCTACCGGGTGACCGTGCGCGTCGACTGGATCGGAGTCCTGGACCGGCGGAGTTTCGAATTGACGACCTTGTTGGGGGCACGGAAATGAAGATGGATGTCGAGTTTCCGGGGGGGGAGCGGGCCTGCCGCCAATCGGGTTTCACCTTGATCGAGATCATCGTCGTGTCGGTCGTGCTGGTCGCGATGCTGGGGGCGATGGTCAGCACGGCAGGAGCCGTCCAGACCTCGGTCAGCACGAACGAGCAGAGTGCGGGGGTCGAGGAGCGCCTGCGGGTCATTTCAGAGAGGATCCGTCACGTGCTGCGTCCCGCCTCGCTTTCCTCCTGTAAGACTCGGGCTACGAATGCGGATATCCAGGCCGCGAAGATGAAGCGCATGCTCTTGTTCCAACAAGCGAAGATGACGGGGAGACTTGCGACCTACCAGGAAGCCCTGAACTACTACATCCCGAAGAAGGACGAGTGGATCTTTCCGGTCGACGGGGTTCAGAAACGGTCGAACCTCCAGTACCGTTCGGCTCCGGGGATCCTCTCGGTCAACATCCAAGACCTCACGAATACGCGCGAACTCGAATTCGTGATAGACAAGAAGGAACTCGACAACGGGAAGGACGACGACGGCGACGGCCTGGTCGACGAGGGACGCTTGTTCTTCTATCGCGACGGGAAGCGGATCTGGTTGGCCGAGGATCTCGAAGGAGTGAAGTTCACGGTAAGCGGACGGACGATCACCTTCGAGGTTCGATGCGCGCGGAAGGACTCTCTGGGGCGGATCGAGCGCATGTCGCAGACCCATACCGTGCAGCTCAGGAACAACTGAAGGATCGGAGGGGGACTCGTTCCCCGGGGGAGGCTTTCGAATGGAAGCATCTGTAAGGAAAAGCGGAATGCGGGGGAGGAACGAGGGCGGTTTCGTCTTTGTCGTTCTCGTCGCCAGCATCATTCCGATGATGTTCCTCGCCAGCGCGGCGATCATGACGATGACCGGAAGGAATTCCCGGCTTATCGAGGAAGTGAAGCAGGAGCGGGCCTTCTGGGCCGCCGAGAGCGGGATCGACGAGGCGATCTATCTTGCGTCGATCGGAATGCTGAAGGACGGGGTCTCCTTCAGCCGGCAGGTCGGCAACCAGGGTTCCTTCACGGTCCAGCCGACCCTGCTCCTGAACGACGGACAGGACAACGACGGAGACACCTTGGTAGACGAGGGGGATGAGAACGTCTTCCGGCTGATGGTCACCGGGAAATACCGAGGCGCCGTCCGGCGGCTCGTGGCCTACATGGGACCGACCCCTGGTGTTCCGGCCTTGGATTCCGCCGTTTCGATCCAGGGAATCCCGAAGGAGATCGAGGTCGAGGATGGTTCGGTGATCTCGGGTTTCGACGTGACCCCTCCGGACATCAAGCCCTTGTCTAGGGGCCAGGAGAGTGTGGCGAACCCCGCCCAGGTGTCGCCGGGGACCGCCCCCTCGAGGGGAGGATCCACAAGGCTCGGGAGTTCCGGCTGCTGCTCCCGGGGAGGCGGAGGCGCCGGGGTCGGGACCGGTATGGGTGGAGGCGTCGACCGGGGCGGGCTCGGGAGAAGCCGTTCCCATTCCCACACGCCGAGCG
>JALUUL010000057.1 GCA_027021385.1 Planctomycetota bacterium | reverse complement strand
GGGAGGCCAGGATCAGCGGATGAGGCCGATGCGGAAGACGCCGAAGGGGTTGGCGGGCCAGAATGTCGCGAAGGCGCGGCCGAGGACGTAGTCGCGGGGGACGAAGGGGGTGGGCTTCGGGGGGGCGGCCTCGAGGGCCCGGCGGAGGTCCTCGGGACCCCCGATCAGGACGTGCTCCTCGCCGTGGAGGTCGGTGAAGACGATGCGGTTACGAAGGCGGACGACGACGGGGTTCTCATCGGGGTCGGGCGGCATGTCGGGGGGGATCGCGCGGTAGTTGCCGACGATCTCCCGGGCGCCCTCCGTCCCCTTCGGGACGAGGCGGCCCTCCGCGTCCGCCCAGAGACTGAGCGAGGACCAGAGGCGGCTGTCGGCCGAGGCCTGGGTGTTGTCGCCGAGCATGAAGAAATGCCCCTCGGGCACCTCGATCGTGCGGCCCTCGACCCCGTCGGTCGTGTAGTAGAGGTCGCGGTCGAGCCGGATGTCGGTGAAGCGGATCTTCCCCCCGCGGGTCCGGAGATGGAGCCCGACGCTGCTCAGCGCCGAGGGCCTCGGATTCGGGGGATCGAGGGAGAGGGCGGTCTCCCCGACACGCCCCTCGAGGCGGCCGTCGCGATAGACGAAGACCAGTTCGAGAGGACCCCGATCCCCGGGAAGGGGGGCCTTCCGCCGGAGACCGCCGGAGAGGACCCGCTCCCCGCGCACCCGGTCGTAGGAGAGGACGACCTCGCGTTTCCCGAAGTCGAGTTCCAGCCGGTAGCGCCGGGCGGGACCGACCGGGAAGCGGGCCGTCTCCTCGAGAACCAGGGCCTCGCAGCCCGGCCCGGGCGCGGCGGTCATCCGGAGGCGGAGATCCCCGACGCTCCGGGGCGGGTCCCCGCCGCCCATCTGCCGGCGCCCCTCCCGGATCCGGTCGCGGATTCCGTCGGGATAACCGTGCCAGTAGCGGTTCGTCAGGCCGTCGGGGGGGCGCATCGCGATCCGCGCCCCCTGCCCCGTGTCCTCGGCGACCAGGCTCCGGCCCTCCCATTTCCAGAGGCCACGGTCGGCCGTCTCGGGGGGGAAGCCCGCCCGCGCGTCGGGGTCCCCGGTCGAGTAGATCCGTCGCCAGAGGCGTTCCTGCAGGCCCTCGGGTTTCCGGAGGATCTCGTATCGAGGAGGGCCCTTTTTCCGGGGAAAGACCCGGTAGACGTCGCCGCCGATGATGCGCAGCCGGTCCCCCCCGATCCCGACGATGCGCTTCACGTAGTCCTGGCTGCGGTTCAGGGGGTAGCGGAAGATCGCTACGTCCCAGCGCTTCGGTTCCCGGAGCAGGTAGGCGGCCTTGTCGACGAGGATGCGGTCGTGGACCCCGGCCGCGGGACTCCCCATCAAGGTGGGCTGCATCGAGGGGGTCGGGATTTCGAAGGCCTCGACGAGGAAATACTTGAGGCCGACGGCGAGCAGGACGGCCATCGCGGCCGATTCGATCGTCTCCCGCATGTGGCGGGGCAGGGGGCGGTCCTTCTTCAAGCTTCCTCTTCCGATGCAGGCGTGAAGGGCGCCATTCTCGGAGTCCGGTCCTCCCAGGCAAGGCCCGGGGCCGGAGACTTCAGTCCTCCCAGTTGAACTGGCGGGCCACGCGGCAGATCTCGAACGGCCTGCGCGCGGGAGGCGTGAAGCTTTTCAGGATCAGCGTGCCGCCCATCGTCTCGATCTCCTTGGCCAGGGTGGCCAGGGTGCCGATCGCGACGCTGCCGAGACGGATGACTCTCGAACCGTCCAGGACGAGACGCTTGGGATGCTGCCTTTCGAGCGCTTCCCGGATCTCCTCGGACAGGGCGAGAATGGCCTGGTTGCTCGAACAATCGGCCGGCATCTCGAAGACGATTTCATCCTGGGAACTGCTTGCCTTCATCAGGGGGGTCTCCGGTTCGGGATGGGGTGGTTCTCCCTTCTCATCGAATCCTCGAGGGCCCCGCCTTAAGCCCGCGGTCCCGAAATGGCCGATTCTCCGGGGGGGCGGGACGGGAAGAAATCCCTGGTCCGAAGCCCCGGGCCGGAGGGGGCGCGTCCTCAGTCCTCGCCTCCCCTGAGGACCGCGAGGAAGGCCTTCTGCGGGATCTCGACGTTGCCGACCATCTTCATGCGCTTCTTGCCGGCCTTCTGCTTCTCCCACAGCTTGCGCTTCCTCGAGATGTCCCCCCCGTAGCACTTGGCTGTGACGTTCTTCGCGAGGGCGCGGATGTTCTCGCGCGCCACGATCTTCCCGCCGATCGCGGCCTGGAGGGGGATCTGGAAGAGGTGTCTCGGAATCTCCCGCCGGAGTTGTTCGATGATCTTCCGCCCGCGGCGCTCGGCGTCGTCCCTGTGCACGATCGTGCACAGGGCGTCGACTTCGTTGCCGTTGACGAGGATCCGCAGGGGGACGAGGTCGCCGGGGCGGTATTCGAGGAACTCGTAGTCCATCGTGCCGTAGCCCCGGGTGACGGATTTCAGCTTGTCGTGGAAGTCGTAGATGATCTCCGCCAGCGGGATCTCGAAGTGCAGCATCTGGCGGTTGTGGCCGATGACCTCCGTCGTCACGTAGCGCCCCCTGCGCTCGGTCGCCAGCCTCATGACCGCGCCGATCGCCTCGTTCGGAACCATGATCGAGAGCTTGACGATCGGCTCCATGAAGCTCTCGATGTCCCCGAAGTCGGGGAGTTCGGAGGGGCTGTGGATCTCCTTCTCCGCGCCCGCCTTCGTCCGGATCCTGTAGACGACGGTCGGGGCCGTCTGGACGAGGTCGAGGTTCTCCTCCCGCTCGAGGCGCTCCTGGATGATGTTCATGTGGAGGAGGCCGAGAAAGCCCGCGCGGATCCCGAAACCCAGGGCGTCCGAGGATTCGGGTTCGTAGGTGAAGGAGGAGTCGTTCAGGGCGAGCTTGTCGAGGGACTTGCGGAGCGCGTCGAAATCCCCGGGGTTCGTCGGATAGAGGCCGCAGAAGACGACGGGCTTGGGATGGCGGAATCCGGGAAGGGGCTGCGCGCGCTCGCCCTTCTCCGAGAGGATCGTGTCGCCGACGACGACATCCTTGAGGCGCTTGATGTTGCAGATCACGTAGCCGACCTCCCCGGCTCCGAGTTCCGCGCCGGGGACCATGCGGGGCTTCAGCCGCCCGAGTTCGAGGACCTCGTAGCCGGAGCCCGTGCCCGGCATGTGGATCCGATCCCTCTTGCGGAGCGTGCCGGAGACGATGCGGCAGTAGATCACGACTCCCCGGTAGTCGTCGAAGTAGGAGTCGAAGATCAGGGCCTGGAGGGGGGCCTTCGGGTCCCCCTTCGGCGGGGGGATCCGGCGGACGACGGATTCGAGGATCTCGACCACGCCCTTCCCCGTCTTCGCGCTGCAATGGAGGGCCTCCTCCGCCGGGAGGCAGACCGAGTTCTCGATTTCCATCGCGGCCTCGTCGGGGTCCGCGTGCTGGAGGTCGACCTTGTTCAGGACGGGGATCATCTCGAGCCCCGCGACGTCGGCGAGGTGGGCGTTCGCGACGGTCTGCGCCTCGACCCCCTGGGAGGCGTCGACGAGGAGGATCGCGCCCTCGCAGGCCTGGAGGGACTTTTCGACCTCGTAGCTGAAGTCCACGTGACCGGGGGTGTCGATCAGGTTCAGGAGGTAGCGGTTCCCGTCCTCCGCTTGGTAATCCATCGAGACCGCCCTGGCCTTGATCGTGATGCCCCGCTCCCGCTCGAGTTCCATGTCGTCCAGGATCTGTTCGGTCATCTCCCGCTTGCTGACCGTTCCCGTGATCTCCATGAAGCGGTCGGCCAGGGTCGACTTGCCGTGGTCGATATGGGCGATGATGCAGAAGTTGCGGATTCGGTCCGGAGGGGTCACGACAGGTATTCCAGGATGAGGGGGATCGCGCGGCGCAGGGCTCGTCCCCTGTGGCTCAGGGCGTCCTTCTCCACTGGGGTCAGCTCGGCGAAACTGCGGGTCGGAGCCTCCCCTGGGAGGAAGATCGGATCGTAGCCGAAGCCCGAGACGCCCGCAGGCGAAGCCGCGATCCTCCCCTCGCAGTCCGCGGAGAGGGAGAAGACCTCGGCGCCGCGGAGGTCGCAGGCGTGCAGGTGGCAGGTGAAGCGGGCGCCGCACCGCTCCGGGGGAAGTCCCCGAAGCGCCTCGAGGACCTTGGCGCAGAGGGCCTCGTCGCCCGCGCCCTCGCCGGCGTAGCGGGCGGAGCGCACGCCCGGGGCCCCGTCGAGGGCGTCGATGCAGAGGCCGGAGTCGTCGGCGAGGATCAGGACCCTCGCGGCCCCCTCCCCGGCGTCGAGGACCGAGGGGCGGGACCGGAGGAAGGACGCGGTCCCCTCGGCCTTCCGCCGGGCGTTGCCGGCGAAGTCCGGTTGGTCCTCCGGGAGGTCGGGCCGGATCTCCTCCTCCACGTCGGCGAGGGACCGGACGAGGATCCGCTCCGGCAGAAGCCTCCGGAGTTCGAGGGCCTTCTTGGGGTTTCGGGTCGCGAGCCAGAGACGGGGCCGCGCCTTGGGGAGGCTTCGGGCGGTCACTTCAGGCCTTCTCCCCGACGAACTCCTCCTGGAGGTCCAGGAGTTCGCGGCATCCCTTCGCGGCGAGATCGAGCATCCGGTCGAGGTCCCCGCGGGAGAGGGGGCTGCGCTCCCCCGAGAGCTGGACCTCGGCGAACTCCCCCTCGCCCGTCATGACGACGTTCATGTCGACCTCGGCCCGGCTGTCCTCCGAGTAGTCGAGGTCGAGGAGGAACTCGCCGCCGACCTTTCCGACCGAGGTCGCGGCGATGCCGGTCTTCATCGGCCAGGTCGAAAGACGCCCCTTCTTCTTCAGGTGCAGGAGGCAGTCGTGGAGGGCGAGCCAGGCTCCGGTGATCGCCCAGGTCCTCGTGCCCCCGTCCGCCGAGAGGACGTCGCAGTCGATCCAGATCGAAACCTCGGGGAGGGAGGGGATGTCGACCGCGTTGCGGAGGCTCCGCCCGATCAGGCGCTGGATCTCTACGGACCGTCCGTCCTGCCGGCCCTGGCGGATGTCCCGGTTCTTCCGCCGTTGCGTCGATGCGGGGAGCATCGAGTATTCGGCGGTGACCCAGCCGTGGCCCGCCCCGTTCAGCCATCCCGGAACCGTCTCGGTGAAGCTCGCGGTGCAGAGGATGACCGTGCGCCCCGCCTCGATCAGGTAGGATCCGGGGGCCTGGGACGGGAAGTCCCGCTGGATCCGGGCGGGACGGAGCTGGTCGGGGCGGCGGTTCTTGCTTCGGGGGGACAAGTGCGGACTCCGGGAAGGTTGCGGGGCGGACCCGCTTGGGGAGGAGGCTCCGGGGCGGGCCTCTTCGGAAAACGGCCGGGCAAGATACCCTCTCCCCTTCCCGCGGGCAGAAGTTTCACCGTCCGGTCCATGGACTTGTTCGAGACCCGCCCCCGGGAGGAACCAAGCCCCGCCCTCCTCGAGAGCAGAATAGGAGCCCCTGGGCGTCCCCTCCCTGTTCCTTGACCGGATGAGTCCTTCTGAGGATCGCGAAGGCGCAAATGCTCGGCAGAGGGCTTCTGGGGCAAGGTCAAGCGCTCATGGGCCGGCGCCAAGGTCATCAGCCAGATCATCGCGTTCACGCCCATCGCGAAAACCAAGGCCCTGAGCGCCTACAGGTTCCAATTTGGCGGCGGTGGCAACCTCCCTTTCGATCAGATTGCGGTCTTCGGGTCCGCCTTCTTCAACAGGGCCTTCGACCCCGACAAGAGTCAGGCTCAATACGGGCGCCCGTCTGTCATGATCTTCGGCGTCTGTTGATCGTAGGAATACGACCCTCGACCGGGGGCACCTCCCTATCGGGTTTGTTGAGAGGCATGAGCAAGCACCGAGGTCCGCGGCAATTCTCTCTGCTCATCTGTAACCTTAGATCATTTCATATGTTAGGAATAATTGCCTGGAAACTCCTGAAAGGTCGGAGAGGACCTTGACAGAGAGGGGGATGAGGTGGAGAATCCCCTCTCAGGTCATCGAGTCGACGCGAGAGCGTAGGATTCTTGACAGGACTTGATCAAAATGAGAATGAACCCAAGTTCAAAAGGAGGAACCATGGCTAGATCCTCTCTCTCTCTCTCTCTCTCTTGCATTCATTGTCTTGAATGGAAGTAAGGGGATTGCTCAATCCAATGGTCCGGAGAGCCGGAAAAACTTTGTAATCCACCTGTATGTCGATCCCCTTTATGGTGATGACCAGTTGGCCGGCAACAAGGTCAATACGATCTATGCGAACAATACCACTTACAATATAAAGCCTTTCAATCCGGCGTCCCAGTCACCCTCATTCCCGGATTATTTTCCTTTAAAGAACCACCCGCAGGACCCAAGTTGGACTACCCTCCAACATCTTCCGTTCTCTTTCAAAACGGTGACCGCTGCTCTCGACATGATCTACAACCAGCTTCCGGTCCTGCCCTATACTGTGAATGGGAAGACCGTGGAGCGTTATGTGATCCATTGTCTGCCGGGGCTATATGGGCCCATCCCTGCGAACGGGCCGAGAATAGACCCAAGAACCGGTCTGCCGTGGAATGGAGAGACGTTTCCGCTCGAAATCGGAGAGCGGGTTTCGATTCAAGGCGCCTCGGCATTGAACACCATCTTCGACGCGAACTATGCAGCGAAGGGCATTTTCATTATCCGGCGCCGGAATCACGAGACAACTCAGACGAACTTTACAAAGTGTTTTATCGATAGCGTAACCATCAGGGGAACCCGAGGCGACTGCTGCGGATCTGGTGCTCAAGCTGGGATCTCGATTCCTGCGAATACCGGCCAACTCAAGTACAAGCACGTCATCATCAGCAACTGCTTTATCGTCGATAACTTCGTGGGGATCGCTATTGACGGTTACCCCAACGAGTATCCATCCCCGGTCATCGTCAACAATACGATCGCCTGGAACCGAATCGGAATCTGGAACGGACAGTGGTTCACCCAACCTGGGAAACCCAGCACCGGGTATTCCAGGCCAAGGATCTTCAACAATATCATCGATTCCAGGGATGTCCTTGGGGTGTGGAACGGGGACACCTCCGGCTTCGAAGGGGTCGATCCGAGCGACTTGACGATTCACCAGATCAAAACGTCTTCGGGTACTGTGATAACAGTAGACCAAGATTACAATGCTTACAACCCAGCGAATGTCAACAAGCAGAAAGCGTTTGGGACTTGGCCGAAAACTCTTCCTAGGTCGTCGAACCCCAGCTATCAGCCGATCGTTACGATGTCGGGAAGTACGGGGGTCGTCTATTTCCTAAATGAAATGTTCTACAATGTCGAGGGATCCCTGGTACCGAACCAAGGTTTTCTTGGGAGCCGATCTCCCCATGATTTCCGCCTTTCTCCGGTCAAGGTATCTTTGGCAGGAATAAAAGACTTGAATCCCATGGTCAACAAGGGCGTGGATACTTCCCTCGGCACCTTGCGGTTCGACAACTTCGATACGAATGATCCCTTGGCCGCCCCGGAAATCTCCGATCCTCCGGGTTTGAAGGGTCCCGGCGACCCACCGAATGACACGCAGTATGCGACGATGCATTGCTGGGATCTCGACTGCGAGGGTTTCGGGAACCCTCGGATTGTTGCCAGGGCCGGGTATCCAGCCCCACCTCCGAATTCGACGAACATCGACTTGGGCGCGGATGAAATGGACTCCCTCATCATGGGGGGGTACATCGACGGGACGACGGTCTTCAGCCGATTCGTTCCGGATGGCCAGGGAGGCACTCTGTCCATTCCGGACCACACCCTGGTTTTCTTCTTCAATCTGCCCCCGAGCCTGAACGGCTCGCAGACCTATGCGCGTCCGTTTTTTTCGAGCTTTGAAGGAGGCAACCTGAGCGGGAACTTCAAGTGGTGGGATTGGGCTCAGGGGACTTCGGGTTCGATGAACCTTTTCCAATATCGGACCTCCGCCAACGCCCCCCTTGTCACTTCGAACTATACAATCGGTTACGGCGGAAGTTTTCGTTGGATCAAGTCATTGCATTACCCCGGAAACCCTCAGAGCGAAAATGTTCCCTGGGAGCCGTTCATGCGCAACCTGGAATGCGACATCTCCCCCCACTTGATCTCCGATTGGCACCCAAAGTGGGCTACCCATTTTTCCCCTTCTGGATTCCCGACTGCTGATGAATTTCCCTGTAATCCTTGGTATCATCATGCAACCAACTATGCAGTAAACCAATCACCTGGGAATCCTCGGAGGGATAATCACTATCTCTATTATAAGCCTACTCACCAAGCCCTGCCTTCTGCTGTGTTGGAGGGAACGATCAATCCCCCAGGCTCCTGGAGTTATGGCGGGGTCGGGCAGTACGGTGGCTATATCGGTATGTTCCCGACCCAGCAGTTCGGGCCCTATGGGTACCAGGGTTCCAATACCTATGCCGTCGATGCTTACGGAATGGGCGACCTGGGGCCCGGACCCGACGTCATTCCCGACAGCACCTGGCTGGGTGTCCGTTACAATTGCGAGGTGCCGCAGAATGGCGGTTTCGGATATGGAAACATGCAGTCCTTCCTGGCGATCAACGGGGAACCTCCGGTCTGGAACAAGACGGCTTCACAGCCTCCGAAGAAAATCAAGCTCCCCGGGCCTGTCGACTGGTCGAGGCTGGAGAAGGCGATGAAGGCCTATCCTTACAAGAGCGGGAGGAAGAAGTGATGCGGCCGGCGGTTGGAGCGGTGCTCTGGGTGATGCTTTGCCTGGTCCCGGACAAGGCGCCGGCCCAGGCCTGGTTTCGGGAGGTGCAGTTTCTCCCCGGGGTTCAGGGTTATCTGATGAAAGCCGTTGACATCGACCGGGATGGAGACATCGACCTCATCGGTCCGGGGGGTGGGCCAAA
>JALUUL010000056.1 GCA_027021385.1 Planctomycetota bacterium | reverse complement strand
CCTTTCGCGGCTTCTCCCGCCCGAGGCTTCCGTTCAGAACCCGGTCGACCTGATCGCCTCGGCGGACGAACACCGTTACCGGAAGGCGGTCCGCACCGTCGTCCGGGATCGGAATGTCGACATCCTGATCGTGCTCTTCGTTTCCCCGATCATGATCGACGCCCATGCCGTGGCCCTGGCCATCATCGAGGAGACCCGCGATTCGGGGAAGCCGGTCGTGACCTGCGTCATGGGACGCAAGGGGGGGGACGAGGCCGTTCGGACCCTCAAGGAGGCGGGGATCCCGGTCTACCGTTTCCCCGAAGAGGCCGCGCAGACCGTTGCGGGGATGATCCGCTATGCCGAACTCGCGGAGGAACCCGCCGGCCGTCCGAAGCGTTTCGAGGTCGATCGGAGGAAGGCCGCCAGGATCCTTGCAAAGGCCGGATCCCGGGGAGGGGGGTGGCTCGAGTCGGAGGAGGTGCGGCGCCTGCTCGGGATCTATGGAATCCCCTTCGTTCCGACGAGGATCGCCGGCAGTCCGGCGGAGGCCCTGGCCGCGGCGCATGACCTCGGGTATCCGGTCGTCGTTAAGGCGGCGGCGAAGGATCTCGTGCACAAATCCGATTGCGGCGGAGTGCGGATCGATCTCCATGGGGGGGACGAGGTCTTCGAGGCCGCCCTCTCCCTGGAACGCGCACTCGCAGGGCGCGTCGTCGACCTCCGCTTCGAGGTCCAGCGCATGGCTCCCGGACACCGGGAACTGCTTCTGGGATTCACGAGGGACTCCAAGTTCGGTCCTCTCCTGGCCGTCGGCCTCGGCGGGGTCCACGTGGAGGTCCTCCGGGACATCGCGATCCGCGTCGGCCCGTTGAGCGATGCCGATCCCGCGGCGATGCTCGACGACCTTCGCGGAGCCCCGTTGCTCGGGCCCTACCGCGGGGAGGCTCCGATCGACCGCGCGCTGGTCGAGGAATGCCTCCTCCGCCTGAACCAGCTCGCCTTCGATTTCCCGGAGATCGCGGAGCTGGACCTGAACCCCTTCATGGCCGCGCCCCGGGGCGTCCCGAGTTATGCCGTCGACGGACGGATCCGGGTCGAGGAGCCCGGAGTCCTCGGGTAGACTCGCGCCGCGAGAGGGTTCCGCATCCCCCGGGGATGCCGGGCGAATCGGCCAGAACCAGGGCATCCGCAAGGGAGGTGGACTTGGATCCGCAGGTCCTCGCACGCTACAACTCGCCGGAAGGGGCCAGGAGCTATCGGGACGAGTACCGGACGAAGCTCCATCGCAAACTCTCCGATCGGATCGAACGCCGGCTCTTCGAGAGGATCTTCCGGAGGACGGGTCCTCTCGAATCCCTGCTGGACATCCCCTGCGGCTGCGGGAGGCTTCGGGGCCTCTTCCGGCGCCACGCGGAGCGGGTCGTCGAGGGGGACTGGTCCTTCTTCATGCTTTGCGGGAACCGGGAGGAGTACGGAGAGGACGGGACGACGCCCTACGTCCGGGCTTCTGCGGTCTCGCTGCCCTTCGCGGACCGGAGCTTCGAATGCGTCGCGAGCATCCGGTTGAACCACCACATCGACGAGGTCGAGGAACGGGAGCGTCACGTGCGCGAACTGTGCCGCGTCGCGGACCGGTACGTGATCTTCACCTACTTCTCGTTCCATTCGCTCAAGAACCTTCTTCGCAGGATCCGCCGCCCCTTCAACAAGAAGAAACCCAAGGCCGCTCTGCGGACGGGCCGTGTCGTCGAGATCGCCCGGGAGGAGGGATTCAGGCTCGTCATGGCTCCGGCTCTCTCCTTCTTCGGGTCGGGGCATCGTTTCGCCCTCCTCGAGCGGAAAAGCGGAGGCCTTCCCCGATGAGCGCGGGGCCCTCCGGCGGTCTTCGCTTCAGCCTCATCGTGCCGTTCTACAACGAGGAGGAGAACATCGATCCCTTGATGGAGGAACTCGCCGAGGTGCTTCCTCC
>JALUUL010000055.1 GCA_027021385.1 Planctomycetota bacterium | reverse complement strand
CGAGATCGTGCTGGGCGTGTTCCCGCCGGTCGCCTCGGTCTTCCTGACCGAGAGGATCGGGCGCGGGCTCGCCGAGGACATCTGTCTCGGCGGGCGGGACCTCTCGGGCGAGGAGGCCGCGGCCCAGGGGCTCGCGGACGCCTGCGCCGAGGATCCCGAGGCGGCCGCGCTGGAATGGATCCGCGACCGGCTGCTCCCGAAGTCGGCGGCCAGCCTCCGCATGGGGGTGCGCGCCCTGCGGGCCGGAATGGGGGCGCGCTTCAGGCGCGACCTCGCCGAGGCGGAGCGCCTCTACGTCGAGGAACTGATGAAGCTCGAGGACCCCGTCGAGGGGCTCCAGGCCTTCCTCGAGAAACGGAAACCCGAATGGAGGAACGCATGAGCGCCGCCGATCCGAAGACGCTCGCCGAACGGTCGGAGGAGATCTACCGGGACTACGAGTTCACGACGGTCCGCCGCTGGAAGGAGCGGACCGGAGGTCTCGCGATCGGCTACATGCCGATCTACGTCCCCCGGGAACTCCTGCACGCCCAGGGCTGCCTGCCCGTCGGGATCCTCGGCGGCGGAGACGACCTCGAGATCATCCGGGGGGACGCCTTCTACCAGTCCTATATCTGCCACATCCCGAGATCGACGATCGAACTCGGCTTGAACGGGAGCCTGGATTGCCTGGACGGCATGCTCTTCCCGGCCATCTGCGACGTGATCCGGAATCTCTCGGGGATCTGGAAGCTCAAGTTCCCGGACAAGCTTTCCCGCTATCTCGACGTGCCCCAGGTCTTCGAGCCGGAACTCGGCGGAATGTTCTATCGCCACGAACTCGAGGAACTGGCCTCCGAACTCGAGCGGAGGGGGGCGAAACCCCTGGAGCCCGAAGCCCTCCGGGAGTCGATCCGGGTCTTCAACGAGAACCGCGCTCTCGTCCGGGAGGTCTACGACCTCCGGATCCGGGAGCCCTGGAAGGTGCCGAGCGCGGAACTCTACGTGCTGATGCGCGCGGGGCTCGTTCTTCCGGTCGAGGAGTTCACGGCGATGCTCCGCGAGTATCTCGACGGGGTCCGGGCGGACGAGGACCGGAAACCCATGGACCAGGCGAGGATCCTCCTGACCGGATCCTTCTGCGAGCAGCCCCCGCTGGGCCTGATCAAGACGCTCGAACGGGCCGGCTGCTACATCGTCGACGACGACCTCGTGCAGATCCACCGCTGGCTGCTGCACGACATCCCCGAGGACGGGGATCCGATGGACCGCCTGGTCCAGGCCTTCCTCGACGACTCGATGGAGAGTCCGACCCGTTACATCGACGAGCGGGGGAAGGGCAAGGAACTCGTCGAGAGGGTCGAGGGGAGCCGGGCCGAGGGAGTGATCTTCTGCGCGCCCAGCTTCTGCGATCCCGCCCTTCTCGATCAGCCGATGGTCGTCAAGGCCGTCGAAAAGGCGGGCATCCCCTGGACCGCGTTCAAGTACGCGGAGAACAACGGCCAGTTCCAGGTGATCCGGGAACAGGCCGGCACCTTCGCCGATTCGATCAAGCTTTGGAGCGGAGTCTGAGATGAACAAGAAGGAAGAATCCAAGGCGGCGCAGAAGGACTCGTCCCAGATCCGCCAGAAGAACATGATCGCGGCCCATTACTCCCGGTTGGCCCGGGCTCCGGAGACCGGGGAGAAATGCGCCTACACCTTCGTCCCGGGGAACCTGACCGAACTCCTGCGGTCCTTCGACCTCCTCCCCGTCCTGCCCGAGATCAACGCCCTCCAATCGGCGATGCGCGGGAAGTCGAGGGATTACATCCGGTTGGCCGAGAAGGCCGGCCATTCCGAGGACGTGTGCACCTACGTCAAGTGCGACCTCGGAATGATGGAATCGGGGAACATCGGACCGACCGGGGAGAGGCTTCCCGATCCGGATCTCCTCCTCCTCTCCTACACGGGCTGCTTCACGTTCATGAAGTGGTTCGAGATCCTCCGCGAGGAATACGACGCGCCGGTCGCGATGCTCCACGTGCCCTACCAGGGGGACGGCGAGATCACGGATTCGATGCGGAAGTACGTCGTCGACCAGTTGAGGAACAAGGTCATCCCGGCGATGGAGAAGGTCTCGGGGCGGGCCTACGACGAGGACCGCCTCAAGGAGGAGCTCGCCAGGTCCGCGAAGGCGGAGGACGACCTCGTCGCGGTCCTCGAATCCGCCAGGAACAAACCCTCCCCGATCGACGCCTACTTCGGCGGGGTCTACTACATCGGACCGATCTTCACCGCCTTCCGGGGCAGCGAGGAGGCCGTCGGTTACTACGAGGCCCTGAGGGCGGAGATCGAGGAGCGTGTCCGCCTGGGGAAGGGGCCGATCACCCCCGACGGCGAGATGGGGCCGGAGAAGTACCGGATCGTCGTCGAGGGGCCGCCGAACTGGACGAGCTTCCGGGAGTTCTGGCGGATGTTCGCCGAAGAGGGCGCCGTCGTCGTCGCTTCCTCCTACACGAAGGTCGGCGGGGTCTACGACAACGGATTCCGTCATGACCCCTCCCGTCCGCTCGAGACCCTCGCGGAATACTGCATGGGCTGTTACACGAACCTCAATCTCCCCTCGCGCGTGGACATGCTCGTCCGGTACGTCGAGGAGTACGAGGCCGACGGTCTTCTGATCAACTCGATCAAGAGCTGCAATTCCTTCAGCGCGGGACAGTTGATGATGCTGCGCGAGGTCGAGAACCGGACCGGGAAGCCGGGGGGCTTCATCGAGAGCGACCTCGTCGATCCGAGATACTTCTCGGCGGCGAACATCAAGAACCGTCTCGAGTCCTATTTCCAGATGATCGAACAGAAGCGGGCCGGGGTCGCGGCCCGGGGGGCGTGAGCATGACGAGTCTCCGGTATTTCGTCGGAATCGATCTGGGGTCGACGACGACCAAGTCCGTCGTCCTCGACGAGGAGGGGCGGATCCTCGGCCGCGGCATCACGAACAGCCGCAGCAACTACGAGGTCGCCTGCGAGGTGGCGTCCGGGGAGGCCCTGATAGACGCCCGTTTCGGGCTGATCGAGCGGGATCTCAAGGGACGGGGCGTCGGGGAGGAGGAGTGCGGGAGACTCCTGAAGGCCCTCGAACTTAGGTTCCGGGAGAAGCAGTACAGGGCCCAGCTCGACAACCTCTGCGTGACGATCCGGAAGATCCTGGACGAGCGCAAGGAGGATCCGGCGGTCGTGCTCGCGGCGGACACCGTCCTCTCCACGATGAACGAGGAGGTCTCGGAGCTCTATGCCGAGGGCTCGAGCCGCAAGAGCGATTTCTTCCGCGATCTCGCCGGGAGCCGCTACCTGAGCCTCGCGGAGAGCGAGGCCCGGGGGCGGGGGGTCCCCTACGACCTCCTCGTGGGGCTCTACGACAAGGCCATCCTCGAGGTCGAGAACATGCCCGCGGCGGAGGACGCCTTCGCGGCCCACGCCTCGGCCGCCCTCGCGGACCTCGAGGGGGCGCCCGAGGCCCTGGGCGATGCCATCGCCGCCGTCCGCGAACTCGAAATGATCGAGGGGGGATCGGTCGGCACGGGTTACGGAAGGCAGACCCTTCCCTTCCCGAAGGAGAGCATCCGTTCGGAGATCCTCTGCCACGGCCTCGGCGCCCACGCGATGTTCCCGGGGACGAGGACGGTGCTCGACATCGGGGGCCAGGACACGAAGGCCATCCAGGTGGACGAGAACGGCATCGTGACCTCGTTCCAGATGAACGACCGCTGCGCGGCGGGGTGCGGGCGCTATCTCGGATACATCGCCGACGAGATGAATCTCGGCCTGCATGAACTCGGCCCTTTGGCCTGCGAGTCGAACAGGCCGGTCAAGATCAATTCGACCTGCACGGTCTTCGCCGGCGCGGAACTCCGGGAGCGGCTGTCCCTGGGCGAGAAGCGCGAGGACATCCTCGCCGGCCTGCATCGCGCGATCATCCTTCGGGCCATGTCCCTGCTCGCCCGCTCGGGCGGGATCGAGGACGAGTTCACGTTCACGGGCGGGGTCGCCAAGAACGAGGCCGCCGTGAACGCGCTTCGCGAACTCGTCCGGGAGAACTACGGGGACAAGACGATCAACATCTCCCCCGACTCGATCTACACCGGGGCGCTCGGGGCCGCCCTCTTCTGCTGGCGCGACCACCGGCGGACGCGCGCCGCCTGACCTCCTGCCGACAAGGAAACTCGAAATGACGAATCCGAACATGGAGACTCTGCTCGTCGCCGGGATCGACATCGGCTCCTCGGCCGTCAAGGTCGCGGTCATGGAGGATCGCGGAGAGAAGGGGGCGGACCTCCTCTTCGGGCGGGGAGAACGCATCCGCAAGCGGGATCCCCACCAGGTCGCCGCCGACCTCTTCGAACATGCCCTGTCGGAGGCCTCGGTCCGCAGGGACCGGCTCGCCTACGTCGCGACGACGGGGGAAGGGGAAGGAGTACCGTTCCGCACCGGCCACTTCTACGGCATGACGACGCACGCCCGGGGAGGGCGCTGGATGGATCCCGAGGCCGAGGCCGTCCTGGACGTCGGAGGCCTGCACGCCCGCGCGGTCAAGATGGACGAGAAGGCCAAGGTCCTGGGGTATCGGATGACGAGCCAGTGCGCCTCGGGGTCGGGGCAGTTCCTCGAGAACATCAGCCGCTATCTCGGCATCACGATCGATGAGATCGGCCCGCTCTCGCTCCAGGCCCAGAACCCCGAGCAATGTTCGTCGATCTGCGCGGTTCTGGCGGAGACGGACGTCATCAACATGGTCTCGCGGGGCATCCCGACCCCGGACATCATCAAGGGGATCCACCAGTCGATGGCCGGGCGCTACCTCCGCCTCCTGAACTCGATCGGGATCAAGAAGGTCGCTCTCGTGACCGGGGGACTGGCCGCGGACGTCGGCCTGCTCCAGGCGATCCGGGAGGCCGGGGAGTCCCAGGGGCTGAAGCTCGAGATCCGCAGCCATGAGCATTCGATGCTTGCCGGTGCGATCGGCGCGGCGCTCTGGGGGGGCTACCGCGCCCGGAAGCTCGCGGCCAAGGGGATCGGTCTCGGACTCGGAGGAGCGGGGGCATGACGCTCTTCACCGGGAGTCCCGGCCCGTTGAGCCTCGTGGGCCGGCGCGCCCTCGTCGCCGGGGGCGCCGGGGGGATCGGGCGCGCCGTCGTCGGTTCGCTCCTGGCGGCCGGGGCGGAGGTCGCCGTCCTGGATCTCCCGGGTTCGGAGGCGGTCGAGGGGACCTTGGGGATCGAGGGGGACGGGTCCGATCCCGGAGACGTCGCGGCCTGCTTCCGCCGCCTCGACGAGGAGATGGGGGGGCTGGATCTCTGCGTGCACTGCGTCGGGATCACGCGGGACGCCGTGCTCTGGAAGATGGACACAGAGGACTGGGAGCGGGTCCTGCGCGTCAATCTCGAGTCCGCCTTCCTGATCGTCAAGGAAGCCGTCCCGAGGATGCGGGCGGCCGGGGGCGGCTCGATCGTTCTGACGACCTCGATCAACGGGGAGCGCGGGAAGTTCGGGCAGGCGAACTACGCCGCCTCGAAGGCGGGGCTGATCGGGTTCGGAAAGACGGCCGCGCGCGAGCTGGGCCGCTTCGGGATCCGGGTGAACCTCGTCGCCCCGGGCATGGTGCGGACGAGGATGGCGGAGGAGCTGCCGGCCGAGGTCCTCGAGAAGGCGGAATCGGAGAGCGTCCTGGGTAGGATCGCCGAACCCGAGGACGTGGCGGCCCTCTGCCTCTTCCTGGTTTCGGACCTGTCGAAACACATCACCGGTCAGGTCATTCGAGTGGACGGCGGACAGTTGATCGCATGAGGTCGTGGAAATGGAAACGAGGACTGGCGAAGTGATCGTCCGGGGGCTCAGGCCGGAGGATTTCGAGGAGGTCGTGAACCTGGACGCCAAGAACACCGGGCGTCGCAGGGAGGAGTTCTTCCGGCTGAAACTCCAGCAGAACCTCCAGGAGACCGGGATCAAGGTCTCGCTGGCGGCCGAGGTCGACGGGCTCTTCGCGGGCTTCCTCCTGGCGCGCGTCTACTACGGGGAATTCGGCGCGATCGAGCCCGCCGCGGTCCTCGACACGATCGGCGTCCATCCCGATTATCGGGGGCGGGGCGTCGGCGCGGCCCTGATCGACCAGCTGCAGACGAACCTCCGCGGTTTGAACGTGCGGAGTCTCCGCACCGAGGTCGCCTGGGAGACCCCGGGGCTCCTGACCTTTTTCCAGCACATGGGGTTCCGTCCCGCTCCGAGGTTCTGCCTCGATCTCGATCCCTCCTCGCCCCGACCCGGCGAGCGGGATTCGTGAGGCGGGAGGGCCCGGGTCCGTCCTGTCGCGCGGGGTGAGCCCTTGAACTGGGGGAAGAGCACGCGCTACGCCCTCTACGCGGCGATGGAGATGGCCGAGGCCGGGCCGGAGCGGCCGGTCCGGGTCACCGAGATCGCCGAGCGCTATCGGATTCCCGAGAGCGCGCTCGCGAAGGTGCTCCAGCAGATGGTCCGCTCGGGGATCGCGCTGGGGACGAGGGGGGTCGGAGGGGGATACCGCCTCGCGAGACCCCCCGCGGAAGTGACGGTTCTCGAGATCATCGAGATCTTCGAGCCGCCGCGAAGCCTCGAGAGCTGCCTCCTGGCCGATTCCGGGGAGGACCGCTGCGAGGGAATGCCCGAGTGCCGGCTGCGCCGCCTCTTCGACGAGGTCGAGGAACAGGCCCGCTGCACCTTCGCCTCCGTCTCCCTCGAGACCCTCGTCCGCTCCTGACCGCCCGCCGCGCGGGCGGGGCCGCCCTTGCCGTGGAGAGGCGTTTCCGGATGGAAACGTCCGGGTGGGGAAGAGTCGGGCTTCCGGAACGAGGCCTGTGGTAAACGCGAACCGGACGCGGAGAGCGATCGGCCGGAGCAGGAACAGATCGGGGGGATGGACCCAGAAACGGGGGATTCCCGGGGGATCGGGGGGAGTCCCTCCCGGGTTCTCCCCGGGACGGCGGGGCGAGGCACGGATTTCGCTCCGACTCGCGGCTCTCCCGTCGACCGGCAGCTTCCCGTCCGCAGCCGCTTCGTTCTTCTGCAGGAGGAAACGGATGCTCCCTCGAACGCTGTCATGTTTCGCCCTCTCCCTATGTGCCGGGATCGGATTCGCACAGGAGGTTCCCAGATCCGGGACCTGGGGTCTGGACTTGTTCGCCTTGAAGGACGCCCGTGGAGGACATTCCCTTTGGATGGCTTCCCGGATCGGAACGACGCAAAAGCTGGCGGATCTCTCGGCCCCGCCCTCGCGGTGGTGGAACGGGCGCCGTCACATGGCTCCCGAGGAGGTCCGGATCCTGAGAGACGGGAGCGTCTTCATCCTCCCGCTCGGGGACTCGAAGACCAACGGCGCGCTGGCGGTCCTCGATTTCCGGTCGGGGGCCTTGCGAAAGACCGAGATCAAGCTCGTCTCCCCACCGAACTACGAACCTCTTCTGGACACGGACCGCCGTCTCGCGGTCTGCGCTTCGGATTCGGGGACCGGCGACACGGTGCTGGAATGCGTGTCCTGGTCCGGCGCCGGAGGGGCGAAGAGCCTCGGCCGCGTCCGCGTCAAGGGCTCGCCGGCCGGGGGGGTGACGAGAATGCATCGCGAGGGGGACCTCTGCTTCGTCCCGACGACCGCCGGCGTCCATGTCCTGAGGATCCTGGGCGGATCCAAGGTCCTGGAGCCCAAGGTCTTCGTCTCCAGCGGCGCCCGATCCCCGGTGACGAATCTCGCCGCCTTCCCCAGCGGTTCGAATCGCAGGTTTGCGATCCTCTGCTCCGATTTCGATACCGGGGATCTCCGGCCCAAGGACGCGGCGGTGCTCAGCTTCGACGCCTCCGGGAACGCGAAGACCCATCCGGTCGGGAACGTGCCGAACACCTCCCCTCCCAAGCCCTACGTCCCCGCGGTCGGCTTCCATTCCCCCGGCGTGGCCAGCAGGAACGGGATCAGCTACGTCGCCTTCCTGCTGCGGGAGAAGGAACCGGGGACGGGATACACCAAACCCGCCGGAGTCGCGGTCCTGGGGGCCGGCGCCCCCACGGGGGAGACCTTCTGTGTCGTCCGGACCACGGCCGCCGCGGGGGAACCCTTCGCCGAGATCGCCGTGCACGGGGCGCGGATGGCTTTCATGACCTCCCAGAGCCCGAGATGGTGGCCGCATCCGAAGGGGGGGAGCGAACGACTGAACGTTCTCTACACGCCGCTGGACCCCCTGGGAGCCGGGACCCTCGGAGGGGTGATCGGAACGGCCGGCCCGCTGGGAGGGAGGATCGGAGTCGAGGTCACCGACCGTCCCCTCTGGAGTCGTGACGGCAAGAACCTCTTCGTGACCACCGTCAACTACCCCGGAGCCCCGAACCCCGGGACCTCGGGCTCCGAAGTCCTCGCCGTTCCGGACGCCCGCGCGCTCAACCCCCTGCAGGACCCGATGAGGACCCTGATCTCCCTCAGGGATCAACGGACCGAGCGCGCCTACGGCCTGCCGACGGTCTTCGAACCCTGGGACATGCCGCTCATGATGTTCGGACAGGCGAGTCTCTTCGGGCAGTTCGCGCAGACCGCGGCGCACGCCGTCCTGCTTCCGCACAAGGTCTCGGGAAGCCTGGCCACGGATACGCGCACCTATCGCAAACTCCCCAGGGACATCAACATCCCGGGATTCCCGGCGATTCCTCCGAGGTCCTTCCGGGACGCGGGGAACCGGGTGAGCCCGCCCCCGAAGACCTTCGGCGCCCGGCGCGCGAGCTTCAATCTCTGGACGCGTACGAACTCCCTGCTGGCGACCTACCTGGTCCAGGCCGACGGGGACGAACTCTTCTACCAGACGAGCGGGATCAACCTCCTTTCCTTCGGGATCCAGGTCCCCGTTCTCACGGTCAAGCTTCCCTCTTCGAGCATCACGACGACCGAAATCCTTTCCCTCTGATCGGAGATGATGACATGAACCCTTCCCTTCGAGTCTCTGTCCTCGCTCCGCTTTCCGCGGCCATCCTCCTTTCCGTGTCGCGGGTACCGGCGGGTGACCTCCACGTCAGGAGGAGCGGTGGAACCGGTTTCTACAAGGACATCCAATCGGCCGTTCGCGCGGCCCGGATCGGGGACCGGATCCTGGTCCACCCCGGGATCTATCCGTCCTTTTCGATCGACCGCTCGGTCACGATCCTCGCCCTCGGTTCCGCACCCGGACAGGTCCGGGTCGGCGCGATCCGCTTCCATCCCGTGCATCCCCAACGGGGGTACGAGGTGCGCCTTTCGGGGTTTCGGGTCCTCCCTCCGTCCACGGGGACGCAGGTCGTGCTCTCCGGAGCGGAACTCGGAGGAGGGAGCCTCGAACTGGAGAGCATGATCCTGGACGGTGGGGTGTCCTTAGGGGTCGGGAAGGGGGAGTCCTTCCGCCTGACGATCGACAACTCCAGGATTCGAGGGGACCGGCCGGGAGCCGGAGACCGCGGAGCGACCCTGCGCCTCGAGGGGGACGGGGTCGTCGCCTGCATGCACCGCAGCAGGATCGAGGCCTCGCCGGGCTCCCTTTCGCCCTATCGGCCTCCGATGGCCGGGTTGGCCCTGGAGGGTGGGGCCGTTCTCAGGATGGACCAGTCCCTGCTGGTCGGGGGGAACGGCGCGAAGGGACAGCCGGGAGGCCCCGGACTCGAGGTTCGGGTCGGAAAGGTCGAGTCGATCCACGGCGCCACGACGATCCTCGGAGGGACCGGCGGATTCCTGGCGGCGGGCGGGCCCGCGATCCGCAGCGACTCCCCGGTGAGGGTCGGTTCGGCCGTGCTCCGTGGGGGTGCGGGCAACCCGAGGGGCCCGGTCCTCCAGGGAAAGGGCATGATCTACCGGCTCGACCCCGCCTTCCCCTCTCTCCATGTCGTCGTGGACGGCAACGGATCGGGACCGGTCCTGGCGAGGGGAGGCTCCGTCATCGAGTGGAGGCTCGGAAGTTCGGATCCTTCCGCCTTCCTCCTCACGACGAACCGGATGCGGCGGAAGGGGAACCCCTTCGATCCGCTCTTGTTCCTGGATCCCTGGAGCCCGTTCTTCTGGGTCCATTCCTCCACGAAGATCCGGGTTCCCAAGATCCCCGCGGTGACCAAGGGGATCTTCCTCCATACGCAGGGAATCGCCTACCATCCCCGGAGCCGGTCCTTCCTGGCGAGTCCTCCGAGCACGGTGCGCATCGATGGCTGAATACTGTGGAAAGGCCCGTTCGGCGGGATGGATTCCGTTTCTGGTCTTCTCCTGGATCCTGTCGAACGGGCCCGGACTCGCTGCGCAGGCGGAGGACCCCCGCTTCGGCGAGGTCCCCCTCGAGGCGGAGGGAGGATGGAAGGCGTCCCTGGTCCTGGACAACGGAAAGACCGGGATCTGGACGGTCCGGTCGTTTCCGATCTTCACCCAGTACGCGGCCCCCGAGGTCGTGGGACTCGACGACGAGGGTGTCGCCCATGTCCTCGTCTCCTACAGCGGGAAGTGGTTTCCCCGCCGCGTGATCCATGACGGCCGGTGGTTGGGCGGGATCGCGTTCGGGGACATCGACCCGCGGATCCTTGGTGGCGAACTCTATCTCGGCGGGCAGAAGGGCCATCTCTTCCAGGTCCTTCCGCACGACGACGGCGGCCTCTCGGGGCGGAGGATCGCCAGCTTCCCGGGGAGGGAGATCCACACGATCGTGGCGGGCGATCTGGACGCCGGTTCCCCCGGACGGGAGGTCCTGGTCTTCACGAGGCCCGGAGCCCTCTACCTGGTCACGCCGACCGGAAAGGACGGAACCTTCGTTTCGAGGAAGCTCGCCGAACTCCCGGGGAGGTATCGGGACGCCGCGGTCCTTCCGGCCTCCGGGGGCGGATCGCCCCGGATCGCGGCCGTCTCGAGGTCGGGGACCCTGGATCTCTTCACGGTCTTCCGGGGGAAGGTCGAACGGAAGACGGTCTTCCGGAGCGCGATGGGGATGGGACGGCTCGCCCTCAGGCGCGGTTCCCTTCCTCCGGTCCTCTACGCGACCCTCGACGACGGGCGCATCCTGCGCTTCGAGGAGGGGGAGGGAGGGCGGTGGAAGAAGGAGACGATCTACCTTGGGCCCCAGGGGATGCGTGGATGCGTGGCCGGACGGTTCGACGCGGACCCCGAGGTCGAGACCGTCGCGGTGTTCGGGTATTCGAAGAAGGTCCAGCTCCTGAGCCGGAAGAAGGGCGGTCGCTGGAAGGCGGAGACGATCTTCGTCGACAGGGACAAGGGGCACTGGCTCGAGGTCGCCGAACTGGACGGCCGGAACGGGACCGAGGAGATCCTCGGTTCGGGATACGGAGGGCGGATCTTTCTCCTGAGCAGGCCCCCGGGTTACGGTCTCTCCGGGATCCCGGTCGATCCGGATCCGGAGAAGGGAAAGAAGAGCAAGGAGGAGAGGAAGAAGGAAGGATCGAAGGCCGGAGTCCTCGTGGAACTCGATCGAAAGCGCTTCCCCCGCGTCGCGGTCTTCGCCGGGAAGGACGGGTTCGCGCGTCTGTCTCCGCTGCGATATCGCGGGGGCTTCCTCGCGAAGACCCTGATCTGCGAAACCCTCGTGCGCCGGGACGACCGGGGCCGTCTGGTTCCGGGGCTGGCCTCTTCCTGGGAGTGGAAGGAGGGAGGGAGGAGGTTCCTCTTCACGATCCGCAAGGGGGCGCGGTTCCACGACGGCTCCCCGGTCCGCGCCTCCGATCTCGTCCTCCATTTCCGCCGCTGGGTCGGCCTTCCCGAGCACGGCTGGCTGAGGGTCGCCTCGAGGATCCGTTCGGTGAAGGCTCTCTCCGAGGATCGCCTGGAGATCCGCCTTTCGAGCCCAGGCGCCCTCATTCCCGAGCTGTGCGCGATCAATCCCTGCGCGGTCCTCGCGCCTAGGAGCTTCGACCGCGAGGGAGAGTTCCGCAAGCCGATCGGCAGCGGGCCCTATGTCTTCGACTCTCTCGATCCGGAGGCCGCCGGGATGATCCTGCGGCTCCGGGACGACCCGGCGCAGGGCTTGCACCTGATCCGCTACGGCAGGGACGTCGACCGGGATCCGCTCCGGGATTTCGAGGACGGTTCCCTGGATTTCCTGGCGGACTGCTGGTCCTACCGGATCCCGAGAACGAAGATCCCGGCCTTCCGGGCCGACCCGGAGGTCGAGGTCCTCGAGACCCGCGGTTCCTCGCTGGTCTACCTCGGGTTCTCCCTCGTGGGCCCGACGGCCTCCGTCGGGCTGCGCCGGGCCGTGGCGGCGGCCCTCGACCGGAAGGCCCTGATCGATGCCGCCGAGGACGGGCGGGCCGAGGTCGCGGAGTCCTGGAGTCCGTCCTTCCCGCGGAGCGGGCGATCCGCTTCGGAAGGCGCGGAGTTCCGACCGGAGAGACCGCGGGAGCCGCTGCGACTGGATCCGGGGGAGGGAGCCGCGGACCTGGTCCTGGCCAAGGCGATCGCCGAGGGTCTGAGGACGCGCGGGATCCCCTGCCGGATCCTGGAAGGTGGGAGTTCGAGGAAGGCGGAGGACTGGGATCTCCGGATCGAGCACAGTTGGGGATACCCCTACGACCCCTTCCTTTCCCTGGCGGCGCGCTTCCTTCCCCCGACGCGGAAACCCTCCGCCGCCGGCCGGAAGGAGGAGCGGGTCGTTCTCCGGGAGATGCGCCGCCTCGTCGAGGAAGCGGTGAACGCGGGGAGTCCGGAGGACCTGCTTCGCGCCTACGGGAGGATCCGGGAGTTCCTGGATCGGAGCCGATGCGTCCTTCCGCTCTACGTCCCGCATCGTCTCGCTCTGCGGCGGAAGGGACGGAGGTCCCCCGGCCTCAGTTCCGACCTCTACCGTTTCCGGCGGTGACCCGTTTCCGGATCTCCGCGAAGGTCCGGTCCAGGAGGGTCCGGATCTCGGAGGAGGACGGGGCGAGACGCCGGGCCTCGAGGAGGGGGGGGAGGGCGCGTTCGGGGTCCCCGCGCAGAAGCCAGGACCTGGCGAGGAGCACGAGGGCCCCGGCGTCGTCGGGTTTTTTCGAGACCAGGCGGCGCGCGGCTCTGAGCGCCTGGTCCCCTTCGCCCGCCTCCAGCGCGAGGGAGGCGTAGAGCCGGGCCGCGGGCCCCGAGAGGGGATCCCGCTCGAAGGCGGTCCCGGCGTGGGCCAGGGCCTCGGCCGTCTTCTTCTCTTTCCGGAGGAGGCGGGCGAGTTCGAGGTGGGCGAGGGCGCTCCCGGGCTCGCGGCGGAGGGCCTCCTCGAGGAGGCTTGCTGCCGCGGTCCGCTCGCCGCGCCCGCGCAGGACCCGGGCCTCGAGGACGAGGGGGAAGGCGCGGGCGGGGGCCGCCCCGGCGGCCTTGGCGAACCAGTCGAGCGCCTCGCGTTCCCGGCCGGCCCGCAGGGCGAGGAGGCCCAGGTTCGCCATCGCGTCCGCGGCGCCTTCCTCGACGCGCAGGGCGCCGAGGTAGGCCTTCCGCGCCTTTTCCTCGAGACCCAGGGCCGCGAGGGCCGTGCCGAGGTTGTACCACGCGTCCCCGTCCCGGGGATCGCGCGAAACGGCCTTGCGATATCGGTCGACCGCGTCGCGCAGCTTCCCCTCGGCCTGGAGGCGGACCCCTCGCTCGAAGGGTCCGTCCTCGGGAGCGGACCGGCAGGAGGCGAAGACCGCCGGAACGAGGAAGGCTCCCGCGAGAAGGAGTCTCATCGTTTCCACCTGGGGGGGAGCTGGTCCCCTTCGAGGAGGTCCCGCTCCATCGAACGGCGGGCGGCGGCCTCGGCCTCGTCGGGGCTCTCTCCTCCGCCCCACAGGAGCTGACTCGGGTCCGCCCGGAGCCGCGCCGCCAGGAGCTTGAACTCCTCCGCGGCGACCCGCAGATGATGGAGCAGGAGGAAGAAGTCCTTGTCGCTGCGGAGGAGGAGTTCATCTCCGTGTTCGAGGAGACGGCCGAGGCGGGTCCCGGTCTCGGTCAGGACCGACCCCGCCTCGGCGAGGAGGGTCCGGCCCCGGTCCAGGATCTCCCGGAGGTCGGGCTCGCTCCGCTCGAACAGGCCGCGGACCCGCCGGATCGTCCGGGCCGCCTCCTCCGCCGTCGAATCCAGGCGGGCGAGGAGAGCGGGAATCGGAGCGTCCTCGCCCGAGGTCAGCGCGCGCAGATCGCGGGCGAGTCCCCTTCCCTCGTCGATCATTCCGCGGGATCGAAGGAGGAGTTCGTCGAGCCGTGCCAGGGTCTCCCCGCCGCGGGAGGAGACTTCGTCGAGACTCTTCAGGAGGCCGGTCAGCGTCCCCCTTCCGCCGCCGGGGGCCAGGAGGCTCTCGAGGTTCGTGGCGATCCGCTCCAGGCTCCGCGAGAGGACGTGCCCTTTCTCGAGGAAACTGTCGATGCCTCCGAGGTCCCCGAGGAGGACGGCGTCCTTTTCAAGCGGCGGGGCTTCCTCCGGCCCGGGAAGGAGATCGATGAAGCGGGCTCCGAGCAGGCCGTCGGCATGGACGAGGACCTCGGTTCCGGCCGCCAGCGGGAATCCGCGGTCCAGGGCGAGTTCGAGCTCGAGGGGCCGGTCGGGGTGGAGTCCGGCGCGTTCCTCCCGGCCTCTCCAGCGGATCTTGACGAGTTCGCCGACGACCATGCCCTCGGCGCGGACCGGGGCGCCGACCTCGATCGGGACGCCGCGGGCCATCAACAGGCGGACATGGACGCGGTCGTCGAGCAGGCCGCGGAGCCTCCCTCCCCAGGCGATGAATCCGACGAAGAGGAGGAAGGAGAAGAAGACGAAGGAGCCGGCGATCAGGTCCTTGGATTTCATCGGTCCGTGCCCTCGAGAAGACTCTCCGCGAAATCTTCGGCCGTCTCGGAAAAACCGATCGGCCCCTCGATCCTCCCCTCGATGAACTGGGCGACGATCGGATCGCGGCTCCTCCGGATCGAGTCCGGGGCGCCTTCCGCCACGACCCGGCCATCGTAGAGCATGATCATCCGGTCGGCGATGCGGAAGGCCGAGGTCATCTCGTGGGTCACGACGACGAGAGCGGTGCCGTGGGTCCTCGCCTGGTCGACGAGAAGGCGGTCGATTCCGGTGACCGTGACGGGATCCAGGCCCGCGGAGGGCTCGTCGCAGAACAGGATCCTGGGATCGAGGGCCATGGCCCTCGCGAGGGCCGCCCTCTTGATCATCCCTCCGCTGATCTCCGCCGGGAGGAGGTCCACGGCCTTGCCGAGACCGACCTGATTGAGCTTGAGTTTCACGAGGATGTCGATCGTCTCCTTCGGGAGGTCGGAGTGCCGCTCGAGGGGGAGGGCCACGTTCTCCCCGACCGTGAGGGAACTGAAGAGGGCTCCGCCCTGGAACATGACCCCGAACTTCAGGCGGAGCCGATCCCGCTCCTTCCGATCGAGGGCATGGAAGTCCTCTCCGAACAGCATCACCTTGCCGGCGTCGGGTTTCAGGGCCCCGATCAGGCAGGAGAGGAGGGTGGTCTTCCCGCAGCCGGAAGGACCCATGATGACCAGCCGCTCTCCCCCGCGGACCTCGAGATCGATCCCCGCGAGGACCTCCTTCCCTTGGAAGCTCTTGCGGAGGCCGCGGACCTCGAGGACCGGTTCTTCCGGGCCGCTCCTTTCCTTCATGCCGTTCATCGAGACCCCTCCGTAGCGCTCATCCGAGGACCGCCGTGAAGATCACGTCGGTCGCGAGGATTCCGACGATCCCGGCGACGACGGCCTTCATCGTCGCGATTCCGACCGAGGAGGCCCCGCCCTTCAACGAGAAGGCGGTGTAGCAGCTGACGTGGGTGATCAGGAGTCCGAAGAAGAAGCTCTTCACGATGCCGTGGAGGATGTCCTTCGTCTGGATCCATTGCCGGGCCACCCGGAGGAAGGTGTCGTAGGGGATGTCGTACATCCCGTAGCCCGCGATCATCGCGAAGAGGATCGCGGCGATGTTGGCCAGGGTCGTCAGGCAGGGGAGAGTGATCCCGAGCGCTAGGAACCTCGGGACCACGAGGAAGTCGACGGGATCCACCGCCATCGTCTCCGCGGCCAGGATCTCCCGGTTGACGTTCATCGTGCCGAGTTCGGCCGTGAAGGCCGCGCCTACGCGCCCCGCGACGATGATCGCCGTCATCAGGGGGCCGAGTTCGCGGGTGACCGAGACCCCGACCAGGCTCGCCACGAGTTCGACCTGGCCGAATCGGGCGAGTTGGTAGGCGGTCTGGAGGACGAGGATCATCCCGGTCAGGCCGGCGACGAGCAGGACGATCGGAACGCTCATGACGCCCGTCCGGCGGATCTGGTCGAGAACCAGGGGGATCCGGAACCGCCACGCCCGCCCGCCCCCGAGGAACAGGGTCGAGAGGGTCCGGAGGAAGAAGCGCAGGGACGCGCCCCAGTCCTCCAGGAGAGCGAAGAAGGAGTCTTTCATCGTGGGGCCGGGTCAGCCGGCTCGACAGAGCCTGAGCGCCCCTTCCAGGTCCTCGGCGATCGAGAAGAAGCCCTGGAGCCGGGCGAGTTCGAGCACCATCCGCACCTGATCGGAGAGAGAGGCCAGGAGGAGCCTCCGGCCGTGTTTCCGAGCCCACCGCTCGGCCTCGATCAGGACCGCGATCCCGGAGGAATCCATGTGGCGGACGGAGGACAGGTCGATGACGAGCGAGGTCCGCTCCCGGTCGAGGATGCCCTCGAGGTGCTTTCTGAGGGAAGGGGAGGTCGAGAGATCGATATCCCCCTCGACCGTCAGGAGTTCGCAGGCTTCCCGGGCTTCTCTGCGGATATTCATCGGTCTCCGTCCTTCGGATCCGGTCGCGTCCATTTCCTTCGCATGACGACAACGTTGGTTCCGTCCGGCTCCCGTTCATAGCGGATCTCGTCGAAGACGCAGGACATGAAATAGGTCCCGAGTCCTCCCGGGCGGATGTCGTCGAGGCTCCGCGGGCGGCAGGCCCCGGGGTCCAGGGGCTTTCCCCGATTCCGGAGTTCGATCTCGAAATCCTCCGCCCCCTTCTCGAGGCGGACGGTCAGGGGGCCGCCCTTCCCCTCGTAGGCGTGCTTGACGATGTTCGCACAGGCTTCCCCGACCCCCAGGACGACCTCGTCGAGCTGCTTGGCGTCGAGGCGGGAACTCAGCTCCTTCCGGATCGAGTCCCGGATCCAAGCGAGGCATCCGGCGTCGGCGTTGCAGGTCCATTCCATCTGTGGACGTCTTGGGGGTGGGCCGGGTCGCGGATGGCCGGCCCCGGCGGGAACCCGAAACAAGGCTCCGGCCTCATCCGCCGCGGGGGGGCCTCCAGGAGGCCACGGCCCGGAAGAGAAGGGCCAGGGCCCTCCAGACGGTCCGCTTCCCGCGGCTTCCGAGAGTCTCCTTCCCCTCGATCTTAGCCAGCCGGGCCCTCACGGCCTCGAACTCCTTCCGCATCCGCTCGTCGAGGCGGAGGTTCCGGGCGTGGGCGAGGGCGTCCTCGAGGGCCTCGAGGAGGGCCGCCCCGTCCTTCCCGCGAGGTCTGGGGCGGGGGATGAACGAAGGGCGTTTGGGGAGTCCCGCGATCCGTTCGAGAAGGGATAGCGAGAATCGACGGACCTCGGCGAGCTTCTCGTAGTCGAGGCGGTCGGGGGTGTCGAAAGGGGTGTGGTAGTACCAGGGCGTGGCGGAACTCAGGAACAGGTACGGGACCCCGCGCGCGCGGAAGGCCGCGTAGTCGCTCCGGGCGGAGAGCGGGCCCAGCGGTTCCAGGACCCATGTCCCCAGGGAAAGGACCCGGAGCCCCTTGCGCGGGGTCGCCGCGCGGAGGGAGGCCGAGACCTCCGGAGAATGCTCGGCCCCCATCGCGTAGATCTCTCCGCGCCGCCACGGCAGGAAGTCCCCCCCGCAGAGGTCGAATACGAGGAGGAAGCGGATCTTCGCGGGGTCCAGGCGTTCCTGGCGGACGAAGGCGCGGGAGCCGACGAGCCCCTTCTCCTCCGCGTCGAAGGAGAGGAAGGCGAAGTTCCGATCCGGTTTCTCCTGTCTCGAGGCGAGGGCCCGGGCGAGGGCCAGCATCATCGCGACCCCGGAGGCGTTGTCGTCCGCTCCCGGACGGATCCTTCCGTTTCTCCTCCCCAGGTGGTCGTGGTGGGCGGCGACGAGGACCCAGTCGGCGTCCTCCCGGGAGGAGCGGAGCACACCGCAGACGTTCCGGCCGGTCTTCCCCTTGTAGTCGAACTCGAGGAACCAGGACCCCTTCTCGAGGGGCTCGAGTCCGATCTCCTCGAAGCGTTCGGCGATCCACCGCGCGGCCCGCCGGTTCTCCTCCGTCCCGAAACCCCTCCCCCCGAACCCGGGGGAGGCGAGGTGGGTGATCGAGGCCCGGATTCCGTCGGGGGCGCAGAGGTCGGCGAGGTCCCTGGCGAGCTTTCCAAGCCGCGCGCCCTCGGTGTTGCACATCAAGGCGACGCCGACGCCGGTCTCGGGGAGGAGGGCGAGCCTCGTCCTCGTCTTCTCCTGAGCCCCGGAATGCCCGACGACCCGGACTCCGCGCCAGGTTCCGAGCGAGAACCCCATCCCGTAGGAGACGGTTTTTCCCTCCTTGGTCCGGGCGGGCCGGAAGGCGGCTTCATAGCTCCCGGGCTCCAGGAGCCGACCGCGGAGGACGGCTTTTCCGAAGCGGGCGAGGTCGAGGACGTTCGAGAGGAATCCGCCGCCCGGGAGCTTCCAGCTCACGTCCGTGTCGGTCGAGGGCTTGGGGCTCCCGTCCTTCACCAGACGGTATCCCTTCGCGCGCCCCTCGATCTTCTTCCAGGGATAATCGGGCTCGAAGCTGTTCATCCCGAGGGGCTTGGCGATCCGTTCCCGGACCTGCGTCCAGTAGGGCGCCCCCCCCGCTTCCCGGAGGACGGCCCCCAGGAGGACGTACCCGTAGGTCGAATAGCTGAATCGGGTTCCGGGCTCCGCGACCAGAGGGGATTCCTGGAAGAGGTCGAGGGCGTTTCGGAGATCCGTGAAGGGGTGGGGGACCCCGTAGTCCCTCCGCGTGCGCACGACCTTCCCGTTGTCGTAGTGGACGATGCCTCCCATGTGGGAGAGGAGGCTTCCGACCGGGATCGGCCAGGGTTTTTTCGGGAAGGCGGGCAGATAGTCCCTCACCTTCGTTCCCAGGTCGAGCTTCCCTCGTTCGACGAGCTGCAGGGCGGCGACGGCCGTGACGCACTTCGAGATCGAGGCCCAGCGGTATTTCGTTTCCGCGTCGGCCGGGATCCGCCTCTCGCGGTCGGCGAAGCCGAAGCCGCGGGCGAAGACGATCTCCCGATCCCGGATCAGAGCGACCGACATGCCGACGAGCCCCTGCCGTCGCATCGTCCTCTCGATCCGGCTCCGGACGAGGGGCGAGAGCCAGGAAGGGAGGCGGTCGAGGGAAGCGGGGGTTTCCTGGGCCCTTCCGGCGGGGGGCAGGGCGGCGAGGAGGAGGAGGGGGAGCAGGAGCCGGACCCGCGTCCCTCCCGGTCTCCGACCGGTCGCGTGTCGGGGTTTCATTCCTTCCTCCCGTCCGGAAAGGATTCTTCCGGGATCAGGAACCTCCGGAAGGCTTCCCTCCATTCGGGGGGAAGGTCCCGCTTGTTTTTCGTCCGCATGTCCGCGGCGACCGTGCGGATCCGGGCCCGGCAGAGGAGTCGATCCTCCTCGTCGGTCATCCAGAAACCGAGTTCGACGGACCGGTTCCCGATGTCGAGGACGGCGAGATGGATCCTCGGTTCGTCTCCATAGCGGATGGGGCGATAGAAATCGGTCTCGATACGGACGGCGGGGAGGCCGAAGTTCCGGTCGTGGAGGACCTCCGCGTACTTGATGCCGAAGGCGTCGCTCCACCAGTCCTCGAAGTGGCAATGGAAATAGTGGAAGAAGGACGGGTAGTAGGCGATCCCCGCGTCGTCGATGTCTCCGAATCGGTAGCGGATTTTCTTGGAGAAGATCATGAGGCTTCCTCCGCGCCTCCTTCCGGAGGCGACGCGAGCAGCGTGACGACCTCTTCCGCTGCGCTGGCCCCGCGGATCTCCTCGAGGAGTCCTTCCCGCAGGACCTTCCGGGAGAGCGAGGCGAGCAGGAAGAGATGGGTCTGGCGGTCGGAGGGCGGTCCGACCGTGACGAAGAGAACGTCGACCCGGCCTCCGTCCGGGGCCTGGTAGTCGATCGGCTTCTTGAGGCGGAACACTCCGAGGTACGTCCGTTCGAGATCGTCCACCGTGGCGTGCGGCATCGCCAGGCCCATGCCGACCGCCGTGTTCTGGCTCCGCTCCCGCTCCCACAACGCGGTCTCGATCGTCCGGGTGACCTCGACGATCTCGGTCTTGCGATCGAGGGCGGCGGCGAAGGTCCCGGCGATCCGCGAGAAGGCCTCCTCCTTGGAGTCGATCTCGAGGTCGAGCCGGACGGTCCTTTCGTTCAGGGGGGGGCGATCGGCCGCGGAGACCCCTCCCGGGATTCCGGCGCGCTTGCTGTACGTCTTCGAGACGAGGGTCCGCGGGGTCTTCAGGAGCAGGACCGAGCACTTGGACCTCGCGCAGAGGCGATCCTTGTCCGAGGGGAGGAAGAGGCTGTGCAGCGGAGAGAGGGCGGTCATGCCGGTCACGAGGAGATCGAAGTCGTCGGTGATCGGGGGGATGACCTTCTCGCCCCGTTTCCCGCGGAGGACGAGGATCTCGCTCTGGGAACGGCAGAGATGGCGGCACTGGTCGACGTAGTCCACCTTGGACTGGACGAGGGGGGCGGGGGCGTCCGGGGGGACGAGGGCGATGAAGACCAGTTCGGCCTTGAAGAGGTCGGCGAGGTGGTCGGCCGTATGCACGACGAGGGCGTCGTTCGGTCCCGGTTCGGCGAGGACGAGGATCTTGCGGATGTAGCGGACCCCGGTGTCGCGGAAGAGGGCCAGGTTGCAGGACAGGTGATTGACGAGCCAGCCGAAGGGGTTGTAGAGGCGGAAGTCCTTCCACCCGAGGACGATCCATCGGCTCGCGGAGGAGGTGCTGATGCGGTGCAGGGTCGCCAGGACGTCCCTCGTGACGACCGCGTGGAAGCGGATCTCGACACCCTCCTCCTCGGCCATCGCGATCAGGCGTCGTTTCAGGCTCCTGACGAGGGGGGCCTGGATCAGGGCGGCCTCGAGGCTGCTCTGCTCGGGGATCGCCGTGAAGTGCACGACGTGCGCGGGGAGGTCCGGACAGAGGGTCGTTCCGACCTCCGCGAGCATCTCGGGGGATCGCTCCTGGCCGTAGAGGCCGATGATGACCTCGGCCTCCTCGACCCAGGAGGCCTGGAAGCCGTCGTCCTCCTCCCCGCCCTCGAGCAGGAGGTCGAGGCGCCGGCCCATCCTTCCGACGACTCCCCTGCGGTCGACGCGGTTCCTTCCGTAGGTCCAGAAGAGAACTAGACCCCCGAGGGAGCAGCCGACGAGGACGAAGATGCCCGAGAGACCGAGCATCAGGAGGAGACCGAGCCCCGAGAGGATGCCGAAGATCTGGATCGCCGGGAAGAACGGGGACCGGAAGCTCGGTCGATACCACTGCACGCCGCTCTCCCGGAGGACGATGACGACGAGGTTCTCGGCCGAGTAGAGGAAGATCATCGCCGCGCTCGCGAGCTTCGCGAGCTTTTCGACGTCGAGGAAGAGGATCGCGATCGCCATGACCGCGCCGGTCAGCAGGATGCTGAGAATCGGGGTCAGGAAGCGAGGATGGACCCTGCCCAGGGCCTTGGGAAGGAGCTTCTCCCTTCCCATCGCGAAGGGGAAGCGGGAGGCCGCGAGGAGCCCGGAGTTGGACATGGCCGTCATCGTCAGGATCGCGATCGAGGCGACGACGAGGGCGGGACCCGGACCGGCCACGGCCCGGGCGAGGGTCCAGACCGGGTGGAGGTCCGTCTTCAGGGCTTCGTGCGGGAGGATCGCCGCCATCGTCAGGACGATGACCGCGTAGATCGTCGCGACGATCACGAGCGAGAGGAGGATGCCCCGAGGGAGGTTTCGCTCGGGTTCGGAGACCTCCTCCGCCACCGCCGCGACCTTGGTCACGCCCGCGAAGGAGACGAAGACGAAGGCCATCGCGGCGATGTAGCCGGAGAGCCCGTGCTCGAAAGGATCCGAGAGCCTCTCGAGCGACATCTTCGGGATCCCGAAGAGGAATAGGAGGAACAGGCATCCGATGCTGATCCCCACCGAATAGAGTTGGACCTTTCCGACCTTCTTCGCGCCGAAGATGTTCAGGAGCAGGATCCCCGCGAGGAGGGCGAGGGCGACCGCCTTCAACGGAAGGTGGCCAGCCACGACCTCGAGATAGGTTCCGAACCCGATCAGGGCGAATGCGCTCTTCAGCAGGAGGGAGAGCCAGAGGGCGAGTCCCGCGATCGTTCCGGCCAGGGGGCCGAAGGTGCGGTCGATGTAGACGTAGGTTCCCCCCGAGGTCGGCATCGCCGTCGCGAGTTCGGCCTTCGAGAGGGCAGCGGGGAGGACGCAGACCGCGGCGCCGAGGTAGGCCATCCATACCGACGGCCCCGTCTTGGCGAAGGCGAGGCCCGGCAGGACGAAGATCCCGCTGCCCAGCATCGCCGAGATGCTGATCGCGATCACCGACCAGAGCCCGAGGTTGCGTTCGAGGTTCTTCATGCGTCCTCGCTCCCCGGCCGGCGGCGCAGTTTCTTGATTCGGGACCGCTTCTGTTTCCCCTGGAGGCGCCGCTCCTGGGAGCCCCGCGTCGGGCGTGTCGGAACGCGCTTCTTCGGAGGCGTGGCGACCTCGAGGAGCATCGCGCGCAGGCGTTCGAGGCAGTCGGCGACGTTCCGGCCACGGTCGCGGAAGCGCTGGCTCCTGAGTTCGAGGATTCCGGCCTTGTCGATCCGCCGGCCGAAGCGCTCGAGGAACCTCTTCCTGACCGCGGCGGAAAGGGAAGGGCTTTCCGCGACCTTCCAGCGCAGAAGGGCCTTGGTCGCGACCTTGTTCACGTTCTGGCCGCCGGGCCCGGAGCTTCTCACGAAACGGAATTCGAGTTCCCGCAAGGGGATGCGGATTCTATCGGTGACGATCAGCAGGGGGCCCTCCGTGCCGGGAAGGATAGGGGGAGGCGAGGGATCCCGGCAAGCTCCGCGGGCCGGGAGCGGGCTTCAGGACAGGTCGGGGCGCTCCAGCCCCGCGAGATACTGGGGAGGCCAGAGGGATGCTCCGAGGCCGTAGCGGGCGGCGGCGTGGAGGCCGAGATAGGGGTTCCCGAGGTGGGGGCGGGCCATGCAGACGAGGTCCGCCCGGCCCGCCGCCAGGATCGTGTTGCCGTGATCGGTCCCGAGGATGGCGCCGACGGCCATGACCGGGATCCCGGCCTCGTGGCGGATCCGTTCGGCGAAGGGGACCTGGTACATCCTCCCGTATTCGGGGACGGATCCCGGATCGTTTCCCGCGGTCGATACGTCGATCAACGGACATCCGCGCTCCTTCAGTTCCCCGGCGAAGATCACGGCTTCCTCGCAGGTGAAGCCCTCGGGCTCCATCCAGTCCGTGGCGGAGATCCTCACGGTCAGCGGCCGGTCTTCGGGCCAGGTCTTCCGGACGGCCTCGTAGACCTCGAGGGGCCACCGCATCCGGTTCTCCAGGCTCCCTCCATAGCGATCGCTCCGTCGATTGGAGAGGGGCGAGAGGAAGCTCGAAAGGAGATAGCCGTGCGCCATGTGGAGTTCGCAGAGGTCGAAGCCGGCTTCGGCGGCCCGGGCGGCCGCGCGGACGAAGGCCTCGCGGACGCGCGCCATGTCGGTCTCGTCCATTTCCTTCGGAACGGGCCAGCCCTTCTCGAAGGGGAGGGGGGAAGGCGCCAGGGTCCGCCATCCCCCCTCTGCGGGGGGAGCCGGCCGGTCCCGGAAATCCCAACCGTGGCGCATCGAACCCTTCCGGCCGGCGTGGGCGAGCTGGATCCCGATCTTGGCCCTCGTATGCGCGTGCACGAAATCGACGATGCGCGCCCATGCTTCGCGATGCTCGTCCGTCCAGAGGCCCGCGCAACCCCTCGTGATCCTCCCCTCGGGTTCGACGTCGGTCATCTCGGTCATGACGAGACCGGCGCCGCCGATCGCGCGGCTTCCCAGGTGGACGAGATGCCAGTCCCCGACCTTCCCCTCCTCCGCCGAATACATGCACATCGGCGACACGACGATTCGGTTCTCGACACGGAGCCCTCCGAACTCGAAGGGGACGAAGATCGGGGGAGGAGGTTCCTCCCCGTCCCCGGGGACGAGACCCGCCGCCTCGGCGAAGCGCCGGCGGACCTCCGTGACGAGATCCGGATCCCTGAGGGAGAGGTTGTCGTAGGTGATCCTCTTGCTCCGGGTCATCAGGTTGAAGTTGAAGGTCACGGGATCCTGCCGGAGATAGCGGGCAGAGTTCTCGAACCACTCGAGGCTGGTCTGGGCGGTCTTCTGCAGCTTGAGGGCGTCGATCCGGCGGGATTCCTGGTAGGCCGCCAGGGCCTCCTCGATCCCCGTCTCCCCGAGGCGGGCCAGGGCGGCGTCGAGGGCGATCGCGTCCTCCATCGCGAGCTTGGTGCCGGATCCGATCGAGAAATGGGCGGTGTGGGCGGCGTCTCCGAGAAGTACGAGATTGCCGTGGTGCCAGCGTTCGTTCCGGACCGTCGGGAAGGTGCGCCAGACCGAGCGGTTCGTGAGGAGGTCGTGTCCCCGGAGTTCCTCCTCGAACAGCTCCTTGCAGTACGCGACCGATTCCTCCTCGCCCGCGCGATCGAGGCCCGCTCGCTTCCAGGTCTCCTCCCTGCACTCGACGATCCAGGTGCTCATGCCCTCCTCGAAGGGGTAGGCATGGACCTGGAAGAGGCCGTGTTCGTTCTCCTTGAAGTGGAACGTGAACCTTTCCAGGCGGAAATCGGTTCCGAACCAGGCGAACTTGCACTTCCGCCAGTCGAGGCTCGGGCGGAAGACCTCGGCGTGGATTTCGCGCACCCTGGAGTTGATCCCGTCCGCTCCGAGGACGAGATCCGCTTCCCCGACATCCTCGATCCGGTCGATCTCGGACTCGAACACGAGTTCGACTCCGAGTTCCCGGCAGCGTTCCTGGAGGATCAGGAGGAGTCGTTTTCTCGAGAGGCCGGAGAAGCCGTGCCCGGTCGAGACCCTCGTCGTCCCCGCGAAGTGGGTTTCGATCGCGTCCCAGTGGATCATGCGGGCCCGGATCTCCGCGTAGGTCTCCGGATCGGCCGCCTCGAAATTCTCGAGCGTCTCGTCGGAGAAGACGACTCCCCAGCCGAAGGTGTCGTCGTGACGGTTCCGTTCATGGAGTCGGATCTCCGCGTCCGGCCATCTCTTCTTGAGCAGAAGACAGGCGTAGAGGCCCGCGGGCCCTCCGCCGATACTGACGACCCTCATCCTGCGCCGAACTCCGATCCGCGTTCCATGAAGGCCCGCCGTTCTATCCCCCCCCGAGGGCCGCCTCCAGGGGGAAATCCTCCTCGAAGAGAGAAGACGCCCTGGCAAAGGAGGCGTTCTTCCAGGAGGATCCGATCCTCACATTCGATTCGATCTAGAGGAGATTGCATGAAGAACTCGACCATCCTTCCCGGGATCCTGGCGGCCGGATCGGTCCTCGCACTTTGCGGGGCACCTCTCCTTCCGGCCCAGGGAGTCTCGAAGAGACGGGCCCCCGCGGCAGCGAAGATGCGGAAGGTGACGCCGCAGAAGCGCTCGGTGCCGAGCCAGGAGGAGTTGATCAAGCGCCGCGAGAAGAAGCTCGCACTGGAATGGATCGCGAAGGGAGGCTGGATCACGGACTACGACAAGGCGCGCGCCCTCGCGAAGAAGACGAACAGGATGATCTTCACCTACTTCACGCGTTCCTACGCTCCGTGAGGCCCCTGCAAGATGCTGGAGAGCCGTGTGCTCTCCAAAGACGATTTCGTCGAATGGGGCAAGGACTACGTCCTCTTCCTGCACAACACTTCGCATGTCGAGGATGAGCCCTACCCGAACCTTCTGAAGGAGAAGGGAGGGACAGGGTTTCCGACCCTGATGTTCATGGATGCCGAGGGCAAGGTCCTCGCCGTGCATAGGGGGCCGCGTTCGCTCGAGGGTTTCACGAAATCCGCCGAGAAGGCCCGGGAGTACCTCCGGCTCCGTGAGGCCGCGGCCAAGGGCGATGGAAAAGCCCGTGTCCGGCTCCTGCTCCTCGATCTCGAGATGGGCGGCTTCGATCCGAAGGACGCTCGCGACCGCCTCGACGCCCTCGGCGATTCGATGTCCGAGGAGGATCGGGAGAAGGCCGAGCAGAAGATCGTCGACAAGGAGGTAGCCGGGGAGCTGAACCGGAGGCTCCGGGCCCTCCGCGGGAAGCCGCGGACGGAGATCATGAAGGCCTACCGGGAGACCGTCGTGGATCTGTTCCGGAAGGGAATGGTCCCGAGCGACAGGTCCGGGATCGGATACATGGTGCAGCTCGGAAGCGCGGCTCTCGAAAGCGGAGACGCGAAGTTTCGGGAAAAGGTCCTCGATACCCTCGAGAGCTTCCGGAAGAAGGTCCCGATGTATGGCCGCTACCTGAAGCCCGTGATCGAGAAGCTGGAGTCGAAGATCGGGGACAGCGACGAGGAAGGTGAGGAGGAAGAGGAGCACGAAGGCCGCCGGAAGCAAGGCGGCTGACCGGCCTCAACGGAGCCCGTCGATCCAGGTGCCGATCATCCGCACCGCCTCGGTGTCGATCACCCGGCTGCCGAGCGGCGGCATCCGTTCCTGATCGAGCCGGAGCATCCTCCGCCAGAGGATGCTCCGCTCCTTGCTCCCCTTTGCGATCCGGCGGGCCCCCTTGATTCCGAAGCTCCCGTGTTCCGGAGGGACCTCGATCAAACGGGTCGCGCTGAGCGGGGTGTCGTAACGCAGGTCGATCCTCCCCGGGGCGGGTCCCCCGGGCCTGTGGCAGTGCGCGCAGTTGGCGTGGAGGTAGGAGCGCACCCGTTTTTCGAGCGGAACCTTGGGATCGGTCGGGGAGGGGAGCGCCGGCAGCCGCGTCGGATTCGGGGCCTTCCGGTCGAAGACTCCGATGTGGTTCCATGCGCGGATCTGGTTGTCGACCACGGTCCCGAAGAGACGATCGCGATTGAGCTGGGCGGTCGAGGGGCCGACGACCCAGCCCGTGGCCCTCGTGTGGCACTGGAGACACTGCATCGATCCGGGGAAGTCCCAGGTCTGGTTGCGGAATCCCCCGGGCGCCTTCGGATCCCTGACCTTCAGGGCGGCCGTCTTCGGGGTGAGACTGAGGTAGGCCTCGGTTCCCGCGGCGTTCCAGATATAGGTGTATCCTGCCCAGCCCTGCTTCTCGTGGACGAGGACCCTCGTCTCGAGCTTCGTCAGGTTCTTCCCTCCGGTGTCGATCTCGAAGTGCTTGACGAGGACCGTTCCGATCGGGAAGGACCAGGGCTCCTTCTCGCGGAATCCGATCCGGGCGAGACCAGGGAGGGCGAGGAAGCGCTTCTTGACCGCGCCGTCGGACCAGAGGCGGCTCGAGACCTCGAACTCGAGGATTCCCGGGGAGGGTCTGAGCGGTGCGAGATTCTCGAAGAGACCCGTCGCCGAAAGCTTTCCAGGGATCTGCCCGTTGCCGGGGATCGTGTCCAGGAAGCGGAAGATGGATCCGCCGAGTGAGATCGCGAAGAGTTCCCCGTCCCGGTCTTCCCCGAAGGAGGCGACCGAGGGCACCCTGCCGATCCTGGTGTTCGAGAGAACCTTGCGGCTCTTGCGGTCGTAGAGCAGGGCCCAGACCTGTCCGACGACGTAATCCCCGTAGACATAGGCGCCCCGGAGATTCTGGGCGCTCCTACCCCTGTAGACGTAGCCGCCGGTGATCGAGCGTCCGATACGATGGTCGTACTCGAAGATCGGGGGGATCGGCGGGCCGGGCGGGGTTCTCTTCGTGGTCCTGTACTTGCGCGTCCCCTCGTAGAGCCTCCAGCCGTAGTTCCCACCCTTGACGATGAGGTCGATCTCCTCGATCGCCCCTTGGCCGACGTCCGCGCACCAGAGGTCCTTCGTCAGGCGGTCGAAGGAGAAGCGCCAGGGGTTCCTGAGCCCGTAGGCCCAGATCTCCTCTTTCCAGCCCTTCTTGTTGCCCTTGAAGGGGTTGTCCGGGGGGATCCGGTAGGTCTTCACCCCGTGGGGGTCGATCCTGAGGATCGTCGAGAAGAAGTTGCCCAGGAACTGTCCGTTGTCTTTCGGGTCTCCGCCCGACCCCCCATCCCCGAACGCGATGTAGAGCATCTTGTCCGGACCGAAGGCGATCATGCCGCCGTTGTGGTTGCCGTAGGGCTGGGTCAGCCGGATCAGGATCTCCTCGCTGTTCGGATCCGCGAGGTCCGGATTCGTCGCCGAGACCTTGTAGCGGGCGACGATCGAGTGGTGTCTTCCCGGAGTCGAATAGTAGACGTAGAAAATTCCGGTCTTCGCATAGTCCGGGTCGAAGGCCAGTCCGAGGAGACCCCGCTCCCCGTAGGGGTAGACCTTGTTCCGGATGTCGAGGAAGACGGTCGAGGTCGTCACCGCGTCCGTGTTCTTGAAGATCAGGATCCGGCCCGCCTTCTCGACGACGTAGACCCGGTCGCGGCCGTCGGGGGCTGCCGTCAGGTAGAGCGGACTCGCGAAGCGCAGCTTCGGGAACGCGCGGGCGAGTTTGACGGCGGCGGGGTTCCCCCTGTCGATCGGGAGCTTGAGCCCCTTGACCGGGATCCGGTAGGGGAGGCCGAAGGGTAGGGGGCCGGGAATGGCGGGCGGCGGGCCGTCGGGTCGTGGAGTCGGGGCGGGTTTCCAGGGACGGGGGCCCCGGGCGGCGGTGGGCGCGGGGACCGATCGGTTCCCGGGTTTCTTGAGGGCAGGCCCTCCGCCTGAACCCGGGGCGGGAGCGGAGCCGGCGGATCCGCCTCCACAGGCCGGAAGTATTCCGAGCAGGAACGCAGCTCCTGCCGTGAGGAATCGGGCAGGCAGGGGAAATCGGGGAGGGAGCGGCATCGGATCGGGGATCATAGCGGGATTCCTGTTAATCGGCCTGCGGGCGCGCCCTTCCCGGTTAGGGGAGGGGAGGACTTCTTAGAGGCTTACGCCCGGAGTCCCCCCTTCGGCCGGAGTTTCGGGTATTTCGGGGCCCGGGGGGGAGCCGAGGTCGTTCCGGAAGAGCCGAACCCCGCCGGCCGTCGGCGCAAGGTCCATGCGCATCAGGGAGCAGCGCCCCTTGCCGGCGGCGAAGGCTTCGAGGCGATCGAAGGCGGTCAGGAAATCTCCACGGACCCCGCGGGCGAGGCCCTCGAGGACCATCCGGATCTGCGTCGTGACCATGTTGCAGGGGGGGCATTGGCCGCATTGCGATCCGTGGAAGAAGCGGGCGATCTCCACGAGGATGGGGAGCGGATCCTCTCCTTCCCTCAGCACGCGGACCCCCCCGCAACCCGGTCCGCTTCCGAGGGGGCCGAGAGTCTCGTAGGCGATCGGCGTGTCCAACTGCGAGCCGTCGATCCAAGCGCTCGACTGCGAGGGCAGGATCGCGCGGACCCTCCCCCCGTCCTTCAGACCTCCTCCGGCCTCGTCGAAGAGTTCCCGCCAGGTCGTGCCGAAAGGACGCTCGTGGATCCCCGGACGGACGAAGGATTCGTCCAGGGTGAAGAGCATCGTTCCCTTGCTCTCCTCCGTGCCGATCCCCCGGAAGGCCTCGACGCCCATCCGCATCAGGGCGGCGACGTGGGCGAGGGTCTCGACATTGCTGACGGTCGTCGGCATTCCGAAGAGCCCCGCCTGCCCGGGCAGGGGGGGCTTGGAGCGGGGCTTCCCGGGTCCGCCCTCGATCGCGTCGATCGCGGCCGTCTCCTCCCCGGCGACGTAGGTCGGCGGCGCCAGGTGCACGAGGATCCGGAAGCCCTTGGGAGCGAAGCGGTTCGCGGTCTCGAGGAGTCCCGCTTCCCGCGCCTCCCCGATTGCGGCCTCCACCGCCTCGATCTGGGGGCGCATGTCCTCGATCAGGTAGACATAGGCCGTGTCGGCTCCGGTCGCGATACACGCGAACAGAGCGCCTTCGAGGACGGCGTGGGGATGGACGGCGACGAGGAAGCGGTCCTTCCCACTTCCCGGTTCGTGTTCGCCTCCGTTCGCGATCACGAACCGGCGCGGGGCCTGTGTCTCCGCCGCGAGCCTCCATTTCCGTCCCGCGGGAAAGCCCGCGCCGCCCCGGCCCCTGAGGCCGCTCCTCTCGACCGTCCTGAGCAGGTCTTCGGCCGAGGCTTCCGCGAGAGCCCGCTCGAGGGCCTCGTAACCGCCGCGCCCGCGGTAGGCCTCGAGATTCTCGCGGTCCGATCGTCCGGTCAGGAGGTAGTCCGTCCCCATCGTTCCGCGGTCCTCACCAGGGGGAATCGAGCATCTGCCAGATGATGTCCTCGACGTCGGGCCGGACGGCTCCCGTCAGGCGCTTGACCGGTTCGCCCCCCCGGATGTGGGCGACGATGTCCGGAAGATCCTCGACCCCGACCTTGCTGTAGAAGATCCGGTCCGGCCAGATCGTGATGTTGATTCCGAACTCACAGCCCCCGAAGCAGGGGTATTTCCGGACCCGGATGCGCCGCTCCTCCGGATCCCACTCGTGGAGCATGTTCCGCAACCGTTCGAAGAGTTCGACCGAACCCTTCTCGGTGCAGTCGCCGCCCTCGCAGACATAGACGAGACGTGTACTCATTCCTGGATCGCCCCTTCGCCGGCTCAGTGGAACTTGACGTACTCGAACTCGAAGGGCTTGCCGTCGACACCCTGGTGGGGCGGGGCGATCCAATTCGCGATCTTTCCGGGTTCGTAGACGGCCTTCATACAGGACTTCACGTAGTCGCGGTCCTTCTCGCTCGGAAGCCATTCGTCCTTGCGGGCTTCCCACTCTTCCCTCGTCAGGAGGTCTCCGTCGGGGGAGAAGGGGCGGCCGGCGTAGACCCCCTGGTTGCGGTTGAATCGTTTGCTCGGGAGCCGGATCCGGAAATCGACGCCCAGGCGATCGAGGTCGCGGTTCCAGCGGCTGACGATCCTCGTGCAGTCCTGGACGTAGGCGTCGAGGAGGAGAGCGTTCATCGCGCGGCGCAGCGGGATGCTCTTCTTCGTCATCGTCCCGTCCTCGGCGGGGACCTCGAGGGGATACTCCGCGCCGAGGGCCTTCGGATCCTTGTAGATCCCGTCGCCCTCGCGATAGCGGCCCTTGAGGCCCATCGCGAAGGACTCGGCCGCGTTCGTCGAATCCTCGCCGCCGAACAGGTCCATCGAGGCCGAGGCCCAGAAGTTGATGTAACGCTGCATCAGGTCGAGGGGGATCGCCCCCCGGCTCTTCGGGTCGATGCCCTCCCTCATGAGTTCTGCGGAGCGGTGGAGGATCCTTCCGACCCCGTTCTCCCCGGTCTGCATGTGGTAGGCCTCCTCGGTCAGCATGAACTGCGTCGTCCGGGCCAGCGGATCGAAACCCGATTCGGCGAGGGCGGCGAGCTGGTACTTGCCGTCGCGGTCCGTGAAGGTCGTGAAGCAGAAGAAGTCGACCCAGGTCTCGATCGGCTTGTTGAAGGCTTCGAGAATCCTCGGGTTGTCGGGGTCGCCCGAATGGCGGTGGAGCATCGCCTCGGCCTCCTCCCGGCCGTCCTTCCCGAAATAGGTATGGAGGAGGTAGACCATGGCCCAGAGGTGGCGTCCCTCCTCGACGTTGACCTGGAAGAGGCTCCGGAGGTCGTACAGGGACGGGGCGGTTTTGCCGAGGAGTCGTTGCTGTTCGACCGAGGCCGGCTCGGTGTCCCCCTGCGTGACGATCAGCCTTCGCAGCCGGTTGCGGAACTCCCCGGGAACCTCCGTCCAGACCGGTTCGCCCAGGTGGTCCCCGAAGTGGATCTTCTGGTCGCCGGAGGGCTCGGCCAGGAAGATACCCCAGCGATAGTCCGGCATCTTGACGTAGTCGTAATGGGCCCAGCCGCCCTTGCCGACGCCGACCGCCGTCCGGAGATAGATCAGGTCCTCGTTGAAGTCCGAGGGGCCGAGTCCCCTCCACCAGTCGAGGAAGGCGGGCTGCCAGGTCTCGAGGGCCCGCATCAGGCGCTTGTTGTCCCTGAGGCCGACGTTGTTCGGGATCCTTGCTTCGAGATCGACTTCGCTCATGTCCTTCTCCAATCGAAACGGGCGGGTTCGGGCTGGCCGTAGCGGACCAGGGCGCCTTCCTCCCCGGTGGCGTTGGGGCGGGTGAAGATCCAGTTCTGCCAGGCGCTGAGCCTTCCGAAGATCTTGCTGTCGCAGGTCTCCGCGCCCCCGAAGCGCAGCGAGGCCTCGAGGCCGGTCAGGGCGTCCGGGGAGAGGGAGGCCCGCTCCTCGACGGCGATCCGGATTTCGTCCTTCCAGTCGATGTCGTCGAAGACGAAGGTCGCGATCCCTTCCGCCTCGGCCTCCCCGGGGTCGAAGGTCGGCCGGGAAGACGCGATCCGGGCCGCGCGTTCGGGGTCGCCGAGGAAGCGGCTCTGGAGCCGGGTCAGTCCGTTGGACATCGGCAGGAGGCCTCCGGAGAGAGGTCCGACGGCGAGCCGGACCGGACGCTCCGGGTCGTCGAGGACGTAGAAGCGGTCGCAGGCCAGCGCGAGTTCGAGGAAGACTCCGGCGAAGCAGCTCTCGGCTTCCGCCAGGGCGTAGAGGCTCCGGGCCGTGAGTTCGAAGCGGCGCAGGACGCGCGCCTGGAGGTTCAGGATCTCGCGCACGAGCCAGTCGTCGCGGTGTTCGAAGAGGGCCTCCTCGACTTCCAGGAGGGCCCCGGCCTCGCCCCGGGTGTGGAGGGTCACGACCCCCAGGGTCTCGTGCTCGAAACGCAGATGGCAGAGGGCGTCGTCGAGTTCGCGGAAGGCCCGGATCGCCCAGGCCCCGTCGCCCCGTTCGGCGTATTCCCGCCCGTTTCGGGGCTCCCCTCCCTCCGGCCCCCGGATCGTGAGCGCCGCGGTCCGCGCTTCCGGATCGAGTTCCAGGGTGACGTACTCGTATCGGTAGCCCCGCTCGTCCGCTTCGAAGGCGAGAGGGTCGAGGCGGATCCCTCGCTCGCCCTTCGAGGGCAGGGTGGCGGCGAGGGCCTCCGCCCGCCTCCGGACCTCCTCGGAGAACCTCGATTTCGGGAAGGTGCCGTCGATCAGGCCCCATTCCTTGGCGCGCTTCCCCTTGACCCCCTCGGCCAGGGTGCAGAAGACATCGGCGAGGTCCCGGCGCACCTTCCTCTTGTCGACGAGGCGCGTCAGGCCCCCGGTGCCCGGGAGGACGCCGAGGAGGGGGACCTCGGGGAGGGAGACCGCGCTGTTGTTGTCGTCGACGAGATAGATTTCGTCGCAGGCCAGCGCGAGTTCGTAGCCGCCGCCTGCCGTGATTCCGTTGAGGGCGGCGATCCATTTCAGGTCGGAGTTGCGACTCGCGTCCTCGATCGAGAGGCGCGTTTCGTTCGTGAACTTGCAGAAGTTGACCTTGAAGGGATGGCTGGAGGCCCCGAGCATCCGGATGTTCGCCCCGGCGCAGAAGATCCTCTCCCACACGCTCGAAACGACCACGACCTTGACCTCGGGATGTTCGAAGCGGATGCGCTGGACGGCGTCCGCGAGTTCGATGTCGACGCCGAGGTCGTAGGAATTGAGCTTGAGCTCGTAGCCTTCGCGGAAGGGTTTGTCCGGGGAGACCGCCATGTCCAGGCACGCGAGGGGGCCTTCGAAGGAGAGCTTCCAGTGGCGATAGCGGTCGGGATGGGTCTGGAAATCGATCATCGTGTGTTCCGTTCCTTCGATCCGCCCCCGCGGGGGATGCCTAAGGATTCCGGGGCTGGAGGGAGGCGGCCGGACCGTCCGGGGCGGGGCGCTCCGATTCCGGCTTCCGGAGTCGAGGAAGCCGCCCGGAGGCCGGCGGGTTGCGCGTCTCCAGGTGCTGCGGGAGGCCGCCGGACGGTTTCAGCCCGAAGGTCATAGGGAGGGAAGGGGCGTTTCTCAAGAATGGATTGCAATATGATGCTGGATTCCCCCGGCCTCTATGCAATATCTTGCATGCATGGTCGGGTTCCCCGGATCCCCCTCGTTTCCCCGTCCCTCCGGAAAAGAGGTCCGCGAGGAGTTGGGTCGCAGGATCCGGAGGATCCGGAAGCGGAAGGGCTGGTCGCGCCGAACCCTCGCGGAGAGGGCCCTCTCCTCGGAGCGGTCCCTCGCGGACCTCGAGGCCGGACGCGGGAACCCGAGCCTGAGCCGCCTCCTGGATCTCGCGGCCGCGCTCGGCCTCTCGCTCGGAGCCCTGCTCGGCGGACTCGGGGAGGGGGGGCGCCGGTCGAGGGTTGCCCTCCTCGGTCTCCGTGGAGCGGGCAAGTCGACCGTCGGAGCGCGTCTCGCCGCGCGCCTGGGGTGGAGCTTCCTCGAACTCGATGCCTGTATCGAGGAACGGGCCGGTCTCGCCCTCTCCGAACTCTTCGAGATGCACGGCGAGCGCAGGTTCCGCGTTCTCGAGCGCGAGGCTCTCGAGGCCTGTCTCGACCGCCAGGAACCCTTCGTGATCGCGACCGGCGGCGGCCTCGTCGGCGAGGAGGAGACCTACGCCCGGCTCCGCGCGTCCTGCTTCTGCGTCTGGCTCCGGGCGAGGCCCGAGGACCACTGGGAACGCGTCCTCTCCCAGGGAGACACCCGGCCGATGCGGGATCGGGAACGCGCCTTCGCCGACCTCCGCGCGATCCTCGCCGAACGTGAACCCCTCTACCGGCGGGCCGACCTGGTCCTCGACACCTCGGGGCGCGATCCGGGCTCCCTCGCGGCCGAGATCGCCGCCCGCCTGTGAGCGGTCCGGGCGGGCCTTCTTTCAGGTCGGCCGGGGTCCCCCCGGCGGGGGATGCGGAAGAATCTGGTCAGGGGTGACGCCGGAGGACCACCTCGGTCAGGCCGAGGTCCTCCTCGAGGGCCTTCCCGAGTTCCTCGGCGAAGGGGAGTCCGTCCTCGTCGAGGACGAGGATCTCGCCCGATTGGAGGACATAGCTCTCGAGCCTCGCGACGGCCTTCTTCCGCCTGCGGGCGTCCCCGGGGATCGGACGGAACAGCTCGTAGGTCTTCCGCGCCCATCCGGTCTCGACGAGGTGGAGACCGTGGGCCTTCGCGAGCCGGTGCACGAGGGCGTCGAGCCGGGCTTGTTCGTCCTGGGGTCCTTCGATCCTGACCATCGGGGGTTCCGGTCTTTTTCGGGGGAAGGCGGATCGCGGGGATCGTAGCGGTTCCCGGGAGCCGCGAAAACTTCGACAGCCTTGTTACGCCGTTCCGCCGTTCCGGGGACATCCCGGACCTAGTCTTCCCGGGCGGGGTCTCGAGCCCCGGATATGGATGCGGGAGGCCGTTTGACGCTCTGGGAACCGAGTCTGTTCGAAGCACGAAGAACCGAGAGGGACGCGTTCCTCTCGAGGAGGGAGCGCCTCGCCTGGCGGGGGCTCCAGGTCCTCTTCCTCGCTTTCGGCGCCGCGATCCTCCTCTCCCTGGCCTTCCTGCCGGAACTCGGTCTCGACCTCCTCTGGAACGTCCTGATCCCGGCCGCCCCGGCCCTCCTCGTCCTCGCCCCGGGCCTCTGGAGGAACGTCTGTCCGATCGCGGTCACGGTCCTCGCGCCGAGGACACTCGGCCTCTCGCTCGAGATCCGGCCCTCCCCGCGGGCGAGGTCGAGTTTGCGGGTCCTCGGTTTCCTGCTCCTCCTCGGGATCGTTCCCCTGCGCCACGCCCGCTTGGATCTCGACGCCGGGGCTTCCTTCGTCGTCCTCCTCGTCCTCGTCGGCGCGGGGTTCATGCTGGGGCTGTTCTTCGACTGGAAGAGCGCCTGGTGCGCGGGTCTCTGTCCGGTGCATCCCGTCGAGGAGCTCTACGGCGATCGGCCGCTCTACGCTCCGAAGAACGCGCACTGCCGGGCCTGCGCGCTCTGCGTCGAGCGCTGCCCCGACTGCATCCCGACCGAACGCCCGAACCACCGCCGCTCCCTCCGCCTCTCCTCGGCCCTGGCCTCCTTCTGGATGCCGGCGCTCTTCCCGGGCTTCATCTACGGATGGTTCCAGGTTCCCGACTATCTCCCCGGGGAGGGCCTGGACCTCTGGAGCGCGATCTACCTCCCTCCTCTAGGAGGAGCGGCCGGAAGCCTCCTCCTCTTCACCCTCTGCCGAAGGCTCCTTCCGGAGAGCCGGGGGGCCCTCCTGCGCCGGACCTTCGCCTTCCTCGCGGTCGCCTGCTACTACTGGTTCCGTCTTCCCGCCCTCTTCGGGTTCGGACCCTTCCCCGGGGACGGCATGCTCCTCGATCTCCGGGGGAGTCTTCCCCCCTCCTTCGAGTGGTTCCTCCGTCTCCTGACGACTTCCTTCTTCGCGTGGTGGATGTTCCGTCCGGGCGTCCGGGGAAGGCCCTGGCTCCGGCGCCCTCCGGTCGCGGACGAGGCCGCGGGGAGGATTCCGCTCTCCGACGCGGATTGACCCGCGGAGGGC
>JALUUL010000054.1 GCA_027021385.1 Planctomycetota bacterium | reverse complement strand
GGAGCCTGTCGAGCCAGCGGAGCTTGAACTCGTACTTGTCGGAACCGACTTCCTTCCCGTTGACGACATAGAGGTTCAGGACCTGGAGGTCGCCGAACCGCGCTCCGAGCAGGCGTTTCTGCGCCTCGGCTCCGTCCTCGGGGAATCCCCTGACGACATCGCGAGGTCGCTCCTTCGAGAGGAAGGCGACGCCGTTGTAGGCCTTCTGCCCGAAGGCCTCCACGTGGTAGCCCAGGGCCTCGAGCGGAGCCTTCGGGAACTCCTCGTCCACGACCTTCGTCTCCTGGAGGCAGACGACGTCCGGGGAATGCTCCTCCAGCCATGGGAGGAGTCTGGGAAGGCGGCTCCGGATCGAGTTGACGTTCCAGGTCGCGAGCTTCACGGGGAGGAACCTCCTCCGGTCCCCTCCAGGAGGAGCCGTTCGACGATCTTCCCGGACACGAGATGTTCGCGGACGATCTCCTCGACGTCGTCCTCCGAAAGAGGACGGTACCAGACCCCCTCTGGGTAGACTACGACCGCCGGTCCCTGCTCGCATAGGTCGAGACAACCGCAGCGGTTGACTCGGTTCCCCTCGAGGAGCCCGTGTTCGGCCATGGCCTCCTTGAACCATTCCCTCAAGGGCCCCGGGGACCGCGCCGCGCAGGACCCCCGGGGGTGCCGGGGATGCCTCTCGTTCTCGCAGACGAAGACATGGATGTCGTATCCGATGGCCATCCGAACCCCTCTCTCGCTTCGAGCGGGCACGTTCTGCTTGCTCGTCCTCTCCGGTTGTATAGGGCGGACCTCGACGGGGGAAAAGCCGAAGGGCGGGACGGAACCGCCCGGGGTGGGAGGCGGACCTGAGATGGGAAGGGCCGGGCCCGAGACCGCTGCCGAATCGAGTGGATGGAGGCGGACCTCGACTTCCGGGGAGGTGTCCCGGTTCCTCGAGGCTCTGAAGAGGGCGGGGCTGCCGAGATCGAGGGAGTTGCGCACCGAGGTCTTCGGAAAGAGCGAAGAGGGCCGGGATCTCGTACTCGTACGCTTCGGACCCGCAGGAGGGGGACGCCTGAAGGTCCTCGTGAACGCGAACATCCACGCCGGCGAGGTCGAGGGGAAGGAGGCCGTGCAGATCCTGCTCCGGGAGCTATGCGGGGGCGCGCACCGACAATGGGCCGATCGTCTCGAACTCCTCTTCGTGCCGGTCTACAACCCCGACGGGAACGACCGGATCGACAGGAAGGAGCGCAACACCCAGAACGGTCCGGTCGAGGGGGTCGGGACCAGGGAGAACGCGGAGGGTCTGGACCTGAACCGGGATTTCCTGAAGCTCGCGTCGGCCGAGGCCCGCGCCCTGGTCGCCCTCCTGGCCCGGGAGGATCCGCGGGTCTTCATGGACCTGCATACGACGGACGGTTCCTATCACGGCTTCCACCTGACCTACGCGCCCTCCCTCGCGGTCAACGTCGATCCGTCGCTCGATCGGTTCGAACGGGGCCGATTGCTGCCCTCCGTCCGCGAGGCGATGCTCGAGCGGCATGGTTTCCATGTCTACGACTACGGGAACTACAAGAAGGGGCGGGACCCGAAGAGCGGATGGGCGACCTATGACCATCGCCCGAGGTTCGGGACGAACTATTACGGACTCCGGAATCGCCTCTCGATCCTCTCGGAGGCCTACAGCCATCTCGATTTCGAGACCAGGGTGCGGGTCACCCGGGCCTTCGTGATCGAGTGCCTCCGGGCCTGCGCGCGGGAGGCTCGGGAGATCCGGAGTCTTTGCGCCGCCGCCGACCGGAGGGCGGAGAAGCGGGGGATCGAGAGCTTCCGTTTCGACTCGCGTCTCGAACCGCCCCGCATGGACACGATCCTGACCGGGAAGGTCGAGAGGATCCGCCGCCCGGACGGCCGGTACACGATCGCCGACATGGACGTTCACGAGGCCCTGGAGGTCCCGGTCCAGACGGCCTTCCTCGCCGGTCGCGGAATCCCCTATCCGAAGGCCTGGTGCCTCACCGATCCTCCGGCCGCCGTTCTCGAGGTTCTCCGCCTGCACGGTCTGCGTTTCGAGGTCCTCCCGCGGGGACGGAGGTGTCGGGTCGAGGTCTTCGAGATCCACGGCCTGCGCCGGGCGAGGAGACTCTATCAAGGGCATCATGAACTCCGCTTGGAAGGAGGATACGTGGAACGGGGGATCGAAGTCCCCGCCGGGGCGGTCCTCATCCCCGCAGACCAGCCCCTCGCCCGTGTCGCCGCGCAGCTTCTCGAACCCGTGAGCGAGGATTCGCTCTACACCTGGGAGTTCTTCGAGGTCCGGAAGGGGGGGGAGGCTCCGACCCTGCGGATTCTCGACGATCGGTGAGGTCCGAGGTCAGCGGTCCGTGCGGAAGGGGAAGGCCGGCAAACCTTCCGCGTTGTAGAGCGAAGCCTTCGGGGCGTTCGACCAGAGGTAGCGGGCGTACTTCGGGCGGGCCGACCCCTCGGCTGTGAGAACGACCGTGTCTCCCTCGATCCGGGCCTCGGCGTTGCGGAATCGCCGGTCTCGGCCCGCGATCTCGAAACCGGTCATCGGAAGGTGTTTCGCGACGAGGCCTGAGCCGATCGACCGGAAGCTCAGGACGAGGGTCTTCCCCTTGCGTTTCACTCCGGAAAGGACGGGCCCGGTGCAGACGAGGTCGCGTTCTCCGTAGACCTTCGCGCGGATGAGGAGGGCGAGGCGATGGCCGACCGTTTCCTTGTCGATCGGGTGGATGTTCCTCGGATTCCCCACGTCGATCGCGGTGGCCATGCCGGTCTCGGGGAGCGACAGGGCCGAGGCCTGGGCGTCCCGAAGTTCGGCCCAATCCCTGGAACCGGCCTCGAAGGCGGCGAGCTGGACGTAGAGGAAGGGAAAGGTCCGCGGCCGGCGGATCCGGTCCCCGGGGGATGCGAAGGGGGGCAGGGACCAGAGGCGCCGCCAATCCCGGATCAACAAGGGGAAGAGGGCGCGGTATTCCGAGGGCCTGGAGGCGTTGCGTTCTCCCTGGTACCAGATGACCCCGCGGATCGCGAAGGGGCGGATCGGATGGATCATTCCGTTGTAGAGGACGGCGGGGTGGTTCTTGTCCTCGGGACCCAAGGGGGGGCGGGGCTTCCGCGGGGGGCGTCTCCCCTTCTTCCGGGCCTCACCGACCGCGAGCCTCCAGGCCGCCAGCTTGCGGTCGAACTCCTTTCTGCGGGCCGGCCAGCGTTCGTCGATCGTCTTCCATCGCCTAAGCATCTCGCGGGCACCCGTCTCCCCTTCGAGGCTCGGAAGGCTCGTCCAGGCCTCGACGGCCGTCCCCCCCCAGGAGGCGTGGATCAGTCCGACGGGAACTCTGAGCGCGCGGCGCAACTCGCGGCCGAAGAAGAAGGCGACGGCGGAGAAACCGGGAGCGGTCCGGGGACCGGCCCGGACCCATTCTCCCTCGCAGTCGGAGCGGGGTCGCATCGAGGCCTCGCGTTTCACCGTGAAGAGCCTGAACTCCGGGTCCTCGGACCCGGCGATCGCTTCCGCCCCTCCTTTCGCCTTGCGGAGCGCGAAGGTCATGTTGGACTGCCCTGAGCAGAGCCAGACTTCTCCGAAGAGGAGATCGTGAAGGACGAGAGCCGCTCCCGTCGAGGTTCGCAGCTCGAGGTTGAAGGGCCCCCCCGCGCCGTGCGCGGGGAGAAGGAGAGTGAAGCGGCCCTCGGGGCCCGTCTTCGTCTTCACGCTCTTGCCGTCGATCGAGGCGAGGACCTCCACGCCGGGATCCGCCTTCCCGAAGATCGGGACTTCACGGTCCCGTTGCAGGACCATGTGGTCCCCGAAGATCCGGGGAAGGCGGATTTCCCCGGTGGAAAGGGGTCCCGGAGCGGATTTCCCCGATGCGGTGAAGACGAGGACGGCGATCGGAAGGATCGCGGAACGGACGGACATGCTTGCTTCCTTCCCCGCCGGTGGGGCGGACGGCGTTCAGCGGCCGAGGGTCGCGAAGAGACCGTTGCTCAGGTCGAGCCCGAGGGGGCCGTTCGTCGGAAGGACGAGAGTCTGGAACGCGATCTTCCCCCCCGCAAGGGATGCGTCGTTCGGAAGACGGCGTCTGTGTGTTTCAGTCGCGCAACAGGAGGAAACGGCGGGCCCTCCGTTTTCCCTTCGCATCGATCCATTCGAGGACCAGGCTCCTCGCGCCCGCGCGGAGTCTGGCTTCGAGGGCGGTGAGCAGGTCCTCGGGGGAGAGGATGGGCTGGCCGTCGAGGGCGGTGAGCAGGTCCCCCTCTTTAAGGCCGAGTCGGTCCACGGGTTCGGGGATCTTGCGAAGGCGCAGGCCATAGGCGACGCCGAGGGGGGAGCCCTCGACGGAAACCTGGTCTCGAAAACCGACCTTGCCGCTGCGGATCCATTCCCTCCCGACTTCGACGAGCCGGTCCCGATCCCTGCCGGGGCGGATTTCACAAAGGCCGTCCTTCAGGAGGATGTCGGGGAAGAGCCTGCGGATCAGTCCGCGGTAGGCGGCGACGGCCTCTTCGGGGGAGGAGGGGATCCTGGCGTCGGGGTCGAGGGCGTTCAGGAACAGGACCACTTCGCGGCGCGGACTCTTGTCTCCGGAGACCAGGGCCTTCTCGATCCATGGTTTCAGGAACCGGGCGGCCTCGGCCACCGAGTCTCGATCGGCCTTCGCGAGAGTCCCGAGAACACGGAAGGCGAGTCTGCGGTCGGGAGTCCAGCGGACGCGGCAGAGGTCGACATAGGGCTGGTAATCGAAGCTGTAGCGGAGTTTCCCGTTCTCCCCGCGGCGTCCCGCCTGCGCGCGGAGGAAGGGGAGGATGCGAGGGATCGCGGTCCTGCGCGCGCCGAAATCGGGTTCGTAGGGAAGGTAGCTGAAGAGATCCAGGCTGTCCTGGACCCTGGGGACGAAGAACGAGGCGAAGTGCGCGGCTCTCCGCCAGTCGGTGCGGACATGGTCGCGGAGTACGAGCCCGAGGTGGCCGGCCATCGTCCCCAAGCGGGCCCGGAAGGCCGCGACCCGTTTCTCGAAGCCCCCTGTCTTGCAGGTCGGTCGTCCTTCCTCGTCGAAGGCGCGGTCCTTCGCCGAACTCCAGATCCGTTCGAGGACCTTGGCCTCCTCCAGGACTGCCCGGATCTCTCCCTTCAGCTCGATGCTCCAGCGGGGGACGAAGAAGCGGAACGGGGCCTTGAAGGGGTCCCTGGGCTTCGCGTTGCGTTTTGGGATTCCCCCCTGAGCCCGGACGGGCCCGGGAAGGAGGAGGGCGAGGAGGAGGATCGGACCGGGGATCTTCATCGTGCAGAGGATAGGCCTCCGGCGGCGATCCGTAACGGGCCCGGGGGATCAAGTCCCGGAGGAACGCAGGCGGGAGACCGCCTCGTGGAGGAGATCGCGGAGGTTCCGGTGCTCCAAGAGAGTCAGGGCCTCTTCGAGGGGGAGCCAGCGATGGTCGTCGTGCTCCGCCGAGAGGCGGAGGAGGGGAAGATCCTCGGGATCCACTCTGCCCAGGAAGTAGACGACCCGCTTCTCGTAGGGTCTCCCGCCCCGGTCCGGATGTCGGCCGGGGACGAGATAGCGGCATTCCTCGCGGAAACCCTCGATCCTGGTCCAGGGGAGCCCCCCGGTCTCCTCGGAGACCTCGCGGCGCGCGCATTCGAGGGGGCTCTCGCCCTCTTCGGCGTGACCTTTCGGAAACCCCCAGCTCTTGTGCAGGGCGTTCCGGAGGAGGAGGAAGCGCGGCCCGTCCCCCGAGGGGTGGAAGAGCAGGGCCCCGGCCGCGGGGACGGGTTCGGATCCTCGGGCCCCCGTCCTCCTCCGATCGTCTCCGGAAGGCCCGCTCATGTGCCCGAGAGCAGGAAGGCCTGGACGAGCCCGATCAGGGCGCCGAGGACCGCCCCCCAGAGTTCGATCGCCCGCAGCTCCCGGCGGGCGACCTCCAGGACGAGGGTCTCCAGTTTCTCCACGGGAAAGGCCGCGACCTTGGCCTCGACGATGCGCGGGACGTCGAGGCCCTTTTCGAGGCCTGCCTCCAGGTGCTCCAGGAAGGTCTCCCGATCCTTCGCGACCGCGGCCGCGATCCCGTCCCGGATACCGGCGATCCGCTCCTCGGTCAGGAAGGCCCCGATCATCGGCAGGGCCGCCAGTTCCCGGACCTTCTCCCCCAGGGCCTTGTCGAGGAGTTCCCGGATCATGGGTTCGAGGTCGATCCCGGCGAAGGCCCGGGCGAGGTCCTCGTGTTCGACGAGATGGGTTCCGACGACCTCTCCGATCTTCTTCGCGAGGGCGGCCTGGCGCTTCGGGATCAGGCCTTGCAGTCCGAGGACCGACGGACCTTTCTTCCCGTGCGGCCGGAACAGCATGAGGACCGCGATCGTGTTCGTGAGGTATCCGATCAGCGCGCCCGCGAGGGGGCCGAGGACGAAGGGGGAAAGCATGTCGGGCATCCGGTCTCCGGTGCTGTCTCTCCGGGGGCGAAGGCGTATCCTCGCCCGCATGGAGGTCCGGGTCCATCGCCTGTGCGAAGTCCGCCGCCTCGGGGAGAAGGACTTCGTCCTCGAACTCGAGGGTCCCTTCCCGACGGTCCGTCCGGGGGCCTTCGCGATGCTCTCCCTCGTGCGGGATTGGCCCTGCCTGCTGCCGCGACCCTTCTCCTATTTCGATCTCCGGGAACCGACCGGGGAGGTCCGGGAGGAGGGCCCCGTGTTCGGCAGGGGGAGCTTCCTCGTGAAGGTCGTCGGCCCCGGCACGGCGGCTCTGACCTCCGCCCCCCCGGGCTCCAGGGTCCGGGTGACCGGACCTCTCGGGAGAGGCTTCCCGGCGCCAATGGGCGGAAAGGAACCCGTCTGCCTGGCCGGCGGAGTCGGCCTCGCCCCCTTCCTCCTCTGGGCGAGGGAGAGGGCCGCCGCCGGGGCGGGTCCGATCCCTCTCCTCTACGGAGGACGGAACGCGAGGGCCCTGGTCGGCCGGGAGGAGTTCGAGGAAGGCCTCGTCGACTGGAGGCTCGCGACCGACGACGGAAGCCTGGGAAGCCGGGGCACGGTCCTGGACCTCTACCGGAGGCTCGTCGGGGAGGATGCGCTCGATGGAGAGGCCCCGGTCCTTTGCTGCGGCCCCGAGCCGATGATGGCCGCGGTCGCCGCCGAATGCCGGAACCGGGACCTCCCGTGCATGGTCAGTCTCGAGACCGTCATGGCCTGCGGATACGGGGTGTGCAACGGTTGCAGCGTCGAGGTTCGGGGGCGGGACCGTTTCGAGGGGGCTCGTTACGCCAAGGCCTGCGTGGACGGTCCGGTCTTCGACGCCCGAGAGCTTCGCTGGTGAAGACGAGGGCCGAGACGAAGGTCGACTGGCTCGAGGTCGCGGGGAGGCGCATTCCCAGGGTCTGGCGGGAACTCTGGCCGGCCCGGCAACGCGGGGGGCATTCCCTGCACGAGATCAGCTACCGTGCCTGCTTCAAGGCCGAACTCCCCCGCTTCTTCCTCCGGAGGATGTCGAGACCCGGCGATCTCGTGCTGGATCCGTTCATGGGACGGGGGACGACCCTGATCGAGGCCGCGCTGCTCGGACGTGTCCCCTGCGGCAACGACCTCAATCCGCTGGCCCGCATCCTCTGCGAGCCACGGCTCGATCCCCCGGAAGAGTCCGAGGTCGAGGAGAGGCTCTCCCTCTACCGGCGGGATCTCGTCGATCCCGGACCCGATGCGGACGAGCCCGACCTCGAGGTCTTCTATCACCCGGTGACCCTGGGCCTCCTTCGCGCGCTGCGGTCGCGTTTCCTCGAAGGGGAGAAGAGCGGGAGCCTCGACCGGACGGACCGCTGGCTCCGGATGATCGCGACGAACAGGCTGAGCGGGCATTCGCCGGGTTTCTTCTCGGTGCGCACGATGCCTCCGAACCAGGCGGTCTCGATCGAGACCCAGCGGAAGTTGAACGAACGCCGGGGACTGAGGCCCGAGCCTAAGGACGTTCTCGATCTCATGGCCAGAAAGAGCCGCTCCCTCCGCCGCGGCCTGGACGCCGAGGTCCTCGAAGGCCTGCGCCGCGTCGCCGCGCGGGCCCGGTTCCTGACCGAGGACGCGGCGGCCCTCGAGAGCCTGCCGGACGCCTCCGTCCGGCTCGTCGTGACTTCTCCCCCTTTCCTCGACGTCGTCGACTACGCGAAGGACAACTGGCTGCGTTGCTGGTTCAACGGCTTCGACGCCGAGGCGATCGGCCGGCGGCTTTCGACCCCGTCCCGTCTCGGAGAATGGATCGGGAAGATGATGGAGGTCTTCCGCGCCCTTGTCCGCGTCCTCCTTCCCGGAGGCTGGGTCGTCTTCGAGGTCGGAGAAGTGAGGGGGGGCAAGATCAGACTCGAGGAATCCATCCTTCCCGCCGCCGCGGCCGCGGGTCTCGAACCGGTCAGCGTGCTCGTCAACCTCCAGGAGTTCACGAAGACCTCGAACTGCTGGGGCGTCGAGAACAACCGGAAGGGGACGAACACGAACAGGCTCGTCCTGCTTCGGAAGCCGGGCGGTCTCGGCTCCCGGGAAGGGAGGCCGTGGGGATGACGGTGGTCCGGCGACTCGAACCCTCGGACATTCCCGCCGTCCTGTCCTGGGATGCGATCCGGGACCCATCCCACCTCTTCCTCGCGAACCTCCTCGAAGCCGCCCTCGAGGGGGAGCGGCCGTCCTTCTCCCGGCTTCCGCATCGACGGGAGCCGGTTTCCGAGGGCCGTTTCCTCGCCGCCTACGGGGAAGGGGGGCTCGAGGGGCTCTGTTTCCTCGGCAGCAAGCGCCTCTTCGTCCTGGGGCCCGGGTACCCCTCCGCGGCCTCGGCCTTCGCCCCGGAGATCCTCGCCGAGCGGGAGAGCCCGCGCATCGGCCTGGGCCCCCCCGAGTCCATGACCATCCTCCTCCTGAGGCTCCAGGCCGAGCTGCCGGTCCGTCTTCTGCGTTCCCAACCCTTCCTGGCCGTCTCGAGGGGGGATCCTCTCGGGGAGACCCTCCCGATCCGCCCGGCCCAGCCGGACGACCTCGCCTGGCTGGTCGAGGCGAACCTGCGCCTCAACGCAGAGGATCTCGGCATCGACCCCGGAAGGGTCGATCGTCGGGGCCTTTGCGCCCAGATCGAGCGCCGGATGCTCGAGGGACGGACCCGCCTCGCCGAGGTCTCGGGGGTTCCGGTCGCCAAATTGGAGATCGGGCAGCGGGGGCCCCACGGCGCGCTGATCGAAGGGGTGTATACTCGACCCGAGTCCAGAGGGCGGGGATTCGCCCGGAGGCTCGTAGCTTCCGCCGCGGCGGAATGCCTCGAAACCCATCCCCGAGTCGGTCTCCACGTGGGCCGGGACAACGAGCGCGCCCTGCGGGCCTACGAGGCTGCGGGCTTTCGGGAGGTCGCCGACCTCAGGCTCGTCCTCTTCGCTTGAACGGATCAAGACTCGATGGCTCCGACGAAGATCGAATCGGCTCTCCTCGATCTCCGGTCTCGAACCGAACCCAATGCCCGAGGTCCCCGATGATAGACAACTGGATCGTCCTTTTTATCTACGGCGCCTTCGGCCTCGGTTGCGCGGCGCTCGCGAATCAGCGGGGACGCAGCTTCGTCGCCTGGTTTTTCATCGGTTGCCTCTTCACCATTTTCGGGCTCCTGCTCCTCTTCGTCCTTCCCGATCTGAAGCAGGAGCAACGCAGGCTCCAGAGGATCGTGCGGGAGAACCGGAGGCTCCGTGAGATCGTCAAGAGCGACCGCATGAGCGCCGATCAGCGTTTCTCCCATGTCGAGAAGCGTCTCGACGTGCATGACCAGTCTCTCGGCCTGGATACGAAGCCGATCGCGGCCGTGGGGGGAGGAAGCCTTCCTGAAAGCTCTCTCCCTCCCCCGCTCCTTCCCTCCCGGGTTCCGAAGGGTCTTCCCGAAGAGGGCTGGTTCTATGCGAAGGGGGAAGAGCGCGTCGGACCGATGCGTTGGAAGGCGATCTTAGAAGCATCGAGGCGCGGGGAGATCTCGACGGAAACCCTCGTCTGGTGTCCGGCCTTCGAGGAGTGGACGCGGGCCTCCGAGGTTCATGGACTCCTCGGGGAAGCGGCCTCGAGCTGAGGAGCGCCGATGGCTCCGGATCTCGATCGTGAGAAACCGGCTCTCGAAGAGCTTCGGGATCCCGATTGGAGGTACGGGTGGTTCGACGGCGTGTTCCGCGGAATCGTCGGGGAGGACCCGCTGGACCTCGAGATCCTGTCGGCCGAGATCCGGCACCTCGGACTCGGGGATTTCCTCCTCAGCTACGAGGGGAATCGATTCACCTTTCTGGCCGACGATCGGATCCTGAAACCCAGGGTCTGCAAGCCGGAAAGGATCGAGCTCCTCAGGCGCATCCTCGCGAGGCTTCCCGAATCCCGGGGCTCGGCGGCGGGGTTCGAATCGACCCTGCGCTGCACGATGGTCGGCGAAAGCGAGACCGACGAGTTCCTCTACGTGCCGGACCGAGGGACGGTCCACGTGATCCGGAGGCGGCGTCCGGTGGACGCCGGGGACCTCGCCCGGGATCCGGAGCGGCGGAGACTCCCCTCCTGGAACCGCCGGCAGGTTCTCCGGGCCGGGAGCATCGCCTTTCTCATCGTCGCGGCCTCGGTCGGTCTCGCGTGGAAGAGGGGCTATTTCGAGACCCTCTTCGGGACCGGACCCGGGGACCTGGAACTCGACGCGGGACCCTTCGCGGGAGACCTGGAGATCACGGTCGAGAGGGCGGGTTCGAGGAACGAGTTCATCGGGGAATGGAAGAAGGGTTTCGGGGCGAGCGAAAAGGGCTTCGACGAGTACTTGACCGGAGTCTCCGATCCCGAGCGGAAGAGGGCCTACCGGAAGCTCGTGAGCGAGGGGCGCTTCTGGCTCGTCCTCGAGGACGAACGCGGGAAAGCCCTGGAGACCCGGCGGATCTTCTGCACTCCTCCCTGGGAGTCGCGGGAGGCCTTCAGGGCCCTGATGCATCCGAGGATCGGGGCCGTGCGCTTCCGTCTCCTGGCTCGGGAGCCCCGAAGGAAGGGAGAGTAGTCGGTGGAGGGTCCCGGACTCCCCGTTCCCGAGGATGAGGTCCGCTTCTGGCCTCCCGGAGTGCGGGTCGAGGCCGGGGACGGCCTGGATCTCCGATGCCCTTCCTGCGAGGTCCGGTGGCGCGTCCTCGCGGAACTGGCGGGCGCGAAGCTTCGTTGCGTTTGCGGAACCTGGATCGGGGTCCCTCGACTCCCGTCTTCGGGCCCCCTGTCCGCTCCGATCTCCCGCCCGGGTCCGGGCGAGATCCCGATCGATGGAACCTCGATCCGCTTGGACGCGGCTCTCGAGGAAGGGGCCCTCGAGGACGCCCGGGAGGACGATCGGAGGAAATGGTTGCGTGAGGTCATCCTCGACCTGACCTTCGTTCTCGGGCCCTTCTTCCTGGTCCCGTTCCTTCTCTATCGTCTTCTTCCTCCGGGAAGGGAATACCTGGCGACCTTCCTGGGGCAACCCCTGATCGGGATCCTCGTCTTCCTCGCGTGCCTCCGGCGGCCCGAATACAGCTTCGCTCCCCTGCGCCGCTTCCGATGGGGATTCGTCTCGGAGGTTGCCGTCGCGACTCTGATCGCCCTGGGTCTCGCCGTCCTGATCCAGGGCCTGGTCGGCTTCCTCGACGAAGACCTGCGACTGAAAGAGCCCATTCTCGAGACCTCGAGGAGGATCGGGCCTTGGCTCGCCTACCTTTCCTTCGCGGCCTTTCCCGCCTTCTTCGAGGAAATCGCCTTCCGCGGTCTCCTCCTCGGGAGGATCGCGGCCCTGTACGGAAGGTCGCACGGGATCTGGATCACCGCGGTCGCCTTCATGGTCGCGCACGGCCTCACCCCGGTCCTTCCGGTCATCCTCCTCATCGGTTTCTACCTCGGCCACCTCCGCTTCAGGTCGAAGAGCCTGATTCCCGGCATGATCTTCCACGCCCTCTACAACGGCCTTCACCTTCTTCAGGCCTTTTGATCTCCCGAATCCCCCCGCTTTCCGGGAGGAGGGCGCCGGGGAAGGGAGGGGGATCGGTTGAAAGAGAGAAGCGAAGGACGGGGAGGGAGGACGCGGAGCTCAGCGTGGGGAAAGGGCGAGAAGGGCTTCCCGATACATGAAGGCGAGGGCGGGGGAGGCGAGGGGATGGCGATGGGGGAGATCCATCCGAGGGCGGGCGAGGGCGCGGACGAGGTCGCGGAGGACGGGGAGGGCGGCGTCGAGACGGCCCTGGGCCCTCCAGGCCTCGACCATCTCCCAGACGAGGGCCGGGTCCTCGCTCCGGGCCTCGGCCGCGCGCAGGGCGGTCAGCGCGAGGCGGGGTTGTCCGCGCCGCATCCGATCGGCCGCCTGGAGGCGGGCCTTCCAGGTCGAGAGGCCCATCGAATCGAGTTCCTCGATCGCGCGGGCGGGGACGTCGCGCCCTAGGGCGAGACGACACAGCGCGTAGGCGACGAAGGAAGGACCCCTCTCCGCGGCCTTGGCGGATCGCGGCGGAGAAACCTGCCGCAGGATCTCGGACGCGGGTTCCGCTTTCCCGAGCCGGACGAGGGTCCAGACGGTGTCGAGAAGGAGTCGGTGCTCCTCGAGCAGAAGGGAGGGTCGAGCCCGGAAGGATTCGAGGATCCGGAAGAGGATGCGGGAAGCCTCGTCGTCCCGGCGCCTCAAAAGGGCGTGGGAGGCCTGCATCGAGAGGGTCTGGAGAAGGGCGCGGGGGGAACCGCGACCGAGGTTCGAAACGAGCTCGGAGAGCTTCTTCTCGACGAGTTCGTGTCGTCCCTGGGCGAAGCGGAGCCAGATCTCGAAGCGGGCGGTGCTGGCAGGAGGAACATGGAGACGGATCGCGGGGAGGAGCTTCTCGGCCTCGTCGAGACGTCCGAGGGCCAGGAAGGCGTGCCCCAGGCAGAAGAGGACCCCGGGGGAGTCGGGAAGTCTCCGGACGAGGGCGCGAAGGCCGGGGAGGGCCTCCTCGTAGCGGCCGAGCATCGAGAGCCCGAGGAGAGCGGTGAAGCGGATCTGCGGATCGAAGGGGCGGTCCCGCGCGTCGTTCTCGGCCAGTTCGAGGAGCCCCTCGTAGTTGCGGCCCGCCATCAGCCAGATCCGGCCCGCGCGGTGGAGGGCGCGCGGAGAGGCGCGGCCCTCGCACTCCCGGAGCCGGAGTACGAGCTCGAGGGCTTTCTTCGGAAGCCCGAGATCCATCCGGAGTCCCGCGGCCATCGAGAGAGCCAGGGCGCAGGTCGGGTCGCGCCTTAGGGCGTCCTGGAGCCGGGCCGAGGCGAGAGCGAGCCTGCGCCGGCCGATCAGGGTCCAGGCCTGTCCGATCGCCTCGGCGACTCGTTCGTCCTCGCTGACGAGGACGGCGCAGGAACGTCGTTCCTTCCGGACCGAGTCTGGGGGTTCGCCGAGCGCCAGCCGGGTCTCGAGACAGAGGCGGTCGAGGGCGAGGCACAGGTCGTCTCCCGCGAAGCGCACTCCCCGCAGCGGGAGGGGAGGCGCCCCCTCGCGGACGAGACCGGTCGTCAGGCTTCCCTCGGTCCTGCCGAGGGAGGGCAGTTCGCCGCGTAGGACGAGGGTGGTCCCGTGCTCCCCGCGCAGGTCGAAATCGAAGTACGGACTTTGTTCGAGGGCCTCCCCGACCCAGGCCTCGAGGGCGCGGAGCCGCCTCGACGGAACCCCCGGGAGGTCGAAGCGCAGCCCGATCGTGCGGCCTTTCTCGAGCCGGGCACGGACCTCGACCTCGGGAAGGGGGGGACCCTGGGGTTCGGAGGCCTTCTCCCCCGCGGGGGTTCCGGCGCAGGCCGCCAGGAGGAGGCCCGAAATGGGGAAGGAGAGTCGCCGCATGAGGCTCCGATTCAACTCAAGACCCGATCTTGCCGATGAGACGGGGGAAACCACGCGCTCCCCGGTTTGTTCCAGGGTAGCCGCCGAGGTACGACATGCCCAAATCCGGCGCGATCCTCCCGCTCCTTCTCTGTTGCCTGGCCTCGGGCCTCGAGGCCCAGGAACCCGAGGTCTGGCCCGACCCGGCCCGTCCGGTCGAGCCCGCTTCCCGGCCCGCCCCCGCTCCTCGGGGATCCTCCCCGGCGCCCAGGTCGCGAGTCCTTCCGAGGCGCTCTCTCGAGAACAAGGTCGATCCGCCGGCCCCCTTCGATCTGCCCCGGACTCCCCGCAAAGACTCCGCCGATCCCCGGCCTTCCTCCTCGCCGGGAAGCCGCAAGGAGAGCCCGGGCCGCCTGAAACCGGGAAAGGGATTGCGCGCCCGGCTCGGTGGAAAACCCGCCCCCGCCCTTCTCCCTCCCGCCGCCCCCTCGGGCATCGGCCCCTCCGAAGATCCGCAGGTCGAGTCGGGACGCGAGGGTGACGCCCTGGACGAGGTTCTCGGGAGGATCGGCGGATTCGCCGCCTGGAGGGCGCTCGGACGGCTGCGCATCCGCCGGGATCTAAGCGGGCTGGACGAGAGCGGGAAGGAGATCTTCACGAAACGCTTCGTGCACGAGGCCGTACTCCAGGGGACCGACGGAGGCGACCGCATCGATTGGGACGAGCGCCTGTCCTTCGGGAAGAACGGGGGCCGGACCTGGGCGAGGACTTCGGGCGTCGACCGTCCGGATCTCGAAAAGACCCTCGGACCCGAGGTCGAGGTCTGGGGGCTCCTCCTGCGGTTCCCGTTCGGATTCCGGGACCGCAGTCGTTTCCAGGTGCAGGCCGGGGAGACCGTGCGCTTGATGGGGCGCGACTTTTCGAGGATCCGCGTGCTTTCGCGCCGGGGGGGGCTCGGAAAGGTCTTCGGTCCGGATCCCCGGCGCAAGGTCGAGACCGCCGACCGCTACGACCTCTACCTAGACCCCGAGACCGGCCTTCCTCTCCTGCTCGAGATGGAGCGCCGAGGGCTCCGGCGCCGAATCCTCTTTGGGGATTGGAGGGAAGTCCGGCCGGGTGGCCCCCGCCTGCCCTTCGAGCGGACGATCCTCGGGGAGGATGGGGAGACACCGAGCCTCGTGATCCGCTGGCGCGCCCTGCGTTGACGCCCGCGGGCGGGGCGGGGATCCGCGGGCCGAGGGAAGGCATCACCCCGGGAGGGATCGGGACCACGCCGAATCGAGAGCGGCGGGGCCGGGTTCCGGGCATCGGGTATGGACAGGGCCGCCCCCCCTCCGAAAACTGGCGATCATGAACACGTGGATGTCGTTTCGGGCCCTCGTCCTCCTTTGCCTCGCCGGACCCGCCCTCCGCGCTCAGGATCCCACCCTCCTGATCGAGAGGTTGGAGGCCCGGGATCCTCGAATCCGGACCCCCGCGATCGAGGATCTGGGCAGGCTCGGGGAGCGGGCCTTCCCCGCGATCTTCGAACGGCTCGAGGATCCCGGGGAATCCCTGGAACTCAAGGTCCTCCTCTTCGAGGTTCTCCGCTTGAACCCGAAGAAGCTCGCCGGAAGGGTCGACTCGATCGGCGCCCTCCTGAAGCACGGGCATTACGAGATCCGGGGGAATGCCCTCGATCTCCTCGACAAGATCGGGAAGCCGGCGCGGAAGTTCCTCCCGGAGATCCGGAAACTCCGGAAGGACCCGAATGCGAGGGTCCGTCGGCTGGCCGCGGCGGTCTCCCTCTTCATGACGCGGGAGCCCGAGAAGGAGATTCCGGCCCTGATCGAAATGCTGGAAGACCCTTCCTTTCTCGTGCGCGAAGGCGTGGCCCTCGCGCTCGGCTATCTCGGGCCGAAGGCCCTTCCCGCCGCGGACGCCCTCCTGAAGCATGTCACCGACCCCAAGCTCGAGGTCCGCAACGCCGTGTCGAAGGCGATCGGGGCCCTCGGACCGGCCATCGTGCCCCGGTTGATTCCCTGGACGAGAAAGGGAGAGGAACCCTCGCGGCGCAGTTTCGCGCTGTCCGCGCTCGGCGACGTGCGCCCGACCACCCCCGCACAGGTGAAAGCCTTGATCGGGGCGTTTCTCGACGGCGACAAGGATCTCCGCTCGATGCTGGGTGGGATCTTCGTCCGGATCGGGGGGCCTGCGATCCGAAGGCTCCTCGAGGTCTCGAAGGAGCGCGAGGAGGACACCCCGCTCCTGCTCGACTGTTGCGAGATCTTCGGGAACACGGGGCCCGGGGTCCCGGAGGTCGCCGAAAGGCTTCGCGCACTCCTCCGGGACCGCCGGTCGAAGGTCCGGGGGGCGGCCGCCTACTCCCTCGGCAAGCTCGGGGAGCGCGCGGCGGGCGCGGTGCCCGACCTCGTGAAGGCGCTCGAGGACGAGGACCGTTCGGTCAGACTCTCCGCGCTCGACGCCCTCGGACTCGTGGGCCCGTCCGCGAAGGTGGCGATTCCGAAGATCCTCGAAGCTCTCGCGAAGGGGGACGTCAGGGTTCAGGAGAAGGCGGCCTATGCTCTGAAGAGGCTCGGACCGGCATGCCTTCCGTACATGGATCGGATCATGGGGATCCTGGGCAGCCGGGAACCCGGCAGGCGCCTCTGGGCTTCCGTGGCATTGGCAGGGCTCGGGGAGGAAGGCTTCGCGAGGCTGGCCTCGGCGATGGAAAAGGAACTCCCGACCTCGACCCGCGTCGGCATCCTGTGGGCCTTCGGGGAGGCCGGGGGGGCCGCGGCCTCGGCCGTGCCGGTGCTGCGCCGGGCCCTGACCGACGAGGCCCCCGGGGTCAGGCTCCACGCGGCCCGGGCCCTCGATCGGATCGGCGGGGCCGCGGCCCCGGCCATCCCCGACCTGATGAAGGCCGCCGAATCCCCCGACGAGGACCTACGAGTCGCGGCCGTCATCGCGCTCGGAAGGATCGCGTCGAAGAACCGGAAGGTGCTCGATCTCCTGGTCGCGAAGAGCCGGGGCCTCTCCGCGCGCGTGCGCCGGGCCTCGATCGAGGCGCTCGGGGAACTCGGGGACCCTGGAGCGGTCCCCCGCCTCCTCGAGGCCCTGAAGGACGAGGACGAGCACATGCGCTGGCGCGCCGCACGCTCTCTCGGGGCCCTTGGTCTCAAGGAGCCCCGCATCCTCGAGGCCCTGAAGAAACTCCAGAAGGACGAATCCCCCTACGTCTACAAGGCCGGCGACGCGGCGATCCGGAAGCTGCTCGGCCTCGACAAACGCTGACCCGCCGCGGAGACCCGCATCATGACGACTCCTCTTCGTGTCCGCTTCGCGCCCTCGCCGACCGGTCCTCTCCATATCGGAGGCGCGCGGACCGCCCTCTACAACTACCTCCACGCCCGCTCGAAGGGGGGGGCCTTCGTCCTCCGGATCGACGACACCGATCGGGAGCGTTCGACCGCGGAGAGTCTCGCGCACATCCTGGAGGGCCTTCGATGGCTCGGCCTGGACTGGGACGAGGGCCCGGAGAAGGACGGCCCCCATGGACCGTATTTCCAGTCCCTGCGCCTCGAGGGATATCGGGACCGGGTCGATCGGCTCCTGGAATCGGGGAAGGCCTACCGATGCTTCTGCTCACCCGAGGAGGTCCAGGAAGGTCGGTTACGGATGCAGGAGCGGGTGGGAGCCTCGATGTACGACCGTCGTTGCCGCCGACTCGAGGACCGGGAGATCCGGTGCCGCATGGAAGAGGGACGGCCCTACGTCGTGCGTTTCGCGATGCCCGAATCCGGGACGATCGTCCTGAAGGACGCGATCAAGGGAGAGGTCGAGATCCGTCTCGATCAGATCGACGACTGGGTCATGCTGCGCCGGGACGGAAGCCCCCTCTACAATCTGTGCTCGGCCCTTGACGACGCAGACATGGAGATCACGGACGTGATCCGCGGCGAGGAGCATCTCCTGAACACCGTCAAGCAGGTCTTCCTCCTGGAGGCCCTGGGGCTTCCCGTCCCCCGCTTCGCTCATCTTCCCCTGATCCTCGGGAAGGACGGCAAGAAGCTCAGCAAGCGAATGGCCCAGACCGACCTCCTCTCCTATAGGGATGCGGGATATCCGGCCGAGGCCCTCGTCAACTTCTTCGCTCGGCTGGGCTGGGCGCCCGACGCGGAGACCGAGGTCTTCGGACTCGAGGAGGCGATCGATCGCTTCGACCTGAAAGACGTCGGCCGGAGCGGCTCGATGCTGGACGAGGAGAAGCTCGAGTGGCTCGTCGGAGTCTGGCTTCGCAGGATGGAGCCTGGGGAGATCCTCGACCGGGCCGTTCCCTGGATCGAGAAGGCGGGACTCGCTTCCTCCAGCGAAATCGCCGCACGAAGAGCCTGGTTCGAGGCGATCGTCGGCTGTTATCGGGAGAGGGTCCGCTCCCTAGCGGAGGTTCCGGAGAAAATCGGATTCTTCCTGGCCGCCGAGATTCGTTACGACGACAAGGCCTGGAAGAACCTGACGAAGCATGCCGAGGCCGCGGAGTGGATGGAGGCCTGGCTGAATCGCCTCGGCGCGGTGTGGGACTCCGCCGAGGCCCTCGAGGCCCGCTCCCGTGAGATCGCGGAGGAACTCGGCATCGGGTTCGGACGCCTGGTCCATCCGCTCCGCGCGGCGCTGACCGGGACTTCGGCCGGCGCGGGGCTCTTCGACATCGTCTTCCTTCTGGGACCCGAGGAGACGAGGAAGAGGGTCGAGGCCGCCGTCCACGCTCTTCGGGAGGGCGTGCGCCCTTGAGGCCGCGTCCCTGACCCCGGAGGAGCCAGGGCGGGGCGCGGGGATCTCCCCGCGCCCGCCTCCCCGCTTCGTTTACTGGATGTCCAGGAAGAGCTCGTCCACGTAGAACGTGTCGGTCCCGGAGTCGAAGTAGCCGTCGATGTAGATGTAGGAGGTCGAGGCCATGCCCGAGAGGGTCGTGACCATCGAGGACATGCTCAGGTCCTTCCCCGTCTTCGTCTTCTGGTCGAAGGAGAAGGCGTTCGCCGAGAGCGGCAGCTTGACGGTCATCGTGAAAGGGGAGGTCTTCCCGAGATTCGTCAGGGCCTGATTGTCGCTGATCTGGAGCTTGAAGGTGATCGGATCCCCCGTCGCCGTGATGGAACCTTTGTTGAGAGCGGAGGCGGGGACGTAGACCCGCTTGACCCCGAGGATCCCCTTCGAGATTTCGTAGCGACTTCTCGCGAGGTTGTAGCCGAGGCGGAACTTGATCTCGTCTCCCGCCTTGCTCTTGGCGAGCGAGGTCATCGGAACGCCGCCGCGGAACATCTTCCCGAGGGAGGAGTCGAAGTAATACGTGGCATCCGGGACGCTTTGGCCGTTGGCGGTAAGGTTCGTGACGGAAACCGACCAGATCGTTCCGGAGACGTTGGTCGGCGTCGAGGCGAGGGTCCCGTTGTACTCGGCGTCGGACTCCAGGATTCCGAGGATGGGCTCTAGCCGGGATGTCGAGGTGTTGTAGGTTCCCCCGAACCCGATCCACATCCCGACCGCGGCCGAATCCCCGGCGGCGGTCGTCTGGGTTCCGTAGCGGGAGAGGAGGAGTTTCGTGTTCGTGTCGTTCTTGTAGTCGAAGGTGAAGGATTGCTTCGCTTGAGCCTTGGCCTTGATGACCTGACCCGAGGTCATGTCGACGTCGGCGAAGTCAAGGGTGACGGTGATCAGATTGTTCGTCGTGTCGACGGAGGTGACGGTTCCACCGCAGATCGCGAAGTTGGAGGGATAGGAGGTCCCTCCCTTCATGATGAAGAAGGGATTGAAGACTCCATTCATGAACCTCCCCTCGTCCAGAGTCACCTTCGTTCCGACCGTCAGGTTCGCGAGAACGTCGGCCGTACCCAGGTAGACCGACGTGTAGTTGACGACATAGGGGACTGTGTTGGCGACCTTCACCTTGAAGGTCCGGTAGGGTTGATTGACCGTGCGAGCCAGGAAGGTCCCGTTTACGCTGTCCTTCGAGAGGATCGTCACGTCGATCGAGCCCATCTCCATGGCGGGCGGGTCCGGATCCGGTTTCACGACAGGCGTCATCGAGAATGTCGTAGCACCCGTCTCCGTGTAGGAGCGTTTGACGTCGAAGTCGAGCAGGATCTCGACGGGCGTGCCCTGGACGACGGTCAGAGGCTCCGCGAAGTCCATCGGGACTTCCTGGGGAAGGTTCGCCGCCCCGTCGAAGGTCAGGGAATTGTTGCTCTTGTCCGTCGCGGTGATCCCCGAAACCGTGAGGAGCATTCCCGAATAAGTCCCCTCGGGGATGTCGCCGCTGGCCAGGAAGCTACTGTTGATCTGAAGGGTCAGCAGGTCCACCTGCTGCGCCGTGTCGAAGAGGGTGTGGTTGGTCGTGCCGGAAGCCCCGACCAGCACTCCCTTCGAGAACGTGACCTTGAAGGTACCGAGTTGCGCGTAGGTTGCGTCCTTGATCATGATCGATCCGGACGTCGTAGCCGAACTCGTCGTACTCCCGCCGCCTCCGCAACCTAGGAGGGCAAAGCAGAGGGCGGCGGAGAAGATGGGTTTCCAGGTGACATGCATGGTGAACTCCCTTTTGTTTTGGATCGAATCCCCTCTCTTTCGTGCGAGGGGCCGGCGGATCCGAAGGAAGGGGAAGAACCCCGTTGGGATCGGGGATTCGAAGCATGTTCCCGCCCCAGGACCGGGGAGCGGGCGGCGGGGGATGGCCGTTCAGGAGAGGAGGCGGCGGACCTCGCAGGAACCGGGTCCGCTCCACTCGACATGGTAAGAGCCCCTCGATCGCCGTTTCTTGTCGACGGCGAGGAAGGGGGCGAGATCGCCTGGACGGGGTTCCTCGAGATCGGGAAAGAGATCGGAGAGAACCCTGGGGAGTCCCAGACGGTCGAGGAGGGCCCGAGCGCGTCTCTTGGATTCTCCGGAGGCTTCTTGCGAGGTCTCGATCGCTTCGCGGAGGCCCAGCGCGACGGCCGTGCCGTGCCTGAGGGGAAGGCTTCGGGAGAGAGCCCAGCCCTCGAGCGCATGTCCGAGGTCATGTCCGAGATTGAGTTTCATTCGCGGCCCTCCGTCCCTCTCATAGGGATCCTCGGACACGATCGCGGCCTTGGCGCGGAGACAGCGTTCGAGGATCTCCGGAACGGCCTCGGAAAACCCGGGTTCGCCGGGGGGAGGGAGGTTCTCGAGGAGTTCGAAGAGTTCCCGATCGAGTCCGAGCGCGACCTTGGCGATTTCCCCGAGACCTGAGGCGAACTCCTCGGCCGGGAGGGTCCGGAGGAAGTCGGGATCCGCCGCAAGGATCCTCGAGGGGTGGAAGGCGCCGCAGAGATTCTTCCCCTCGGGGAGGTTCACCGCGCATTTTCCTCCGAGCCCGGCGTCGACCATCGCGAGCAGGGTCGTGGCCGCGTGGACCCATTCGATTCCCCGAAGGGCGACGGAGGCGAGCATGCCGGCGAGGTCTCCCGTCGCTCCGCCGCCGAAGGCGACGATCACGGCGTCGCGGGTCAAGCCCGAACGACAAAGGAGTCGAAGCGTTTCTGGGAGGACCATGAAGTCCTTGCATGCCTCGCCGGCCGGAACCGGGTGCCAGAGACGGATGCGGTTCTTCACCGTCTCCTTGAACCCGCGAAGGGTCCGTTCGTGGAGCCGGTCCACTTCCGCATCGAGGAGCACGTAGAGGGGGCGTCCACCCATTTCCGACCCTAGGCGCTCGAACAGCAACGACCGACTCCCCTTCCCGCAGAGGACCTCGCAGGTCCTTCCGATTCCGCGGGGAGGAAAGGAGAGTTCGAAATGCATGGCTTCAATGGGGCTTCCGTATGGAGGCTCGACGGCGTTTCCTCCGCCGTTCGAGGATGTGGCGCCTGAGTTCCTGGTCCGCGCGGTGGTCCTTGATGACGAGGATGCCGAGGATGATGATCAGGAGGGCGATTGCTCCCGTCACGGCTGCCCGGAAGATGACGTTTGCTTCGTTCTCGAGGATCACGAGGGGGAGGAGATCGTCCGAGACGAAGAACGGAACGTCCTTGTAACGGTCTCCGGGCCTGAGAGAGTTCGTCGCCCCCGTCTCGTATCGGTATCGCTTCATGAAGGCTCCGAATACGACGACATCGTCCCCGGTCTTCCAATCAGTCTTGGAGACCCGGCCGGGGATCTTGACGTAGATCGTCCCGATCGTCGGATGGTAGAGCCAGGCCTTGGTCCAGAAGTCGACCCGGAGGGGATTGGCTTCCGCGGCCTCGATCTGCACCCAAAGGAGTTCGGCAACGATCTTGAAGGATGCTCCCCTCGGGATCGTCCCGTCGGCGTGGACCATGTGGACGGCGTCCTCCCGTTCGATTTCCGGGAGCGATCTGCGCCATTTGCTCTTGTCGGGGCGGTTCGCGACCCATGAACAGAGGTGGTAGAAGGGGAGGTCCTCGATGATCTCGGCCTCCCGGTCCGTTCCGTCGCGGATCGTCGCGAGCAGGTCGGGATCCAGCTCTTTCACCGGGGGGAATTTCCGGAACGCCCGCCGGAGGACGGGACCGACGAGGAAAGGCGCTTTCTCGACCTTCTCGGGGAAGTTCTCGTCACGGAGCTTGAAGAACAGCCCTTCGATACGGGCGAAGCTTCCCAGGGTGATCCCCTCGGGGATCGGTTCGATGACCGCGAAAAGAATCGTTTCTCCGTCGTCGGTTCGGAGACGGCCTTCCGTCCTCTGGAAATCCCGCATGCCCGGGATCGGTTCCGGGGGTTTCAGGAAGACGACCTCCCCCTCGTAGAACAGGGGCTTGCCCCGCCACAGGTCGGGACTCCTTCGGATCGTGTCGGGAGGGATCGGCTCCTCCGGGAGCCCCATCGCGCGGAGGGTTCCGGGCACGATCCGGGTCGCGGTCACGAGCAGGTGTTCGTATGCCTCGGGTTCGTTCGTGAAGCGTTGGATCTTGGTCTCGTCCTTGACCCGGGCCAGGAGGGTCCTGTCGACGACGGGGATCGGGACCTGGGGACTGTGGACCAGGGGTTCGGCCTTCGTCCCCTCCTTCTTCCTCGTGAAGCGCGAAAGCCCGCCCCAGACGATCGTCCCCAGGACGACGGCGGCGAAGAGGAGGACGGCGATGCGCATCCCCGGACTCGATGGGGAGAGCATGCCCCGTTTCCTACGGGTTTCTCGTCGGATCTTGTCGCGCAACTCGGTTCCTCCGCCGTCCGCTCCGTTCCTCGGCCGAACGGACGAAATGTTCGATCAAATCCCGGCCACCCGGGTCGGAACCCTGAAGTTCGGGATGCCATTGCAGGCCCAGCAGGAAGGGATGATCCCGCCCGCCGAAGGCCTCGATGATGCCGTCTTCGGCCCGGGCTTCCAGGGACAGCCCCTCTCCGAGGTCGCGGACGGCCTGGTGGTGGTGGCTCGGCAGGCGCGGGCTTTTTCCCTTCCAACAACGGAAGAGGAGCCCCCCGGGTTCGGGATCGATGCGGTGGACCTTTCCGTTCCGATGATCGAGTTCGGTCGCCCCCTCGCCCTCCAGGTCGATCCAGATGCTCCCTCCCGCGGCCAGGTTCAGGGCCTGGCAGCCCAGGCAGACCGCGAGGGTCGGAATCCGGAGATCCAGAGCGGCCTGGGCCAGGGTGAGAACGAATCGCTCCCGGGCGACCGGGAGGAGAGTCATCGGAAGGTCCCCGGGAGCGGCTCCGAAGACCCTCGGGTGGATATCGTCCCCGCCGGTCATCAGCAGCCCGTCGAGGTCCCGCAGGATCTCCCGGGCCGGGCGAGGGTCGCCGGGAAAGAGGGGGATCGGGAGGGCCCCTGCTTCGAGAAGGGCCCGCCCGTAGCGCGCCGGTGATTTGTAGATCCAGCGCCGCCCGTCGTGGTCGAGGTCGAGGTCGAATCCGATCCGAGGAAGCATGCCGGGGCGGGTCAGGGGAGGTTGCCGAAGAGATACGACACATAGAAGGCGAGAAGAAGGAGTCCGGCGGGGCGGGAGATCCGGGGAGAGGGGCCGGAGAGGAGGCAAAGGGGCCAGACGGCGATCGTGATTCCGAGGACCCAGGGAAGATGGAAGGTGAGGATCTCGGGCTCGACCGGGAAGGGGTGGATGAGGGAGACGCTTCCTCCGACGAAGCAGAGGTTGAAGAGGTTGCTCCCGAGAATGTTGCCCGCGGAGATGTCCGCGTGACCCCGCAACGCGGCCACGACTGAGGTCACGAGTTCGGGAAGGCTCGTGCCGAGGGCCACGATCGTGGCCCCGACCATGGCCTCGCTCATCCCCATCCCGAGAGCGAACCCCTCCGCCCCGAGGACGAAGATCTCCGCCCCGGCGGCCAGCAGGATCAGGCCGAAAAGGGTCAGAAGGACGTCCTTTAGGGTCGTGGAGTCTCCGAGTCTGGCCGATTCCTCATCAGGGAGGAGGTCGGGAGGAAGGTTCTTGGCGTGGAGGACGAGCTTCGTATAGATGAACACGAAGGAGATGAGGAGGAGGACGCCGTCGATCCGGCTCAGGACGCCGTCCAGACAGAGCAGGAGGAATAGGACGCCCGTCAGGAGGACGTAGGGGAGTTCCCTGCGGAGCACGATGCGGCGGACGCCGAGCGGGAGAATGACGGCCGTGGCCCCGAGGACGAGCCCGAGGTTGCAGACGTTCGAGCCCAGGAGATTGGCCAGGGCCATCGTCGGCCGGTCCTCGAGCCGGGCGAAGAAGCTGACGAGCCATTCCGGAGCCGAGGTCCCGAAGGCGACGACGCTCGCCCCGATCAGGAGTGGGGAGAATCCGAAATGCACGGCGATCCGGGCGGCTCCCCGGACCATGGCTTCCGCCCCTCCCCAAAGCATGAGCGCCCCACCGGCCAGGAAGAGGATCTGGAGGAGGAGGGACGGCGGAGGGTCGAGGGAAGCCGGCATATGCGGGGCCCGAAACTAGCACGGCGCCCCTCTCCGGGCATCCGTCGCCTCAACCCGCCTGGAGGCGCATCCGCAGGCGGACGATACCGGTCCGGTCCTCGGGGGTTTCGAGGCGGTCGTAGGCCTGGTCGAAATCCAGCCAGTGGAATTCCACGATCTCGGGGCTCGGGGCGAGTTCGAGGGCCCGGGTCGGCCCCGGGGCCTGGTAGCCGAACTCCCATTCGACGAGCCCCTCGTCTCCGAACACGAGGCGTTGGGTGTGTTCCAGATCGATGAGATGGACCGGCCGCAGGATCCCCGTCTCTTCCCGGACCTCCCGGACCGCAGCCTCCTGGAGATGCTCTCCGAGGTTCACGGGCCCAGCGACCGGCCCCCAGGTATGCTCGGTGCTGGGGGCCTTCTTGAGGAGGAGGTAGCGGATCCGTCCCTCCTCCCAGTTGAAAACGAAGACCCGGACTTTGTGGTGGATCGTCATCGTTCCCCCGTTCCGGGTTATATATCGGCCGTCCGCGCTTGTTTCCCTCCGTCTTCCGGTCCAGGAAACGGGGAACTTCCCGCATCCCTCCCGAGAGAACGGGTGATCCGACGATGTCTCGGAATTTCGAATCCTCCTTTTCCCGTCTGGCGTCCTTGACGAACTGGGAGGGGAAAAAACGCCCGAAGGGCTATCGCTTCGATCTCTCGGGGATCGAAGGGCTCTGTGCGCGCCTAGGGTCGCCCGAACACCGGCTGCGGCGGGTGGTCCAGGTCGGGGGGAGCAAGGGGAAGGGGACCGTGGTCTCGCTCCTCGCGGGCCTCGCGGACCGGATCGGGTGGAGAACAGGCGCCTTCCTATCCCCCCATGTCCGCGACCTGAGCGAACGTATCCTCTTCGCGGGACGTCCCTGCCCTCTCGACGATCTTGCGGAGAGCGTCGAGAGGGTGGCTTCGGTCCTGGCTGAGGGGCAGACCTGGTTCGAGGCCTGGACCGCGGTGGCCCTGCTGCGCTTCGCGGAGGGAGACCCGGACCTCGCCGTCTTCGAGGTCGGGTTGGGCGGACGTCTGGATGCGACCAGCGTGATTCCGAAGGACCTCTGCGTGCTGACCCAGGTCGAACTCGAACATACGAGGATCCTCGGAGACAGCCTCGCCTCGGTCGCGGCCGAGAAGGCGGGGATCCTCCGGCCCGATACGCCCTGTCTGACCGGAGCCGAGGGAGAAGCACTCAGGGTCTTCGAGAAGCGGGCGGCGGAGGTCGGCTGTCGATTGAGCGTCCTGAACCGGGATTTCGGCTGGAGAACCCTCGAGCGGAGCGAGCGGGGCTTCGAAGGGAGGCTCCGGCTCGAAGACGGGAGCGAATATAGGCTCCGGACCGACCTGCGCGCCCGCTGTCATTGCAGGAGTCTGGCCCTGGCTCTCGAGGGTCTCCGAAGACTGCGTCCCGAGGCCCCGGCCCTCCTCGATCAGGCCGGGGCCTGGGGCCGGCTTTCCGTCCTGCTGCCGCCCGCCCGCTTCCAAGTCCTGGCCGAGGACCCGCCCTTCGTCGTCGACGGGGCCCATACGGACGGCTCCCTGGCAGCCCTGGCCTCGGACCTGGAGGAGAACTGGCCCGGCCGTCGCTTCACGATGGTCTTCGCGGTGGCGGGGGACAAGCGCTGGTTCGAGGGCTTGAGACGGCTCTCCCCCCTGGTCGATAGGTTCCTCGTGGCTCCGCTCGCCGAGCGGAGCTGCGAGGACCCTTGCCGGATCGCTTCTGGGCTACGGGGGTCGGGGTGGAAGGCCCGCGCCTTCCCGTCGATCGCCGCCGCTCTCGAGGAGGCCGGGAGGGGGCGGGAAGACGGACTCGGCGTTCTCGTCGCCGGTTCCTTCTACGGAGCCGGGGAGGCGCTCGAGGCCTTTGCGGAAAGCATCTGACGGACGACCTCTCCCGGCGGAAGGCGCCTGGAGAGAAAAAAGGACGAGGCGAGACATATGGGTACGGCCGCGCTGGTTGAGGATCTGTTGTTGACCGACGCCTTCCTGATCAAGGGAAGGGTGGAGGGCAAGTTGAGCCGCCTGTCGAAGATGCTTGACGGGTTCTCACGCCTCTTCGTCGCCGTCACCGACGTGATGATGTTCGATCTCCATCGCGGCGAGGTCATCCAGACGCCGCGCCTGCATGTCAACCTGCATGAGCTGATCCTCGCCCACGAGCTGGTCGAGACCTCAGGGGATTTCTACCAGAAGGCCCTGGCCGGGGAACACAGGTCCGAGAAGAGCGTGAAGGTCAGGGCCTTCGTGCATGGAACGCTCGACCTGGAACTGGCGGGATGGATCCGCCCGAAAGCCTATGAACTCGGAGCCCTGGAACAGAACTTCTTCGTCATGGAGAACTGTCAGGTCCGGGGCCTCAACCCCGACCTGGGAAAGGAAGTGGAGTGTCTGAAGAACCTTTCCTACGCGATCGTGCACAAGGAGAGGATCTCCTACCTCTACGATTTCAGTTGACCGGTCCGGAGCGGGAATGACTTCGAAGACAAGGAAGGATCAAAGGGTCGCCGTCTCGAGGCCCGTGAAGGTCCGGCAGCAGGACGGGACCCTCGTTCCCGGCTGCGTGATCCGCAATCTCTCCGCGGGCGGGATGTTGTTCACGAGTCCCCGCGCCCTGTTCCTAGGGGATCCACTGACTCTGCAGTTTCGAATCGAGGAAGGGGCTCCCGAGCTGGAACTCAGCGCTTCGATCAGCCGCGTCGTGCCTTCCGAGGATTTCTACGAAGAACCCAGGTTCCAGATTGCGGTTTCCTTCCCCAGGGTTTCGGCTGTCCGACAGCGCCAGTTGCGACGACTCGTCATGGACCTGACGATGCAACTCGTCGAAAGGATGCGGGATTTCCCCGCCTTTCGAAGCATGACGGAGTTCGATCTCCTGGCCCTGGCCGGCGTCTGTCATCGGATCAGCCTCGAGGCCGGGGAAGTTCTCGCGAGGCAGGGAGACGAGGCCCGCAGCCTGTTCATCGTGCACTCGGGGGTTGTCAAGCTGACCGGAGGAGGTCGAGAAGGAGGGGGCGAATCCGTCGAGGTCGCGTGCGCGGGACAGGTCTTCGGCGAAGTATCCGCCCTGATCGGGCTGCCTCACGATCTCGACATTGCGGCTCTCGAGGATACCTGCCTGATCGCCCTGTCGCGTGACGGGCTCGCCTTCCTGAAGAGGACCCACCCCGACACGGCCCTGCGCATGCTAGAGGTGATCCATCGCTTCACCGGCATGCGTCTCAGGCGTCTCACCCGGAGGTTCTCCCGCCGGGCGAGTCCCGTCTGAGCGAAGGCCCGCCCTCTCGAGCGGGCCGGGGAGCCGGTTCAGTCCCCGGATTCCCCATCCTTTGTCTTGAGGCCGAGAGCCTTCTCGACCATCGCGACGACCTTCTTGTGGTTGGCCTCCCCGCCTCCGACGACGCTCCCGAGGACCTTACCCTCGCGGTCGACCACAAAGAGGGTCGGGATGCCCTGGACGAAGAAGGCCTCACCGGCGACGTTCCCCTTGGCGAAGACGATCGGGTAATTGAGTTCGAACTTCTTCATGAAGGCCTCGTTGACCTTCAACTCCGCCTCCTCGTCGAGCCCGCGGACGGTCTTGCCGCCGTGGGGGATCGTCGAGGCGGGATCCGAGAAGTCCATGCCACTTCCGTAGAACTTCGTGATGCCGAGAATCTGCAGCCCTCGATCGCCGTACTTGGCCTGCATCTCGACAAGGTCGGGGATGACGCCGCGGCAGGGAGGGCACCAGGTCGCCCAGAAATCGAGGATGAGGACCTTGCCCTTGTAGGCGTCGAGGGAGAACTCGTCGGGGGCGGGTCCCTTCAGGACGTGCGAAGCCGCGATCGTCGGGACGGGGCGGCCGTTCAGCTTCTCGCGTTTGAGATCGGCCTCGAGTCTCCGCTCGAAGCTGTCATAGTAGCGTTTGAACTTCGCGGGGAGATTGTCGGGATCGATTCCGGCGAGGATCTTGGAGGCAGCCTTGGCGCCCGCGCCCATGCTGTTTTCGACCTGGGCGGCGAGGAGCAGGGCTTTGGTCTTCTTCTCGGGGTCCTTCGAGACTCCGGCGAACTCTACGAAGCTCTTGACGGCTTCCGTCCATTTCTCGCAGAAGAGGAGAAGGCGCCCCTTGACGAACATCGCCTCGGGCCGGCGGAACAGCTCCTCGTGTTTCTTCAGGGCTTCGGCGGCCGCGGCGTTCTGGGCCTCGGTGACGGCCTTCCGGTAGGCGGCGATTCCCTTGCTGTCCCCGTTCTTCGGTCGGGGCAGCTCTGCGGTCTTCTTCTGGATCGCGGCGGAGACCTCCTGGAGGATCTGTTCAGGGTCCTGTCGCGTCTCCTCCCGGCCCTGGAGGACGGGAGTCGCGGGAGTCGGGCTTTGGGTCACAGCGTCGCCCTGGAAGAGGGCGAGAGTCATGAAGGGGAGGAGGAAAGGGGTCATCTCGAGGGCTCCAAAAGAAAAAAGGCCGGGATTCCCGCCAACCGCGGGGGAGGGGCTGTCCTGAAAGTCGACGAAGCATCCTACGGAGCCGAAGCCCCGGGGTGCTGGAAAAGATCGAAAAAACGATTCTTCCGCGGGGAGGAGCGCCGTCACCAGGGGAGGCCGAGGGCCGCCGCCGTCGAGGTTCCGGTGACCTTGCGGAAGGCCGGGTCGAAGAAGATTGCCGCAAAATGCGTGGACAAAGGGGTGAAGATCTTGACCGGGGGGATGAAGAGATCGGCCCGCCCCTGTCCGGAGGTCCCGATCTTCCCGAAGGTCCCCCGGAAGGGGTAGAGGTTCAGGGTCGCGAGCCCGAAGGGCGTCAGGACCGGATCCCAGTTGAGCGGAAGGAGGTGGTTTCCGGGAAGGCGGACCCCCGGGCTCGTTCCCTTGCCCGACCAGAGAAGGAGGTAGTAGTCGCCCTTGCGACAGGGGGCGGTCAGGTCGAGCCGGGCGGTGCCACCTGAGATGATCGAGATCTTGTAGGAATTCGTCGGATAGGCGAGGGGCATGTGGAACTCGGGACTGGCCGGGCAACCCGTGTACGCCCCGAGATTCAACGAGACCGTTCTCTTGTTGTTCGTCTCGTTCCGTTCCTCGACGATGTTCGCCCGATCGACCCAGGCTCCGAGGGTCCAGGTTCCCGGGAGGGCGAAGAGGGGGATCGCAACGTTCCTGGTGATGGTCGTGGTCCCGTTGAGGGCGAGGCCGGTGACGGTCGATGCCCCCAAGTAGATGTCCTGCGTTCCGATCAGGGCGTCCTTCGAGAGGAAGAGTTCGCTCCGGAAGGGGCCCGAGGAACCGCCGCCGGAGTTCGAGAGGACCGTGACGATCTTGATCGTGCTCCCCGCCGGCGCGCTCGTCGGGGCGGTGATCGAGGAGACCACGAGGTCGGGGAACTTGCTCCGGTCGACGACCGAGAGCGACCAGGTGCGGGAGTGGACGAGGGTCTTCGTGGGATCCTTGCGGACGAAGGCCGTCTTGTCCTTCACCTCGACCTTGAGGCTGTGGTTCCCGGCCGTCAGGCCCGAGGAGAGGAGCGTGTACGTCGTGCCCCCCTGCTGGACGGGCTTCCCGTCCAGCAGCCAAGTGATCGTCCCCCCTCCGGGTGTCAGGTTCGTGAAAGTGAAAACCTTCGTTCTGGGTTTGTAGATCTTGAGCGAGGAGGAGGAGGGGATCGGATTCTCGATCGGATTCACTTTCGCGTAGTTCCTCTTCGAGCATTCCTCGACGCAGATTTCGCACAGAGGGGCCGAGAGGGCGCGCATCAGGCAGTTGAGCTTCGGGCGGTAGAGCCCGTAGCGGTAATACCCGGCTCCCTGGTAGGCCCCGATGCCGTTCGTCCCGATCCAAAGAGGCCATTTGGTCTTCCCTGTCGAGTCCTTCGTGAGATTCGGCTGGCGGGGCTCGGGTCCGCGGTAGGTTCCGGGCCGGCCGTAGCTATACTCGTCGGCCAGCCCGCCGAAGGAATGGCCGAACTCGTGACTCTGCACGAGCCGGCTGGAACTTCCGTTGTAGGAGACGGCAAAGGTGCCCGCGCATCCCCCGTAGCGGGAGTCGTTGACGAAGACGACGATTCTCCCTTCGACATCGGGCGCCAGAGCCGCGTCGGCGCGGGCGAGGGTCCCGTTCTTGATGTAGAGGCAGCGGGGGGTTCCGCCGGTGTTGTAACTCGCGTCGTAGGCGGTGTTCTTGTAGATCGGGGGTTTGCGGTCGGGGTGATCCGCTCCGGACTGGGCCGAGGCGCGGAAGACCGTGTGGACGTTGAAGAAACTCTTGTAAGTCTTGAAGGGTTCTCTGCCGAAGAGGTCGGCCATCCAGTTCTTGACGTCGAGATAGAAACGGGCCTCCTCGCTCGCCCGGTATCCGTCGCCGAGGATGACGATGTCGTAACGGTTGCCTACCGGACCGTTCTTCATCTGCGTCTTGACGATGGGGGCGAGGGCGGGCCCCGCGGTCCCTTGGAGGACCTTCAGGATCTCACCCCGGGAGATGCGGCCGAGGACGCGTTCGCCGCCTTTTCCCGGACCGCGGATCTCGACGCGGTCCATCGCCCGGCCGAAATCCCCGATCTTGATCAAGAGACCGATCTCCCTCGAGCGAAGGGTGTCTCCCAGGACGACGTGGGCGGAGCCGCCTGTTGCATCGAAATCGAAGGGGTCGAGGTCGAGAGGACGTTCCTCGAGGAGTTTTCCCCTCGCGTCCAGAACGAGGATGCGCCCTCCCGCCCGGGGCTTGCGGGGAACCGGGAAGGCCCGGGCCTTTCTCCACGCATGAACGAGCCGGACGGCTCCGGGACGTCCCTCGATCTGTAGAAGCAGGGAACCTTCGGGGTGGATCTGGGAGGGGAGGGAGGAGGAGAGCAGAGCGGCGCCGAGGAAGAGGATGAATCGGTCCATACGGACCTCCGGACGGGAGGATAAGGGGATCGGAAAAGAAATGAGAACTGCCGAGCCTATGGCCCTCTCAGGGGGAGGATCAATCCCCCCCTGCCCTGAGAGGCGAATATCGTTTCTTTTTTACGTTTTCCTGACGCGAGAGGGCCGATCGTTCCGGGGGGGCGGCGGGAAGCGGAGGTCATTTCTTCTTTTCGTGTTCCAGGGCCTCGAAGGAGAGGCCGGCCTGGAGTCGCCCCTCCTTCCTCGCGAGGAAACAGGGCAGCAGCGGATCGGCGCCGTTCTTATGGAGCTTGCGGTAGCGAGGGGCGAAACCCTCGAGAAGGGCCTGGTCCCGTTCGCGGAAGACCGTGAACATGCTGCGATCCGGCAAGGCCATCAGGACCTCCCCGCCGAGGGTCTCGGAGCAGAGGTCCCAGAAATCGGGGAGGAGAACCAGGGATTCGATCCCGAAGAGAGATGTGTCGATGAACAGGAAACGGGCTCCTCCGGGCTTTCCGATCGCCCGGATCTCGGTGTTCGGGAGCATCAGCCGGAGGTTCCGGGCGAGGATCTCCGGGAGAGGTTTGCCGAGGGCCTCGAACTTCGCGAGATCCCGAGGGGAGGGGGTCCGGTTCGCGCCGGGCTCCCTGAGGATCAGCCGTCCGCCCAGTTTCAGGGCGGGGTCGGGGACGAGCAGGGGGGGAGCCGTCCAGTCGGGAAGCCCGCCCTGTTCGAGGATCGGGAAAAGACGATAGGACTTCTGCCGGATCGTCTCGCCGCCCTTCGATGCGTGTTCCGGCTTTCGAACTCCGGCGGTCCTTCGAGGAAGGTCCTTCTCCTGCTCCTTGCCGGATTTCCGGCAGGAAGGGAGGAGGGCGAGCAGGAGGAGGGTGGTCCGGAGACCAAGACCGGACCGTGGGCGTTCCACCCGTTCCGGGGAAAGGGTGGACGAAAGGGGGGAAGGGTTCGAGGCCGGCGCGGGGCGGGTCCTCGACCCGGAATCCCGTGCAGGCCCTCGGTCGGTTCGGAAAACTGTGGACAGGCGGTGAATATCTGCGACCGATCTCCGTCCCCTCCGGTCAGGGTGCCCTCGCAAGTCTCTTTTTTTCAGGCTGTTAGGATGTAGCATCGCTTTCCCCGCGCTCTGGGTCCGAAGGTTTTCTGGGGGTGGAAGCCTTTCTATAATCTCCGGCCGTTCCAAGACTTCCTTTCCACTCCGGCAGGAGCCGGTGCCTGGCGGGGGGAGGTCGAGATCCAGAATCGAAACCCGAACTCATCATACCGTTCCAGGCCTTCGCTTCCGACGCTGACCATGGCGGCGCGATTGCTCCGCCGGACGCCCCGGGAACGCCGTGCGTCGTTCCCGGGGGAGGACTTGCCGGACGGATTCCGAACCGGAGGGGAGAAAACGGATCTCTCTTCGTTCCGGAGATTCCCCGACCCGCGTGCGGAAGAGGCTTTTTCCCCGAAGTCTTTGCTTTCCAGTGTGTTGAGTTTTGAACGAGGGCTGAGCCTTCCGCGAAGGCAGGTGCCGATATGAAGGATGCGATCGCCGGAATCCTGCAGATGCTCTCCGAAGGGGCCCCCGAGCAGAGGGTGGCCGCCGCCCAGACCCTCGCCTGGTTGCAACCCAAGGAGGCGAGGGTCGTCCATGCCCTGAGCACCCTGGCCTCCGAGGGGGAGGGCTATCTCCGCCCCTACGCGATCGAGGCCCTCGGCGCGATCGGAAACGCCCAGGCCCTTTCCGGCCTGATTCCTCTGCTCCATGTCGAGGGCCCTCTGCGGGACCGGGTGTCCAAGGTCCTCGCGCGGAGCGGGGATCGGGCCGAGAAGGTGCTGGCCCGGGAATACGAGGAGGCGGACGAAACGACGAAGGAGGTCATCATCCGGATCCTCGGCCGCAGCAGGGGGGCCGAGGCGATGCGGAAGCTGATCGCGATCTTGAAGGATCCCGATCACCAGAATCTTGCGAGTCTCGCAGTCGACGTGCTCTGCAACGAGATCGCAAACCTCCCCGAGGGGGAGGAAGGAGAGGCGGAGAGGGCCGGGCTGCGCAAGGTCCTCGTTCAGAGCCTGAAGAGGGTTCCCAAGTCCGCCGCGAAGGATTACACCCTCCATCTGTTGACTCTTCTCGGCAAGGTTCCCGACCCCGACCTGCGGGCCCTCCTTTTCCAATACAGCGGGAAGTCCAAGGATCCCGCAATCCGCAGGGTTGCCCTCCTGGGGTTGAAGGGCATGGCCTTGACTCCGAAGCAACAGGCCACGCTCGTGTCGTATCTTCTCTCAGAGGATTTCCACAACGTCGCGGGTCCGGCTCTCGAGGCCCTCGGGGACTTCGTGCCGAAGGGAGCCTCGATGTCGAGCATGATGCTCAAGCTGCTCGACAGCCCGAGGATCGAGGTTCGGCTGTTCGCGATGCGGAGCCTCGGTCACTACGAGACGGCCACTTCCGCCAAGCACCTCCTCCCCCTTCTCACGACCGACGACGCGAAGGTGCACGAGATCGTTTCGGAGGCCCTCGGCCGCAACAAGGAAGCCCGCCAGGGACTCCTCAAGATGCTTGCCGCCGCCAGGGACCTGAAGGAGGCGCGGCGCCCGATGAAGGCTCTCGTCGCCCTCGCCCCCGAGCTCTCGCAGGCGCAGGTCAAGAAGCTCGTCGACATGTACATGAAGCTCGTCAAGGCACAGGATCCCGTGCGGCAGATTCTCCATGAGATCCTCTCGAACGCCGATCCGGACCTCGCGGCCCCGATGCTCGTGCAGGAGGCGAAGAAGCTGAAGAGCGCGCATCGATACCAGGAGGCGATTCAGATCCTCCACGCCTTGACCCGCAGTCGAAGCAAGGTCGCCGACGAGGCGCGGTACGAGCTCGCGATCAATACGATGCTCCAGCGGACGGCGGTCCCCTCGATGCTGGAAGGCGATCCCGTCCTCGGGCATCTCTCGACCCTGTTGCGGTCGGGGTTCCCCCTCTTCCAGCGGATCAAGAAGGAAAGGCTGCTCCGCAACGAGGACAAGCTCTACCTCGGGGTCAAGTTCCTCGATCGGCTCCAGGAGGAGAAGCGCTTCGGCTACGAACTCCTCGAGCATCTCGTGCAGAAGGATCCCGAGTCGAAGGAGGCGGTCCAGGCCCTCCAGAAGCTCAAGATCGAAGGCCTGGCCTGACCCGCGCTCCGGGAGGACGCGGCGGGGGGCCGGTCTCCGAGGGCGGGGTCAGGTCGTCTCTCCGACCGGAGCCTCGACGGCGAGCCGCTCGCCCTCGCTCTTCGCGATGAGAGCGGTGCCGCAGGAGTCGCTCCAGACGTTGACCGCGGTCCGCAGCATGTCGAGGGGGCGGTCGACGGCGAGCAGGAGGGCGGCCCCTTCGATCGGGAGCTTCAGGGCGCTCAGGATCGTGACCATCATGACGAGGCCGGCCGAGGGGATTCCGGCCGCTCCGATCGAGGCCGTCAGGGCCATGAGGACGACGAAGACCTGGTCGCCGATTCCGAGGGGGACCCCGCCGACCGAGGCGTAGTACTGGGAAAGGAAAATGACTCCCGCGCATTCGTAGAGGGCCGTGCCGTCCATGTTGATCGTCGCACCGAGGGGGAGGACGAAGGAACTGACCTTGTTGCTGACGCCCCCGCGCTTCTCGGCGCATTCCATCGTGACGGGGAGGGTCATCGACGAAGAGGATGCGGAGAACGCGGTCATCAGGGCGGGTGCCATCGCCCTTCCCCAGGCAAGGGGGGCGATCTTCCCGACGACCCGGAGCAGGAGAGGCAGGATGACGAACATGTGCAGGCAGAGGCCCCCCGCGATCATCAGCATGTAGAGGCCGAGCGGGAGGAAGAGCCCGAATCCCGTTTCCCCGACGACTTTCACGAGGAGGCAGAACACTCCATACGGGATCAACCGGAGCACCAGTTCGGCCATCTTCATCATGACCTCGAAGGCCGAGGTGAAGAACTCCCGCAGCCTCGGGCCGTGGGGCGCGGGCGTCGCGAGGATGCAGCCTCCGAAGAAGAGGCCGAAGAAGATGATCTGGAGCATGGCCCCGTTGTCGCCCAGTGAGGAGAAGAAGTTCGTCGGAACCATGCGAAGGAAGACGTCCCAGAAGCTCCGTCCGGCGGCGTGGGCTTCCCGGTAGGGCAGCCCGAGTTCGGCCCCTTCGCCGGGGCGGATCAGGTTCACGAGAACGAGTCCGACGAGGATGGCGATCATGCTCGTCGTAACGTAGTAAAGGATCGTCTTGAGCCCCAGCCTCTTGAGATCGCGGGCCGCTCCGACCCCCGCGACTCCGCTGATGATCGAAGTCAGGACCAGGGGAACGATCAGCATCTTGAGCAGGGTCATGAAGAGCGCGGCCCCGTAGGCGAAGGGGGCGATCCAGCGCGCTCTCGGAGAGGATTCCCGGAGGACGAGGGTCAGCGGTTTCCCGACGACCCGCTTTCCCGCGTCGTCCTCGGCGAACCAGACCGCCGCGCCGATCTTGACCCCCTCGAGAGCCGCCTCCAGGTCGGCTCCGCCGCGGATCCGGATCCTTCGTTCCCTACCCGCGCGTCCCCGATCGAGTAGGATGGAACGCAGTTCCATCCCGGGCTCGAGACCCGCTTTCACGGCGGGTCCCCGGACTTCGCGGACGACGGCCGCGTCCCTCCCCGCGTCCAGAACCAGGCCGCTTTCCGCCTCGGCCTCCAGGCTCACCTGGAACACCCCGCCGAGGAGCGCCCCGGCCGCCATCCAGATCAGGATCTTCCAATGCTGTTTCATGACCCCGCCCTGTGCTGGAACTGGAAAGGGGAGACGGAATAATCGGGAGATCGAGGCGACTTCCGTTGAGCGAGCAAGAATACCCGGACGAAGCGACCGAGCGTGAGGACGGTTCCTCCTGCGCGACCTGGCTCGAACCCCGCCCTCAAAGGAATCCCCATGGGACCGCGGACCTCTCGGGCAAGGTCGCCCTCGTCACCGGCGGGGGGTGGAACATCGGAAGGGCCGTCGCGCTGAAGCTCGCTCAGGCGGGGGCGCGGGTCGTGATCTCCTCGAGGAATCGGACGAACCTGGAGGAGACCGTGGCCTTCGCGAGGGAACGGAGACTTCGGGTCCGCCACCTCGTCTGCGATCTGACGATTCCCTCCGAGGTGGATCGGCTGTTCGAGGACATCGAGAGGAACGAAGGCCGGGTCGAAGTCCTCGCCTGCCTCGCCGGGGGATTCGGCGCCGGGCAACCCCTTCCCGAGACGAATCCGAAGGAGTGGCTGGATGTTCTCCTGAGGAATTTCTATTCGACGTATCTCTGCTGTCGGGCGGCCCTTCCTGGAATGCTCGCCGGAAAGAAGGGGGACATCCTGACCTGCGCCGGCGGTGGGGCCTTCTTCCCGATGGTCGGGGTGCACGCGACGGCCTACGCTTCGGCGAAGGCCGCGGTCTGCCGTTTCACGGACCAGCTCTACGCCGAGGTTCTCGACGTTCCGGGGATCCGCGTCAACTGCATGGAGCCGGGGCTCACCTGGAGCCCGAAGGACCTCGAACGCATCAAGGCAGAGGAGGAGGCGACCGGGCAGCCCCATCCCCTCCGGGAGCGGAACCACGATCCCGAGGACGGCGCCGAACTCGCGCTCTTCCTGCTGAGCCCGGCGGCTCGGCCCCTGAACGGCAGGATCCTTTCGGTCGACGAGGATTGGTGGCAGGATCCGGAGCGGGTCGCCTACGTGGCCCGGACGGACCTCTACCGCCTGCGCCGGACCTTCGAGGCCGAGTGAGGCGCGCGGGCGGCGGGGCGTCCGCGCGCCTCGAGCAAGGAGGAAGGATGAAGGTCAAGCTTTCCCGGATCGCGCTCGCGAGATCGGGCGACAAGGGGGACGGGAGCAATGTCGGGGTCCTCGCCCGATCTCCCGAAATCTACGAGTTTCTCGTCGAGAACCTGACGGCCGAGAGGGTCCGGCGCCATTTCCGGGAGATCGCCTTCGGGCCCGTGGAACGCTTCCTCGCGCCGAATCTCCATGCGCTCAATTTCCTCCTCCATGATTCGCTGGGCGGCGGGGGCTCCCTGAGCCTGAAGACCGACGCCCAGGGTAAGACCCACGGCCTGGGTCTCCTCGAGATGGAACTCGAGGTGCCAGTGTCGCTGCTCGAGGGGATCGAGGGGCGGGGATGAACCCGGAACGGGCCCTGGAGGACCTCTGCACGAGAGCCTTCGAGCACGGGGGGGCCGTCGTCTTCCCCGAGCCCTCCGACCCGAGGGTCCGGGAGGCCGCGAGGCGGATGTTGGACCTCGGGGCGTCCCCTCCGATCCTCGTCGCCGGAGAAGGGGTTCCCCGGGACGTCCCGGGAGCGCGCTGGCTCGAACCCGAGGGCTACGAGGATCTCGAGTCCTGCGTCGAACTCCTTTTCTCCCGGCTTTCGGCCAAGGGCGTCGATCGTGAGGGGGCCCGGAGGACCGTCCTCGAGGACCCGTTGATCTTCGCCGGCCTCCTCGTCGCGACGGGGAAGGCGCAGGTCTCGGTGGCGGGGAGCCGGAGCGCGACCGCCCGGGTCATCCGGAGCGCGCTCCGGACGGTGGGGCTCGCGAAGGGCCGGAGGCTCTGCTCGAGCCTTTTCCTGATGGCGGGGGCCGACCGCATGCTGGCCTACGCCGACGCGGGGGTCGTGCCCGATCCGGACCCCGAGGATCTCGCCGAGATCGCGCTGGAGACCGCGCAATCCTTCGAAAGACTCACCGGAGAGGAGGCCCGCATCGCCTTCCTCTCGTTTTCGACCCGGGGGAGCGCCGAACATCCGCGCGTCGACAAGGTGCGCCGGGCGGCCGAGATCGCCCGAACGCGGGCGCCCGCCCGCAGGATCGACGGGGAGTTGCAGGCGGACGCCGCCCTCGTCCCCGAAGTGGCGGCGAAAAAGGCCCCCGATTCCCCCCTCGAAGGTAGGGCGAACGTGCTGATCTTCCCCGACCTGGACGCCGGCAACATCGCCTACAAGCTGACCGAGCGCCTGGCGGGCTTCGCGGCCCTCGGCCCCCTGCTCCAGGGTCTGGCCCGGCCCTGCATGGACCTGAGCCGGGGATGCAGCGCCGGGGACATCTGTAGGGTCGCGGCCTGCGGGATCCTCCTGGGTTCCTGAGAACCCGGGTTTCCGCTCGGATCGCTCCGGGTGGGGGGGGTAAGGGGGCAAGACCGGACGGTGGGAAGGAGGGGGCCGAGGCTTGCGGTCGGGGGAGGGCCGGGCGAGGCTCTCGGAAGAAGCCAGGCCACACGGCGTCGGAGGAGGCTTCGGGTCGGAGATGGCAAGGATCGATGAAATGGAACAGCGTGCGAAGCGGCCCGTGCTCGTGACCGGAGCAGCCGGGTTCATCGGCTCGCGCCTCCGCGCGAGGCTCGAGGAGAAGGGTTGGGATGTCCAGGGTATGGATCTCGTCGGCGGGCCGGGCGTGGATCGGATCGGCGACGTCCGGGATGTCGCCCTGGTCGAGAGGCTGGTCCCCGAGGGGGGGATCGTCTTCCACCTCGCCTCGGTCGTCGGCATCGTCGAGGTCTTGAAACGCCCCCGCGAGACCTACCGGACCTCGATCGAGGGGACGAGGAATCTCGTCCGGGAAGCCCTCCGCAAGGGCGCGCGCCTGGTCTTCACGTCTTCCTCCGAGGTCTACGGCGACGGCCGGGGCCGGCGGATCCGCGAGGAGGACCCGCTTCCCGAGGACCACGGCGCCTGGCCGCGGGCCTCCTATCCGGAAGGCAAGCTCCGCGCGGAGGAACTCTGCCGGACCCTCGTGCTCAAGGGGGGGGACGCGCGCATCGCGAGACTCTTCAACGTCGGCGGTCCGGGACAGGACTGGCGGCGCGGTCCGGTGCTCCCGACTTTCGTGAGGTACGCGCTCCTCGGCGAGCCCTTGCCCGTCATCGGGGAGGGAGGGGACGTGCGGTGCTTCCAGCACGTCGAGGATGCGGTTTCGGGTCTTCTGCGCCTGGGCCTCCGCGAGGAGGGGCAGGGACTGGTCGTCAATCTCGGGGGGGAGGAGGCGACGACGATCGCAGCCCTCGCCGAGAGGACCGGGAGGGTCCTCGGGCTTCCGGTGAGGATCCGGAAGGTCACGGCGACGCAGCGATACGGGGGGCCGTCGAGGCCCTGCACGTATCGCGTCCCCGATCTCGAGAGAGCGCGCGCGATCCTTGGACATCGTCCGGTCTTCGGACTCGATCGGATCCTCCGGGACCTCGCGGAGAGCCTCCGGCGGGATGCGGTCTCCGGGGAAGCGGTCGGAGGGGCCTGAATCTTGTGTGGGATCCTCGGAGGTCCCGAAAGCCGTGGTAACCCCAAGGGCGCCCTGGATCTCCTCGCCTGGAGGGGGCCCGACCAGGGGCGGCTCCTGCGCATGGGGTCGTTCCTCCTCGGATGCCGCCGTCTTTCGATCACCGATCCCCGGGCCTCGCAGCCTCGAGTGATCGGCGAAGCCGGGACGCGGATCGCCTGCGGGTTCAACGGAAACCTCGGAGACCAGGAGGAACTCCGCCGGCGGCTCGCCTTGGCCGGCGTCTTTCCGGAGACCCGGAGCGACGCGGACCTCTGCCTCCTTCTCTATGCCTGTTTCGGGCCTGGGGGGCTCGAGACCCTTTCGGGGCAGTTCGCATTCGCGATCTACGACGAAGCGCGCGCGCGCCTGGTTCTCGGCCGCGACCCCTTCGGGGAGAAACCCCTCTTCGTGCGCGAAGGGGCCGGGTTCCCCTCCTTCGCCTCGACTCCTCCTTCGCTTCGCCGTTTCCTCGGGGGCGGCCTCGGGGAACCCGACCCCGGGGCGCTTTCCTTCTTCCTGCGTTTCGGCGCTCCTCCGCCCGAGGGTGACCCCCTCGGTCTCGGAGGGGAGGTCTTTCCGAAAGGAAGGATCCGGATCTATGGAGAGCGAGGGAGGATCGGGGAACGCGAGGTCCGGCCGGCCGCGACGCCGCCCGAACTGGGGGGAGCGGGCTTCGAGGAGGGGACCGCGCTCCTGATCCGGCGTCTCGTCCGAGGCCGAACGGAAGGAGATCGAAGCCTCGGGCTCTTCCTTTCGGGGGGGATCGACAGTTCCCTGTTGGCCCTGGAACTCGTCGAGGCCGGGAAACGCCCGTTCTGTCTCGCCGGGGACTTCCGGGGAGGGCGGTCCGAGGGGATGAGGGCCTCCGAGGTCGCGCGTCGGCTCGGGCTTCCGCTGCGCCGCGTCGAGATCGACGAGGGCTGCCTGGCCCGGCTTCCGGATCTGGTCGTGAGAGCGGGGTTTCCGCTCGGCGACGCGTCGATCCTGGCCCTGGATGCGCTCTGTCGGGCCGCGGCCGCGGAAGGGGTTGGCATCGCCTTCAGCGGGGATGGGGGGGATGAACTCTTCTTTGGGTATCGACGGCAGCGGGCCTTCGACTGGGCGGAGCGCTTCCGGAACCTGCTGCCCGAGGCCTGGGCCTTCCCTTTCCGCAAGGCCCGGGGAGCCGGCCCGCGCGGCCGCCTTCTGCGGGCGCTGGCCGCTTCGGAGGGGGAGAGCTACGCCGAACTCCTGGCCACGGCCGACCCCCGCGAGGTCGGATCCCTCCTGGGCCGGAAGGGGGACGTCCCGGCCGGCGCCGCGATCTGCCGGAGCCTCCGGGTCTTTGAAGGCGACGAGGAGGGACCGCGCCGGGCCGACCTCGAGTTCTATCTCCCGGCCGACCTCTGTCCGAAGCTGGACATCGCGACCCTGTCCCATGGGATCGAGGGGAGGGCCCCGTTCCTCGATCTGCGGTTGAGGGAGCGCATGCGGGGGCGGCGGCGGCCGGCGGGGGAGGTTCGGGGCAAGGCCCTGTTGCGCGCATTGCTCTCCCGGCGCCTGCCCTCGGCGCTTCGAGGGGGGGCGAAGCGCGGCTTCGGTCCCCCCCTCGCCCGCTGGCTCCGGGAAAGCCCCTTGCCTGCCGCATGGCTCGGCGATCCGGCCTTGAAGCGCCGGGCCCCCTGGCGCCCCGGGGCCGCTCTCGAGCTTCTTCGTCGCCTGGAGAGGGGCCGGGACGACCTCGCCCCCCTGGTCTTCTCCCTCTGCGCCCTTTCGGTGCATTGGCTCGAGCGGGAGAAGGAGGCGGCCCGTGCCTGAACCCCTCCGGGTCCTGCGCATCCTCGGGCGTTGCAACCTCGGGGGCCCCGCCCGGCAGCTCCGCGCTCTCCGGCCCGAACTCGAGCGGAGAGGCGTGCGCGAACTCCTCGTCTCCGGCCTCCTCGAAGAGGGCGAGACCGCCCTCGACACCGGGCATGAGATCCTCGGGATCGAGGAGGCCCTGCGGCGGGGACCGGAGGCCTCGGGAAGGGTCCGGCTCCCCTGTCTCGGAAGGACCCCGCGACCGGGAGGGGATCTGCGCGCGCTTTGGATCCTGTCCCGACTCGTCCGAAGCTTCCGCCCGCGGATCCTCCACTCCCATACCTGGAAGGCCGGTCTGATCGCCGCGCTCCTCCCTCGGGGCCCGGAGCGCGCGGCGCGCGTGCACCACTGGCACGGGCACGTCTTCGAGGGGTATGGGAATCCCACGGCTTCCGCCCTGCTCCGCGCCGGTGAGCGCCGATTGAAGAGACGACGGGACCTCGTCTGCTGCGTCTCGGAGAGCTGCCGGCGCGAACTCCGGGCCCTGGGGCTCCTCGGCCCGGGCCGTGTCGAGGTCCTTCCTCCCGCGGTTCCGGCCCCGGATCGGATTCTCTTCCACGGGGAGGGAGGGGCCGGCGCGGGGGCTCCGGACCGGAGCCCCGGTCCGGGGAGCGGGCTCCGCCGCGCTCTCCGCCGCAGGCTCGGCCTCCCCGAGCGGGCCTTCGTGCCGGTCTTTCTCGGGCGCTTCGTCGAAATCAAGGCCCCCCTCCTCTTCGTCGACTGCCTACGGGCCCTCCTCGATCGGGGGATCGAGGTCCGCGCGCTCGCCTTCGGCGCGGGACCTCTCGAGGGCCGGATGCAGGCCGCGGCCGAGGGGCTTCCTCTCGCCTTTCCAGGTCCCGACCCCGGGGCTCCGGACCTGCTCCCGGCGGCGGATGTCTGCGTCCTTCCCTCGCGGCGGGAGGGCCTTCCGCTGGCCGCGGTCGAGGCCCTGATGCGCGGGATCCCCGTCGTCGGCCGGAGGGTTCCGGGTCTCGTCGATCTCGAGGGCCCGGGGGTCACGCTCGTTCCCCCGGGGCGCGAGGATCGACTCGGGGAGGATCTGGCCGAGGCCTGCCTCCGGGCCCCGGAGGTCCCTCCGGCCCTTCAACGGACCCTTCGCCTCCGGCATGATCCGGCCAGGATCGCCGGCCGACTCCTCGCCCTCTACCGGGGGCTGTGCGGAGCGGTCCCCGGGAAGGAGCGGCGCCGCGCGCGATGAGCATCGAGTATCGAGACGACCGGCTTGTGGCGGGGGGGGTTCCGCTCGAGGAGATCGCCGCGGCGGTCGGGACGCCGGTCTACGTCTACGACACGGACTCGATCCTGGAGCGTCTCGACCGGATCCGCCGGTCCTTCGACGGGCTGGATCCCGGGATCCGCTACGCGGTCAAGGCGAACTCCAACGGGGCCCTTCTGTCCCTCCTCGCGCGGGAGGGCGCGGGGTTCGATCTGGTCAGCGGCGGGGAACTCCTGCGGGCCCTGGCTGCGGGCGGGCGCCCCGCCGACATGGTCTTCGCCGGGGTCGGGAAGCAGGACTGGGAACTCGAGCTGGGTCTCGAGGCCGGGATCGGACTCTTCGTCGTCGAAAGCGAGGCGGAGCTGGACCGTCTCGCCTTCCTCGCCTCGAGAGCGGGCCGGCGGGTCGACGTGGCGCTCCGCTTGAACCCCGACGTCGGGGCCGCGACCCACGACTACATCGCGACCGGAAGGAAGGAGGACAAGTTCGGACTCAATCCGGATCGGGCCGAGAATTGCCTCCGCGTCATCTCTTCCGGAACCTCCCTGAGGCTGCACGCCTTCCACGTCCACCTGGGTTCGTTGATCCTGGATTCCGAACCCTATCTCGAGGCTCTCCGCCGGGTGCTCGATTGGTGCGATCTGAAGGCCTGCAAGAAGCTCGGTCTCGAATGCTACGACCTCGGCGGCGGATTCGGCATCCGGGGCCCCTTCGCCGAACCGATGGACCTCGATCCCCTCGGCGAGGGCCTTCGTCGGATCCTGGGGCCCGCCGGGCTCCGCCTCCTTTGCGAACCGGGGCGATACCTCCTGGGGGACGCCGGCCTCCTGCTCGTGCGAGCTCTCGAATGGAAGCCCGGACACGGGAAGGACTTCCTGATCGTGGACGGAGGGATGAACGACCTGATCCGCCCCGCCCTCTACGGGGCGACCCACGAGATCGTCCCCCTGCGGTCTCCGGAAGGAGGGGTGCCGCGGCGGGTCGATGTCGTCGGACCGGTCTGCGAGAGCGGGGACTTCCTCGGGAGGGACCGCTCGCTTCCCGAGTCGGAGCCCGGGACCCTCTATGCCGTCCTCGGGGCCGGCGCCTACGGGTTCTCGATGTCGAGCGATTACAACTCGCGGCCGCGTCCGGCCGAGGTCCTCGTCTCCAACGGGACGGCCCGGCTGATCCGCCGTCGCGAGGATCCGAGGGATCTCTGGCGGAACGAAGGAGACGAGGGGCTGGATCTCCGAAAGCCCGCGGGCGATCCTCCGTGGAGGGAGATCCTCGAGGATCTCCGGAATCGGGAGGCCGGAACATGAAACGCCGACTGCTGCGCGTCCTTCTGCTGTTCGTACCCTTGCTCCTCGCCTCCTGCGAGATCTTGAAGGACGAGTTCTGGACGCTCGAGCGGAGCGCCCCCTCGATCTTCGACATGGACCTTCCGGCCTTCGGACGCTGAGGCTCGAGGTCGGATGGAGGAGGCCCTCCGCAGGCTCGTGCGCGAACCCTTAGGCGTCGGGGACCTGGAACCCGCGGATGTCGAGGTCCTGCGCGAGGACCCGGTCTGCGGGGACCGCCTCCGGATGAAGGCCCGCTTCGAGGGCGGGCGCTGCGCCGCCCTTCGCTGGAGGGCCGAGGCCTGTCCGGCCACGCTCGCCGCCGCGAGCCTCGCGGTCCGGGAATACGAGGGTCGCGAGCTGGAATCCGGGCCCCCCTTCGGGAGGTTGCGGGGAGCCGTGGCCTCCCTCGGAGGTCTGGGAGGGACGGGAGCCCACGCCCTCGCCCTCGTCGAGGCCTGTCTCGAGGTCCTCGCCCGGAACGGGGGAAAGCGGGAGGCCTGAACGGGTCCGGGAGGTCCTTGCGGCCCTTCCGCCCGGGAGGCAGCATGGTTCCCCCGTTTTTTTGGGAAAATTCCGGATCTGCGGTCCGGCGGGGCCGGGGAGGCGAGCATGGCATACAGAATCACCCTGATCCCCGGCGACGGCATCGGGCCGGAAGTCACGGCGGCGGCGCGCCGCGTCCTCGAGGCCACCGGTCTGGATCTCGAATGGGAGGTCCGGCACGCGGGGGCGGACCGGATCGCGGAGACCGGCCGTATCCTGCCCGAGGATCTGATCGAATCCTGTCTCGACACGGGGGTCGTCCTCAAGGGACCGCTGACGACCCCGATCGGAGGAGGGCACGGCTCGATCAACGTCGCCCTGCGCCGGGCCCTGGACCTCTTCGCGAACTATCGCCCGGTGCGCAGCCTCCCCGGGGTCAAGACCCGTTTCGAGGATGTCGACCTGATCGTGGTGCGCGAGAACAGCGAGGGACTCTATTCCGGGCTCGAACACGAGGTCGTTCCCGGCGTCATCGAGAGCCAGCGGGTCATCACCCGCCGAGCCTCCGAGCGCATTCTGGGTTTCGCTTTCGAGCAGGCGCGACGCCGGGGGCGGAAGAAGGTCACGGCGGTCCACAAGGCCAACATCCTCAAACTCAGCGACGGTCTCTTCCTCGATGTCGCCCGGGAGACCGCGAAGCGCTATCCGGACATCGAATACGAGGAATCGATCGTGGATGCGACCGCGATGAAACTCGTCCTCGACCCGACCCGCTTCGATGTGCTCGTCATGGAGAACCTCTTCGGCGACATCGTCTCCGATCTCACCGCGGGTCTGGTCGGCGGGCTCGGCATGGCTCCGAGCGCGAATTTTTCCGATGACTGCGCGGTGTTCGAGGCCGTTCACGGCTCGGCTCCCGACATCGCGGGCAAGGGGGTCGCGAATCCGACCGCCGTCCTCTTCTCGGGATGCCTGATGCTGCGTCACCTCGGAGAGGCCGAGGCGGCGGACCGGGTCCGGGACGCGGTTCGGGACGTCCTCCTCGAAGGCCGGCACGTGACCCGCGACCTCGGGGGGGAGGCCTCGACCGGGGAATACGTCGAGGCCATCCTCCGGCGACTCTGATTCCTCGCTGAGGCCGGGTTTTCTAGGAATCCTTCGAGGACCCGGGACGGTCCCGTCCCATCCCCACCGCCGCAATCCTCAGCCCTTTTCAGGGAGAAATCCCCTTACCGGGGAACCCTCATGATGGATCCTCGCGTCTTTGCTACGATGCTTTTCTCCTTCTCCCGGTCCATCTTCTGGTCTTCGGAACCGGATCGGGGATAGAATCTCGATGTCCGTCTTCTCCCTTTTCGGGATCCTCCGATCGCGTCCACTTTCTCGGTCCCAGACGGCACGCATCCCTTCTCCTGATCCTTCCAGAACCTCATCGAACGGAAACCCGTCATGCCAAGAATCCCCCGAACTCTCGTGCTTTCCCTTTGTTTGGTCTCGGGACTCGCCGCTCAAGGCGTCCCCGGGAACGACGGAGTGGCCCTTCCCGTCCCGGCGCAACAAGCCGAACGCCATGGCCTTCCGGGTCGCATTCCCGGGACCGAGCGGTGGATCGTCCATTTCCGAACGCGGAGCTTCACGTTGGACGCCTTCAGGAAGGCGATCTACGCGGGTCGTCCAGATGCGGAGGTCCAGGCGATCATCCGCGACATGGAAGCCCGTGTGAAGAAGGACCAGGCGGCCTTCGAGGCCAAGGTCCGTTCCCTGGGCGGGGAGGTCGTCGTGCAATGGTGGCTCATCAATGCCTGCGCGATCGACATTCCCTTCGCGAAGCTCGGAGAAATCCGCGATTTCGCCGGAGTGACGCGCGTCGAGCCCGATGAAGAGTGGGAGCCTCTGATCAAGACCGCGACGAACTCCCTGAACCACAACGCCGACGCGGTCCAGGCGAAGGGGATCAAGGGGACGGGGGTCGCTACGGCGATCGTGGATACGGGCCAAGACTCGAACATGAACAACTCGGGCCGCCCGCACCGCACGTATTTCCGGAACGGGAATATCAACAACAAGACCGGAGGGGGGATCGGCGGCAGTCGTCTCCTCGCGAACATCAAGGTTGGATTGATGTCCCCCGACGACGTGCATGGTCACGGAACGGGAGTCGCGAGCATCGCGGCCGGCGCGAACTGGGGGACGACTGCAGCCGATCACGGTCACGCCTACGACGCCGGGATCGTGGGATTCTCGATCGCGAACAACGTCCGGGGAAGCTCCTCGACCACGACGATCACCTCGGCCTGGCAGCAGGTTGCCGCGAACCGGACGAAGTACAATATCGTTTCGGCGAACAACTCCTACTCGGGAAGCCCCGACCCGCTGAATGCCGCCCAGAAGGCCCTGGACTCAGCCGCCTACAACGCGGACATCATGATCTGCGTCGCGGGCGGAAACTCCGGTCCGAGCACCCGGGGGAGCCAGAGTGCGGCGAACGGCCTGGCGGTCGCTGCGGTCTACCCGAACACGCACAGGGTTGCGAGCTTTTCGTCGAGAGGTCCTCTCTATCTCGATTCCCAGCGCTACTATCCCGACATCGCGGCCTGCGGTGTAAGCACGGTCATGGCGAGAAGGAACCTCGAGACCTCGAATTACATCGCCTCGGGCACCTCGATGGCCTCCCCGCAGGTTTGCGGGGCGGCGACCCTGATCCGGGGCGCGGTCAAGACCTTGAAGGCCGATGAGACCAAGGCCATCCTGCTGGCCTCGGCCCTGGATATCTCCGCCAAGAACCCGAAATCTCCCTACAACTCGCGTAATGCCTACGGGATGGGCCTCCTTAGGGACGACGCGGCCCTCGCGATCGCTCGGTCCTCGCTCGCCCACCGCCGAGGCAGCGTGACCTCGACGAAGAGGACCTGGACCTGGCCGATGCCCGTCGTGGCCGGAAAGTTCTACGCGGTCGCGATCGCCTGGCATCGCACGGTCATGACCTCGAAATCCTGGTCGAACCTCGATCTCGAGATCCTCGACGGAACCACGGTCGTCGGAAGTTCGAAGACTCCGCGCAACCTCTACGAGGTCGCGAAGTTCCGGGCGCGCCGCACGGGCGGATACGTGATCCGGGTGACTGCCACGACCCTGCAGGGCTCGACCCAGCCCTTCGGCATGGCCTTTACCCAGGCGGCCGCCGCGCCGATTCCCGGCACCTATGCGACCTTCGGGCTGGGTTGCAAGGGCACGGGCAAGGGCGGCGGCGGACCCGTCTGCGCTTCCCTGAACCAGACCTCTCCGACGCTCAACTCCCGGGTCGGCCTGGCGTCCAACCGGATCTTCGCGATGCGGGTCAAGGCCCCGACGAACATGAGCGTGACCGGCTTCCAGATCTACTGCCAGTACACGTCGGCCGTCACGCTTCCGACCTACATCTACGCCTCGAGCGGAACGAAGCCCGCGACGACTCCTGCCCGCACGAGTTCGATGAAGGTCTCGACGACCCCGGGCTGGGCGACGACCGTCTTCACGAGTCCCTACAACGTTTCCGCGGGGACGACCTTCTACATCGCCTATCGTTCCCCCTCCGTCGGGTACCGCTTCCGCCCGATCGTGACGACCGGTGTGAAGGGCACGCATTTCTGGAACGGACCCTCCTGGAGCGGGCCGTGGACGACCCAGTTCTGGAAGTGGCGGGTCAACTGCAGTTCCAGTACCGGCGGAGCGATTCCGGTGCTGAGCGCGACGGGAGTCCCCGAGATCGGGAAGCCTTGGACGGCGAAGCTCTCCTTCGCGCGCCCGAGCACGGTCGCCCTTCTCTTCACGGGCTTCTCGAACACGAAATGGGGCGCGATTCCGCTTCCCTTCGACATGTCGGTCCTCGGCGCCAAGGGTTGCAAGCTCTTGACCTCGGGCGACATCATCCTGCCGAAGCCCGTCCTCAGCTCCGGCGCCGCTTCCGGAACCCTTCCGTTCCCGAACCTCAAGGTGCTGGTCGGGGTCCGGTTCTGGCAGCAGTGGCTCGTGGTCGACAAGCCGGCGAACAACTTCGGCATGGTCGTGACGAACGGCGGAGCCGGAAAGGTCGGCGGACAGCCCTGAACAGGAGGATGACGACGCCCCCCCTCCAATACGGGAGGGGGGGCGGTTCTCCGGCATTTCCCCGAAGCCTTTCGGCGGGGCTCGATATATTCTTCCCCCCATGGATCCAGGCATGGGGAAGGCCGGTGAAGACGCCCGCATCGCGAGCGCGAAGCGCATCCTCGAGAGGGAGATCGAGGCCCTTCGGGGGGTCAGGGAGCGGGTCGGAGCCCCGTTCGCGCACGCGGTCTCGCTGATCCTCGAGACCCCGGGGCGGGTCGTCGTCACCGGCATGGGAAAGGCCGGCCTCATCGGGCGGAAGATCTCGGCCACCTTGGCCAGCACGGGGACCCCCTCGATCTTCCTGCACCCCGCAGAGGCCCGGCATGGGGATCTCGGGAGAGTCTGCGCGGGGGACCTGTGCTTCGCCCTCTCGAAGTCGGGCGAGACCGAGGAACTCCTGGATCTCCTGCCCCCCGTGCGCGCCGCGGGAATCAAGGTCCTCTCGATCACGGAGACTTCCGACTCCTCGCTCGGTCAGGCCTCGGACCTTGTCCTCGAACTCGGGCCGATCCTCGAGGCCGGGGAGATGGGGCTCGCGCCTTCCGCCTCGACGGTTGCGATGCTGGCGCTGGGGGACGCGCTAGCCCTCGTCACCCAGGAGAACCGCGATTTCGGACCGGAGGATTTCGCGAGGTTCCATCCGGGTGGAACGCTCGGCCGGAAGTTGATGAATGTGGGGGAGATCATGCGCCGGGGCGAGCGGAACCCCTTGATCCGGTCCGGGGCGACCGTTCGGGAGGCTCTCGTCGTCATGACGAAGACTCCGGGACGTCCCGGGGCGGCGGTCGTCGTGGACGGGGCGGGCCTCCTGCTCGGGATCTTCACCGACGGCGATCTGCGGAGGAGCCTGGAGCATGGGGAGGAGGGCTTCCTGGATCGTAGGATCGACGAGGTCATGACGGCCTCTCCCAAGACGATCCGAGATGACAAACTGGCGGTGGACGCCTTCAACCTGCTGCACGAGAACCGCATCGACCAGATTCCTGTCGTCGACGAGGCCGGCCGGGCGATCGGACTCGTCGATGTGCAGGATCTCCTCGAACTCAAGATCGCCTGAGGTGGGGAAGTGAGGGAGGGATTCCAGTTCATACCGGAGCCCGTAGAGGTTCCCGAGGGCGCGGCCGCGGTCCTTGCGAAGGTTGTTCTCCTCCTCCTCGACGTCGATGGAGTCCTGACCGACGGGAGGTTGTTCTTCGATGGGGAGGGGAGGGAGTCCAAGGTCTTCCACGTGCATGATGGAAGCGGTCTCGCGCACTGGCGCCGTTCGGGGTTCGCGACGGGCTTGCTCTCGGGCCGGGATTCGACGGCGGTGAGAGCCCGCGCCGCGGAACTCGGGATCCGGGAACTGCACCTCGGAGTCCGGGACAAGAGCGCCCGGCTCGACGAGATCCTCCAGTCCCTCGGACTCGACGAGACCGAGGTCTGCTACGTCGGCGACGATCTGCTCGATCTTCCGGTTCTCAGGCGCGTCGGGGCCCCGATTTCGGTTCCGCAAGCCCGTCCCGAGGTCCGGGAAGCCGCCCTCTACGTGACCCGTGCTCCCGCCGGAGGAGGGGCGGTCCGGGAGGTCGTCGAACTCCTCCTCCGGGCGAAGGGGCTCTACGGTTCCGTCGTCGATGCCTGCGGGCGCCCGGGAGGGCCGGGAGAGGGATCGTGATCCGTCGTCTCCTCCATTTTCTCCTCCTCTTCGGAGGAGGGGTCCTCCTGCTGGTCTTCATCGTTTCCGGGGAGGAGGCCTTCCAGTTCGGGGGAAGGGAGGGACGTGCACGGGTCGAGATCCCGGAAGGTCCCGGGGAGGTGAAGGTCAAGACCGGGAAGCGGGAAGAGACGGGGCCGGGGCTCGGAGGAGCCGTCGGGGTCCGCGGCCGGGGGAAGGGGGATCTCGAGGTCTTCGTCGAGGACCGGGAGGCCCGAAAACGGCGCCGGCTCTATTTCCTTTCCTGGGAGGATTCGAGGCCGAGGGAAGACGGGACCTATGACCTCGACGGGTTGTACGCGGAGTTCCACGGGCGAGGGACCGAGCGGGAGAAGTTGCGTTTCGAACTCCGGGCCTCCCGAGCGAATCTGCGGATGGCGATCGACGAGGCGGGGAACCGCTCCCTCGACCGTTCCCATGAAATGGATCTCGGGGATGTCGTGCTCCTCGTCCGGGCAAAGGATTCCGGCGGGAGGGGAGGCGCGACTCCTCCGATCCGTCTCCACGTCTCCCGCCTGCTCGTCAACGCGGGCGAGGAGCGTTTCGAGGTGCATACCCCGGATTCCTCGCAGCCGGTCCGCATGGAGGCTAAGTTCGAGGATGGTCCCTTGTTCCTCGACGGTAAGGGCTTGAGCGCGGACCTGCATTCCCTCGGGGCGTCGGGGGGCGAGGGCGGGAATTCCTGGATCCGGATCGAGTCCGATGTCGTTCTCAGGGATCGGAAGGACGAGATGTCCGGGGACCTCGGGTCGGGCTTCGAACTCCGGGGAGGGGGACCCCTCGTCTTCCGCAGGATCGACGTGGACGAGTGGCGCCTGCGGCTCGAGGGCGGAATCGAATTCCGCGCCCGGCGCTTCCTTCGGGATCTCCGGCTCGGCGCGAAACCGCTCGACGTCCTCGGCCGCTCGCTCGAGGCGAGGATCCGGCGTGGGCGTCTGCCGGGGGTCGACCGGGGGGCCTACTTCGTTCCCCACGCTCTGACCGATCTCCTCGTGGAGGGCGGCGAGGTCTCTCCGATGCGTTTGCGGTTCGGGGGGCAATCGCTCCGCGCCCGGCGGCTGGCGGTCGCGATCGGTTCAGACGGAAAACCTTCACGCCTCCGCGCGGAGGGGGATCCGATCCTCGATCTCGAGGGGGCTGGCGGGGAGGCTCTCGGCCGGCTCGTCGGGGCCGCTTTCGTCGATTGGGATCGGGAATCCGCGCGCCTTCCGGAACTGTTCGGCTTCCCGAAAAGCCTCACGACGGAGGTCTTCCGCCGCTTCTTCTTCCCGTTCGGAGGGGGGGAGATCCTGACGATCGGGCCGGGGGCGAAGTTCCAGGCGGCGGGAGGGGCGATTCCCGACTTCAGGAGCGAAAGCGCGGTCATCCTGTCCCTGGTCGAGGGCCTCGAGGGGCTCGAGCCCGTGTTCGGATTCACGAGCGGTCGGGTGGAGGTCGAGGCGAACCGCGAACCGGGACGTCCCGCCTACCGTCTCGACGGAAAGGAGGGATTCGCCTTCCTGGAACCTCCGGGGTCGAAGGCCGTCTTCGGAAGCCTCGGACCCTGGGACCGCGAGGGTCCGATCCGCATCCGGTTCGAAGAGGGGGTCCTCTCCGGCCGGGGGCGCATCCTGATGCACGGCAGGCGGGCGCATCGAGGCGGCGGTCCGGCTCCCGGTTCGAGGCTTTCCCTCCACGCCCGTTCGGGAAACGGAATGCGCTGGTCGATGCCGACCCGACGGGGTCGGACGAGCGTCGAGGGGATCCGAGATGGAGTCCTCGTCGAGTCGAAGGACCGCCTGCGGCTCGAACTCCGAGGCCGCCCTCTCCGATTCGTCGTTCCGGAGCGGGGTCTCGAGGCGCGGGGGAGGCTGCTGTCGAGGACGGGGGACGGCCCCTGGATCCTAGAGGGCCTGTCCGTCCCCGCGGTCGTCGTGTTACGCCGTCCCTCGAAGGATGGGGGGGAGGCGCGGGTCCGTGCGGCGCGGTTCCTCTTCGAGGGGCGGGAGGGGGTCGTGGGCCGTGGGGTCGAGGCCTGGCTGCGGGCGGAGGGGCGGGTCGTCGCCGAGGGCTTCTGGCCCGGCGGAGACTCGGAGGCGACCCTCGAATGCGCCGAACTCGAGGTCCTTCCCTGGATCGCTCCCCCGGCGGTCGAGGGAATGCTGGCGCGGATCTGGAGACCCCTCCCGGCTGGGGTCCGTAAGAGGATCGTCGGGGAACGCCTGATTCGGGCGAGGAAGGGGGTCGCGCTGCAGTTCCGGAGTCGGGGAGGGGCGACTCTCCAGTCCTTCCACGGAGACCGGCTGGACCTCTGGAGCGACGGTTCGTTTCTCCGGCTTTCTGGCGAGGATGGCAGGGTGATCCGGGGGAGGATCGCGATGGCCGAGACGGGGGTCCTGAGCATGCGGGGTGCGCGTCTCCTGGTCCGGGACCGGGGCAGGGACGCCCTCCTGCTCGGAGGCCCGTCGAAGAGACCGGTGCTGTTCTTGGAAGGGGGCGGGGGCCGGAAGCTGCGCATCGATCCGAGGGGAACGGTCCGGCTTCGCCTCGAGATCTCGGGAGAGCCGTCGAGGATCGCCTCGGGGCGCCTCGAGGTCCCGGGTCCCTTCCTCGCCCGCGAGATCTCGGACCCGGACGCCGATTTCGAGATCCGCGGCGGGGGGAGCCTCGTTCTGCTCCTCGGGCCGGCGGAAGGGATGCGGGCGCCCTCGGCCTGGGATGTCCCGTTGGAGCTGCGAAAGCTCCTGGCCGGCGGGGGGGTCGAGGCCCGGGGGGACGGGCTCGGGGCCTTCGCCGAAGAGATCGAGTTCGAACCGCCGACGGGATGGCTCCTGCTCCACGGCGGGAGGTCGGGCGGCGTCGAGTTCTGGGCCGGAGAGGATCTCCGCTGGGAGAACGAACCGGGACTCGAGGTCAACGTCGGCAGTCTCGAGATCCGAGGCGGGGTCGGCCGCGTCCGCGGGGGGAAGATCTCGAGGAGGTTCCCTTGATCTTCCTTCCGGGCCTCCTCGCGGCCCTGGTACCGGCCTTTCTCGCGGCGCAGGACGTCCCCGGTTCCCTTCCCTCTAGGCCCGAATCCTCGGACCGCTCCGTCCGGAAGGGACCGGAGGGGGCCGGCTCTCCGCGGGAGCCGGAGCGGAAGTTCCCCGAGGGGCGGCTCGAATACGGGGCGATCCGGATCCGGACGGAGGGGGACCGGACCCATGTCATCCTCGATGGTTGGTTCCGGCTGCGTTTCGCGGACCTCTTCCTGAGGGCGGACCGCGCGGTGCTGACCCTCGATCGGGACGAATACCAGAATCTCTTCCTCGGTTCCGCCAAGGCCGGGGAACTCCCCCGCCGGGCTTGGATCTCCCCCCTGGACCCGAAAGGAGCCTGGACCCGGTCCCTCGTCGCCGGCCTCATGGATCTCGGGATCGGATTGCCCCTGGCCGAGGGGAAGGGGGGAAAGGTCCTGCGGGGACCCGGGGATCGGCTCGTCCGCCTCGCCCGCGGGCTCTACGCCGAGGGGAAGGTCGTCATCGAGGAGAAGGGGATCCGGAAACTCGAGGCCGCGCGACTGGCGATGTCCTTCGATTCCCGGCGGACGACGATGGAAGACGTCGAACTGCGCCTTCCGTTCGGATCGGGACCGCTGACCGAGAGGAACGCCCTCGTCCTCGAATGCGGAAAGGCCGTGCAGCAGGGTCGTCGTCTCGTCGCCGAGGATGCCTCGGTAACGACCTGCGACGCGGGCTCCCCCCACTACCGGGTGAGGAGCCGGCGGGTTTCGATCCTGCGCCGCGGAGAGGTCCTTGAGGTCCGAGGAATCGGGAACCGGGTCGAGATCGAAGGTCTCCCCTCCCTCCCCCTACCCGACTACCACTGGTATTCGGACCAGGAATCCTGGCTTCCGGTCCAGGGAATCCGGGTCGGAAGATCTGATTCGTGGGGGGAGTTCGCCTTTCTTCGATTCGGGGGGCGCTGGAACGACCTCGGGGGCTCGATCGTCGATCTCGCCGGAGGAAACGGGAGGAACTTCCGGGGTGATTGGAGCCTCAGGACCGGGTGGGCGCGCAAGAGGGGGATCCCGCTGGACGGGGAGCTGGGCTTTCGTCTCCCCGGATCCTTCGAAGGCCGTGTCGACGGCTTCTTTCTCGAGGACTCCGGCCGTGACCGCAGGTCGATCACTCGCAACCTCGATGGAAGCCCGATCGACTACGGACAGAGGGGGTTTCTTCGTCTCCGGACCCGAATCCGTCTCGGGGAACGGACCCGTCTCGATCTCGAAGCCTTCCAGGCCGCGGATCCCGCGACCGTTCCGGAGTTCCGGCCCACCATGCTCAAGGAGGACGAGGTTCCGGAAACGAGCGTCCATCTCGTGCACGCGGCGGGAAACCTCCGTTTCGGCTTGAGAGGACGTTTCAATCTCCAGGATTTTTCCTATGCGGAGGATGCGACGCTGAGCCCCTCCTTCCGTGAAGAACTCCCGCTCGGAAGGCTCGATGTCTTCTCTCAACCGATTCTCGAACTCCGCGAGGACTGGCCTCTCGTGCTCGACCTCGGACTCGCGGGGGGAAGGCTTCGAAACCGTTTCGACGATCGGGCGCCCGGAGCGCGTCGAGAGGCCTCCTGGAGGAGCGACGTCCTCCTCCGGCTCCATGCCCCCGTCCGGCTCGGGGGCTGGATGCTGATTCCGTCCTTCACCGCGAGGAATACCTGGTATTCGGATCTTCCCGGAGCCTCGTCCGGGAACCGGAGGGCCTTCGAGGGGGAGATCCGGGCAGTGACCCGTTTCCACCGGGACTTCGCGACCGAAATCCGTGCCCTCGGCATCGACGGACTTCGGCATGAGATCATCCCCGACCTGCGGGTCTACCACCGCTTCCTCGTGGACCGGGAGCCGGGGGACTATTTCTCCTTCGACGAGGTCGACACGCTCGACGAGGAGTCCGCGATCGACTTAGGGGTCCTCCAGAGGCTCCGGACGCGGGACGGCAAGGGGGGATGGAGGAACTACCTCTGGCTGGATCTCGTGCAGCGCCTCCATCCGAATGCCGCTCGGGACAACGGAGGAAACCGGCTGGGGCTGACCTATTTCGAGTTGATCTGGCGGCCGACGGAGATCCTGGGGCTCCTTTTCGAGGGGGAGAGGGATTTTGCGCGGGGGGATTTCCGAACGAGGAATCTCGGGATGTCCCTCGTCCCCTTTCCCGGCGGGGACCTGGCGGTCGAATGGCGTTCCGGAAGGGATCAAGACGGAGAGGGGGCGCTGCGCGCGGGACTTTCCTTTTGGGAACGGTGGCGTTTCGGCTACGGCCTGATCTACGACTTCGATCGGAACACGGTGAACAGCGCCTCCATGGTCGTCCAGCGGAGAGACCATGACTGGATGTTCGAGCTGTCGGTGATCCAGGACCAGGTCGTCGGAGATACCAGGGTGCAGTTCAACTTCCTTCCCGCCTTCCTCGGCTTCCTACAGAGGAAAGAGCCTGAATGGATCGCGGGGGACCCCGCCTTCGGGATCCGCCGGGGGACCCGCTTCTGAGCGGAAGATGCCGAGGACGTCCTCGATGACCAGGTAGAAGCAGGGGACGAAGACCAGGGTGATAACGGTTGCGAAAATGATGCCGAAGCCGAGGGAGACGGCCATCGGGATCAGGAACTTGGCCTGGAGGCTGCGCTCCATGAGCATCGGAAGGAGTCCCGCGAAGGTCGTGAGAGAGGTGAGGAGGATCGGCCGGAACCGTGAGGCACCCGATTGCTCCACGGCTTCGACGAGAGGCGTCCCCCCGCGCCTCGCGCGGTTGACGAAATCCACGATGACGAGGCTGTCGTTCACGACGACGCCCGCGAGCGCGATGATTCCGATCAGCGACATCATCGTGAGGTCGAATCCCAGGAGGAGGTGGCCGAGGATCGCCCCGACGAGGCCGAAAGGGATGACGCTCATGATGATCATCGGCTGCACGTAGGAACGGAAGGGGATCGCGAGGAGGATGTAGATCAGAACGAGAGCGAGCATGGCCTGCTTCTTCATGCCCTCGACGAAATCCCTCTGTTCCCTTTGTTGCCCTTCGAAGCTCCATGTCATTCCCGGGAAGTTGCCGGTGAGCCCGGGGAGAACCTTCGCCTTCACGTCGGCGAGGATCTCGTTGCTGTTTGCGATGCGGTCGTCGACCTCCGCGGTGATCTGGACGGATCGCTGCCGGTCGGATCGCTGGATTTCCGCGAGTTCCCGACTCGTTTCGATTTCCGCGACGACGGAAAGAGGGACCTCGTCTCCGTTCCGTGTGCGGATCCTCATCTCGTCGAGGAGCGACAGGCTTTGTCGCTCCTCCGTCGTGTAGCGGACCATGACCTTGACGTCGTCCCTCCCCCGCTGGACTCGTTGCGCTTCCTCTCCGTAGATCGCCTGGCGGAGTTGCCTGGCGAGATCCGTCTGGCGGAGTCCCAGGGTTTCGGCCTCAGGGCGGATCCTGACCCGGATCTCCTGTTTTCCGACCCGGAAGGAGTCCGCGAGGTTGAAGACGCCGGGGTAGTCGCCGAGTCTTCTCTTGAGGATCTCGGCCCCGTTGCGGAGGGTTTCGAAGTCGGGGGCGGAAAGCTGGATGTTCAGATCGGCTCCGCTGTTCATCATGTTGGAGTTGAAGGAGACCGCGACGGCCTCGGGGATCTCGCCCACCAACTCCCTCCAGCGGGAGGCGAGCACGCTGCTGGAGACGCTTCGTTCCTCCGAGGGGGTGAGTTCGAGCGTCACTTCTCCGATCTGGGGGGAGGAACTGTACTCATCCGCGTCGCCTCCGGTGATTCTCATCTGGCGGCGCAGGTAGGGTTGGTCCCCGATCGCGCTCAGGACGTGCTTCACGGCTCCGGGGAACTCCTTCTTCAGGATCTCGACCTTGTCCTCGATTCCGCGGATCACGGACTCCGTCCTGCGCTTGGGAGTCCCCATCGGCATCGTCAGAGCGACGGATACATTGTCGGAATCGATCTTCGGGAAGAAGTTGAACTTGAGCCAACCGGCCGCCACGAGCCCGACGAAGAAAAGGACCGTCGCCAGCCCGATCGAGAGAGTCAGGTACCGCCACTCGAGGGCCCAATGCAGGGAGGGCTGGTAAACGCGTTCGATGAAGGTTTCGAGTCCTCTCGTGAAGATGCCCTGGAACCCGTACCAGATCTTGGCGATTCCCTTCGGTTCATGCTCCTGTCTCAGGTGCCGGAGATGGGCGGGAAGCACCAAGAGGGACTCGATGAGCGAGAAGACCAGACAAGCGACGACGACCAGGGGGATGTTTCTCGCGAACTGTCCCATCGTTCCGGGGAGGCCGAGCATCGGGGAGAAGGCGGCGATCGTCGTCAAGACCGCGAACACGACGGGGACGGCGACCTGGATCGCACCCTTCTTCACGGCCTCCCGGATCGGGACCCCCTTCTGGAGGTGGGTGAATATGTTCTCCCCGACGACGATCGCGTCGTCCACGATGATTCCCAGGACCACGATGAACCCGAAGAGGGAGATCATGTTGACCGTGACGTCGAGTCCGGGCATGAGCCACACGGCCCCGAGGAAGCTCAGGGGAATGCCGAAGCTGACCCAGAAGGCGAGCCTCAGGCGGAGAAAAAGGGCGAGGCACAGGAAGACGAGCAGAAAACCGTTCCTCCCGTTCCTGAGGAGCAGTCCGAGACGTCCCGCCAGGAGCCGGGCGTCATCGTGCCAGACCGAAAGCCTTACTCCCTCGGGAAGTCGTTCGGCCGCCGATTCCATCCACTCCTTCGTCGTCTCCGCGATCGCGAGGGCGCTCTGGTCGCCGACCCGGAAAACCTTGATCAGGAGGGCCTTGGATCCGTCGAAGAAGACTTCGTTGTCCACTTCCGCGAAGGAATCCACGACCTTTGCGACCTCACCGAGGAGGAGGCGGCTGCCGTCGGCGAGTGTCAACAAGGGGAGCGCCTCGAAATCCGCTCCGGAATACCCCTGTCCCAGACTCCGGACGAGAATCTCCCCCGCCTTCGCATGGATCGTTCCCCCGGGAAGATCGAGACTCGCGCGGCGGACCGCGTTGGCCACGGCTTCGAAGGTCAGGCCGTGTTTCCGCAAAGCCTCCTCGGACACCTCGATCGAGATCTCCCAGGGCCTCTTACCGACGAGTTCGACTCTGGTGATGCCCGGAAGGTTCGAAATCTCGTCGCGGAGGCGCTCTCCCAGGCGGACGAGATCCCGTTCCCCCGTGGGTCCGGTGAGCGCGAGACTCATGACCTCCAGGACGAGTTCTACTTCCTTGACGACGGGTTCCTCCGCGTCCTTGGGGAAGGTGTCGATCGCGTCGACCCTGCTCTTCACGTCGCTGAGGAGCCTCGTCATGTCGGTGCCGTTCAAGGCCTCGATCGTGACGGTCCCGAGATTCTCCTTCGAACTCGACGTGATCCTCTTCACGCCTTCCAGACCCTGGACCTGTTCCTCGATCTTGACGCAGATCGCCTCCTCGATTTCCGAGGGCGTCGCGCCCGGATAGGGAACGGAGACGACGACCTTGTTGGTTTCGACTTCGGGGACGACTTCCTGCCGGAGGCTCGTCATCGCGAAGAAGCCCCCCGCCAGGATCATGACCATCAGGAGGTTCGCGGCGACCGTATTCTCCGCGAACCAGGAGATGAGGCCCTTCACCGTCCCGCTCCATCGCGGGAATCGTCGATCCGGACCTGCATGCCCTCGACGACCGTGTCCAGACGGCTCAGGCAGACGCGGTCCCCGTCCTCGAGGCCCCGGGTGACGACCACTGTTCCGCGGTTCTTCTTGAGAACGGTGATCTTTCTCGAGCGGAGCCTGCCGTCGGGGTCCACGATGTAGAGGGAGGAATCGTCGATCAGGGCGGCGCGGTCGACGAGAAAGGCGCCGGAAATGCGTTTCCCACGGATTTCCGCTCGGACGAAGAGGCCGGGACGGAGGGGGACCGTGTAGGAGAACGGATTCCGGACCTCGGCGACGAGCCGGACCATGCGGGTACGCGCGGCCACGCGTCCCTCGACCCTTACGATCCTCGCATTCCACCGCCGGAGGGCTCCGGCGAAGGTGGCGGTGAGAACGACCTCGGGCCCGGTGATCGATTCTTCCGGGGGGGCGAGGGCCGCGTCCAGTTCGAGCCAGGCCAGAACCTCGTCGCGGACCGGAAGGACGACCTCGGCCGAATCGAGGGCGAAGATCTCGGCGAGAGGAGCCCCGGGAGCCACGATCTGCCCGAGATCGGCGTCTCGGCGATCGACGATCGCCTCGTAGGGAGACCGGATCTCGCATCGCTCCACGTCGAGGCGGGCCTTCTCGACGGCCGCCTCGGCGGCGGCGAGGGCCGCCTCGGCTTCCTTGACCTGGGGTTCCTTGGCGAGAAGGGGATCGGGGTCTCCCGCATGACCGAGACCCCTCCACTCGGAGACGGCGAGTTCCGCCTCCTTCCGGATCTCGATCAGGCTGCGCCTCGCCGAGGCCAGAAGGGCCCTGCGGTTCGCGAGAATGGCCTCATAGTCCCTGGAGTCCAACCGGAACAGGACCTCCCCTTCCTTCACGAGCATTCCGCTCTTCACCCTCGGGGAGACCTCGAGGATCCTTCCGCCGACTTCGGCGCTGAGGGTCGTCGAGCGGGACGGGACGACTTCCCCCTGCGCTCGGACGAGAAGGCGGTGCGTCGAGGGGTGGACGGTCTGGATCCTGACCAGGGGCGGGGGAACCTTCCGGCGCTGCCTGGGCGGCGCCTTCCTGGAGGCCACGAGGGCATAGGCCCCGCCGCTTCCCGCGAGGAGGACGAGGATCGGGAGCAGGACCTTCAAGGTTTTCCTATTCATGTTCCTCCTCCTCGTGGGGGAGAACGGAAACGGGGTCTCCGGGAGGAGCGGTCCGGGGGAAGCTCCCCCCGAGCGCGAGATGGAGGTCGATGCGGTTCGTCAGGGCGAGGAGGTCCAGTCGTAGCAGCCGACTCCTCACGGCGAAGGTCGATCGCTCGGCGTCCAGGAGCTGGAGAACGTCCGTCCGCCCGGACAGGTACCTTTCCCTCGCGAGGTCGTAGGCGCGCTCGCTCGCCTCGAGGCTCTTGGCGAGGGCTGCGCGCTCCGCTTTCAAGAAATCCTCGGCCGCGAGGGCGGTCTCGACCTCCTTGAAGGCCTGGAGCGCCTGGTCGGCGAAGCGCTCGAGGCGTTCCCGGGTGGCCGATTCCTGAAGGGCGACCCGTGCCCGGAGTCGTCCTCCTTGGAAGATCGGAGCCAGGAGGTTTCCTGCGAGGTTCCAGACCGAGAAGTCCCCGTCGATCAGGTCGCCGAGCTCATCGCTCCGCGTTCCAATTCCCGTCGTCAAGGAGATCCTGGGGTAGAGGGAGGCCCTGGCTTCCCGTTCCCGGGCGAGATCGGCGAGGACTTCGGCCGCGGCAGCGCGGAGATCCGGTCTTCGGTCGAGGACGGAGGCGGGGATGCCCGCGGGGGGGAGGGGGGGGAGGGGGGGGAGATCGGAGGCCGTGGGGAGTAGCCCCTTCGGGTACCTGCCGATCAGGATCTCGAGCTGGCGCCGGGCCGCGTCCTCCGCCCTCTTCGCGGAGGAGACCGCGGAGAGCGAGTCGGCCGCCCGCTGCTTGAGGAGTTCAAGGTCGAGGAGGGCGGTTCGTCCGGAGGCGTAGCGCGCCTTCGTGAGTTCCACGGTGCGGCGGTTGTTGGCCGCGGTCCGTTCGGCCAATTCGACCTGGGCGGTCGCCTCGCGGAGAGCGAACCAGGCCTTGGCGATCTGACCGGACAGGGAGAGCTGCGCTCCCTCGAGATCGGCCTTCTTCGCCTCGAAGTCCTTGAGCGCGGCATTCCGGCCGGCCCGGATCCTCCCCCAGAGGTCGATTTCCCAGGTCAGGTCCAAGGAGACCCCGTAAGTATTCGTGAAGGATTTCAGGGGGCCGGAGCTGCCGGGAATCGGGAAGCCCACGAAGACCCGCTTTGTTCTTCCGCCGTCGAAGGCGCCGGAGACCTGGGGCCAGAGATCCGCCCCTGCGATCCGTGCCTGGACGGCGGCGGCCCGCAGGCGCTCCGCCGCGGCCCCGAGGGCGTGATTGCGGCGGAGACCCTCTGCCAGCAGATTCTCGAGGGCGGGGTCCGCGAAGGTCTTCCACCAGTCGTCGCGCGGGGACCCCGGAGAGGCTCCGCCTCCGGTCCAGGCGGGGGGGATGTCCAGGTCCGGATGGACTTCGGGGGCGGGGGCTTCGCCGAGGCAGCCGATCGCCGGAGCGAGCAGCAGGAGGAGGATTGGGCGGTGGACGGGGAAGGAGAGGCGCTCCCCTTCCTTGGAGGCGGGAGGGATTGCGGAGATTCTCATTGCATGTCCCCTCCTTCCCTCTTCCCGCCTTCTTCCCGGAACGGACATCCATCGTCTTCCCGGACCAGAGCGCGCAGGCCGCCCGCTCCGAAGCGGACCATGCGGGCCAGGGTCGCCTCGACGTCCTCGCCGGGACGCAGGCAGACGGGGGGATCCTGGGGATCGAGGTTCGGGATCTGGAGTCCGTGCGTCAGGATTCCGACCAGGAAGAAGATGCCCCAGCGCAGGTCCTCGGAGGAGGCTCCGGGGAGGCAACGCGCAAGGGCGGCCTGGAAACGTTCGGCCAGGGTCCGGAACTCGGAGGCGAAGATCGGCCGGAGGAGTTCCCGGGGTTCGGACCAGACCCTCGCGAGCAGCCTGCGGAAGTCGGAACCCTCCCGCTCCAGTCCGCTGCAGAGAGTGAGGGCGGGGAGATAGAAGGCCCGGAGGACCTCCTCGAGAGAGGGGCCCTTCTCCCCCGATTCCCGTTCGAGGCGATCCAATGCCGCGAGCCGTTCCTCGTTCATCGGGTGGAGACGGCGCAGGAAGACCTCCCGGATCAGAGCCTCCTTGGAACCGAAGTGATAGTTGACCGCAGCCAGGTTCGCATGGGCTTCGGATGTGATCTTCCGGAGGGAGGTCGCGTCGATCCCGTGTCGCGCGAAGAGCCGTTCGGCCGCATCGAGCAATCTCGTTCGGGTCTCCCCGCCCGCCTTCTCTGTCGCAGGAATTTCGGACATCGGCGCTCCTTGAGGTAAAACGAACGTTTGAATAGGGCAAACGTATGTTTGATCGACGCGAAAGGCAAGCCTTCTTTCCGGAAATCCCGAAAATCCCTTGGCGGGTCAGCCGGTCCTTCCGGGTTCAAGGCCCGGAGGCCGCCTCGTGGATCCTGAGCACCCTCTCGAGGAGGGTCTCGAGGTCCGCCAGGGGAACCATGTTCGGGCCGTCGGAAGGGGCCCTGTCGGGGTTTTCGTGGACCTCGAGGAAGAGGCCGTCGATCCCGGCGGCCGCGGCCGCGGAGGCCAGGGGCAGGACCCGGCTCCGGTCCCCCCCGGTCCGATCCCCCTCGCCTCCGGGGCGTTGCACCGAGTGCGTGGCGTCGAAGAGGACCGGTGCCCCGAGGGAGCGGAGTTCGGGGAGTCCGGCCATGTCGACGACGAGGGTTCGGTAGCCGAAGACGTTCCCCCGTTCGGTCAGGAGCACATCCTCCGAGCCCCCGGCCCTGACCTTTGCGAGGGGATGGGCCATGTCTCCGGGCGCGAGGAACTGCGCCTTCTTGATGTTGACCGGCAGCCCGGTCCGGCCCGCAGCCAGGCAGAGGTCGGTCTGCCTGCAGAGGAAGGCCGGAATCTGGAGGGCGTCCACAAACTCGGACGCCGCTTTCGCCTGTCCCGGCTCATGGATGTCCGTGAGGACCGGCCTTCCCGTTTCGCTTCGGACCCTGGCCAGCCAGGCGAGGCCGTCCTCGAGCCCGGGGCCCCGGTAGGAATCCAGCGAGGTGCGGTTGGCCTTGTCGAAGGAAGCCTTGAAGACGAATCCGAGCGAGAGCCGGTCGCAGATCGCCCCGATGGCTTCCGCGTGCCGGATCGCGTGGTCGGGGTCCTCGAGCACGCAGGGACCGGCGATGACCGAGAGGCGCCCTTTTCCGAAGGCGACGGCGCCGATTCTCACGCTACGCATCGTTCGTTCCTCCCGGAGGCACGATCGCCCGGAAACACGAAGGAAGGACCGTGATCTCCACCGGAAGGGAGGGTCCCGGGTCCCCGTCGCACTGGGTCGGCTCCTCCTTCTCCGCTTCGATCCGGATCCTGGCCGCTTGGTGGCATTCGAGGTCGATCCCCTCCCGGAGGGCGCCGACACCGCCGCGAAATCCGAGGCGGATCAGGCTCCAGGCATTCTGGGCCTTGAAGCCCAGGCAGTCGAGAAGGCCGTCGTCGGGTTCGATCCCCTCGGGGAATTTCCAGAGGCCTCCGAAATGGCGGACGTTCGTGACGATGACGAGGTCGTAGGGTCCCCTGCGCTCCCCATCCTCGAGGCGGATCCAGTGACGGACCGGTTCGAACCCGTACAGATTCCCGAGAATCGGGCCGAAATAGCGGAACATCCCGAGGGTTCCCCCCTTTCTCTTCTCGTGGACCTCCCGTACGACGCGTCCGTCGAAGCCGGAACCGAACATCAGCAGGAAATCCCGCGTCCCTTCCCGGTTCCGAAGCCTCCCGGCGTCGAGGAGGCGGGTTCGGCCCGCCTCGATCATCCGGACCGTTTCCCGGGGAGCCTTCGGAAGTCGGAGGCTGGTCGCCAGGACGTTCGCACTCCCGGTCGGGAGGACGGCGATCGGTCGATCCGGACCGGGAGAGGCCGCGAGGACCTCCCGGATCGTCCCGTCCCCTCCGATGACGACCCATGGGGTCGTTCCTCCTCCCTCCTCCTTCGCGCGCTCGGTAATCTGCCCCGGGGCGCTGGAAAAGAAAACCTCGCTCGGACGGCCCCTCTCGGCCAGGAACTCGACGAGATGGGGGGCGAGTTCGCCGGCGAGCCCCCCCCCCGAACTCGGGTTCGCCAGGATCAGGATGGGTTTCCGTTCCTTCGGCATTGTGGCAGGGTACCCTTGTCCGCGACCGTTCCACAGGACGGCATCCTCCCGGGTTCGGACGGCCGGGCCCCGGAGATTCGGCTCCAGGCTCGCTTTCCGGGCCGCGAGACTCCTCCCGGACTTCGAGATCGAGAATCGATGCGAACGGAAATTCGAAACGCCCTGGTCATCGGCGCTTCCTCCGGGATCGGCGCCGCCTTTGCCCGTGTCCTGGCCTCGGAAGGGGCCCGCGTTTGCCTCCTCGCGCGCCGCCGGGAGAAGATGGAGGAGGTCGCCCGGGGCATCGAGACGGCCTGGGGCTCGGGAACCACCTTCATCCATAAGGCGGACGTGACCAATTTCGCTTCGGTGGAAAGCTCCTATGCCCGGATCGAGGAGGAGATGGGCCCCCTCGATCTCGTCTGCTACGCCGCGGGGGTCATGGCGAAGGTGGAGCCCGACGAATTCGATTTCGCCAAGGACGATCTCGTCCTCGATGTCAACCTGAGGGCCGCCTTGGCCTGGCTGAACCCGGTTGCGGAATCCTTCATGAAGAGGCGGAAGGGGGTAATCGTCGGAATCTCCTCGATCGCAGGAGACCGGGGACGCCGCGCCTACCCGAGTTACCATGCGGCGAAGGCCGGGTTTTCGACCTACCTGGAGTCGTTGCGGAACCGCCTGTCCACGCATGGGGTCCAGGTCACGACGATCAAGCCCGGGTTCATCGACACCCCGATGACCCGGGGAATGGAGGGGTTGTTCTGGTTGAAATCCGCGGATGAGGCCGCCGTGATGATCTGGAAGGCCGTGCGCCGGGGATCTGCGACGAGCTACGTCCCCGCCCGCTGGCGCCTCGTGAGCTGGGTCATCCGGTCGATCCCCTCCCCGATCTTCCGACGACTCGATATTTGAGGCCGAAGATGGAACTGATCGAGATCGCCGCGAACCTCGGAATCGTCCCCGAGGAAGTCTCGGCCTGGGGCATGGCGCTCGAATCGAAGTCCGTGGTCGCCCGCCCGAGGAACAGGGAGGAGCTTGCCAAGGTCTTCGCCTTCGCCTCGAGGCACGAGGTGCCTCTCGGATTCCGGGGCGGAGGGTGCAGTTACGGGGACGCGAGCATGAACGACGGGGCGGTGCTCGTGGACCTCTCGGGCTACGACGAGATCCTCTCCTTCGACGAGGAGACCGGCCTCCTCGTCGCCGAGCCGGGAGTGACGCTCGAAAAGGTCTGGAGGTCGGTGATCGGCAAGGGTTGGTGGCCGCCCGTCGTATCGGGAACGATGGCGCCGACTCTCGGAGGTCTCCTCGCGATGAACGTCCACGGCAAGAACGACTGGAAGGCAGGGACGATCGGCGAGCATGTCTCCTCCTTCAAGCTCATGACCCTGGAGGGGGAGGAGATCGAGTGCAGTCCCGAGGAGAACGCCGACGTCTTCCGCGCGGCGATCGGCGGGTTCGGGATGCTCGGTTGCTTCACCGAGATCCGGCTCCGCATGAAGAAGATCTATTCCGGCAGGGTATCGGTCGATGCCGTGGCGACGCGCGATCTCCGCCACATGATCTGCTGGTTCGAGGAGAACCGTGACCGATATCACTATCTGGTCGGGTGGATCGATTGTTTTCCTAAGGGAAAGAGGCTCGGAAGGGGATTGATCCACGCGGCGAACCATTTCCAGGAAGGCGAGGATTCCGAGGGCCGGGCCTCGATGAGTTCGGAGGCCCAGGACCTCCCGTCGAGACTCTTCGGCGTGATTCCGAAGCGATGGATGTGGCGCTTTCTGAAACCCTTCCTGAACGATCTCGGGATGCGGATGATCAACGCCGCGAAATTCCATGCGGGGGTGAGGGGGCAGACTCGGGGGATTCCCTATCCCCAGGAGCACGCCGCGTTCAACTTCCTTCTCGATTACGTGCCCGACTGGAAGTTCAGCTATCGCCCGGGCGGGTTGATCCAGTTCCAAAGCTTCGTTCCGAAGGAGACCGCCGCCGGAGTCCACACCTCCCTGCTCGAAACCTGCCATCGGGAGGGGATCTACCCCTATCTCGGCGTCTACAAGAGGCACCGTCCCGACCCCTTCCTCCTGACTCACGCCGTCGACGGGTTCTCTTTCGCGATGGATTTCCGGGTTACGGCCGAGAACCGGGAGCGTCTTTGGGACATGACCCGGAGAATGACCGACGAGGTCCTCGAGGCCGGCGGACGGTTCTACTTCGCGAAGGACGCGGTGCTCCTGGCGGAACAAGCGCATCGGATCTGGCCCGAGGAGGACCTCGCCGCCTTTCTCGAGATCAAGCGGAGACTCGATCCCCGCGGCCTCCTGCGCACGGACCTGTCCCGGAGGCTGTTTCCGGAGATGGCCGGGCCCTTCCCCGGGCCGGGGGAGGCCTCCGATGAGGAACGCCCCCGAGAGGCGGGCCCCGCGGCCTCCAGCAAGGGGGCCGATTGAGCGGGGACGGGGGGAGGGAGATCTGGGTGACCGGGGCGGGGGGCTACCTCGGACACGAGTTCGTGAAGACCTGTGCGCGGGAAGGAGTGAGTTCGAGGCTCCTCGGACGCGATCAGGGAATCGACCTCTCCCGTCCGTTCGACCTGGACGAACGCTTCGAGGGGCTCTTCTCCTCTCCGGCGGAGGACCGGATCGTCTTCCATCTCGCGGCGATGAGCCGCTGGGAGGACTGCGAGCGCGAACCCGACACGGCCGCCCGGGTCAATGCGGAGGCGACCGGAGCCCTCGCCGCGGCGATCCGAAGGTTCGGCGGAAGGCTGGTATACGTCTCCACCGATCTCGTCTTCGATGGAGAGCATGCTCCCTATGACGAGGAATCCGACCCAAGACCCGCCTCGATCTATGGAAGGACGAAACGTCTGGGGGAGGTCTCCGTGCTCGCGGAACCGCGGAACCTCGTGATTCGTCTCCCTCTCCTCTTCGGACCCTCCTTCGACGGAAAGCGAGGGGCCGGGGACTCGATCCTCGCGAGGATCCGAAACGGCGAGCCCGTAGTCCTGTTCCGGGACGAGTGGAGGACACCGCTCCACGTGGCGAGAGCCGCGGAGATGGTCCTGGCCGAGGGATTGGACCCAGGGACAAAAGGGATCCGTCATCTGCCGGGTCCCGAGCGTCTCTCCCGACTCGAACTCGGTCTGCGTCTGATCCGAGAGGCGGGTCTCGACGATTCCCTCGTAGAGGAAGGGTCGAGACTCGATATGCCCGGTGTTCCCCGGCCGCGGGACTGCAGCCTCTCGACGCTCTATCCGCCGCCCGGGTCCTGAGGAGCCGGAGGCCCTTCAATCATTCCTTGCGGCGCGGCTTGGGATGGATCCTCCGCCGGGTCTCAGTTTTTTTTTCCTTGCCGGCCGAGTACGCCAGTTCGTGGGTGATCCACTTCTTCTGCAGCTCGCCCTTGGCGAGGTAGACCGGAATCTGGAACTGGAGGCGATAGCTCGAGGGCTTGATCCTCGGTCCTCCGTGATAGACGAGCATGTCCTGATCCGCGAGGATTTCGATCCTCGGAGCGGAACGACTCGCGTTGGTCCTGGAAACAGCTTTCTGGTAGGGCTGCCAACCGATGTAATCGCCGTCGTGCTTCCGGAAGAGGAGGATCGCCCGATCGACGGGGATCCTCAGGTCGCCCGCCCGGATCAGGATGTCCTTGGGCTTCGTCCTCCGGCCGAAGGCCTTGATGTCGTCGTCGGACATCCCGTAGCGGTCGCAGATTTCCTCCCAGTTCTTCAAGGCGAGGAGGTCCGCCTGGTTCCTGAGCTGGCGCTTGCTCTTTTTCTTTTTCTTTTTCGCCTTCTTTTTCTTCTTCGAGGACTTTTCCAGATCGCTCTTCTTCATCTGGCTGGGTCGGAGCTTGAAGGATCGGAAGTGCTTGGCTCCGGCCCCCAGGGCGATCTCGAGTTCCCGGGGGAGGCCCGGGCCTCGATAGGAGACCGTATACATGTCCGGGGGAATGTCGGTCCAGGTGGTCTTCCCCGTGCGGTCGGTCTGCTTGAGTCTCAGGTTCTCGGTCGTGAAGACGGCGGCGATCGGAATTCCCTGGCGTTCGCCGGAACTCATGACCGCCGAATCCGAGATGAAGCTCCGTTCCTTCGTGACGTTCAGTTCACGGAGGGGAATGAAGGAGACCATGTGGTAGGCGCGGATGATCTCTCCATCGAGATCCCAGCGCTCCACCGCTCTCTGTTCGAAGGGCAGCTCCTCGCCTTTCGCGATCTTCCGGAGTTCGGAGGTGTTCGGCAGCGAGAGGCTGGCCGTACCCAGGTTCTTGTTGACGAAGCGGGTCCGATACCAGAGGAGGGAGGTGTCGAAGCCGGGCTCGACCGTCTTGGCGACCCGGAAGCCGAGCGCCTCGGTCGTCTGGAACCCCGAGACGGCGAAGCGGGCGGTCGTCGTGAAGGCGAGCTGCGCCTGTTGGGACGCCGTGATGAAGGAGCCGCCCCTGCAGATGTACCTCGAGCCGTCGAAGTCGGGTTCGAAGAGGGGGTCTTCCTTCGCCTTGCGTAGCAGCTTGTTGACCTTGTTGAACTCCTCACGAAAGGATGCGAACGGAGCGGATGTCGTCTGGGTCCATTCCCAGACGTTTCCGATCATGTCGTCCAGCCCGAAGACCGAACGGGCCTCGGGGGCGGCGCAGACTTCACGACAGCGCCGCTTCGACATCCGCTCGTAGCGGAGCTTGGCGAGGTAGTTTTTGGGATCCCATTTCTCGCCCCAGAGGTAGCGGCTCTTGGAGTCGCCCATCAGGGCCCGCTGCCATTCGGGCTCGAAGGGGAGCCGGAGCCCGGCCCACCTGCAATACCCTTGCGCCTCGTCGAAGGAGACGTATCGGACCGGCCCCTTTTCCATCCCCTTGGGGATCTCCCACTTCAGATCCTTGTAGTGATTGCTCCAGTATTCGAGGGGTTTGAACGGAGGGACGCCCTTGCCCTTGTTTTTCTTGTAGTACTCTTCCCTGACCTTGTTCTGTTCCTCTTCCGGCCACCAATCGAAGGGGAAGCGGGCCTTGGGCCAGACGGCCTTGACGTAGGCTGCGAACTGCTCGTTCGTGACCTCGTGGCGCCCGATGTAGAAGGTCGGGATCGTCAACCTCTCCTTGCCGAGTTCCCGGGCCTGGATCCTGCGTGCGATAGCCAGGGCCCGTTCCCGTCCCCGGGCGTAGAGCTTGGCCGTCTGGAGGAGTTTCTTCGCGTCGATGCCCAGATACACGTCCCCCTTCGGGACGACGACCAGGTCCGTGGGATAGCCGGGAGGGGCCGGAACCGGTTCGTTCTGTCCTCGGGCCTCCGGGAGGGTCAGGGCGAGGAGGGTCAGGGCGGCGGAGCTTGGAAGAATGGTGCGCGAGGGGACAGGCAAAGGCATATGTAGCTCTTCCGTCACGTCGTCGGCCGGCGCGTTCCGGACGGGAAACCCTCCGGATGGGGCGAGGACACCGGAGGGGCCCGGCAGGCCGGAAGGTTCGAACGCCGGAACCCGGACGATTCTCCACGATAGCAGACTGAGGGGGCCGCCTGCCGGAATAGCGAATCGAGGCGGCCAGGTTACCTTTGGGGGCGGGAGGGGTCAAAACCCGGGGGAATGGGAGTCGGGGAGGAGATCGAAAACCCGCTCGGATGGGAGAAATCTCCTCTTGACGTGGTCGCGGTATTGGTGCACGGGCCCGCGGGGGCGGGGGATCAGAACAGGCTCCCCTGCCCCTCCGCATCCTCCCCATCCCGGAAGAAGGCCGCTCCCTGCTTGCGGACCCCTTCCCCGACGATCCTCGCGAGGTCGGGGTCGAAATGATGCCCCGCCTCCTTTTCGAAGAAGTCGGCGATCTTCTCCCGGCTCCAGGGTTTCTTGTAGGAGCGTGTCGTGGCGAGGGCGTCGAAGACCTCCGCGAGGATCAGCATGCGTCCCGGAAGGCTCACCTCTTCCCCCTTCAGGCCCTCGGGATAGCCCCTTCCGTCCCATCGTTCGTGATGCTGGTAGACCCATGTCCGGACCCTTGGGAGGTCCTTCAAGGGTTCGAGGATCTTGAAGCCGATCCCCGGGTGGGTCTTGATGACCTCCCGCTCGTCCGCGGTCAGGGGGCCGGGTTTCGTCAGGATGCTTTCCGGGATGCCGATCTTCCCGACGTCGTGGAACTGGGCCGCGAGGCGCAGGTCGCGCCGTTCCTCCTCCTCGATCCCCGCCCGCCGGGCGAGGGTTTCGACGTAGTTGACGACCCGGTCCGAATGGCCGCGCGTGGTCGGGTCCTTGGCCTCGATCGCGTTCGGCAGGATGGCCGACAGGAGCCGGTTGTCGCGTTCCAGGCGGGAGAGGGCCTCCCGCATCCTCTGGCTCTCCACGGCCCGTCTTGCTCTCGAGAGGAGGTGCGGCAGGGATACGGGTTTCGTCAGGAAGTCGAAGGCGTGCCCCCGGATCCCCTCGATCGCCGCGTCCATCGAGGGTTTCCCGGTCAACAGAATGACGGGGAGCCAAGGGCGGTGTTCGGCGCACCACGCCGCGAGGCGGTGGCCGCCGGGTCTTCCTTCCCCGGGGCCCAGGTAGATGTCGGTGATCAGAAGGTCGAGGTCCCGCCGGCTTTCGAGGGTGCGGAGCGCGGTCTCGGTATCGGTCGCGATCCAGGTCCTGCAGGCGTTCCGTTCGAAGAAGGCGGAGACCCCGCGGGCGAGTTCCTCCTCGTCGTCGACGACGAGGACCCGGATCTCGTCCGCCGGGCGGCCTTCGGTATGGGACCCCGGCCCCCGGGGACGGGGATCGGGTCCTTGCGTTCTCTCGGACGCTTGCTGATCCATGTCGAGGCCCTCGCAGGACGGGCCCGCCCGGCGCCGGCTCGCGGCGGGCCCCGCGTGTCCCCTTCCCCGAACCCTTGATAGCGCCGGAGCTTCGTCCAAGCAAAGGCGGCTTCCGCGGGGTCTGTCATGGCTTCCGGAAGGCGCTTCCTGCATCCTTGAAATCCGTGGAAAACGACGCCGGAAGGGAGTCCAGGGACGAACGGATCCGTTGGATCGTTCCCGAGGAGGCAGGGGGAATGCGGTTGGATCAGGTCCTTCCCCTTGCGGTTCCCGGAGAGAGTCGATCCCGGCTTCGGAGGCTCCTCGACGAGGGGCGTGTCTTCGTCGACGGGGTCCGCCGGCGCGCGAACTCCAGGGTCCGTCCGGGATCCCGGATCGAGATCCTCTACGTCGACCGCGGGACCCTTCCCGAAGGGGCCCTTGAAGCATGCCCCGAGGTGAGGGTGATCCATGAGGATGCGCAGCTCCTGGTCCTCGACAAGCCCGCCGGCATGGCCGTGCATCCCGGGGGAGGGAAGCGGAGGGTCACGATCGCGGATTTCGCCGAGGAGCACTGCGGGGGCGGGCTCCCGGATCCCTCGGGGGAGGGGCGGCCCGGCATCGTCCACCGGCTCGACCGGTTCACGACGGGAGTCCTCGTCCTCGCGAAGACCCTCGAGGCCATGAACGCGATGCAGGAGGCCTTCCGCCGGCGGAGGGTCTCGAAGGAATACCTGGCTCTCGTCTACGGGTGTCCCCGTTTCCTGACAGAGTGGATCGAGGAGCCGATCGGAAGGGATCCGAGACATCCGGAGAGGATGCGGGTCGATCGGGAGTCGGGAAAGGAGGCGAGGACCTTGATCGAGATCCTCGAGCGCTTCGACGGGCTCGCCTTCCTCCGTTGCCGGCCGGTGACCGGGAGGACGCACCAGATCCGTGTCCACCTGTGCTCTCTCGGACATTCCCTGGTCGGAGACACGAAGTACCGGGCGCGGTCCGCGCAGGGTTTCCGGCTGCCGAAGGAGGCTCCGATCCCCGATCGGCAGGCGCTCCACGCCGCGGGAATAGAGTTCACGCATCCGGCGACCGGAGAACGCGTGCGCTTCGAGTCTCCTCTTCCGGAAGACATGGAGGAGTTCCTTCGCTGGGCCCGGCGGAACCGGCCCGCGGACCCCGGGATGGGTGGGAGGAGGAGGGATGGGCGCTGAGGGCCCGGGAGGAATCGGGAGGTCCCCGGTCTGCCCCTGTTGCGGGGGGAGGGGTTTCGAGGACTCCTTCGAGGCCCTGGGGCATCGTTTCGAGGCGTGTCGGGGCTGCGGATACCAGCGGATGGCGGATCCCCCGAGCCCTGAGGAGCGGGACGGCTTCTACAAGGAGAGCCGGCGTCACGGGGAAGAGGCCTGGGCGGAACACGGGAAGAACCTCGAGCGTTTCGCCGCGATCCTCCGTTCCTTTGAGGAGTGGATTCCCCCCGGACGATTCCTGGATCTCGGATGTTCTCTCGGAACCTCGCTCGTCGCCGCCCGGGATCGCGGATGGGATCCGGTCGGGGTCGAGCTTTCGGGGCCCGTGGCCGCCTTCGGGAGAAAGGAATGGGGCCTCGAGATCCTCGAGACCCCCCTCCCGGAATGCGGCTTCGAGACATCCTCCTTCGACGGGGTCCTCGTGCATCACACCCTCGAACACCTGGGAGATCCCCTGGGGATCCTGCGGGAGATTGCGCGGGTCCTCCGCCCAGGAGGGATCCTCTACCTCGCCGTCCCCAACCACGCCTCGTTGAAAGCGTGGATCCTCGGTCCATGGTTCGGATACGGGGTCACGGTCGAACATCTCCATCACTTCTCCCCGTCCTCCCTGCGAAGCCTCGTCCGGCGGGCCGGTTTCCACGTCCTCCGGGTCCTGACCCGGAGCTACCGGGAGGATCCCCGTATGGTCCTCGATCTCTGCGGCCGCCTCGGCTGGGAGGACCGGCTCGCGAAATGGTGCGGTTTCCCTCCCGGGGAGTTCGATCAGGAAGCCTATGTCCGCTTCATCACGGACCGCCCTCTTCCGAGGTTCCTCTGCACGCGGGCATGGCCCGCCCGGCTGGCGGGTTGGCTGGGGCTGGGGGAGGATCTCCACCTTCTGGCCCGCCTGGTTCCCCGTTCGAGCGGGGGCGGAGAGAGGTGGAAAGGACATCCGGCGTCCTCGACCGGAAGCCTCCCGGAGGATCCCCCCGCGAAGGATCACGGAATGGAGCGGAGGGAAGGCCCGCATGTCCTCCGCTGAAGACGGGTCCCTGAAGGTCGTCCTGACCGCCGTCGGAGCCAATGTCCTGGTTACGGTGGGCAAGACCGCCGGCTGGCTGCTCTCCGGCTCCCCTTCGATGCTGGCCGAGAGCATCCATTCCCTGGCCGACGTCGCGAACCAGTGCCTCCTCTGGGTCGGCATCCGCCATGGGGATCGGGGCTCGGACCGGAACTACCCCGCCGGGCGCGGCCGAGCCCGGTACCTGTGGAACCTGATCTCCGCCATGGGGATCTTTTTCATCGGGTTCGGGGTGACGACCTACCACGGCTTCCACGAACTCTTTGCGGGAGGGGAGGGCGGGGAGAAGGGCGGGACGATCGCCCTTGTCATCCTTCTCCTTGCCCTCGTGGTCGAGGGTTGGTCCTTCGCCGTCGCGTACAGGGAGGTCGATGCGCAGCGCGGGGGGCGGAGTTGGGGGCGGCTCCTGAAGGAGACCGAGGACCCGACCTCGCTCGGAGTCCTTCTCGAGGATACGGTCGCCGTGCTCGGGATCCTCACTGCCCTCGCCGGGCTCGGAGCGAGCGTGATCTTCGGGCTGCATGTCTTCGACGCCGTGGCCTCGATCGTCATCGGTCTTCTCCTCGGGGCCATGGCGGTCTTCTTGTCGCAGGTGAACGGGAGACTCCTGATCGGTCACGCGGTCGCCGAGATCGAGGAAGGCCGGATCCGCGCCTTTCTCGAATCCCGTCCGGAGATCGCCGCCGTGACCTCGCTCTCCACCCTCGTGATCGGTCCCGATCGCTGGCGATTGACCGCGGAAATCGAGCTGGAGCCCGCTATTTTCGTGGACCGGACGAAGCTCGAGGAGGACGCCGAGGAGATCCGGAACGGCCGGGATCCCTCGCCGGTCCTGGTCGAGACCGCGGATCGGATGGTGCGCTTGGTCGGGAGGCGGATCAACCTGCTCGAACGGGCGATCCAGGAACGTTTTCCCGAGGTCGTTCTCATCGATCTGGAGGTGGAGTGATGACGGTGTTCGGTCGCTTTCCTGCGTTCCGTGCGCGGAGGATGCGCCGCGACGAGTTCTCGCGGCGCCTGGTGCGCGAGCACGGCCTGTCCCCGGCCGATCTGATCCATCCGGTCTTCGTCGTCGAGGAGGGGGGGAGCGTGGACGTCCCCTCGATGCCGGGGGTCCGCCGACTGGACCTTGACGATCTGTGTCGGACGGCGGAACGGGATCTCGAACTCGGCATCCCGGCGCTCGCCCTCTTCCCGGTCGTTCCCGACCGGAAGAAGAGCCTCGAGGCCGAGGAGTCCTGGAACGAGGAGGGGATTGCCTGCCGGGCGGTCCGTGCCCTCAAGGAACGCTTCCCCGAGATCGGGGTCGTCACGGACGTCGCCCTGGATCCCTATACGAGTCACGGGCAGGACGGGATCCTCGACGATTCCGGCTACGTCATGAACGAGAGGACGGTCGAAGCCCTGTGCCGTCAGGCCCTCTCGCATGCGCGGGCGGGGGCCGACGTCGTCGCCCCCTCGGACATGATGGACGGGAGGATCGGGAGCGTCCGGAGGACCCTGGACGAGGAGGGCCACGAACTCTGCCGGATCCTCGCCTACTCGGCGAAATACGCGTCCTGTTATTACGGTCCTTTCCGGGATGCGGTGGGGTCGGCCGCGAAGCTCGGCTCGGGGAACAAGTTCACCTACCAGATGGATCCCGGGAACGGGGACGAGGCCCTGCGGGAAGTCGCGATGGACATCGAGGAAGGGGCCGACATGGTCATGGTCAAACCGGGGATGCCGTACCTCGATATCGTGCGCAGGGTCAAGGAGGCTTTCGGGATGCCGACGGCGGTCTACCAGGTCAGCGGCGAATATGCGATGCTCGCGGCGGCCTCCGCGAAGGGCTGGCTGGACGAGCGGGCCGCCGTCATGGAGGCCATGCTCTGCTTCAAGCGGGCCGGAGCGGACGCGGTTCTCACGTATTTCGCCCCGAGGGTCGCCTCCTGGCTCCGGGAGGAAGGCGGATCGACCGGTTCCCTGGGATAGCGGATCGGGCTGTTGGGAAGGGTTCCGGTAGGAACCCCGGCTCCCGGCGATCCGACGGCCTCCGGAGGACTCAGCCCCGCGGCTCGACCCTCGACCCGGGGACCACGGCCTCGCTCGAATCGTCGAGGAACCTCACCTCGCATTTCCGGCCCCCGTCGTAGTCCTCCGCGTCGACGAGGAGCAGGGCCTCGCGGCCGAGGGCCGTGCAGGGGCTCTCCCGGACGGGATCGACCCCCCGCCAGGAGCGGACGAAGGGGTTTTCCTCCCATTCCCTCCCGATCGTCGTCTCCCGCGTATGTCCGGGGAGGACGAGGAGGTCCCCCGGGAGTTTCATCAAGACCTCGAGGACCGAACGCCTGAGGTCTTCGATCGTCGTATGTCCGGGCCCGCAGGTCCCCCCGACGCTTCCGTGAAAGAGCGTATCTCCCGTGCAGACCGCGGCCGGGGTCCCGTCCTCCAGGAAGAGGAAGGCGCATTGACCCAGGGTGTGCCCCGGGACGTGGAGAACCTCGACCGAAAGGCGCCCGCTCTCGAATCGGTCCCCGTGCGCGAGTTCCCGATCGAGTCTCTCGAAGAGGGGGGCTTCCTCGCGGTGGCCGAGGATCGGGATGTCGAACTTCTCCGCGATCTCGTCGTTGCCGGCGACATGATCGAAATGGTGGTGCGTACAGAAGAGGTGCGTCGGGGTGACCCGCCATTCGTCGATTCTCGCGAGGATCGGCTCGAGAGGACCGCCGCTGTCGACGAGAATGCAGGCTCCTCCGGGCTCGTCCGCGAGCAGCCAGGTGTTGGACAGCCAGCGGGGGTGCATCGAGGCGAAGCGAAGCATCTTCGGAGGCTATGTCCGTTCAATACCAGCCGAAGATGCAGGCTGCGTAGGTCCAGCCCGTGGCCTTGGATCTGTCGGGATCGAAGAGGGGGGATTTCCCCGTTCCGTAGATCGTCCCCTGGTCGGGGAATCCCCCCGCCCCCGGTCCGAAAGTCACCCTGAGGCCGTGGGAGAGGAGCAGCGGGCCTTTCGAGGGGATCGCCGCGGCCTGGACGTAGACCGTTGCCCCGGCCTGGGCGGGGAGGATGCCGCCCCATACGAAACGGGGGAAAGAGCCTCGCGATCCGACGCTCCTTCGGACCGCGGGGTGGAGGAGAGCGATGTCTCCGTAGAGGTAACAGCCTGTGCCCGGAAGAGGCAGGGCGAGCGGACGGGTCCCGAGGAAGCTCAGGACGAGGTCCCCCCCCGCGCCGCTGTATCCGTAGGTGCTGAAGCCCGGAACCGAACCGACGTGCGCTCCTGTGGCCAGGAGCCGGAACCCCTCCCTGCAGGAGGTCCCCCTGTCCTCGATCGAGCCGAAATGGTCGAAGTAGGTGGCGTCGGCGATCCAGTAGGAGTTGAGCCAGGTCGTCGTCCAGATCTTGAGGTCGATGCAGAGGGCCTCGGTGGAGGAGCCGCTCCGGATCCAGGGAGCGTCGAAGGGCAGGCGGATCCCCCGGGACCAGGGTTGGGGGGGCTTGACGACGCCCGCGGCAGGAAAGGAGACGGATCTCCGCTTCATGACGACCTTCCGGTCCTTCCCGAGGTGGCGGGCCCAGTCGGTCAGGTAGAGGTTCCTGGAGATCACGCCCTTGTTCGAGAGGGCCGCCTCCATGACCGCCGTTTTCCCCTTCATCGCCTGGAAGGCCCGTCCGTCGGGGCGGACGACGAGCCCGCGGATCGTCTTCAGGGCGGCGGGAAGGGCCCGTCCGGGATAGAGGTTGAGCGAGCGGGCGGGGGTGTATCTCCATCCCGCATGCAGTCCGGCCCCGCCCTCCTGGTCGAGGTAATCCCTGGGGATCGTTCCCCGGACGGTCTGGGCCGGGAGGGAGGCGCAGAGGATCCAGGCGAGGGAGATCGGAATCGGGCGGGGGGACATCGGGCCTCCTTGCGTTCCGGCGGCCTCCACATCCTAATCCCCCCCGGGGTCGGAGGGGATCAATAGAACCCGTAGATCACGGCGACGTCGGTGTAGTAGACCGCGTAGGTCTTGTCGGGATCGACGAGTTTGTAGGGTCTCGAATAGTTGAACAGGGTCGCCTGGTCCCAGTATCCCCTTCCGATCCGGAAGGAATAGCCGGAGAGGGCCTCGAGACCGGAGGAGGGGGAGAGCGCCAGGATCTGTGTCAGGATCTCCTTGTCGGCCAGGGAGGCCGGGACCTTCCCCCACAGGAAATCCCCGGTGGCGCCGTCCTTGCCCGTCGTCTTCGCGATCCGGGGGTGGACGAGGAGGGGGATGAGGTAGAGGTTGCAGCCTCCGGGAAGGGGCAGGGTCTTACGGACCGCGCCGAGAAGGGCGATCGCCAGGTCCCCGGGAGCTTGCGTGTAACCGTAGGTCGAGAACCCTTTGGAGCCGACGTATCCGCCTCGGGCGTAGGTCGCGTGCGCGGAGGTCGGACATCCCTTGCCGAAGGGGCTCCCCGCGCCGTACTTCGAGAGGAACACCGCGTCGGCGTACCAATAGGTCGATTCGTACTTCGTGGTGAAGAACTTGACATCGATCGCGAGGTTCGTCGGCGAACTCGAGGACCTGGTCCAGGGTTTGTCGAAGGGGAGTACGATCGAGCGGGACCAGGGCACCGGCGCTTTCGAGAGGTACGGGACTGCCGGGAACCGGATGGACCGCCGTTTCGTGACGACGGTCCGGTTCGTTCCCAAGAACCTCGACCAGAAGATGTAATAGGGTTCTTTCGTCAGGACCCCCCTGTCCGCCATCGCGACCTCAACCGTCACGGTCTTGGCGGAGTGCGCGTCGAAGTTCGGCCGGACCCTGAGGCCTTTCACGGTCTTCAGGTTCGATGGCACGTTCCGGGCGGGGATCAGGGTCAGGGTGCGGGCGGGGGCGTAACGCCACCCGGCGTAGAACGAACTGTTCGCCTCGGTCTTCGCGAAACCCTTGGGGAGGGTCCCGAGTACTCCGGCCGTCTGGGCCGGCAAGGGGGAAAGAAGGCACAGGAACACCCATCCGGTCGGACTTCTCATCGTGCGGCTCCACAGCGGGAACGCGGATCGAAGCCTGCGCGGTGACGGGCGGACGGGAAACCTCGGCTCGAGCTTCTTCAATCCTGGATATGACGATGGCTCCCTTTCCCGGGAGCACGATCATTATATCCCCGCTCCCGGGAAGGTAACGGTCCCTCGGCCGATTCCCGGGGAGGGGGGATTCTCTCCCCCTCCCCCCGGGCTCCCGGAATCGGATCAGTAGACGCCGAAGATCGCGACAGCCGGGCTGTAGTAGACCGCCCCGCTCGTGTCGGGGTTGAAGGGTCTTGTGCCGAAGGCGTAGCCGTAGAGCGTGGCTTGATCCTGCTTGGCGTTGCGGCCGCCGCCGATCTGGTACCCGTTGGCCCGCAGGGCCTTGACCTTCGCGGTCGTCGTGAAGGCGACGATCTGGCTGATGACCTTGGCGCCGACCCAGGAGGGCTGAACCGCTCCCCAGTAGAAACGGCCCGTATAACCGGAGGTGCCGCTCGTCTTCATGACCTGGGGATGGAACAGGGCCGGAATCGTCCAGAGATGGCAGCCGGGGAAGCCGGGGATCGGGATCTTGACCTGTTTCATGCCGAGGAAGGCGAGGGCGAAGTCGCCGGCCGCACGGGTGTAGCCGTAGCTGTAGAAGCCGGTCGAGGACCCGAGATATCCACCGCCGGCGTAGCCGTAGTGTATGGTCGTCGGGCAACCGGTTCCGATCGTATAGCCGAACCCGAACTTAGAGATGTAATCGGCGTCGGCGTACCAGTATTTGCTCTCGGTCGTCGTGGTGAAGAATTTACAGTCGATGCAGATGCCGTCGGTCGCCGCGCCGGTCCGGATCCAGGGCTTGTCGAAGGGGAGGTCGATCGACTTATTCCAGGGATGCGGGGGGGAGGCCATCTTGGCGACGGCCGGATAGTTGATCGTCTTCTTGACCATGACGATCGTACGGTTCGTGCCGTAGTGCTTCGACCAGGACTTGTAGTAGGGCTCGACCGTGACGACGCCCTTGTCGGACATCGCGACCTCGATCGAGACGGTCCGGGCGACCATCGGAGAATACGAGGTTCCGTTCGGGCGGACTCTGAGACCCTTGACGACCTTGATCCTCGAGGCGACGCTCCTGGGGTTGATCAGGGTCAGGGAGCGGGCGTTGGTGTAGCGCCAGCCGGGGTGATGGGAGCTGTTCGCCTCCTTGGCCTTGTAACCGGCGGGCAGGGTCTCGTAGACCGTTACCGTCTGGGAAGTGGCGCTTCCGGCGAGGATTATTATGGCTGTGAGCAGTGAGAGCTTTTTCATGAGGGGGCTCCTGGGGAGAGGTGATCCGGATCGGGCGGTCCGGGACCTGATGAGAGACCAATCTAAAGGAAGCCCGGAGGATCGTGAAGGTGGTGAACGGTGGGGTGGAACGGGTCGGAAACCGGAGGGGAGGAAACCCGTAGACGGAGCGCGGGGGACGGGCCTGTGTCCGCCCCCCGCGGGGAAGCGACCGGGTGGGAGACTCCCCGATCGAGGGTCGGATCCTCGGGTCAATAGACGCCGAAGATCGCAACGGTCGGAGCGAAGAAGCGCGCCTGGCTCGTGTCGGGGTTGAAGGTCCGGCTGCCAAGGGCGTAGCCGTAGACCGAGGCCTGGGTGTACTTGGCGGTGGAGCCCCCACCGATCTCAAACCTGACCGCCGTCAGGGCCTTGACCTTCGCGGTTGCCGAAAAGGCGACGATCTGACTGATGACCCTGGCGCCGACCCAGGAGGGCCGGACCTTTCCCCAGTAGAAGCGGCCCGTGTAGCCGGAGGCGCCGCTCGTCTTCATGACCTTGGGGTGGAAGAGGACCGGGATCGTCCAGAGATAGCAGCCGGTGAAGGGGGGGATCGGAATCCTGATCTGCTTCGTGCCGAGGAAGGCGAGGGCGAAGTCGCCGGCCGCGCGGGTGTAGCCGTAGCTGTAGAAGCCGGTCGAGGACCCGAGATATCCACCGCCGACGTAACTGGTGTGTGAGGTCGTCGGGCAGCCGGCTCCGATGATCGAGCTGGTCCCGAACTTGGAGACGTAGGCGGCGTCGGCGTACCAGTTCTTGCCCTCGGTCGTCTTCGTGTAGAACTTGCAATCGATGCAGATACCGTCAGTCGCGGCGCCGGTCCGAACCCAGGGCTTGTCGAAGGGGAGATTGATCGACTTTGTCCAGGAGTGCGGGGGGGTGGTCGTCTTGGCGACGGCCGGATAGTTGATCGTCTTCTTGGCCATGACGATCGTGCGGTTTGTACCGTAGTGCTTCGACCAGGTCGAGTAGTAGGGCTCGACCGTGACGACGCCCTTGTCGGACATCGCGACCTCTATCGAGACGGTCCGGGCGACCGTGCCCGAATACGGCGATCCGTTCGGCCGGACCCTGAGACCCCTGATGAGCTTGATCGTCGGTGCGACGTTCTTCGGATTGATCAGGCTCAGGGAGCGGGCGTTGGTGTAGCGCCAGCCGGGGTGGTGGGAGCTGTTGCCTTCCGTGGTCTTGAAGCCGGCGGGCAGGGTCTCGCGGACCGTGACCGTTTGGGAAGAGGCGAGACCGGCGGTGATCAGGACCGCGGCGAAAGGTGCGAAGCGCTTCATGAGGAGATCCTTTGGCGGGGAGGAGGAGATGATTCGGATCGGACTGTCCATGGCCCGAGAAAGCAGGAATGACATTCTAGAGGAAGTCCGCAGGATCGTGAATGGTGGGAGGAACGGGGCGGAAGCCGGAGGAAGAGCCCACAAACGGAGCGCGGGGGACGGACCTGCGTCCGCCCCCCGCGGGGAGTCGATCGGGGAGTCTCCTCCCCGATCGCGAGTCGGATCCCAGGGATCAGTAGACGCCGAAGACCGCGACTGACGGACTGTAGTAGAGCGCCGTGCTCGTGTCGGGGTTGAAGGTCCGGCTGCCGAGGGCGTAGCCGTAGACCGTGGCCTGGTCGTACTTGGAGTTGGGGCCGCCGCCGATCTGGTACCCGTAGGCGCGCAGGGCCTTGACCTTCGCGGTCGTCGTGAAAGCGATGATCTGGCTGATGACCTTGGCGCCGACCCAGGAGGCCTGGACCGTGCCCCAGACGAAACGGTTGGTGTAGCCGGTGCTGCCGATCGTTTTCTTGACCTGGGGATGGATCAGGACCGGGAGCGTCCAGAAATAGCAGCCGGTGAAGCCGGGGATCGGGATCTTGACCTGCTTCGTGCCGAGGAAGGCGACGGCGAAGTCACCGGCCGCGCGGGTGTAGCCGTAGCTGTAGAAGCCGGTCGAGGACCCGAGGTATCCGCCGCTGGCGTAGCTGTAGTGCATGGTCGTCGGGCAACCGGTTCCGATGACCGTGCCGGTCCCGTACTTGGAGATATAGGCGGCGTCGGCGTACCAGTACTTGCTCTCGGTCGCCTTGGTGTAGAACTTGCAATCGATGCAGACGCCGTCGGTCGCGGCGCCGGTCCGAACCCAGGGCTTGTCGAAGGGGAGATTGATCGACTTGGTCCAGGGGTGCGGGGGGGTGGTCGTCTTGGCGACGGCCGGATAGTTGATCGTCTTCTTGGCCATGACGACCGTGCGGTTCGTGCCGTAGTGCTTCGACCAGTCCGAGTAATAGGGCTCTTTCGTGACGACGCCCTTGTCGGACATCGCGACCTCGATCGAGACGGTCCGGGCGACCATCGGAGAATACGAAGTCCCGTTCGGGCGGACCCTGAGACCCTTGACGACCTTGATCGTCGAGGCGACGTTCTTCGGGTTGATCAGGGTCAGGGAGCGGGCGTTGGTGTAGCGCCAGCCGGGGTGATGGGAGCTGTTCGCTTCCTTGGCCTTGAAGCCGGCGGGCAGGGTCTCGTTGACGGTGACCGTCTGAGAGGCGGCGGTGCCGGCGAGGACCATGGCGGCGGTGAGCAGTGAGAGGTTCCTCATGAGGGGGTCTCCTGATGCTTAGGGGAAAGAGAAGGGCGGCTCCTGCAGGGTGCGCAGGTCCGACCGGAAAACGCTCCGATCAGAGGAGATCGAGGCGAAGAGAAATGGAAGAGAGATGCGCCCGGAAGATCCGGGCGTGGAAGCCCTGCCAGGCAGAAGCTCCGAGTAAACGATACCATGCCGGCTTCCTCTTGGACAACCCGCCCGGGTGAAATGCCCGTTTTTCCGGTGGCATCGCGGCATGGGGAAAGGATCGAGGAAACCTGTGGGAGTCCTTCCCGGGTTCGATGCTTGCCCCTGGGTTCCTTCGCCGCCCCGTTGCCGGTGGAGAGATTCGGGGCGTGGCGGTCTTTGGGGTTTTTCTCCCGGCGGGTTTCCCCGGCCCTAGACTCCCTTGACTTCCCGATCATTCCGCCCGGAGTCGGAGGAGGGGATGCTTCCTGCGGGTTCTGACGGGAGTCCGCCCGGGACGGGGAAAGGTGATGAGGATGACCGACAAAGAGACCTGGCTGCGCGAAACCTGGGCCGAAGCGATCGTGAAGCGTCCCGAGCGGAGGGAGAGCTTCGAAACCCCCTCGGGTCTGTCCCTCGATCCGATCTACGGAGGCGGAGAGGGCATGCCCGGGGAATTCCCGTTCACGAGAGGCATCCGGCCGACGATGTACAGGGGCCGGTTGTGGACGATGCGCCAGTACTCGGGCTTCGGTTCGGCCGCGAGGACGAACGAGCGGTTCCGCTACCTGCTCTCGCAGGGGCAGACCGGGCTCTCCGTGGCCTTCGACCTTCCGACGCAGATGGGGTACGAATCGGATCATGCCCTGGCCCGACCGGAGGTCGGGAAGGTCGGGGTCCCGATCAACTCCCTCCTGGACATGGAGCGCCTGTTCGACGGGATCCCCCTGGATCGGGTCTCGACCTCGATGACGATCAATGCGACGGCCTCGATCCTCCTCGCTCTCTACGTGGCTCTCGCGAGGAGGAGAGGAGTCCCCCTCCCTTCCCTGAGAGGGACGATCCAGAACGACATCCTCAAGGAATATGCGGCGAGGGGAACCTACCGCTTCGAGGTCGAGGGCAGCATGCGGTTGATCACCGACGTCTTCGGATGGGCCGGATCCGAAGTTCCCGGGTGGAACACGATCTCGATCTCCGGCTACCACATCCGGGAAGCCGGGGCCACGGCCGTACAGGAACTCGCGTTCACGCTGGCCAACGGGCTGGCCTATTTCCGGGCAGCCCTCGAAGCGGGCCTCGACCCCTCGGTCTTCGGGGGGCGGCTGTCGTTCTTCTTCAACGCCCACAATCACCTCTTCGAGGAGATCGCGAAATTCCGGGCTGCGAGAAGGCTCTGGGCGAAGCTCCTGAAGGAGCGGCACGGGATCCGGGATCCGAGGGTCCTCGGCCTCCGTTTCCATACGCAGACCGCCGGTAGCACCCTTACGAGCCAACAGCCCGTGAACAACGTCGTGCGGGTCGCGATCCAGGCCCTGGCCGCGGTCCTCGGGGGCACGCAGAGCCTGCACACGAACTCGATGGACGAGGCCCTGGGACTGCCGACCGAGGCCGCCGTGCGCACGGCGCTCCGGACCCAGCAGATCCTCGCTTACGAGTCGGGGGTCGCGGACGTCGTCGATCCGCTCGGGGGATGCCCGTTGATCGAGGATCTGACGGACAGGATCGAGGCGGAGACCGAGGCGTTGATCTCGAGGATCGACGACCTCGGGGGCGCCGTGGCCGCGATCCGGACCGGCTTCTACCAGAGGGAGATCCACCGTTCGGCGGTCGAATGGCAGCGCGCCGTGGAGTCCGGAGAGAGGGTCATCGTCGGGGTCAACCGCTTCCTTTCCGAGGAACCGCCTCCCGAAGTCTTCCATGTGGACGAGGAGATGAGGAGGGAGGCTCTCGAGGCCCTTCTCGAATGCCGGAAGGTGCGGGACGCCCTGCGGGTCGAGGCCGCCCTGGACGCGGTCGAGCGGGCGGCCTCGGGGACCGACAACTTGATGCCTCCCATTCTGCACGCGGTAGAATCCCTGGCGACGGTCGGGGAGATCTGCGATCGCCTCGAACGCGTCTTCGGCCGTTATGAACCCGGGTTCGGTTTTTGACCCCCCGAATCCGCCGTCCAGACCGCCTTGAGCCAGACCAAGACAGATCCGGAAACCGAGGTCCGCCCCGAGACCCGGCTCGCTCCGCCCTGGAACGTCGTCGTGCACGACGATCCGATCAACCTGATGTCCTATGTCACGGACGTCTTCATGAAGGTCTTCGGGTATTCCCGCTCGAAGGCCAGGCGGCACATGCTCGAGGTCCACACGAAGGGTCGGAGCGTCCTCTGGACCGGGGCCAGGGAGCAGGCCGAGATCTACGCCTCCAAGCTGCAGTCCTTCCATCTCCGCACGACGATGGAAGCGGCGGAATGAGGAAGCCGCCTCCCGAGGAACGGACATGACGGAGGAGGAGGACCGGGAGAAAGGGGAGGGCGAGGGAAACCCCGCTTTCCCCGTCGTCGAACGGGAGGAGGACGGGGCCCTCCTCCTGCGCGGCCTCCCCCAAGGCATCGCGGCCGTCCTCCTCGAACTTCCCGACATCTTGAAGCAGGGAGAGGAGGAGGACCTCCGTTCCGTTCTCCATTCCAGGGTCTACCCGGACGAACCGGAGCGGGAGGAGGAGTGGAACAAGCTCATGGGAGGGGAGTTGTTCCATCTCTTCGCGGACCGCGCCCGGATCCTCGGACGAGACCTGGAGGGCATGACGATCGACTCGAGCCCGAGACGCTATCGGGTGCGGATCCCCGGGAAGCATCTGACTGCCTGGATCTCCTCCCTCGCGGCGGCCAGATTGATCCTCGCCGAACGCTTCGAGGTCGACGAGGAGGCGATGCGGAAGGAGCGGGACTTCGAGGAGCCCGGGATCCAGGACCTCGTGATCTGGCGGATCGACGTCCTGGCCTTGATCCAGGAGATGCTCCTTCTCTCGGGAGAGGCGGAGGGAGGGGAGTGAAGGCCATCGAGGTCCGGGATCTGGTCAAGGTCTACGGGCGGATCCGTGCGGTGGACGGAATTTCCTTCGATGTCCGCCCGGGGGAGTTCTTCGGCCTCCTCGGGCCCAACGGAGCCGGGAAGAGCACGACCCTGAACATCCTCGCGGGCCTGACCCGCCCAAGTTCCGGTCTCGCGAAGGTCATGGGCTACGACGTCGTCTCGGAGTATCGGATCAGCAGGAGGAACCTCGGCGTCGTGCCGCAGGAGATCTCGACGGACCGTTTCCTTCCGGTCTGGAGACTCCTGAAGACGCAGTCGGGGTTCTTCGGAATCGAGGGGAACGAGGACTGGATCGAGGAGATCCTCGTCCGCCTCCACCTCTGGGAACACCGGGACAAGAAGGGGTACGAACTCTCCGGGGGGATGAAACGGCGTCTCCTCGTCGCGAAGGCCCTGGTCCACAAACCGCCGGTCGTGATCCTGGACGAGCCCACCGCCGGGGTGGACGTCGAACTCCGGAGGGACTTCTGGTCCTTCATCCACGACCTCCATCGGGAGGGGACCACGATCCTTCTCACGACCCACTACCTCGAAGAGGCGGAGACCAGGTGCGAGCGGATCGGCATTCTCGGGGGAGGACGGCTGCTCGCCCTCGAGTCGACGAAGGCCCTCCTCCGCAAACACACGGACCGGAAGGTACTCCTCCGCTTCGTCCGGCCCCTCGACGGGGTGCCGCAGGCTCTTCAGGGCTTCGCTCCGAGGCTCCTGGACGACGGGTGCGCGCTCGGGCTCGTGTGCCATGGGGTCGAGGACCGGGAACGGTTGTGGAGGGCCGTCATGGAGGCGGGGCTCGAGATCCGGGACATCGAGGTCGTCCGCCCCGATCTCGAGGACGTCTTCCTCGAGCTGACACGGAATGGCCGGTCCGGAAAGGTGGGCGGAGAGAAGCCCGAGGCCGCCGGGGTTCGGAGGGAACGGCGGTGAGAGGGGCGGGACCCCGGAGGGCCGACCCGGCGGGCGGGGCGCGCGACCTTCCGATGCCCCTCTTCGGGAGGGGGTTCCGCACCCTGCTCGCGAGGGAGATCCGGCGCTTCCTCGTCGTCGCCGTCCAGACCGTCGTCACCCCTCTCGTGACCGCGGGACTCTACCTGACGATCTTCGTGGGCGGGCTCGGAGACCGTCTGGAGGGGGTCCAGGAAGGAGCGACCTATCTCGCCTATCTCGTTCCGGGGCTCGTGATGATGGGCGCCTTGAACCAGAGCTTCATGAACGCCACGTCCACGATCCTGATCAGTAAATTCCAGAACAACCTCGTGGACGTTCTCGTGACTCCCCTGACGGACGTCGAGATCGTCGCCGCCTACGCCTTCGCCTCGGCGGCGAGAGGGGTCCTCGTCGGGGTCCTGACCTGGCTCGTCACTCTGCCGTTCGGGGGGCCCGTTCCCGTCTCTCCGTTCCTGGCCGCTCTCTTCCTCGGAGCCGGAACGATGATCTTCGCCCTGCTCGGGGTGGGGGCCGGGATCCTCGCGTACAAATTCGACGACATCGCGCGGATTTCGACCTTCGTGATCCTCCCGCTGACCTATCTCGGGGGCGTGTTCCTGCCGATTTCCAAGTATCCCGAGGCCGTCCGGCCCTGGGCTCACCTGAATCCGCTTCTCTATTGCATCGACGGGCAACGGCTGGCCTTCCTCGGGGCGAGCGAGGTGGGAATGGGGACCTCGATCGAGGTCATCGGACTCGCCCTTCTGATTACCGGATGTTTCGCACTGGCCTCCCTGAAGCTTTCGAGCGCGGTTAGGAACTGATCGGGGACGGGAGCAAGGTCGACAGTGGTCGGCGGGGCGGACATACTCCCCACCCGGAAACCGCACTGCGCCGGGAGGCATGGATGATTCAGGATCTGGACCACATCGGGATCGCCGTCCACGATCTCGACGAGGCGGTCAGGCTTTGGCGTGACGTGATCGGGCTTCGCTTCGAGGGGATCGAGGAGGTTCTCGGGGAGGGGGTGAGAGTCGCGATGATGCGCGCGGGGGAGGTCCGTCTCGAACTCCTCGAACCCCTTCGCGACGATTCGGCCATCGCGAAGTTCCTGGAATCCCGCGGGCCGGGCGTCCATCACCTCGCCTTGAGGGTAGGGGACGGGGCCGAGGCTCTCGAGAGATTGAAGGAGAAGGGCCTCAAAGTGCTCGACGATGTCCCCAGGGCGGGCGCACACGGCACGAAAGTCGTGTTCGTCCATCCCAAGAGTCTGAACGGAGTCCTGGCCGAACTCGTGGAGGTTCCCGATGAGTCATGAGAAGGCGTTCGAGGAGTTGAGGCTGCGTCGGGAGCGTTCGCGCTCTGGCGGTGGCGAGGCCAGGATCGAGGCCCAGCATGCGAAGGGGAAGCTGACTGCGCGCGAGAGGGTCGATCTCCTCGTGGATCCGGGCAGTTTCACGGAGATCGACCGGTTCGTCGAGCATCGCTGCCGCGAGTTCGACATGGAGGACAAGCAGTTCCTGGGCGACGGGGTCGTGACCGGGCGGGCCAAGGTGGACGGTCGTCTCGTATACCTCTTCAGCCAGGACTTCACGGTCTTCGGAGGAAGCCTGAGCGAGAGCAACGCCGCCAAGATCTGCAAGATCATGGACCAGGCGATGAAGGTCGGAGCGCCGGTCATCGGGCTCAACGATTCGGGGGGGGCGAGGATCCAGGAGGGGGTCGTCAGTCTCGGGGGCTACGCGGACATCTTTCTCCGGAATACCCTCGCCTCGGGAGTCGTGCCGCAGATTTCGGCCATCCTCGGCCCCTGTGCGGGGGGGGCCGTCTACTCTCCCGCGATCACGGACTTCATCTTGATGGTCGAGGGGACGAGCTACCTGCACATCACCGGGCCCGATGTGGTCAAGGCCGTGACCCACGAAGACGTGACGAGCGAGGACCTGGGCGGCGCGCGCGTCCATTCCGAGATCTCCGGCGTCGCCCATTTGACGGCTCCGGACGACGGTTCCTGCCTGGCCCTCGTCCGCGAACTCCTGTCCTACCTGCCGTCCAACAACATGGAGCTTCCTCCCTTCGTCGAGAGCGAGGACGACCCGGAACGGCTCTGTCCGGATCTGGACGGGATCATTCCCGAGGAGAGCAACCAGCCTTACGACATGAAGGAAGTCGTTCGCAAGGTCATGGACGAGGGACGTTTTCTCGAGATCCATCCAAACTTCGCGGCGAACCTCCTCGTGGGCTTCGGGAGGCTCGGAGGGCGCGTGGTAGGCGTCGTCGGGAACCAGCCGATGAGTCTGGCCGGGGTCCTCGATATCTCCGCGAGCATCAAGGGAGCGCGCTTCATCCGTTTCTGCGACGCCTTCAACATCCCGATCCTGACCTTCGAGGACGTGCCCGGCTTCCTTCCCGGAACCCAGCAGGAGCACGGGGGAATCATTCTGCACGGGGCCAAGCTGCTCTATGCCTACTGCGAGGCCACGGTCCCGAAGATCACGATCATCACCCGGAAGGCCTACGGCGGTGCCTACGACGTCATGGGAAGCAAGCACACGAGAGGCGATGTCAACCTCGCCTGGCCGATGGCGGAGATCGCCGTCATGGGGGCCGAGGGGGCGGCGAAGATCATCTTTCGCAAGGAGATCGCGGAAGCCGGAAAGCGGGGGCCTGAGGAGGCGGCGGCCGCCGAGTGTGAGCTGATCCGGAAGTACAAGGAGAGGTTCTACAACCCCTATACCGCCGCGGCCCGAGGTTACGTGGACGACGTGATCGAGCCCAGGTACACGCGGAAGGTCCTGATCCGCGCCCTCGAGGATCTGCGTGGAAAGAGGGATCGGAATCCTCCGAAGCGCCACGGGAACATCCCCCTCTGAGGAGAGGCTCCTCCCTGTCCCCCGAAGGGCCGTCCGCGGAGGCTTTCGGGCGGTCCGCCTGCCGGGGGGGTCCCCCCGGTCAGTAGTGCCTGAGTTTCGGGCCGGTGTAGATCTGCCGGGGCCGGTTGATCCGGGAGAGGGGGTCCCGGTGGAACTCCAGCCATTGGGAGATCCACCCGGGGAGCCTCCCCATCGCGAAGAACACAGTGAACATGTCGACGGGAATCCCGATCGCCTGGTAGATGATGCCGGAGTAGAAGTCGACGTTGGGATAGAGCTTCCGTTCGATGAAGTACTCGTCCCTGAGGGCGATCTCCTCGAGTTCCATCGCGATCTCGAGAAGCGGGTTGTCTGTCCCCATCTTCTTCAGAACGTCGTCGCAGGCCTTCTTCAGGATACGGGCCCTCGGGTCGTAGTTCTTGTAGACCCTGTGTCCAAAGCCCATCAGCCGGACCCCGCTGTTCTTGTCCTTGGCGAGGGCCATGAACTCCTTGGCGGATCGGTTTCCCTCCTTGATGGCCATCAGCATCTCGATGACTTTCTGGTTGGCGCCGCCGTGAAGAGGTCCCCAGAGTGCGGAGATGCCAGCCTGGACGCTGGCGAAGAGGTTCGCGTGCGAACTCCCGACCGTGCGGACAGTGCTCGTCGAGCAGTTCTGCTCGTGGTCCGCGTGGAGAATAAGGAGGAGGTCTAGGGCCTTGGCGACGACGGGATCGGGAACGTATTCCTCGCAGGGGTTGGAGAACATCAGATGGAGGATGTTCTCGGTGTATTCGAGGTCGTTCCGCGGGTACATGAAGGGCTGGCCGATACTGTGCTTGAAGGAGTACGAGGCGATCGTCGGGAACTTGGCGATCAGCCGGATCGCGGCCGCGCGGCGCTGCTCGGCGGGATCGTCGAACTTGACGTCCTGGTAGAAGGTCGAAAGGGCGCCGACGGTGGCCGCGCAGATCGCCATCGGATGCCCGGCCTTCGGAAGTGCGGAGTAGAACCTCTTGAGGTCCTCGTGGAGCATCGTGTGGTAGCGGATCTCGTCGCGGAACTCCCGGAGCTGATCCTTCGTCGGAAGCTCCTGGTAGAAGAGCAGCCAGGCGATCTCCAGAAATGTGCTCTTCTCGGCGAGTTCCTCGATCGGGTAGCCGGCGTACCGGAGGATTCCCTCCTCTCCGTTGAGGAAGGTGATCTCGCTTTTGCAGGCGGCGGTGTTCGCGAAACCCGGGTCGAAGGTCACGGCCCCGGTCCGGGCGCGTAGTTTGCTGATGTCGATCCCGATCTCCCCCTCGGTTCCCACGATGATGGGAAGTTCGATCTCCTTGTCGCCGAAGACCAGGCGGGCGGTCTGGGGATGATCTGCATCCGAAGACATGGAACCCTCGCTTCCTTATCCTTCGTTTCAACCCGGGACCGTCGAACGACCCCGGGAAAAGGGGCTTTCGACCCGGCGGCTCTCCGGGCCCGGAACCGCCGAGTCCGAAGCACGATAGCGGACGGGAGTTCCGATTCCGAGTGCCGGGATCGCGGCTTGAAGTCGCGTACATCCTTTTTCCATGGACTTCGACCGATGGCTCGGAGAGGGGTGCGGCTAGCATGGGGGACCATGATCCGGAGCCTGTTGATCGCAAATCGGGGAGAGATCGCCCTCAGAATCCTGCGGACCGCCCGGGAGCGCGGCATCCGTGTCGTGACGGTGTTCTCGCCTCCCGACCGCAACGCCCTCCACGTCCGGCTCGCCGATTCGGCGCATCCCCTTCCGGGCTCATCCCCCTCCGAGTCCTACCTCAGGGGGGACCTGCTCCTGGAAATCGCGAGGGAGACCGGAGCCGAGGCGATCCACCCGGGTTACGGGTTCCTCGCCGAGAACGCCGACTTCGCCCGGGCCGTCGAGGAGGCCGGGAGGATCTTCATCGGGCCCGGACCCGAGGCGATCCTGAAGATGGGGGACAAGATCGCCGCGCGCAGGGCCGCGGAGGAAGCGGGTGTCCCGACGATTCCGGGGGCCGACGCGGAATTGGATCCCGAGGTTCTCCTGGGGCGGGCCGAGGAGATCGGCTTTCCTGTCCTGTTGAAGGCCGCGGCCGGAGGGGGGGGGAAGGGCATCCGCAGGGTCGATCGAGCCGAGGATTTCCGGGAGGCCCTGAAACTCGCGACCGACGAGGCGGGAGGGGCCTTCGGGGACGGGAGGGTCTATCTGGAGAAGTTCCTCGTGAAGCCGAGGCACGTCGAGGTCCAGGTCCTCGCCGACAACCACGGCAACACGATCGCGTTGGGGGAACGGGAGTGCTCGGTCCAGCGCCGGCACCAGAAGCTGGTGGAGGAATCCCCGAGTCCGGCCATCGACGAGGACACGAGGGAGCGGATGTGCGAGGCGGCCGTCCGGCTCGCGGCCGCGGTCGACTACCGGGGGGCGGGAACCGTCGAGTTCATGTTCAGCGAGGGGGAGTTCTACTTCCTCGAGATGAACACGCGCCTCCAGGTCGAGCACGCGATCACCGAGGAACGCTTCGGGGTCGACTTGGTCTTCGAGCAGATCCGGGTCGCTTCGGGCCTCGAGATCCGGCCTCCGTCGCGGCCAAGGGGGCATGCGATCGAGGTTCGGATCAACGCCGAGGACCCGGATACCTTCTTCCCGAGCCTGGGGACGGTCGAACGTCTGGCCTCACCCGGGGGGCCCGGCGTCCGCTTCGACTCGGCCCTGTTCCGGGGGCTCGAGGTCGGTCCGTGGTACGACTCGATGCTCGCAAAGGTCATCACCTGGGCGCCGACCCGGGACGAGGCGATCGCGAAGATGCGAAGGGCTCTCGAAGAGCTGCGGATCACCGGGGTCCGGACTTCGGTGCCCGCGGCCCTTCGCGCCCTCGATTCCGAGGCCTTCCGGGCAGGCGATTACGATACCTCCCTCCTGGACGATCTCCCCCGCGCGTTCGAGCGCCGGGACTTCGATCTCGCGGCCCTGGCCGCCGCCCTCGCTTCCCACCGCCGACTCCTGGGGAGCGGGGAGAAGGGCCTCGAGGACGGAACGGCCCGGGGAAGGCCGACGCCCTGGATGCTGGGTCGAGGTCCCTGGGAGGGCGGCGAAGGGCTTTGAGGAGGAGGATCCCCCGATGCGCTACTACGTGAACATGGGAGAGGGGGACGGTGCCTGGAGGGCCGTCGTCCGCTTCGAGGAGGGGAAGGACGGCCTGCGGGCCTTTCTCCGGCGGGAAGAGGAGGGCGGGGAGGAGGAGATCCCGATTGACGCGTGCTTCCTCGAGAACGGCCGCTCCCTGCATCTCCTCGCGGCGGGGGCCTCTCACGACATCATGCTGGACCGCCGGAACGGGAGGACCTCGGTCCTGATCAACGGGGACTGGCTCGAGATCGAAGTCGTCGATGAGCGGGAGCTGATCGCGAGACGGGTCGCGGGCCTGGGGCGGAGTCTCGGGGGGGAGGTCCGGGCCTCGATGCCGGGGGTCGTCGTCCGCGTCGAGGTCGAGGTCGGGCAGGAGGTCGACCGGGGGGACACGCTCTGCGTCGTCGAGGCGATGAAGATGCAGAACCCGATCCTCGCGGGCTCTCCCGGGGTCGTGAAGCGGATCCATGTCGCCCAGGGGGATGCGGTCGCCGGAGGAGACGTCCTCGTCAGCCTTGGCTGAGGGGTTTCAAGGGGGAGGGGGCCCCGGGTCAGTCTCGCGAGGCTTCGTTCCGCACGCGCACGACCTGCCGGAGTTCGAACAGAGGTACGGCGAGCTTCCTCCGGATGTCCTCGGGAAGGCCGGAGTCCTTCCGCGCGAAACCCTCGACGATCTTAAGGGCCTCAGGGCTTGAATGAGCGCCGACGAAGCTCTCGAGCCAACCGGGGAGGAAGAAGATCTTCCGGTTCCTCTTAACCCAGGGCGAAGAGGCGAGGGCTTTCTTCAGGAAGGGGAGGGTCAGGTCCTCCTGTCCCGGCCAGTGGAAGAAGAGGAGGGCGGCCTGCACCCACTGTTCGGGAGGGCCCTTTGGATCCAGGAATTCCCGGAACCGCTCCTTCTTGATGGAGGGGTCGGGGATCGCGCAGGAGGCCAACCATGCCGCTCGGACGACGTCCTGGCCCTCCTCCCGCCGCATCCTTTCGAGGAGGCTCCTCGCTCCCGGATGCCGCGCGGCCAGGAGGGCCGCCAGGGCGGTGAAACGGTCCTGGGTGCCCGGAACGAGCCCGGGGATCGAGACCTTACTCCTGCAGACCTTTTCGAGGAGGGCGAGGGTCTCCGGATCCTCTGCGAGCCGGCAGAGGGCCCGGAAAGCGATCAGTTTGAGTCCTTTCCGGTCCTTCCGGAACAGGAGGGTCTCGAGGCTGGAGGCGATTCTCGACCGCAGGGCCCGGGCCTCCGAGCCCCGGGTCCATCTCCTGCCGATCGCGCCGAGCCAGGAGATCATTCGGGCGAAGCTTTGCGGGTCCTTCTCCTCCCGGAGGAGCCGCTCGCAGAGGGAGGCGAAGACGGAGGGGCGGATCTCCCCCTCGGTCATCTCGTCGTGAAGGATCGAGAGGGCGACCGAGCGGGCCATGCGGTCCTCCATGGCCGGGAGGTCGGAGATCAGTGCCTGTCTCGAGTCCTCGTCCAGTTTCGAGGCGACATAGGCCTCGTCGTGGGAGTTGGGAAGGATCCAGGCGACGGGGTCGTCCCCGTCCACGAAGGGGAGGGGGACCCGTTTCCGGAAGAGTTCGACCGCGTACCGGGAGGTCCCTCCGCTGTGTCTCTTGACGAGGAGGTCGATTCGGAGAGGCCAGGTCCTCCCCCTTCCCGTGGGATCCTCCTGAAGGAGGTAGAATCGTGAGCCCTCCCTCTCGACCCGGATCCTCGGAAGACCGGCTTCCAGGAACCAGGCCTCGGCCCAGGCGAGGACGTCCCTGCCCGAGGCCCTCGCCAGGGATTCGCAGAGATCACGCCAGGACGCGCTCCCGAAGGCGTGCTCCTCGAGGAAGGACCGCAGCCCTTTTCTCAGGGTTTTCCTCCCGATCCAGGTCTCCAGGGCCCTGAGGACGGCGGGAGCCTTGTTGTAGACGATCGGCCCGTAGTTGGACTTGGCCTCGTCGAGGTTTCGGAGGGCCTGCCAGATCGGTCGGGTTCCCTCGGTGCGGTCGACCCGGTAGGCCGCGGGCTCGACCCTCTGCTGGAATCGGAGCCAGGCCTCTCCGCCTCCTTTCTCGAGGCCTTCCATGGCCGCGTAGGACGCGAAGGTCGCGAAGCCCTCCTTGAGCCAGAGGTCGTCGAACCATCGCATCGTCACGAGATTCCCGAACCATTGGTGGGCGACTTCGTGGTAGACGAGAATGTTCCGGCGGAAGAGTTCCAAAGTATCGGGGTCATGGTCGAAGGCTATCGCCCGCTCCCGGTAGAAGATCGCTCCGGCATGTTCCATCCCGCTGTAGGGGAAGGCCGGACAGAGGACGATGTCGAGCTTGTCGAAGGGGTAGGGGCGGCCGAAGAAGGACTCCATCCAATCGATGGAGCGTAGGTGAAGCCGTCCCATTTCCTCGGGATCGAGCCTCGATTGAGCCGAGGGGCGCAGGAAGATCCTCGACCCGCGGCGCGAGGGGCCTTCGCAGTCGACGACCGCGAAGGGACCTGCGGCGAAGGCGAACAGGTAAGTCGGGAGAGGCCGTGTCTCAACGAAGCGGTACAGGACGGATCCGTCTCCGACCTCCCGGGGCTCGAGGTCGATGCCGTTGGAGACGGCCTTCCATGATCCGGGCATCCTCAGTTCGAGTTCGAAGATCCCCCTGAGATCCGGCTGATCGAAGCAGGGGAAGAGGAAGTGGGCGTCCGCCGGGACGAGCAGGGTATAGGCGAAGCTTTCTCCGGTCTTCCGGTCGTCGAAGCGGATCAATGGCGTTCCGGTCTCCTCCGCCCGGGCGGCGAAACGGCAGCGGAACTCGTTCCTTCCGATTACGAGACCGGAGCCTTCCCGGATCCTGAGGTGGTCGGATTCGCGGAGCAGCGCTCCGGGCGGCAGCGGTTTTCCGTTCAGGGTCGGGACGCCGAGGATCTCCCCTCCGAAGTCGAGGACGAGGTCCCCTCCGCCCTCGAGGAGGAACGACAGGACGACCCGCCCCTCGACCCTTCCTTCCGCGATTCCGCGGAGGTCGAAGAAGAGTCCGTATCTCGGATTACGGATCCGTTTCGAACGGTGGTCCGCGAGGTCCTTCGAGATTCCGTGTCGGACTTCTTCCTTCCCCGGGCCGGTGAGACGGCAGGAGACCAGGGACCAGTAGCAGAGGAGCAGCAGGGCGGCGAGGAGCAGGGCCTTCGACATGGGCAGACGATACCCGCCGCGCCCTCCGGAGGGCGAGGACCAGGGGCTTCAGGAGGAAATGGTCCTCTCGACCCTCCTCGCGGGGACGAGACCCGTCAGGATGTGGATCCGTTCGGAGACCCTCTTCGCGATCTCGTCCCACGAATACTTCGCGGCGACCTCCCTCGCGACCTCGGCGGCCTCGAGGCGGAGCGCCTCCCGGCCCGCGAGCGCGACCTGCATCGCCCGGGCGAGTTCGTGGACGTCGGGCTCGAGGAGCCAGGGGCGCCCTGCGCAGATCTCAGGGATCGAGGCCCGAATTCTCCGGCTCGAGATCTTGATGTTTCCACGGTCCCCGACGAAGTCCTCGGTCGCCCCCCCCGCTGTCACGATCACCGGGAGCCCGCAGGCCATGGCTTCCAGAACGGGCATTCCGAATCCCTCCCCCCGGTAGGGATGGACGAGGCAGTCCGCGGCCGCGTAGAGCCCGCTCATCGCAAGGTCTCCGAAATCCTCCTCGATCAGGTGGATCTCGGCCGCGGCAGGATGAGCGGCGGCCTTCCTGATGATCTCCTCGAGACCCTGGCCGGCGTAGACCCCGTTCCCTCCGCCCGTCTTGACGAGGAGGACGACCGGGTCCTCGGCCCGGAAGGCCTGTAACCAGGCCCGGGCCAGCAGGTCGAGGCCCTTCCTCGGGATCGCTCCCCCGACGAAGAGGAAGGCGTAGCGGCCCCGGACCCGTTCGGCGATGACGCGAAGGGGTTTCATTCGGGGATTCAGGAGGTCCTTGTCGATGCCGTGGGGGATCAAGTGGATCCGATCCGCCTCGATCCCGGCGGCCAGGAGGTTGGCTCGGACGAATCCCGAATGAACCCAGATCTCGTCCGGGGCATGGGTTCCGTTTCCGGGTCCGTTCTGGAAGAGTCCCGCGATCTCCCTCGGCGGAGGCCCGTATTCCCAGTCGAAACGCTGGATCCAGACCCCGGCGTCGGGAACCGCGAAAGGGACGGGCCACCCGCTCCGGACGACGGCGTCGGGGATCCTCGGCTTCGGGGCGAGCAGGGGAAGGAGATCCCGATCCTGATCGATGTTCCGGCCCGGCTCGGTCGTGGGGCGGAGCCGGATTTCTAGGTCTCCCCTCCGCGCGAGCGCTCGTGCGAGGTTCCTCTGGATCGTCGCGTAGCTCGAGGATTCAAAGACCGGACCCTCGAAGCGGACGAGCAGCCGTTTCTCGTCCCCGCCGTCGACGAGACCCTCCTCCTCGCCTCCGAGAGCGAGGAAGAGACGCGCGGCGGGAGAGCGATCGCTCCCCTCGTCGAGACTCTCCTCGAGGAGCCGGGTCGCGACCCGGGCGATCCGAATCGGGTGGAACCAGCGGACGACCCGCCTTCTCGCCTGCTTTCCGAGGACCGCGTGGTTTTCGAAACGGTCTGCGACCTCCCGGAGTCTCAGGCTCAGGTGATCGAGGTCGGGCTCCAGCCAGGCGCGGAGATGCAGGCGCGGGTCCCGGACACGGTCCTCGGTGGAGACCGGGACGACCCGCCCCGCGATCGGGACCACGGTCGAGGCCCCGTGGCAGAGATCCTGCGCGCCGCCGTAGAGCGTCGTGAGGACCGGTAGGGCCATCGCCATCGCCTCCTGGCGTGGGCGGGGCCAGGAGTCGTAGCGACCGCAGGAGACGAAGGCGTCCGAATCAGCGAGGAGGGCCGCCATCGAGGCGTCGTCCTCGGACTCCTCGTGGAAGTGGACGGTCGGCGGGGGATGCCCGGCCTCGACGGCCCCCTCCTCGACGCATTCGAGGGCGCGCGCCTGGATCCGGGAGATCGAATCCCCGGGACCGGGTTTGATCCTCAGGCGGAGGACGGCCTCCCCCTCGGCGAAGGCCCGCCCGAAGGCCTTACAGAGGATCTCGGGGGCTTCGTGTTCCTCCCAGGGGAGCACAGCGAGGAAGGCGAGGTTGCGCGAGCGGAAAGGTCTCGAGGGGAAGGTCTCAGGATCGAAGAGTTCGGTGTCCACGGCCTCGGGCAGGATCCGGAGTCTCTCCGGGGGGATCCCCCGGGATGCGAAGAGCCGTCTCTCGAAGCCCGAGCGGACCCAGATTCCGTCGGCCTCCTTCATCCGCGGGATCCAGGCCTCGGGGAATCCCCCTCCCGCGACCCGGCAACGAAGGATGTTCCGCTCGACCTCGGGATCCTTCCGGAAGTCCTTCGGGGAGCAGAAGTGGATCGCGACCCGCGGGGCTTCGAGGCTTCGGAAGCAGGCTTCCCGGATCCTCCGGGGCAGGCTCTCGGGCGCCGGAGGGTCGCGGTCGAGGGGTCGCAGCTCGACCTCGATGCCTTCGCAGTGCTCGAGTCCCTTCAGGAAGGCCTCGAGCTCGGAGCGCCTTCCGCGTCCCCCGCGGAGTTCCGCTCGGATTCTCAGGGCGATCCTCCTTTCCTCCCTCCCCGAGACAATGGCCCTCAGGACCCGTTCCACGGTCTGCCGGGGGGGGCCGTAGGAGGCCTCGTGGTCGAGCAGGAGGATCCTCCCGGCGTACGGGATGTCGGCATGGATCCGGGCGGTCGGGTCCTCCTCCGGGCCTGCGAGGGCGAGAACCGGACTGCCGGCCGGCACGGTGCCCGCCACCGCCTCGCGGATCCGCCTGAGTTCGCTCTCCCCGACTCGCGTCCGGACCTCCCAGCGCGTCGAACCCGTGCTCAGACAGACTCTCTTGCCCTCGGGCGGTTCGTCCTCCGGCCGCGGCCAGAAGCGCCGCGCCTCGATCCCGTCGAAGGCCGTGGAGAGCGCCGGAAGGAGACTGCGAAGGAAGGCGGAGTTCGGGCCCTCGCCGAGCAGATCTCCCCAGAGGTAGAGGTGGGATCCCATCAGAGGTCGGGTTCTCGTTCGCGAAACCGGAACGGAGGTCTCCGGAGGGGGCCGGTCCGCGACCCCGCTCCGTCTTGGAGTTTCGACCCCGGCCGCACTTATACTTGAATCCGGTCGATCCGATGGTTTCGGGGGTTCCGGGAGGCGGCCGGGCCCGGTGGGGGAACCCGGGGAAGTGAAGGATGGAGCGAATCCCGGAAACGGAGTGCATGGACTGTCCGGAAGAGGCCCGGGAATACGCGGCCATGGACAACTCCGAACCGAACCGGGCCTTCGTCGAGACCCTCGAGATCTTCGGAATGCGGGAAGGCGAGCTGCTCGACCTCGGGACCGGGCCGGCGGACATCCCGATCCTCCTCGCGGAGCGCTTTCCGGAAGTCAGGATCACCGCGATCGACATGTCGCTGGAGATGCTGAAGATCGCAAGGCTCAGGATCGCAGAGGCGGGACTCTCGCAACGCGTCCGGTTGATGCCTGGGGACGCGAAGTCCCTGCCCTTCGCCGACGGGCTCTTCGAGGGTGTGTTCAGCAACACGATCCTCCATCACGTGGCCGACCCCTTCGCCTTCCTGCGAGAGGCTGCGAGGGTCTGTTCGCGGAATGGAAAGATCCTGATCCGGGATCTGATGCGCCCGGCGGACGAGGAAGAACTCGATCGGCTCGTCGGGCTCCATGCCGTGGGGGCGACCGGGAAGCAACGGAAGCTCCTGGCCGATTCCTTGAGGGCGGCCTACACCCCTGCGGAACTCGCCCGGATCGCCGAGGAGGCGGGCCTCGCTGGAGCCCGGATCGAAAAGAGTTCGGATCGGCATTTGACGCTGTACTGGGTCCACCCTTGAGTCGTCGCATGCTCCGAGAGCCCGAACACTTCTGCGCGGGGGGACCGGCCTCCGTCTCCACCCTCCTCGAGGGGGCCGGGGCCTTTGCGGGAGGCCTCCCCTTGGACCTCGAATGCGGGTGGATGGCCGAGCGCCTGGAACGGGATTTCGAGATCGCTTCGATCGGCCCCTCGTGGTGCCGGATCGATCCCTGGGCGCATCCGTTCTTCCGGGAGGCCTCGCGGACCCTGGCCGAGGACTTCGCAGCGCGCAGGGGGATCGAGGTTCGGGACGGGGACCCGGACGCGGAGGATCGAAGCGCCGAACCCGGCCTCAGCCTCGACCGCCGTTTCCTGGGAGACAGGTTGGCCGAACATCTGATCGAGAATCCCGGGCCGCTGGCGTTCCTTGCGGTCCTGCTTCCCGCCCTCGGTCCGTTCCGAGGGAAGGGATCCGAGGAGGCTCTCTCCCTCGCCCTCCTCGAGAGTGCGGCCCGGGCGGCGGGGCTCGAGGAGCCCCCCTTCCTCGAACTTCCCGGGGCCCGCCCTCTCGGCAAGCGCGCCCCGAGGATGCAGGGCGGAGGAAGGAAGCTGTCCTGGTCCTGGAGCCGGGGAGGAGGCTTCTCCTGGGAGATCCTGGAGGGGCGCCCCTGCAAGGGGGTCGCGGATCTCGAGGTCCAGGGAGACGCGGGCTATCCAGGACCCTTCGAACCCGGGCTCCCCCAAAGGCCGCGGATCTTCGAGGCGCGTCACATGAGCCCCGTGGTCTTCGCGCAGGGAGAGAACTCGGGTTTGATCCTCGAACGCGAGCTGAAGCTTCCGGCCGATCCCGGCGATCCGGGCGGACGGCGCAGGCCGGTCCCCTGGAGGCTCGGCCTGTGTTGCGAAGCGGGTGGGCGGAGCGTGAAGGTCGAGGTTTCGCTGAAGGAGCCCGTTCCGGGGCAGAGATATAGGCTGCGGTTCCCGTTCCCCTTTTGGCCGAGACCGGCCGGATGGCTGGGGCCGGGGGGGGAGGTCGAGACGGTCGAGGGACCCCGGGGAACGACCGGGACCCTGGGCCTCGTGGAGTTGCATGCGAAGGAGGGGGGGTGCAGGGTCCAGGGGCCTGGACTGCGCGAGTTCGAACTCCTCGAGGTCGGCAACGACATCGTCCTCGCCCTGACCCTCGCGAGGATCGGTCCAGGTTCTCCGCCGCCGGCCGAGATCCGGCGGTGGTTCCGGATCGACTTCCCGGATTGATCTCAGCCGAGCCGGTCCCTCGCCTGGGCGACGCTCGGGTGGCCGGGGTCCAGGACCTCTGCGATCTCCAGGGCCTCGGCGGCCTCCTCCTCCCTTCCGAGTCCGTGGAGGAGGAGGGCGAGATCCGCGTGCAGGCCGGCGTCCTCGGGCTCGATCTCGAGGGCCCGGCGGAGGGCGAGTTCGGATTCGTCCAGGGCGCCCGAACGCAGCGAAGCGGCCGCGAGCCCACGAAGAGGGCCGGTCTCGTCGCGAAGGAGAAAGGCGGCGATCTCGTAGGCCTCCCGGGCCTCGACCGTGCGGCCGGCGAGGAGTCGCTCCGATCCGAGGCGGAGATGGATCCTTCCGAACCTAGGGAGGGCCTTCGCGGCCTCTTCCCACCAGGACAGGGCCTCCCCTCGGCTCTCCCCGCCCAGAGTCTCGCCGGGAGCGCTTCGCATACGCGCGGCGAAGCCCTCGATCGTGAGCTTCCCGAGGACTTCCCAACCTTCCTCGGCACGATCGGGATCCTCGACGTGCGGGAGGACAGAACGGAGGATCGACACCCCGATGTCGATCTCCCCGACCCTGACGAGACAGAGGCCGAGATCCAGTCGGTCCGATGGTTCTTCGATCTGTCCGACGAGGTCGAGGCAGAGTTCGGCGAGATCCCTGGGGGGAATGACCCTGGGGTCGTCGATCTCCGCGAGGTGTTCGGCCAGGTACCGGAGCAGGACGCCCGACCTCCCGGCTTCTTCTCCCCCCCATTCCCCGGGATGGAGTCGGCGTTCGTTCAGCCGGCGAAGTCCTCGGATCGTCTTGTCCCAGGCCTCGTCGTAGTTTTTCTCGAGGAAGGCCAGCCTCGCGAGATGGGCGAAGAAGTCCGGGTGTCCGTCCTTGTCGACCGCCATCAACCAGAGATTCCGGGCCTGGACGGTCTCGCCCCGGTTCGCGAGCAGGATGCCCAGGCTCTCGAGGCAAGGGGCCGGCGCGTCCTCGAGGGCGGCGGCGGCGGTCAGCCAACCTTCGGCCCGCTCCTCCTCGTCGATGGCGGCGAGGAAATCCCCGATCGCCGTCATGGCCGTGCTGTCTCTCGGGTTCCGCTCGAGCGCCTCGTCGAGCAGGCGCAGGCCCTGGTCGACGGTAAGGATCGAGGAGGCGATTCCCTCGTGGATCGCCTGATTGAGCCTCCGGAGCGCGAGTCCCTGGCCGCCGTCGGTCTCGAGTGCCGCGAGCAGGGGCCGCAGTCGGGAAACGGGGTCGGATTCTCCGAGGATCTCGGGATCGAGGGAGGCCGCCCCCTCGAAGCCAAGGAGCACCTGGAGGAAGGCCTTTGGGTCGGTGCCGCAGAGGGAGGCGAAGCTCTCGTGCAGGATGTCGGCCTCCAGGGCCGCGGCGACCCGGCGCGCGAGCGTGAGAAAACCGCGGACCGGATCCGCGGCCTCGATCATTCCTGTGATCTCCACTCCCTCGGCGAAACCCTCCATCGGAATGAGATGGAAGGTGACCTCGAGATCGCTTGCGTGCTGGCGCAGGGTTCCGGTGATGAAGACCCGGGCCCCCTGGCCGTCCAGGAAGGCGCGGGCGTCCTCGGGGCGAGGCTCTTCCCGAAGGCGCGCCCAGCGTCCGATGGGAGCGCCGCTCTCGTCCGCGGCCCTGATCTCAACGAGTGCGGCTTCCTCCTCGGCGCTCCCGAGATAGGTGCAGAGGAGATCGGGGATGCGCCTCGCGCAGAGACCGCCCTCGGGCCATGGGGAGCGAAGCTCCCTAGATTCGGCCAGCGGAAAGATGAAGATCCCTGAGTCCTGCATCGGCTCGGCCCTTCCTAGTCCCATTCCTTCATCGGGTTTCGGAAGTTCGAACCTGCATCCGCGGAGGCTCGGGGGGGCCGTTTTTTCGTGGAGCCGCTGTCATCGGGCTTCGGGGGCGGGGCCGCGCCCCGGAGAGGGACCCCAGGGGAGATCCGTGACGCGGGGTCCTCAGAGCTGCACCCAGATGCTCTTGGTCTCCAGGTAGGAGTCAATCGCCTCGATCCCGAGTTCCCTCCCGAAACCGCTCTGCTTGAAACCGCCGAACGGAAGCCCAGGATCGTAGAGGTTGTAGGCGTTGACCCAGACCGTTCCTGCCCGGATCCCCTGCGCGAGGCGAAGCGCCTTTCCGATGTCCCGCGTCCATACGCCCGCCGCGAGGCCGAAGGAGCTGCCGTTCGCGGTCTCCAGGGCCTCCTCCTCCCCTTCGAAGGGGAGGACCGACAGAACCGGGCCGAAGATCTCCTCCCTTGCGATCCGCATGCCCGGATCCACGTCGGCGAAGATCGTGGGCCGGAGATAGAAACCCTTGCCGAGATCGGCTTTCTCTCCTCCCGCGACGAGCCGGGCGCCTTCCGCCTTCCCGGCCGCGATGTAATCGAGGGCGCTCTCGAGCTGGGCCCGGCTGATGACGGGACCCATCCGCGTCTCCTTCGCCATCGGATCTCCGACCTTCATCCCCTCGGCCTTCGCCGCGAGGCCCTTCACGAAGTCATCGTAGATGGACCTCTCGACGAGGAGACGGCTGCCGGCGGCGCAGACCTCGCCCTTGTTGTAGAAGATCCCGGTCAGAGCCCCTCTTGCCGCGGCCCTCAGGTCGGCGTCCGCGAAGACGATGTTCGGGGATTTTCCTCCGAGTTCCATCGTCACGCGCTTGTTGGTCGCCGCCGCCTTCTCCTGGACCATCCTTCCGACCTCGGTCGAGCCCGTGAAGGCGATCTTGTCGACCTCCTCGTGTCCGGCGAGGGCGCTCCCGACGAGGGAGCCGGATCCCGTGACGAGGTTGAAGACGCCCTTGGGGAGCCCCGCCTCCTCGCAGAGGGAGGCGAAATGCAGGGCGCTCAACGGAGTCAGACTCGCGGGTTTGAGGATGAACGTGCAGCCGGCGGCCAGCGCGGGCCCGATCTTCCAGGCGGCGAGCAGGAAGGGGAAGTTCCAGGGGGTGATGGCCGCGACGACGCCCACCGGTTGTTTCTGCGTGAGGAGGAGAGCGTCTTCCCTCCCGGGAAGGCTCCGTCCGCCCCACTTGTCCGCCATGCCCGCGAAGTAGCGGAGGACCTGGGCCGCGAAGGGGATCTCGATCTTTCGGGAATCGAACCAGGTCTTCCCGGTGTTGAGGGTCTCCCTCCGCGCCATCTCGTCCGCGTCCCGCTCGACGAGGTCCGCAAGCCTGTGAAGGACCGCGCCCCTCTTCGAGGCCGACCAGCGGGGCCAAGGGCCTTCGTCGAAGGCCCGCCGAGCGGCGGCGACGGCCGCGAGGACGTCGTCGATCCCGGCTGTCGCGCAGCGGGCCACGACTTCCTCGTCAGCCGGATTCACGCATTCGAAAGTTTCGCCGGTCGAGGATTTCCTCCAATCCCCGTCGATGAAGAGATAGCCGTCGATGATCTTCATAGGCCCGGGAGGCTAGCCGGAAACGAAGTCGGAAGGCAAGGAAAGAGGTCCCCGGCGACTTCCTGCGGACGGGGGTGTCCGCGGTCTCCGTGCCGTATGATCGCGCCTTTTGAAGGAGGAGTGCGGATGGAGGAGTACCGAAGCAGAAAGTCCGGCGCGCGAGTCGCTCTCGCCTTTCTTCTCCTCGGCTCCTCGGTCCTGTTGTGGAGGTCCTGTTCGCGGGAGGACGGCGGGGATTGGATCCCGTGGAAGGCCGAGGCCTGCGGGCGCGATCTCGAGCGGATCCTCCGTTATGTCCGGGAGGAATGCGCGCCCGACGACTACGAGGGTTCCCTCAGGGGGCCGATCGGGGTCCTCTGGGCCGGAAGGGGAAACGATCTCGACCGGGCCTGGCTCCTGAAGGAACTGCTGGCGGCCTCGGGCTTCGAGGTCCGGCTGGCCGGGAGGGATGGGGCCTGGTGGGTGCAGCTCTCGGAGGGGGGGCGCTGGAGGGATCTCCGCCTCGATCCGCATGGAGGCGGCGGCCCCCCGCAATGGACCGGGGGGGAGCCCCCCGCGGAACTTCGCCATCGCTTGGCGATCCGCCTCCTCGCGGGTTCCTCGGAGAAGGCCCGGAAGGAGAGCCGATGCCTCGTCGACAGCGCCGCGCTGAGCCATCATCCCCTGGTTCTCCGCCGCGCCGGCGACCAGGTGCGTCTCCTCGCCGTTCCGTCGATGGAGCCTCTCGCCTCGGTTCCGGTCTCGGGGTCCGCCGGGGATCGCCTGGAACTCCGTTTCGAGGTCTTGGGCCCCGGAGGCGTCGTCCAGGGGCGTTATCGCCGCCTGATCTGGAGCGGGGAATACGAGGGTCGCCCGAAGCTCGACGATCCGAGGGATGCGCATCTGCTCTTCTTCACGACCGGGAGGCTCCTCCCCGGGATCGCGGAACGCGAACGGAGCCTCCTCCAGGAGAAGGATCACGGGCTGCGGCCCATGGAGCGCCGGGCCTGGTCTCGGGCCCTCTCCCACGTCGAGGAGTCGGACCGGCTCTCCTCGGAACTGGCCCGCCTCTGCGAGGTCAGCGTCTCGTTCCGCGAGCCTCGGCTGATCCTCGCCTCCACGTTCCACCTGCGGGAGAAGGGGGTCGCGGGCGAGGCCCTCGATCTCCGCCGGAACCGGATCCACGCGGAGGGGGAGAAGGAGAGGACCTTCGCCTTCCACACCCTGAGGAGCGTTCTCGAGATGCAGCTCGAGGACCGGACGATCCGCGGCCTCACCGGGGATCCGGTCCTCTCGGCGGCCGCAGTCCTCGAGCGGGCCCTCGAGATCGCCCCCTTCCCCTCCGTCCTCTCGAGACTGGACCTCTACCGGAGCGCCCTGTCCGCCTTGAGCGCGGGCAAGGGATTCGGATCGCGGCTCGACATCGCGGAGGGGAAGGAGGCGGTCTTGAGTTTCCGCCGCGGGGAGGAGGGACTCGTCCTCGAACCCGCCGCGTCGCTCCGCGAGGTCATGGAGAAGTCGGGTCGGGAATGGCCGCTCCTGTCCCGGGGGCGTTGTCGGAGCGAGGATCTCGAGGCCCTGGCCTTCGAGGTGGAGGCCTTGCTCGGGGCCGCCCGTGGAGTCCCCACGACCTACATCCCCCGCATCGAGTGGGGGAGCGACGCCGAGGATTTCAAGGTCCCCGGCCACCGCATCTTCTCCTATCGGAAGAGGAAGGGGAAGGAAGTGCTGAACGGGGAGCTGGAGATCCTCGAGCCGGGAGTCCCGGACAAGGACGGGAAGCCGCGCCCCCTGGTTTACGACAACGTCGATTACTGGGACGACGTGAACCGGAGGCCCTATCGCTTCGCTGCGAGGTTCGTGATTCCTCCGAAGACCCTGGAGGACAGCCACGTCTTCTCCTACTGGTACGACCAATCCAGGTACAACGGCGGCGAGAGCCACATCATGCTGAGCCGTTCGGTCTATGCGGAGTTGAAATCGAAAGGCCGCACGATCCTCCGCTACAGCGACAAGTATCGGAATCTCTCCGAACCTCTCGAACTCTTTCTCGTCGGGACGGAGATGCTCGAGGTTCGGGTCGACGACCGCATGCTGCGTCTTCCCTTCCTGAAGATCGCGGGGACCTGGGAGAGGGCGAAGGCGGGAAAGCCGGATGCTTACAGCGAGGTCGAGTCGATCCCCGCCCCCACGCATCCGGCCGAGAAGAAGCCTCCGATCAACAAGTTCACCGTCCTCGATGATCCGATCTATCCGCTCATTTCCGTCCAGAATGCCGTCTTCCAGTCGAGTTGGAAGGGGGTCGTCCGCAACCTCGCGTCGGGGCTTCCGGTCAAGGGGGCCGGGATCCGGATGGAGAACGGGGGGCTCGAGACCCGGAGCGGCGCGGACGGGTGGTTCTCCTTTCCGATCGCGAAGAAACCGATCGGCCGCTTTCGCTTCGAAGTGAAGGCCCCGGGCTTCGAGGCCTTTTCCAGGGAGGTCGATCTCTCGGTCAAGGGGAGCCTTCCCCTGCGCTTCTCCCTGAAGCCGCTTCCCGCGGGGTGGATGATCCTGAACCGGAAATCGGCGGCCGGAGGGCCGAAGGGGATCGCGGATCCGCGCGTACGGGATCTGATCGCCGAGGGATTTACGGACGCGCCGGACTCGGTCGTCGTCCTTCCGGGAAAGCCCGTGCCCTTCGGGCTCGGAGAGACGATTGCCTGGATCCGGATCGATCCGAAGAGCGGCGCCTTCGACGCCGTGACCGAGGACGGGCTCTACGGGGTCGGGGGCGCCTGGTACTGGCTGAACCGCGGAGGCCGGGGGGAGTGGTTCCGGAAGCTCTCGGGCTTCTCCCCCACGAAGCTCCACGGCCCCGTGGTCCAGTCCTTCGCTGGTTACATCGCGTCCTGGTACGCGTATTCGGCCGGCAAGCTCGACGCCCTCGCGAAGCATCTCGGGAAGGGGCTTCCCGGGGATCTGGGACACGCGCACGCGATTCGCTTCGCGCTCCGCTTCCTCCAGGGGATGAAGCCGGTCATGACGAGCCTCGTGGTCGGGGTCGGCTACGGAACGGACTGGGAGTCCTACCGGGCGGGTTTTCTCGAAGGCCTCCGTTTCTTCGAGAAGAACCCCGTCTTCAAGGGAGGGAAGTGAACCGGAAGGGGGCCGCGGAGCCGATTCCCGGGAACCTCGAGTGATGGTGGGCCGTACTGGACTCGAACCAGTGACTTCTACCGTGTGAAGGTAGCGCTCTAGCCGACTGAGCTAACGGCCCGCGAGGTTCCTCGTCCCGGGTAGGGATCGAGGGTGCAGGATCTTGGCTCCTCGCCGCCGAATTGCAAGCGGGCGCGGGGGCCGCCCCGCGCCCGCAGGAAGCTTCGGCTACCCGGGGTCGTCAGGCCCGTTCCTTGTAGATGTCCATGACCGCGTGGAGCAGGGAGATCGCCTCCTCCTTCGGGCGCTGGAAGGCGTTGCGTCCCATGATCGAACCGAAGGCTCCACCTTCCGCGAGGCCGCGGATCTCTTCGAGGACGTCCTCCGTCCCCTTGGCGGGCCCCCCGGAGAAGATGACGATGCGGCGGCCGTCGAAAGCCGACTGGATGACGTGCCGGACCCGGTCGGCCAGCGTCGAGATCGGAATGTTCTCCGACTCGTAGACCTTCCTCGCGGCCTCGAGTTCGACATGCTCGGTCGGAGGCTTGACCTTGATCACGTGGGCGCCGAGCTGGGCGGCGATCTGGGCGGCGTAGGCCGCGATGTCGACGGCGGTCTCCCCCTTCTTGGAGAGGCCCGAGCCTCTAGGGTAGGACCAGACGATCGTCGGGAGGCCGACGTCCTTGGCTTCCTCGATCAGGGTCCGGAGGTTCTCGTACATCTCGTTGCGGTGCGCGGAGCCGGGATAGATCGTGTATCCGATCGCGGCGCAGCCGAGCCGGAGCGCGTCGTGCACGGATCCGGTGACCGCGGGGCAGGGATCCTCGCTCGAGAACATGCTGTCCGAGTTGTTGAGCTTGAGGATCGTAGGGATCTTGCCGGCGAACTCCGACGCGCAGACCTCGAGGAAGCCGAGTGGAGCGGCGTAGGCGTTGCAGCCCGCGTCCAGGGCGAGCCGGTAGTGGTAGGCGGGGTCGTAGCCCGGGGCGTTCTTTGCGAAGGAGCGGGCCGGGCCGTGCTCGAAACCCTGGTCCACCGGCAGGATGACCATCCGACCGGTTCCGCCGAGGCGGCCGTGCATCAGCATGCGGCGGAGGTTGGCTATGACGCCGGGGGGCTGGGAATCGTACCAGGAAAGGATTTCATCGACGCGTGCAGTCATCGTTTTCGGTTCCCTTCGGGGGTCCGTCGTGGTTGGAAATGCTTCGCCCGGGCGGTCCGGGGTCCGCTCCGCCATCGGCAGGCGGTGGGGGGCTCCTGAACCGATCCGGCCGGAAAAGGGCCGATCATGAAAGCGGAGCCCCCCCCGGGAGGGAAGGGGAGGCCCCCAAGGAGGCCTCTCCCGGGCGTTCCTCGGGGCTCAGCCGCCCCTGCGCGCGTCCCGGCGCATGGCCCTCAGGCAGAATACGAAGAACCGCTTCGCGAGAAGATCCCAGTCCTCGTCGGTCTTCATGCCCAGATGCTCGGCCGCCTTTTCGAAGGAGTACCCGTATCGAAGGTCGTCCGCGACCATCTTCTCGAAGGCGTTCTTGTACTTGCCCCCCTCGTAGTTGTAACAGAAGTAGATGAAGGCCCAGCCCTCGGCGTAGATCAGGCTGACGGTCATGCCGGCCGAGGCCTTCTGGGCCGGAGTCCCTGGGATGCGGCCGTCGAGGATGGCCTTCATCGTGAGGAACTTCTCCTGGTCGATCGAGAGAAGGTCCTTCGGAGTCAGGAAGGCGCCCTGCTTCTTTCCGGCCTTGAGGGCTTTCATGTAGGCGTTCGCGGCCATCTGGATCGTCGGGTAGCGCCCGTGCAGGAAACGGCCGAAGGTGTAGCCGGAATACCGGTTCCCCTTGTGGGAGCCCCAGAACTCGGCGATGCCCTCCTGCAGCCACGGGGTCGGGCCCATGTTTTCCGATTCGCAGGCGTTGTGCATGAGTTGGTGCGTCGCCTCGTGGAAGACCTCGTGGTAGAACTGCGCTTCCTTGGCTCCCTGCCAGACGTAGAGGACGCCCTTGTAGGCCGTGGGAACCTCGCTCTTGGATGTATAGAAGGCCGCGGCGAGGCCGGTCGTCGGGAAGTCCGTGTGCCCGTTCTTCCGGTAATTCTCGTAGCTTCCCGAGTCCTTGAAGATCATGACCGGGACGACGAACTCCTCGTCGTCCCAATCGGCGAAGACCCCCTTGGGATAACCCTTCGCGAAGGCCCGCCTCAGGGCCGCCAGTCCGGGACCGAGGGTCTTGGCCGTCGCCTCGGGATCGGGGACCTTCGCGTCCTCGACCATAAGGAAATAGGGCCGGGGCACCTCGGGGATGTCGAAGTAGAACTTGAGATCCAGGTTCGGGACCTTCGAGACGTCCTTCACGAAGTAGTCCCGGACCTGCTTGGCCTTCTTGCAGAAGGCGTCCTTCGTCCACCTCGCCTTCTCGATCTCTGCGGCCTTCTTCTTCTCGAGGGCCTTCTTGTGTTCCCGGAACTCCTCGAGGGCCTTCCGGTATTCCTCCTTCGTCAGCCATTTCCCCCGGTATTTCTCGAAGTCCTCGGTGAACTTCGTGTGTCCGAGGGCGAGGTGCGCGGCCTCGTTCTCGGGGTCGACCTCCAGGATCCGCCGGTGGATCTCGGAGGGGGAGGGGGCTCCCTTCCAGGCGCTCCGCTCCAGGACCTCGATCGCGCTCCTCAGCAGCCGGACCTTGCCGGCGGTCGAGGCTTCCCCGGAAACCTTCGCGAGAAGACCCTCGAACTCCTCCCTCGGGGTCTTGGGCGTCTCCTCCTCCGCTCGGGCCCCGGCCTTCTCCGGGGAGCCCTTCTTCCCCGAGTCCTTCCCGCTCCCCGAAGTCAGGACGAAGATCGTGATCCCGGCCGCCGCGAGAAGGGCGATTCCGAGGAGGAGAGGTGCTTTGCTCTTCTTGGTCGAGGCCTCTTCCCGGCGGCCGCGGCCCCCCCTCGAACGCTTCGAGGACGAGGCCCTTCCCCCCGCTCCGGCCTTCCTCGCCGAGGAACGGCGTCCCCCGGCGGGGGCGGTCCTCGCGGATCCCGCCCGGGAAACGGGGGCCGCGGGGCCCGCTCCGCCTCCGGAGGGAGGGGAATCCCCGACGAGTTCCTCCAGCTCCTCGAACTCGGCTGCGGGGTCCTCGACGGGAGGGATCTCGAAGACCTCCGAACACTTGGGGCAACGGATCTTCTTGCCCGCGGGGAGGTCGCCTCGCTTGAAACGCACGCCGCAGGCGGGACAGGCAAAGGTGTCGGGATTCATGCCGGAGTCTCCGGAGGTTCCGGGGATAAGGGGGCGCGGCATCATAACGCCCGGAGGAAGCCCCGTCCCGATCGAGGGAGACGGGAGATCGCGTCAATCCCTGTGGAAGCTGACCGCCATCCCCATTCCTCCGGACATGCAGAGGCTCGCGAGCCCTGTCCTCGCTTCCCTGCGCTTCATCTCGTGGAGGAGGGTGACGACGATCCGGCATCCGGTGGCCCCGATCGGATGCCCGAGCGCGATCGCTCCGCCGTTCACGTTCACCCGGTCCATCGGAAGGGAGAGCTCCTTGTCGCAGGCGAGGACCTGGGATGCGAAGGCCTCGTTCAGTTCGATCAGGTCGAAGTCGCCGACCTTCATGTCGAGTTCGCCGCATAGGTCTTGAATCGCGGGAACCGGCCCGATCCCCATGAATTTGGGGTCGACGCCCGCGACCCTCGCCGATCCGAGACGGGCCAGGATCGGAAGGTCACGCCGTTCCGCCTCCTCCTCGGACATGACCAGCACGGCCGCGGCCCCGTCCGTGATGCCCGACGCGTTTCCGGCGTGGACGGTCCCGCCCTCCTTCCGGAACACCGTCGGCAGCTTCGCGAGCTGCTCGAGCGTTACGTCGCGCCTTCCGTGCTCGTCGAAATCGACGGTCACGGTCTTCCCCTTGCGGTCGCGGATCTCGATCGGAGCGCGCTCCTCGTCGAAACGACCCGCGTCCTCCGCTTCCTGGCGGCGATGGAAGGAACGCAGGGCGTAGGCGTCCTGTTCCTCGCGGGAGAGGTGGTATCGGTCCGCGAGGTATTCGGCCGTCAGGCCCATCGGCCCCTCGACGAAGGGGCAGTTGAATCCGTCCTGGTAGTTCCCGTCGAGGAGTTTCGCGTGGCCGAGGCGGTAGCCCTTGCGCATGTCGGGAAGGAGGAACGGGATGTTCGTCATCGATTCCATCCCCCCGGCGATGATGATCTCGGCCTCGCCCAGCGCGATCGCCCGGCGGGCGGACCAGATCGCCCTGAGGCTGCTGCCGCAGGCCTTGTTCAGGGTCATCGCGGGCACGGTATGGGGGATGCCCGCGCGGATCGCGGCCTGTCGGGCCGGATTGGGCCCCGAGCCGAGCTGGCGGGCCTGTCCCATCAGGACCTCGCCGACCTCGGCCGGGTCGATCCCCGACCTTCCGAGCAGCGAAGCGACCGCGTGGGCGCCGAGTTCGACGGCCGAGAGCGGCGAGAGGGCCCCGAGGAACTTTCCGATCGGAGTCCTAACGGCGTGAGTGATGACGACCTTCCTCATTTCTTCGAACCTCCCGCTCCGTTCCCCTTCCCCGAATTCCTGGAGGGGCCTCCTTCCGCGAGTTCCTTGAGCCGCATGAGTCCGATTTCGAGGTCCCGCCCGATCCAATCCTCGACCTTCCCGGAGTAGGCGATGAACCTGGCCACCGGGTTGAACCCGAGTTCGCCCCTGTCCCTCCAGAGAACCTCGGTTCCGTTCCCGGCCTCCCGGAACTCGATCTCGTTGAGGGAGGTGAAGGCTCCTCCGCTGAACGAGATCTTCATCCGCTGTCCCCTCGCGGCATCGCTCTCGAGGATCTCGAGGTTGCCTTCCCCGAGCTGCTCGCCCTTCCAGCTCATTCTGGCCCCCTTTCCCCGTTCCGGGCCCGCGTACTCGAAGCGGAGACTTCGGTCCCTCTTCTCGTTCCAGGCCGTCCAGTCGGGCCATGTGTGGAGGTCGGAGACGATTCCGTGGATTCTCGCGGGAGGAGCCGCGATCACGAGGCGCCGTTCCACCTCGTAGGTCGAAGGAAGGAACAGGCTCAGTACGAAGCCCAGAACGAGCAGACTCAGAACACCGAGCGTGATCTTTCGAAGCATGTCCGTGCCGGACCCCTGGTCGAAAACGAACCCCGGCCTTCCGGGATCCCTCGTGGAAGCCGTCCTCGCCCCGTCGGGCGGGGGATCATAACGGGGGGGAGTCCTGGAGTCCGCAGGATCACGGAGCTTCCGGCCGGGAATCCCCTTCCTCTTCCTCGGCCGGCTTCCTTGTGCTGCGGTCGAGGGGGAGGGGGCGGAGGGTCGTTCCGTCGAGGAGGCCGTTCCGGTCGAAGACGAGGTCGCGGATCACGGGCTGACCGTCCTCCCCGACGAGGATCTCCATCGCGTGATGGTGGGTCTTTCCGTCGGGACCCGGGTAGATCCTCGGAACCCTGGCGGCGTTCACGAAGATCGTCCGCCCCCTGCGGACGCAACGCCTCCGCAGGCCGCCCCGAGGGTGGTGGAGGCGGTGGTGCATGTGGCCGGCGACGACGAGAGGGATCTCGAATCCCTCGTGTTCGAGCGTCCTCAGGGCGGAGTGGAGGTCCTCGTCGCCCCAGTCTCCACCCGGTCTGCCGAAATCCTTGCCGAAGATGTCCGAGGTCTCCTTGCCGAGGCCTCTGGGCCCGTTGTGCGCGAGAACGATCAGCTTTCCTGTCCTGGAGCGGCGGCCGACCTCGACGATCCTCGAGGCCGATTCCTCCATCGAGGATAGGCCGTAAAGCTCCTCGTAGACGGCCGGGCTGCGGAGCTTCGGGCCTCCCCAGGAGAAGGGCCGGACGCCGAGGATGTCGTAGTCCGAGCCGAAGATTCCCCGGAGGTCATAGGCCGCATGGCTCGGGCCGAGGACCTCGAGGGTCCGGCGGAGGGCCGAGGTCGGACGATCGAGGCGGAAACTCTCCCAGGCGTCGTGGTTTCCGAGGATCACGTGCTTCGGGCCCCGGAGCCCGGCGACCCTCTGCGCAATGCCGGGGTCCTCGTCCCCGAGATCGCCGACGAAGAGGATCGCGGAGGTCTCCTCGCCCTCGAGGAAGGCGCGGTCCGCCTCGTCGAAGCGCCCGTGGAGATCTCCGACGACGAGGAGACGGATCGATCCCTGCGGGACGTTCACCGGGAGCTCTCCCGGTCGTAGCGGTCCGCGAAGATCTTGAGAGCCTTCCTGGAGGCGGTCGTCCAGACCGCCTTCCCCCCGGGATCGAGGAAGCGGTGCCCGGGAAGGCGCGCCCCCGTGGAGCGGGGAACGACCCGCACCTCGACCTCGATCCTGTGGTTCGTGATCGCGTGGCGGAAGGTCCCGAGCCTCGGGCAGTCCTCGAGGCGGATTCCGAAGTTCTTCCGAATCCAGCTCCCCGGCGGGGACTCGGCTTTCGGCATCCCCGGACCGGGAAGGGTCCATTGTCCGGCGTTGATCGCCGACGCGGGAAGGCGCCGCGCGAGGAGTCCGCCCTCGCCGGGGACGAGGAAGAGGGCCGTGCGGACCTCGTGGGGACGGGGGCGGGGGGGTCTTCGCGGAAGGTCCCCGGCGATCCCCTCCCGGCGTCCGAGGCAGGGCCGGTTCCAGGGGCAGCCCGGGCACAGCGGGGTTCCCGGCTTGCAGCGGAGGGCTCCGAGTTCCATCAGGGCCTGAACGAGATCCCCGGGGGCTCCATGCCGGAGGAGGTCCTCGCAGAACTCACGGATCCGCTTCCGGGCGGGAGCCTTCCTCGGATCGGTCCTTATCGCGAGGAGCCTCGAGACGACCCGTTCGACGTTCCCGTCGATCGCGGGCTCGGGGAGATCGAAGGCGATCGCGAGGATCGCCCCCTTCGTATAGGGGCCGATCCCGGGGATCGAGGCCAGGGCGTCGGGATCCCGGGGGATCCGTCCGCCGAAATCCTCCTGCACGCGACGGGCGCCCTCGCGGAGCAGGCGGGCCCTGCGGTAGTAGCCGAGCCCCTCCCAGGCCTTCAGGACCTCGGCTTCGGTTCCGGCCGCGAGGCTCCCGGGGTCGGGGAAGCGTTCGAGGAAGGCCGGATGTCGTTCCCGGACCGCCTCGACCCTCGTCTGCTGGAGCATGACCTCGCTGACCCAGATCGACCAGGGGTCGCGATCGCCGCGCCAGGGGAGATCCCGTCGTTCGACGCGATACCAGGCGAGGAGTTCTTCCGCCAGGCGGGCCGGATCCTCCCCGGGCGGCGTTTCCCGCCCCTCCGCCTTCGACTCCCTCCTCGATCCTCGTTCCGGTGCCAGGTCTCCCTCCCTCGCGATTCGGCCCCTCCAGGCTGGCTCCTTCCCCGAGGATTGCAAGTCCGCGTCCCCTTCCGCGCGGATTCCGGGGGCCGCCCGGGGGATTCTCCGGACGGGCGTGGAGGGGCCGTTGCCCGGGGTCCTCCCCCCTGTCACAGTGGAAGGATGCGTGTCGCGCTCCTCCAGATGGACGCCAGGGTCGGGGATTTCCGAGGGATCCGCGAAAGGGTCCGCGGCGCCCTCGAGGAGGCGGGGGACGCGGATCTCCTGATCCTTCCCGAACTGGCCCTGACCGGCTATCCGCCCCGCGATCTACTGCGCAGGTCCGCCTTCCTGGAAGCCGAGGAGCGGCTCCTCGCGGAGATGGCCGGCTGGACGGAGAGGGGGCCGGCCATCCTCGCGGGTTGCACGCGGCCCTGCGCAGGGGGGGGCGGCCCCCCCCTGCATAACGCCGCCGTCCTGCTGGACGGGGGGCGGATCGCGGGGGAGGCCTTCAAGACCCTTCTTCCTACCTACGACGTCTTCGACGAGGCCCGGTATTTCTCTCCCGCTCCGACACGGTCTCCCCTGCTCTTCCGCTCGAGACGTCTCGGGGTGACGATCTGCGAGGATCTCTGGACTACGGAGGGCTTCGCCCCTCCCGGCGGCTACGCGGTCGACCCCGCCGCGGAACTCGCGGCGAACGGGGCCGAGATCCTGATCAACCTCTCCTCGAGCCCGTTCCAGCTCGGAAAACCGAAGCTGCGCCTCGCCCTGCTCTCCTCGCGCGCGAGGGAAACGGGTCTTCCGCTGATCTACGTGAACCAGGTCGGCGGCCAGGACGAGCTGATCTTCGACGGGGGGTCCTGCGCCTTCGACCGCGACGGGGTCCTCGAGGCCAGAGCCGCGAGTTTCCGGGAGGACCTCCTCGTCCTCGAACTCGACCGGGGACTCGATCCCGTGGGGGGGCGGATCGTCGCGCCTCCCGATCCGGGGCCCGCCGAGGCCTGCGCCGCCCTCGAACTCGGGCTGCGGGACTACCTCGGGAAATGCGGCTTCGACGAGGTCGTCCTCGGGTTGTCCGGGGGGATCGATTCGGCCCTGACCGCGGCCATCGCGGTGCGGGCCCTGGGGCCGGATCGGGTCACGGGGGTCGCGATGCCCTCGGTCTATTCCTCGGAGGGGAGCCTTCGCGACGCCCGGGCGCTCTCCGCGAAGCTCGGCATCGTCCTGCACGAGGCCCCGATCCGAGGAATCGTCGGAGCCTACAACGCGACCCTAGAGCCGGTTCTCGGCCGGCCTCCGGAAGGGGTGACGGAGGAGAACCTCCAGGCGCGGATC
>JALUUL010000053.1 GCA_027021385.1 Planctomycetota bacterium | reverse complement strand
TCGGAATCCTTCGTGTGGAGGGGGGTGTTCTCCTCCCGGTAGAGATCCTTTTCCTTGCGCTTTCGTTTCACGTAGAGGGCGTAACGCTCAGGGAGGGCGTCCAGGTGCGGGCAGGCCAGGAACTTCTCGTTGAGCCGGTTGTCGAGGTCCCTGAAGGGAGCGATCACGTTCTTCTGGTAGGAGAGGTAGGATTCCTTGGCGGAGTCGTCCTTCGTGTCGCAGGTCATCGCGATGTAGCGGCGCGCGAGGCCGGCGCCCACGATCGAGCCCAGTTCCCCGCGGTCGAGGATCCATGCCTCCAGGGCGGAAGGTCCGTCGATGGGGCGTTCGAGAAGGCGCTCGACCTGGGCGGCCACGGCCTCCGGATCGGAAGGGTCGAACCCGGCCGGCAGGAAACGGGTTTCCGGGGCGCCGATATCGGGACTCGTCGTCAGTTGCATGTCGGGAACCTCAGGGGAGGGAAGGGAAGGGAGGGCCCGGCGGGCCGGAAAGGAGAAGGATCCTAGCCCGATCTCCTCATCAAGTCGCCTGGAGAGGCGGGTTGAGGCGTATCAAGTTCTGTTTGGATGTCCGGGGGGTCGAGACCCCGCTCCAAGGCCGTGCCGGGAGCGTCTCGGCGGGAGGATTCGGGCCGTGACCCGCCGCTTGCCCGGACGGCGGAGCTCGAACGAGCGCCGGGGTCATTCTGCGTTCCCCGAGCCGTTTTCTGTCCAAACCGCTTGGTTCCGGAAGTAACGACTCGCTTCTACTTCCTGGTGAGAGATCCGGGCTAGTCCGCCTTCCAACCCCCGGCCGAGGTCTTCGTGAGCCGGCCCCGGCCGGCTTCGGTCAGACCTTCCCCCGACTCGCCGAGGACCCGCCACTCGTACTCGACTTCCACCTCGGCCTGGTCCCAGAGCCAGAACGGAATCTCGAACCTCGGTTCGTGGATCTCGATCCCCAGGCCTTTCGTCGTCAGTTTGAGGCTCCGGAATCCGTCGGTGGAGAACTGCACCTCGTAGGAACGGGCGCCACCCGAGGGTTCCCATTCGAGCACGGGAGTCTTCGTGGTGACGTCCAAGGAATACTGGTCGCCTGCGGGAAATGAGCCCCCCGCGAGAAGCCGCCGGATGCGGGCCGGATCCTTGATCTCCTCGATGTGCTGACAACCCTTGCAGATCGAAACGGGATCCTTGCGGACGAGGGCGACACGCATCGCCCGATAGAGGGGCGAACGCCAAACCTCTTGGAAGGACCGATCGGTCACGTTCCCGACGATTGGAGCACCCGGCACACAGCAAGTCCTGACCTGGCCGTCGAGAGCGATGTAGGTCTTGTTCCATAGGTAATCGCAGAACCAGATGGATTCCGGCAGGTCTTCGTCACAGGGGGGAGGGCCGGAACCGGGATCGGCGGCCGGGGATTCGGGATTCTCGGCCGCCCGCCAGCTGGCCAGGGCCTCTTCTCTGAGCCGGACGACCTGCTCGTTCCGGGGATCGTTCGGATCCAGGGTGGGAAAGGCAGGGATGCGGTGACGGTTCACCTCCACGTGACCGAGTCCTTCGACGTGACCGTCGAGGTCGGCGAGTTCCCGCCTCGAACCCAGTTGCTGCGCGGTCGCGGCGATCAAACGGTCGAGCGGCTGTACGGAAAAGGGGAACTCCAGCTCCTCGGCCACCGAGACGGCTTCACGGATCTTCTCGATCGCGAGTTCCCTGGCGTGGACGAGGGATTGTTTCTTCATCTCATCGTTCACGGGATGCAGGTGCGAGCAGGCGAGGAAATCGACACCCAGATCCTTCGCCAGCCTGACGAGGTCCGGCAGGCATTCGATGTTCGCGCGCATGAGGACGCAGGCGAGACCGGTCACGGCGCGGTTCTCGCCCATTCGTTCCTTGGACTCCTGGCAGAAGGCGCGGATGTTCCGGCAGACGAGGTCGAAATCGGCGCCCTCCCGGATCGACTCGAAGGTCCGCTTGTCCGCGCCGTCGAACGAAAAGAGCACGGTTCCGGCCTGCGGAAT
>JALUUL010000052.1 GCA_027021385.1 Planctomycetota bacterium | reverse complement strand
GACTCCTGCCCGTTCCCCCCGGGAACCGGGCGACCCGTTACCTGGAGAAGAAGATGCAGCCTTCCCGTTCTCATGGACTGCCGTCCGCCTTCCTGACCCTGGCTCTTTTCGGGGCGGCTCCGCTCCTCCCCGCGCAGAAGACCTTCAAGCACGCCCTCCCGGAGAACACGCTCTTCTACATGGGCGCGCCGGATCTCATGACCGCCCTCGAAAAGTTCAAGACGACGGCGCTCTACCGGATCTGGGAGGAAGAGGAGGTCCAGGAGTTCCTCGCCGATCTCCTGGAGATGGCGGCCCAGCGCTTCCAGATGCAGCTCGGCATGCTTCGAGCCATGCACCAGCAGCAGATGATCCCCGTCGATCCGGACAAGATCCTGAAGATCCGGGTGCGGGGGGTCTCGATGGCCCTGACCGACCTGGTCCTTCCCGGGCCGCAGAATCCTCCGAAGGTCTCCTTCGTCATGGCCCTGGATTTCGGGGGCAGCGCGAAGATCGTCGAGGAGGTCTTCGGGCTGATTCCCAAGTTCCTGCCTGCCGCGGGCCCCATGGGCCCGAAATATTCGGTGGAGGAGGTCGGTGGCTGCGAGGTCCACAGCCTGATCCCGCCGAAGGCGCCCTTCTTCTCCCTCAACTGGACCTTCGTCCGGGGCAAGCTCCTCCTCGGGACCGACCGGGAGACCTTCAAGGGGGTCCTGACGAAGATGCAGGAGGGGGCGACCGAGGGGGGGCTCGGTTCCGAACCCGTGTACCTGAGGACCACGAAGAAGACCCATGCCGATTCGGGGGTTCTCGAGGTCTTCATGAGAGTCGAACCCTTCGTCAAGCTCGGGCTCGAGGGGCTTCGCCTCGCGGCGGGGATGGAACCCGAAATCTCCGAGGAGATCGACCTGGAGGGAGTCGACCGGGTTGTCGATGCCCTCGGGCTGAAGGGGCTGAAGGCTTTCAGCGCGGTCTCCACATGGGAGAACGGGCGGGGGGTCACGAGGTCCTTCGCGCTGGCTCCGAAGGCGGAACGCAAGGGGCTGTTGGCCCTCGGATCGCAGAAGCCCATCGACAAGAGCCTCCTGAAGGTAGTTCCGAAGGACGTGGGGTCCTTCCAGATGGGGAGGATCGACTTCCTCCCCGGCGCCTATCGCGTGATCCTCGACGCGGTCTCGGCCTACAGTCCGAGGGTCCGGAAACAGGTCGACGCGATGATCGGCATGGTCGAGCAGGAAATCGGCCTTTCGATCCAGAACGACCTCCTCGGTCTCATGGGGCCCGAGGCGATGGCCTGGTCCATGCCGGTGGCCGGCGCCGCCCAGATTCCCGAGGTCGTCCTGGCCCTGGGTTGCAAGGACGAGAACAAGGCCGTCTCGGTCTTCAAGAAGTTGGCTTCGATGTCCGATGGGGTCCTCGAAATCGGCGAGCACGCAGGCGAGGACGGGACCTTCTACAGCCTGGACATCGTGCTCGACACCGGGGGCTTCGATCCGACGGCCCTGATCGACCCGACCTTCGCGTTCCGGGACGGGCGGCTGATCTTCGGTTTGACCCGGCAGGACGTCAAAGGGGCGGTCGCGCGCTTCGCGGGTAAGGGCGGGGATTCGAGCATCCTCGACAACCCGGCCTTCAAGCCCCTTCTCGAGAGCATTCCCGCGGAGATCTCTTCCTTGAGCTTCACGGATTCCGCCGCCTACTTCGACGGTATCTACGGGACCCTCTCCGGATTCCTGGCCTTCGTGACTCCGCCCCCGGAAATCCCGATCGATCTGGGCCTCATGCCCTCTTCCGAGACGATCACGAAGCACCTCAGCGGGACCCTCGCGTTCTCGACCTCGGACGACGAGGGCTTCTTGGGCTATGGATCGGGGCCGTTGAGCGGGCCGGAAGGGGTCTTTCTCATCGCGGGGATCGTGGGGGGAGTGACGGCGGCCCTCGTCGCGAGCGGGGAAATCGAGATCAAGAAGGGCGGCGGGGACCGTTTCCGCGAGGCCCTGCCCGTGAAGCGGAAGCGCTGACCCTTTCGGGGAAGGTCCGGTCCGGCGTCGTTCCGGGCCGGACCGGGGCCCGCCACGATGGCCTTCCCGAGGCGCACCCTCCTCCCCTTCCTCCTCGGGCTCCCGCTCCCGGGGGCGGCGGCCCAGGGCGGCCCGCCGTCCAGCCTCCCGGCCTTCCGGGGGCTCTCCGCGCTGCGGCAGGCCCTCCTCGACGCCGGGACCGACCGCCACGCGGTCCTCGTCGCGACGCACCCCGATGATCCGTATTTCGGGATCGCGGCCGTGCTCCGGCGGCGCTACGGGCTCCGCGTCACCCTCGTGCTCGCCACGAGGGGGGAGGGAGGCCAGAACGCGATCGGGTCCGAACAGGGGGAGGCGCTCGGCAGGCTGCGGAGCAGGGAGACGCTGGCGGCGGCCGAAAGGCTCGGCCTCGAGGTCCGCTTCCTCGGCCTCCGGGATTTCGGGTACTGCCGCACGGCCGCGGAAGCCCTCGACCAGTGGCGCCGCAGGGACCCCGCCCGCCTCCTGGAATCGGTCCTGCGAGAGCTCCACCCCGATCTCGTCCTGACCCCCCATCATCCGGGGGAGCGGCACGGCCAGAAGAAGGCCGTCTTCCACCTGCTCCGGAGAGCCGCCTCGGGTTTTCGATCCTTCCGAGGTGTCGCGGAGGGGGAGCGTCCCGATTTCGAGTTCGACCTGGATCGTCTGGATCCCGTCCTCGGGGAGACCCTCCAGGCCCTGGCCTACGCGGCGCTGGAAGAGCATGCGAGTCAGGGACCCTTGCGTCCGATGGACGAGGCCGTTCCCGCGGTCCTGAAGCTCAAGGCCTTCCCCGCGGGGGAGGGGAAGGGTCTTCTCGAGGGGCTGCCCTCGCTCTGGGACGAGAAGGGACGGATCGACGCCTGGCTCGAGGAAGCGGGCTTCGACCTGCGGACCGAGGAACTGAGACGGAGCCTGGACGAGGACCTTCTCCGGATCCCCGGACGGCAGGAGGCCACCTCGAAGGCCTTGAGGCTGATTCCCGCCCTGCAGGTCCTCGTCGCGAAGGCCTCCCCCGGAAGCGGGACCCGGCGCAGAGCCGCGAGGAGATTGAACCGCCTGGTCGACGTCGTCCTCGGGGGCGCGGGGCTGCGCTTCGATCTCCGGGTCGAGGCGGAGGGAGACCGCGCCGTCCTGGACGCATGGAACGGAGGCTCCTGGCCGGTCGTCCTCCGCTTCCCGAAGGAATCGCCCCTGCCCCTGTCCCCGGGGAAACGGGTCCGTTGGTTCCTTCCTCTTCCCCGGAGGGGGGCGGCGGCGAAGGGAAAAGGCTGGTCCGGAGATTCGGAGAAGGTCGACCTGCGCTTCGTCCTCTCGATTGGAGGGCGGGAGCTGCCCTTGCGTTTGGGAGCCCTTCGTCCCCCCGTTCCGGGGATCCGACTCCGGCCCGAACCGGGACCCTCCTTCCTGGTTCCTGCGAGGGGGGGGGAGTTCCCCCTGGTCCTCCTCGCGACCAAGCCCCGGGGGCTCGCCCTCAGGGCGAAGCTCGCGATGATCGGGCCTCTCGGACTCCGTTTCGGACCCGAGTTCGGTCCGATCGGCCCGGTCGAGATCCGGATGCCCGGCGGTCTCGATTCCCGGCTGCTCGGGTTGAGGCTCTCCGTCCCCCCGGCGCGCGCCGCGGGCTCGCCGCCCTGGATCGCGCGCTTCGAACTCAGGGATCCGGACGGCGGAGCGCTGGCCGCTTGCCGGGCGGCCTTCCATCCGATCCGGATCCGGATCCCCGAGGGCCTGCGCCTGGGGATCGTGAGGGGGCCCGATCGGACCGTCGAGGAGAGTCTCCGGTCCCTCGGGGTGGCGGTTCGCGCGCTCGACGCGCGGAGTCTCGTGCGGGAGGAGTTGCGTTCCCTCCGGACGATTCTCGTGGACAGCCGCGCCCTCCTCTGGAGGCCGGACCTGAGGCGGCAGGTTCCGAGGCTCCTCGACTTCGTCGCGAACGGGGGGCGCCTCGTGGTCCTCTACCACAAGGACCGGGAGTTCAACCGGGAAAGTATCGGGGTGCGGCTGGCCCCGTATCCGTTGAAACTCGGCCGGGAACGCGTGACCCGTGAGGATGCGCCCGTGCGGATCCTGAAGCCCCGGCATCCTCTCCTGAACCATCCGAACCGGATCCGTCCCTCGGATTGGGACGGTTGGGTGCAGGACCGCGGTCTCTATTTCCCCGAGATGGGTTCTTACGATTCCCGCTACGAGGAATGCCTGGAGATCCGGGAGCTGGCCGTTCCCGAGATTCCCGCCTTCCGGGACGCCAAAGAGGGCGAGGACTTCCGGCCGCAGCGGGGCGCCCTCCTCTTCGCGAGGTACGGGAAGGGCAGCTACGTCTACTGCGCCCTGGTCCTCCATCGCCAGCTCTTCGTCCTCCACCCGGGCGCGGCGCGGCTCCTCGTGAACCTGGTCACCCCCCCTCGTTGAAGGCGGCCGCCGTTCGGAGCCGGGCTTCGAAGGCGAGTCAGCTTTTTCCGGGCCGGGGTTTGCGGCGTCCGAACCAGAGCAGGACGCAGGCAAAAAGGTTCGCGAGGAAGAGCAGGTAGGAACTCGGATGCCCGAGGGGCGGGCGTACGAGGGCCGTGACGAGCCAGGTCACGAGAAGGCTGCCGAGGCCGATCGTCAGGAGGGGCGAACCCGCGGACCCCTCCCCGGGGAGGGACTCGAGGCGCGCTCCGAGACGGGAGACCGCATCCTTCGTTTCTCCGGAATTCGAGACCAGGCGGCTGAACTGTTCGGCGACGACATGGGCGTTCGCGGCGATCTGGGCCGCGGGTTCCTGGAGGCCGCGAAGTTCGTCCCGCACCTCGGATACGGACTGACGGACCCCGAGCAGGCCCTCCTGGAGGCCGTGCTCGAGATCGCTGAGCGCGGGCAGGGCGTTGGAGAGAACGCTGTCCGGCTTCGAAACATCCGCAGGTTCGGCATCGGGAGGGGGATCCTTCACCTCTTCTTCCTGGGTTTCCGCTTCCGGATCCCCGGGGCCGTCCTCCGTCTCGCCGGCGGGGCCGTCCTCCGTCTCGACGACAGGTTCATCCTCCGTCTCGCCGGCGGGGCCGTCCTCCGCCTCGCGGGCGTCCGCCTGTTCCTCCTCGCCGCCTTCGTCTTCGGTCTCCGGCTTCTCCTCCTCCCCGTCCGACAACCACTCGGGGAGTTCGGCGGCCGTCATCTCGAGATCCGGAGGCGGGGTCTCCCCTCCTTTTTCCTCCTCTTCCGATAGGTCGACTTCGATTCCCTCTTCCTCCTCGATCCCTTCAGTCTCCTCGACTCCCTCATTCTCCTCGAGCGCCTCGGCCGCATCCTCGGCCGGGGACTCGGAGTCGGGGTCGGACAACCAATCGGGAAGATCCTCCGCGCCGAGTTCGACGACATCCGGCTCGGCTTCCTCGGTCTCCACCGGATCCGGATCCCCGGCGATCTCGAGTTCCTCTTCGATTTCGAGTTCCGCTCCCTCGGGAAGCATCGTCGGCGGAGCCTCCGGGGGTTCGAGATCCTCCTCTTCGATCCCCTCGACCGGGTTCGTCTCGATCCCCTCGGATGCGGGGTCCTCGAGGATCTCGAGTTCCTGGATGTCCTCGATGGTTTCCCCGGCTTCCTCCTCCTCCAGAGCTTCCGTAGCCTCGATTCCCTCCGGGGTTTCCGTAGCCTCGATCTCCTCCGGGGTTTCCGAAGCCTCGATCTCCTCCGGCGTTTCCGGGGAATCGGATTCCTCCGGCTCCTCCCTCATGGTCTTGAGGGCCTCGAGGATCGGGGCGAAGGCCTGCTCCTTTCCTTCCTTGAGTTCCCGGGCGGCCTGTTCGATCTCCGCCAGCATATGGTCCCTCGACTCCCGCTCCTCGGTCAGGACCGAAACCAGGCGATGGAGTTCCCGGGTCAGGGATGCGACCTCGTCGTCCCGTTTCTCCTCCTCCCCGAGGGAGAGATTCTCGATCGTTTCATGAGCCAGGCGCTGGACGAGGAGGAGCGGGGTCTTCCTTCGCGGGCTCCTGCGGGCGATCCAGCGGTGGATCTCCTCGCGGAGATCCTCGTCGACAGGTTCGAGCAGGACGACCTTCTGCTTCCGGTAGTCCTCGAAGGCATGGACCCGGCCCGCCTTCACGAGCCTCCCCCGCTCGATCCAGCGATAGACCGTGCTTCGCGACACCTGGAAGATCTTCCGAACCTCCCGGACCGTCAGCAGGGTCCGGGGCGGTTCGGCCAGAGCCGGACAGGAATCTCCCATGCTTCCCCCTTTCGTGCCCGGTGCGGCGCGGAAGTCCTCCAAGTCCGCGTTCTTCACGCGCGGACCCGAGGATTCCGGGCCGGTTCGGGCCTTCCCCCTTCCTGTTTCGGAGAGCGGGCCCGGGGATCTGGACCCTCGAGGGGGCAATGTCCCGCCTCGCCTTTCTCCTTCCGGCGGGATCGGGGGTTCCCGCCGCGGGCCTCGGGGCGGGACCGGGAGGGAATCGGATGCGGCCGTCCTCCGAAACCGGGGAATCCCTCGACGGAGTCCGGCCCGGTCGGGTCCGGGTCCGGATGGGGACCGGGATCGAGGGGGAGGTCTTACAAAGGAGAGACAGGCCTCCTCTGCAAAGGGATCGCGGGATCGTTAGAAATGGTCGATCGGAGGTTGCGATGAAGGCGATGCGCGGATTCTCCCTGGTTCTCGGGTTCCTTTGTCTCGGCGGGGTCCTTCCGGCCCTCGGAGTCCGGCAGGGGGGATCCTCGCTCGCCCCGCTCCCGAAGGAGGAATGGACGCCCGCGAAGGCCCGGCATCTCCTCCTCCGCGCGGGTTTCGGGGGCACGGCCGAGGAGGTCATGCGCCTGTATCGCAGGGGGCTCGAGGGCGCGGTCTCCTGGATCGTGGACTACGAGGGCCGGCCGGCGGTCGTTCCCGAATGCGGAATCCTCCCGATGCCTCTCGTGCGGCGGGAGGTCTTCGCCCGGATGAGCGAGGAGGAACGCCGGAAGCTCCGGAACGAGCGGCGCAGGGAGGACGCGCGGCGGTTCCGGGTCGTCCGATCCTGGTGGGTGGACCGCATGCTCCGGTCGCGGAGACCCCTCGAGGAGAAGATGACCCTGTTCTGGCACGGCCACTTCACGTCCAGCTATCGGGACGTGCGCAACGCCTGGAACATGCTCCAGCAGAACAGGACCTTGCGCGAGCATGCGACGGGGAACTTCCGGGAGATGCTGCATGCGATCACCCGGGATCCGGCGATGCTCGAATACCTGGACAACAACCGGAACCGCAAGGGGAGGCCGAACGAGAACTATGCCCGCGAGGTCATGGAGCTCTTCACCCTGGGGCTCGGGCGGTACACCGAGAAGGACATCAAGGAGGCCGCCCGGGCCTTCACGGGATACACCTTCGACCGGAGGCGGAACGTCTTCGTCTTCAACCGCCGCCAGCACGACGACGGGATGAAGACGATCTTCGGCAAGACCGGGCGTTTCGACGGCGACGACGTCTGCGAACTCCTGCTCGAGCATCCGGCCTGCGCGCCATGGGTCGCGGGGAAGATCTTCGCCTTCTTCGGCTACGAGAACCCCGAGCCCGACCTGTTGCGGGAACTGGGGGAGACCTTCAGGGCCTGCGACTACGAGATCAAACCCCTTCTCCGCCGGATCTTCCTGAGCCGTGCGTTCTACTCCGAGAAGTCCGTGGGCACGAAGGTCAAGAGCCCGATCATGCTCCTCGTCTCGACCGTCAAGATCTTCGGAATGAACCCGCCGCCGGGCGCGTTGCTTGTCGGTCTCGCGGGGCAGCTCGGCCAGGAGCTGATGGCTCCTCCGAACGTGAAGGGCTGGGAGGGGGGACTCGCCTGGATCACGACCGCGAACCTCCTCGCCCGGGCCAACGCCTGCGACGTCCTGTTGACGGCCGACCTCGGGGGAGGATGGAAGGAGCGGATCCGCCGGCAGGCGCGGGGGAGGGATCGCGGGTTCTTCCGGCGGGCGATCGCCTCCTGGGATCCGGGTTTCAGCGCGGCCGGACTCGTTCTCCAAGCCGGCGGCGGATCCCCCGAGCGCGTCCTCGACGGGCTCTCGGAGCGGATCCTGGCCGTTCCCCTGGATCGTGGGGCCAGAGCCCGTCTGCTCCGAGTCCTGCGCGAGGCGGTCGGCGGGGAGGGTCCGATCGAACCCGGGCGCCTCCTGCATGGAGAGGCCGAGCGGAAGCTCCGGGAACTCCTCCACCTCCTCTGCAGCGCTCCGGAGTTCCAGTTGTGCTGAACCGGCGGCGGAGAGGATTCGGCGTGGAGGGCGACGGAGAAGGACGGAAAACCAAGACGGCGGGAGCACGATGATGACGGAAAGAACGAATCGCAGGGATTTTCTCGGGCTCGGAATCGCGGGCCTCGGAACTTGGATGCTCGGGAGAGGTCGGACGGGCCTTCCCGGATTCGGAGGGGAAGGTCCGGTCGGGGAGAAGGACAGGATCCTCGTCGTCCTCCAGATGTCGGGGGGCAACGACGGACTCAACACGGTCGTTCCGCACCGTGACCCCGAATACCGGAAACTCCGGAAGGTCCTGGGACTGCCTTCGAAGGAGATCCACGACCTGGGGGATGGTTTCGGGCTGCATCCCGCCCTCGGCGGGTGCGCGGAGTTGGTCCGCGGGGGGCGGATGGCCTGGATCCGGGGGATCGGGTATCCGAACCCGAACCGCTCGCATTTCAAGTCGATGGACATCTGGCACGCGGCGGATCCGACCGCGCGGGATCTGCGCTATGGATGGCTGGGGCGGGCCCTGGACGAGATCGCCGCCGGGACGGGTCCCCGGGCCGACCTCGGCGTCAACCTCGCGGCCAAGGTCCCCCTCGCGATGAACGGCCGGCGATCCAAGCCGATCTCCTTCCTGAACCCGGAGACCTACCGCTATCGGGGGACCGAGAAGGAGACGCGAGCCTTTTCCGAGATGGTGGCCGCCGCGAAGACCGCGGGGAATCCGATCCTCGCTCGTCTTCGAAGGACCGCCGGGGAGGCGGTGGACACCTCGGCGGAGATCCGGAAGGCGGTCGCGTCCTATCGGACTCCGGTCCGGTATCCGCAGACCCCGATCGGTCGGTCCCTCCGGAATGTCGCCGCGCTGATCGGCGGAGGAATCGGTTCCCGGGTCTTCTACACCTACCACAACGGCTTCGACACGCACGTCAACCAGCCGAACCGTCACGGGAACCTGCTCCGGCAACTGGACCAGGCCTTGACCGCGTTCCAGAAGGATCTCGAACGGAACGGGGCGGCCGACCGCGTCGTCCTCTTCGGCTTCAGCGAGTTCGGCAGGAGAGCCCGTGAGAATCGGAGCAACGGGACCGACCACGGCTGCGCGGGCACCGCCTTCCTCCTGGGAACGAGGGTTCGGGGCGGTCTGCACGGGCGGTATCCCAGCCTCACGGATCTCGACAAGGGGGATCTCCGCTTCACGACCGACTTCCGAGGGGTCTACGCGACGCTCTGCGGGGACTGGCTGGGTCTCGATTCCCGGAAGGTCCTGGGCGGGACCTTCGAGAGCCTGCCTCTCCTGGGCTGAGGACCGCGCCCCGATCCTCCGCGTCAGTAGACCAGGGGGAAGCGGATGGCTTTCCGGTTTCCCAGGAGGATGCGCACCTTTCCCAGGGGGACGGACCCGTCCTTCTGGAAGAAGGTCAGGTTGTGGACCTTCTGGAGGACGTAGTCGTCGTTGTGGAAGAAGAGTTCGACCCAGAAGTCACGCTCGTCCTTTCCCTGGAGGAGACGGATCTCGGAGAGGTTCTCCGCCGGGATCTTGTTCATCTGGGAAGCGCCGGGGGCCATGTAGCCGAGCGTGGCGAAGCTGACGATGGCGACGGAGCTTTCTCCTTTCACGATCTCCTTCTGGGGCGCGGCGAAGAGGCCTCCCGCCCTGCCGGAAAGCAGGATCGCGAAGGCGGAGAGGATCCCCAGCCACAGGGGGGCGCGGGGGAACCGCTTCGATCCGGAGGGGGGGACGGAATCGGGGTTTCGCATCGATGCATCCTCGCTTGTCGGGGCCCGGAATCCCGGGAAGCGTCGATTCCCGGACTCCTTGTTGGATAGGGGCAGGCCGGCATCCTACTCTCCTTGCGGGGGTCCTCCGAAGGAGCCTCCGGCGGAAGGTGTCGGACGTCGTGAATCGCCGAATCTTGCACGTTTTCGGAGGGGTCCTGCTTCCTCTCCTGCTATGCGGGGCCTGCGAGGAACGGGATGGGGATCCCTCGCGGATCCGGATCGAGAAGGCCGGGGGCGCCGGGGGGACGCCGCATTCGGGATGGACCCGGGAGGCGTCCCGCTCCCTCCGGATCGTCGAGGCCAGGTTGGGGATCCGGGCTCCCGAGGGAGTCCGAGTGGTCCTCGCGGATTCCGAGGCGGAGCTGGATCCGAGGCTCGCGGCCTCGTTCCGTCCCTGGACGGTCGCCCTCGCGTGGAAACGGAAGAACGAGGTCTGGCTGCGGACCGACCGCCTGCGTCCCGATCCCCCCGGAGACTTCCGGACGGTCCTCCAGCACGAGTTCGTCCACCTCTGCCTCTTCGCGCTCGAGGAGAGGGGGGGGAAGGGGAGGGTCCTCCCGCTCTGGCTCCACGAGGGGATCGCGCAGGAGATCTCCGGCGCCCCCGTTTTCTCGAACCAGGCGGAGATCCTCGCCTCGAGAACCGCGAAGGGGCGGTTCGTCTCCTGGCTCGAACTCCGGGACCGCCTTCCGGAGCGCGCGGAAGACGTCCGGGCGGCCTATGCCCAGAGCGCCTCCTTCGTCTCGTTCCTCTGCCGTCTCTACGGCCTGGGGACCGTCCTGGAGGCCTCGAGGCTCTTCCTCGGGGGGGAGGTCGACAGCCTCGACGGAGGTCTGGCCCGCTTGAAATGGGATTCCTTCACGAGACTGCAGGAGGAGTGGGAGAGGAGGATGCGCAGCGGCCTCGGTTTCCTCGACTTCCTCTCGGGGAATTGCTTCTCTATCCTCCTGCTCCTCGCCGCTCCCCTGGTGTTCTTCGTGCTTCGCGCCCGCGGAATCCGGGACCGCGAAGTGGACCGCCGCCTGGTCGCCTGGGACCGAAGGGTCTACGGCGACGATTCCGATCACGAAGACCTTGGACGACAAGAGGAAAGCCGCCTGGATCGCCCGATTGGGCCTTCCGGTCCTGAAGGGGCTCGCCCGCACTTGGAGGATGAAGATCCTCCGGAGTGAGCGGATCGACTCGTTGCTCGAGGAGAGCCGCCCCCTTCTCGGCGTTTTCCTGCATGGGAGAGGGCTCCCGATGGCCTGGGCGTGGCGGGGCAGGAAGGTGGGCCTCATGGTCAGCCGGCACCGGGACGGGGAGATCATGGCGCAGGTCGTGCAGCGCCTCGGGTATCTCTGCTTCCGGGGGTCGACGACGAGGGGAGGCGTGCAGGCCCTTCTCGAGATGACGAGATCCGGAGTCCCCGCCCTGGCCCTCACGCCGGACGGACCGAGAGGGCCCGAGGGGCGGCTCCAGAAGGGAGCCCTTTTGCTCGCGCGGGAGTCGGACCGACTCCTCGTGCCGGTGGGGGTCGGGGCCTGGCCGTGCTGGAGGGCGAAATCCTGGGATCGATACGTGATCCCGAAGCCGTTTGCGAAGGTGAGGATCGCCCTCGGCGAGCCTTACCGGGTCGAGGCCGGGGAGCCCGTTCCCCGGGTCCTTGAGACCCTCCGCGAGAAGCTGGCCCGCCTGGAATACGAGGCCTGGCGCGAGGCGGGAGCCCCCGATCCCTCGGCCATGCTCCCTCCCGAATATTCCGCGACCCTTTCGCTTTAGCGGTGGTCGGGAACTTCCGATGGAATGGGTATGACGCCCCCCTCCGAGATCCTGGAAGCGGAGATTCCGCCCGCTCGAAGCGCCGCCGCTCCGTTCCCGGAGACGGAGCACCCGGAGCCGGAGTCCCCGGACTGGGACCGTCTCCGGAACCGCCCGCTGAGCCTGGAGGAGAAGCGCCGGCTCCGGGAGTTCTACGGGGCTCACTACCCCGTGAAGAGCAACTACACGAACCTCCATCCTTTCAACCGCGTCATCTCCCTCTTCCGGGTCTGGATCACGCACAGGGTCTTCGGGGAACTCGGGAAGGTGCTGGACGCGGGCTGCTCGGCGGGCGGGGAGGTGCTGGCCTTCCGCCAGGCGGGGGTGGACGCCTGGGGCTTCGATCTCTGCCCAGAATTGAAGGACGTCTGCTTCGACCCGGTCCGCCCCTACCTCCGCATCGGGTCGGTGGACCACATCCCGTTCTCCCGGGAGGACGGGTTCACGACCCTGATCTCCTACGACGTCCTGGAGCACGTCCCCGTCGATGAGCTGGAGGGTTTCCCCCGGGAACTCGAGAGGCTAGGAGTCCGGAACATCTCCTGCGTGATCGCGAAGGACACGATCAGCGAGGGGCACATCACGATCCAGGAAACCTCCTGGTGGCTGGAACTCTTCGGAAGGGCGGGGTTCGAACTCGTGCCCGGCATCCCGGAACTCTTCGCGACCCTTCCGGTCCCCGACCGGTGGGAAGAGTCGGAGAGGGCGGTCCGCTTCGCCCCCTATCCGATGACCGGCGTTCCGAGGAACGGATGGAACACCGTCCCCGGCCACCTTTTCCTCCGCAAGAGGTCCTGAATCCGCTCCCGGTCCTCGGGTTCAGTCCCCGCGCTTGGGGATCGAGCCCGTCGGAGCCCCGAGCCAGCGCAGGATCTCCCGGATCCTCGGCGGCTTGCCGGTCATCAGGATGCCGACGCGGAAGACCTTCGCGGCCCCGCGGAAGGTCAGGAAGACGGTGAGGGCGAGCAGGACCCCGGTCGCGAGGTACTCCCAGGTCTCGGGGGGACCGCCGGCGCGGTTCATCATGACGAAGGGAGTGAAGGGGGGGATGAAGGAGAGGACCCTCGCCAGGGTGCCGTTCGGGTCGGAGGCCACGGGCATCATCGCGAAGAGGGGGACGAGGAGGAGGATCATGACGGGCTGCTGGAGGTTCTGCGCCTCCTTCAGCGAATTGCAGACCGAACCGATCCCCGCGAGCAGGGACGCGAACAGGAGGTAGCCCGCCAGGAAATAGCCGAAGAAGGACAGGAGATAGATCGGCTCGGCCAGGATGCGGGCGAGTTCGAACTCGGAGATGATCCTAGAGGCCTCCGGGAAGAGAAGGGGCAGGATCTCGACGCCGAGGATGAAGAAGAGCGCCCAGGAACCGACCATCATGAGGCCGGTGATCGCGATGCCGAAGATCTTGCCGGTCATCAACTGTCTGGGGGAGACCGAGGAGAGGAGCACCTCGATGATGCGGTTGGACTTCTCCTCGATCGTGTTCGTCAGAAGCATCTGGGCGAGGATGAAGACGGAGATCCAGAGGAGGTAGACGAAGACCATCGGCGCCCATTTCAGGACGACGTCGCTCTTCTCGACCTTCGATTCCTTGCCCGAGGCGTCGAGAGTCCTCGAGGCGAACCGGAAGGGCCGGTTCAACCATTCCGCCTTCTCGGGGGTCAGGCGCAGTTTGGCCACGCGCCGGGCGCGGACGATCCGGGAGACCTGGCGGGTCATCCACTCCCGGAGCTTCGTGTCCGTCAGGTTCTTCGAGAAGTATTCCGCGCCCTTCGAGCCCTCGACGGGATCCTCGTTGATCACGAAATAGGCGAAGAGCTCCCCTCGGGCGAGCATCTCCTTGAGCTCCTTCTCGGGGGCCTCCGCCTCGAGCCGGTAGCGGCCGAAACCGTCCGGACCGCGAAAGGGCTCGGCCTCCTCCTTGGGAAGGCCCTTCCACCATGTCCTGAGTTCGAGGACCTCCCGGTGGAAGGCGCGCGCCTCCCGCTTCAGGCTCTCGGGCAGGGGGAAGCCCCCGAGGGCGGCCCCGGCCGCGCCCTTCCCGAGTCCCTCGGAGAACTCGTCCGAAGAGAGTCCCGCGAGGAGGGGGAGGCTCCCCAGGAAGGCTTGCAGCCGGTCTCCGTCGAGGGCGCGCAGGGCCGCCTTGAGCCTGCCCCCCTCGCGAAGGCAGGCGGGAAGGCCGGAGGCCGGGAGAGGCGGGGCGTCCTCCTCCCCCCGCAGAGCGGCCGCGAGCTTCGGGAGGTCGGGCAGGCTCCAGGAAGCCTTGAGTTCCTTCAGCAGCCAGCCCGAGCGGTCCTCGACCCCGAAAGGACGGACGTCGATCCGCGACTGGAGCCAGGTGGGGATCAGGATGCTGAGGGCGAGGATGACCGGAAAGCTGAGGATGCCGATCCAGAAGGTCTTCGTGCGGACGTTCTCCACGACCTCCCGCCGCGCGACGAGCCAGGTCCTAGACATGGGAGACCTCCCGGCCCTCTTCGGCCCCGATCGTCCGGACGTAGATTTCATGGAGGGAGGGATCCCGAAGGTCGAACCTCCGGATCCTGAGCTTCCCGCAGATGTCCGCGAGGAAGTCCTGCGGGTCGGCGTCCTCCTTCAGGATGATCTCCGCGGTCTTGCCGGCGTCGTTCAGCCGCTCGATCGAGGGGTGGCCGGCGAGGATCGAACCGTCCCCCTCGTAGTCGAGCCGGATCGCCCCCCTGCCTCCTCCGCTCCGGACCTCGCTCAGCGTCCCCGAGAGACGGACCTTCCCCTTGTAGATCAGGGTGATGTAATCGCAGAGTTCCTCGGCCTGGGCCATGACGTGTGTCGAGAAGAGGACGGTCCGCCCTTCGCGTCCGAGATCGCGGATCGTGTTCCGCATCGTCTCCATGTTGATCGGATCGAGGCCGGAGAAGGGCTCGTCGAGGATCACGAGTTCGGGGTCGTGGATCAGGGTCCCGAGGAGCTGGACCTTCTGTCCCATTCCCTTCGAAAGGGATTCGCAGCGCTTGTCGATCCACTCTCCGAGGCCGTAGCGTTGCAGGAGGTCCCGGGCTCGCGTCCATGCCTCCCGCTTGTCGAGGCCCTTCAGCATCCCGAAGTAGGCGACGATCTCCCCGACTTTCATCTTCTTGTAGAGGCCCTTCTCCTCGGGGAGGTAGCCCAGGCGGTCCTTGACCTCCTCCGCCCGGTCGTGGCCGAGGATGCGGATGGTCCCCTCGTCCTGGTAGAAGATGCTCATGATCATGCGCATCGTCGTCGTCTTCCCGGATCCGTTGGGGCCCAGGAAGCCGTAGATGCAGCCCTTCGGGACCGTCATCGAGAGATCGTCGACGGCCGTGAAGTCGCCGAAACGCTTCGTGACGTGCGCGAGTTCGAGGGACGGTTCCATCATTCCCACTCGATCGTCCCGGGCGGTTTGCTCGTGACGTCCAGGACGACCCGGTTGACGCCGGGGACCTCGTTGATGATCCGGTTGCTGATGCGGCGGAGGCAGTCCTCGGGAAGGAGGGCCCAGTCCGCGGTCATCGCGTCCCGGCTCTCCACGATCCTGAGGACGATCGGATTCTCGTAGGTCCGGGCGTCCCCCATGACCCCGACGCTCCGGACCGGGAGGAGGACCGCGAAGTACTGCCAGAGGTGCTTGTGCCTTCCAGAGGCCTCGATCTCGCTGGTCACGATGTGGTCCGCGGCCCGGAGGGTCTCGCATCGCTCGGCCGTGACCTCGCCCAGGATCCGCACGGCCAGTCCGGGGCCGGGGAAGGGTTGGCGGTCGATGACCTCGGGAGGAAGTCCGAGGCTCCGCCCCACCGCCCGGACCTCGTCCTTGAAGAGGTCCCTCAGGGGTTCGACGAGTTCCAGGTCGAGGTCCTCGGGAAGGCCGCCGACGTTGTGGTGGGACTTGATGACCGAGGTCGATCCGCCGTGCGCGGCGACCGATTCGATGACGTCGGGGTAGAGGGTCCCCTGGCCGAGGAAGCGGGCCGACCGGAATCCGGCGGCCGCCTCACGGAAGACCTCGATGAAGACCCCGCCGATGATCTTTCGTTTCGCCTCGGGGTCCTCGACGCCTTTCAGGGCCTCGAGGAACCGGGACGAGGCGTCGACGACGTGCAGGTCCATCTGGAAGTTGGCCGCGAAGAGGGCCTCCACGGCCTCCCGCTCCCCGGCGCGGAGAAGACCGTTGTCGACGAAGACGCAGTGGAGGCGCCTGCCGATGGCCTTGTGGATCAGAACGGCCGCGACGGAGGAATCGACCCCTCCCGAAAGACCGAGAACGACCTCACCTTCCGTTCCGATCTGCCGGACGAGGGCTTCGATCTTCTCCTCGGCCAGGGAACCGGCGCTCCAGTCGGCGGCGAGGCCCGCGCCCTCGAAGAGGAAGTTCCGGAGGATCGTGTGCCCGTCCACGCTGTGGCTGACTTCCGGGTGGAACTGGAGGAGGAAGATCCGCTTCCGTGGGTGCCGGGCGGCGGCGAGGGGGCAGGTCTTCGTCGAGCCGGAGACCTCGAAGCCGGGCGGCAGGGCCTTGACCTCGTCCCCGTGACTCATCCAGACCCTCGTCCGCTTCTCGATCCCGTCGAAAAGGGGGCCCGGTGTTTCCGCGAGTTCGAGAACGGCGTGACCGTATTCCCGGCCCGCGGCGTCCGTTCCCGGCGCGACCTCTCCGCCGAGGACCCGGCTGATCCATTGCATCCCGTAACAGATGCCGAGGATCGGGAGCCCGCGTTCGAGGACCCCGGGGGGGACGGAGGGCGCTCCTTCCTCGTAGACGGACCTCGGCCCCCCGGACAGGATCAGGGCGCCGAAGTCTCCTTCGTCGAGGGCCTCCTCGACCTTTTCGGGGATCGTGATCGAGGAATAGACGCCGAGTTCGCGGACCCGGCGGGCGATGAGCTGGCAGTACTGGGTTCCGAAGTCGACGATGAGGACGCCGCGATGACGGCGGGCCTGGGGGTTCGAAGAGATTTCGGGCATGTGCGGTCCGGGTCCGGCGCCCCGTCTCAGAGGTCCTTCCCGAGGTAGTTCGGGGCTTCCTTCGTGATCATGATGTCGTGGGGATGCGATTCCCGCATCGCCGCGGGGGAGATCCGGTAGAACGAGGCCTTCTCCTGGAGTTCGGGGATCGTATCGACGCCGCAGTAGCCCATGCCGCTGCGGAGACCTCCGACGAACTGGTAGACGTAATCGGAGAGACGGCCCTTGTAGGGGACCATGCCCTCGACTCCCTCGGGGACGAGCTTCTCCCGCTCCTCGACGTCTCCCTGGGCGTATCGATCCTTGCTCCCGTGGACCATGGCCCCGAGGCTCCCCATGCCGCGGACGGCCTTGAAGGTGCGTCCCTGGTAGTGGACCAGCTCGCCCGGGGACTCCTCGAGTCCGGCGAAAAGACTGCCGAGCATCACGCAGGAGGCTCCGGCGACGAGGGCCTTGACGGCGTCCCCGCTCTGCCGGATGCCTCCGTCGGCGATGATCGGAGTTCCGGTCTTCCGGGCTTCCCGAGCGCATTCCAGGACCGCGGTCAGTTGGGGGACCCCGATTCCGGCGATGATGCGGGTCGTGCAGATCGACCCAGGTCCGATGCCGACCTTGACCGCGTCGGCGCCGGCCTCCACGAGGTCCTTGACGGCCTCGGGGGTCGCGACGTTCCCGGCCACGACCTCGATCTCGAAGTCCCGCTTGATCGCGCGCAGGGTGTCGAGGACGTTGCGGCTGTGGCCGTGGGCCGTGTCGACGACGATGACGTCCACCCCGGCTCCGATCATGGCCTCGACACGGTCGAAATCGTTGACCCCGACCGCGGCGCCGACGCGGAGCCTTCCCCTGTCGTCGCGGCAGGCGTTCGGATAGGTCTCGGTCAGGTTGATGTCCTTGATCGTGATCAATCCCGCGAGCCCGCCGTCCTCGTCCAGGAGCACGAGTTTTTCGATCTTGTGCTGATGGAGCAGGTTTCGGGCCTCGTCGAGGGTCGTCCCCTTGGCGGCGGTCACGACCTCCCGGGTCATCAGGTCCGAGACGCTGGTCTCCGAACCCGTCTGGAACCGCAGGTCGCGGGCGGTCAGGATGCCCACGACGCGGCCGCCGTCCTCGACGACGGGCAGACCGGAGATCCGATGCTCCCGCATCAGCTTCTTCGCCTGGCCGGCCGTCGCATCGGGCTTGAGGGTCACGGGGTCGAGGATGACTCCGTTGGCCGAACGCTTGACCCGGTCGACCTCGGCGACCTGGCGGTCCAGGTCGAGATTCTTGTGGATGATCCCGATCCCCCCCTCCTGCGCGAGGGCGATGGCGAGGCGGGCCTCCGTGACCGTGTCCATGGCGGCGGAGACCAGGGGGATCCTGAGTTCGATCCCGGGCGTGAGCCGGGTGCCGGTATCGACGTCCCGCGGCAGACATTCGGCAAGGCGGGGGACGACCAGGACGTCGTCGTAGGTGAGCCCTTCGCCGCGGATCTTTCCGCTAGGTTCCAAGGAGCCTCCTTTCGGCCCCCTCCGGTCCGGGCCCTTCCGCCCGAACCCGGCGGGGCCGGGCCGCAGAAGGAAAAGCGGAGGATTCTAGCGGGCGGCCTTCCATGGAGGAATGATGCAGGAAAGGAGATGAAGGGAAAACCGATGAATACGCCGAGTCGTTCGAAGCCGTTTCGGGTCTTGACCCTCTGCCTCCTGCTGTCCCTTCCCTCCTGCATGGTCCAGACCCATACGGTCGGCGGAGGGGCGGCTGGGACCGAGGTCGTCGAGGCCAAGGCCTGGTACCTGCTCTGGGGTCTCCTCCCGGTCCACACCTTCGACTCCGACAGTCTGGCGGGGACGGCCACGAGCTACCGGGTGACGACCGAGACGACCTTCCTGGACGGGCTCTTCAGCCTGCTGCTCTCCCCCCTGAGTCTCAGGATGCGGACCGTCCGGGTCGAGAAGTAGGCCGGAGGATGGCCTCCGGCGGAAAGGCGCCCGCGGAAAACGGGCGGATCCGGTTCTTCGGGGCGGTCCGGAACGTGACCGGGAGCAAGCACCTCCTCGAATGGCGGGGCCGGCGCATCCTCCTCGACTGCGGACTCGTCCAGGGGCGGCGGGCCGAGGCGGAGAAGGCCAACCGCAGGCTCCCCTTCGATCCCCGGAGGATCGACCACGTGATCCTCTCCCACGCCCACATCGACCATTCGGGAACCCTCCCGATCCTCGTGCGGGAGGGCTTCAAGGGGCGGATCTGGTGCACGGAGGCCACGCGCGACCTCGCGACGGTCCTGTTGAGGGATTCGGGGGCCATTCACGAGCAGGACGCGTTCTGGTGGAACGAGAAGCGCAGGAGGCGGGGGGAGCCGCCGGCGGAGCCCCTCTACACGATCGCCGACGCCGAGAGGGCCTCGAAGCGCCTGCACGGGATTCCCTACCGGACTCCGGCGAAACTCGACGAGGACCTGGAACTCGTCTTCCTGGACGCCGGGCACATCCCGGGTTCGGCCCAGGTCCACCTGAGTCTCGGCGGGGCCGGGGATCGGATCCGCCTCGGATTCACCGGGGATTTCGGGAGGAAGGACATGCCGGTCCTCCGGGATCCGGACCGGATGCCGCCGGTCGACGTCCTCCTGACCGAGTCCACCTACGGGGGGAGGAGGCACAAACCCCGCCCCGATCTCGAGACCGACCTGGCCGCGATCATCGAGGAGGAACAGAGGGACGGGGGCCGGATCCTGATCCCCTCCTTCGCCGTCGGCCGGACGCAGAACCTTCTCTATGTGCTCGGGAGGCTCCTCGATTCCGGAGGGATCGACCGTCTCCCGGTCGTCGTCGATTCCCCCCTGGCCCGCGAGGCGACCCTCGTGCTCGAGCGCCATCCCGAGATCTTCGACGAGGTGGCGGCCGCCGAAATCGCCTCGGGGAGGTCGCTCTTCAGCGGGCGGGGGATCCGATTCACGCACTCGGTGGAGGAGAGCAAGGCGCTGAACCGGACGCGGGAACCCTGCATCATCCTCTCGGCCTCGGGGATGTGCGAGAACGGCAGGATCCGGCATCACCTCCTCCAGAGCCTCGAGAGGCCGGAGGATTGCGTGCTCCTCGTGGGGTGGATGGCTCCGCACACCCTGGGACGGCGCCTGCTCGAGGGGAGGCCCCGGGTGCGCCTTCTCGGAGAGGAACGGACCGTCCGCTGCCGGATCCGGAAGATGAACGGCCTTTCCGCCCACGCCGACGAGAAGGAGCTGGTCGAGGGCTTGCGCCATCTCGCGCGGGGGACGCGCAAGGTCTGGGTCCTGCACGGGGAGCCCGGCCCCTCGGAGTCCCTGGCTTCGGCTCTCCGAAAGGCCGGATTCGGAGATGTGCAGGTCCCGATCGAGGGAAAGTCGTATCCTTTCCCCTGATCTCCCCGGGCCTCGTTCCGCCCGGGGACGCGCGATCCGGTTTCGAGGAGGGAGACCGATGAATCTCAGCCTGATGGACGCCACGGCCTGGACCCTCGCCCTCGTCGGCCTCGTCTCGATCTTCCGGTTCGCCAAGCAAGAGGGGCGGGGGCGCGGAGACGACCCGAAATGGGCGAGATCCTTCGGAGTCTGCATGACGATCGTCGCGATGGTCCAGCTCATGGTCCTTGCGGACGTCCTCAGGGTGGGGTTCCTCGAGGGGAATCTCGTGCTGCCGGCCCTGCTCCTCCTCCTGGGTCTGATGTCGATGATGGCGGTCCGGGAGAGGACCCTTCCCGTCCTGGCGGTCTATGCGGCCGTGCTGCAGTTCTGCGTCCATTGGCGGATCATCGGAAGCGTCGCTTGACCGCCCAAGGGCCCCAAGTCCGATGACTTCTTCCGACCGAGGACCCGCAAAGGCCGCGCGGCCTGATTCCCTTCCCTTCCTGAAGATGGAGGGATGCGGGAACGACTACGTCTACATCGACCTCGAGGAGGCCGCGGGCGAGGGCCTCGATCCCGTCGAGATCCTGCGCGAGGCTCCCTCGCTCGCGCGTTCGATCGCGGATCGGAGGTTCGGCGTCGGGGGCGACGGGCTGGTCCTGATCGAGGACCCCGCCGGAGAGGCGCGGATGCACATGTTCAACCTCGACGGCTCCCGGGGGGCGACCTGCGGCAACGCTCTTCGCTGCGTCGGGCTCCACCGCAGGCGTCTCGTCGCGGAGGACGCCTTCGTGCTCCGCAGCGACGCCGGGATGTCGAGGACGCGGGTGCTCGCCTTCGAGGGGCGGTCGGGGACGATCTCGGTCGAGATGGGGGTCCCCCGTTTCGAGGCCGAGGCGATTCCCTTCCTTCCCGGGCGAGTCCCCTGGGGGAGGCCTCGAGGGGGCGGGGCCGAGCCCTGGCGCCTCGCCCTCCCCCTCGACCTGGGAAAGGGTGAGGAGCGTCTCGAGGGGCGTGCCCTCTCGGTCGGCAACCCCCACCTCGTCCTGCTGGTTCCCGGGACCGATCCGATCGGGGTCGAGGCCGTCGCGCGGATCGGCCGGGAACTCGAGAGGGCTCCCTGCTTCCCCGACCGGGTTAACGTCTCCTTTCTCCGGAGAGAGGGGGATGAATTGGTCCAGGAGACCTGGGAACGCGGTTCGGGGAGGACCCTCGCCTGCGGCTCCGGAGCCTGCGCCTGTCTCGTCGCGGCCGTGGATGCGGGCTGGGCGGAAGTCGGAGAGGAGGTCGCGGTGCGCCTCCCCGGAGGCGGGCTCCGTCTCCACTGGAGCGAGGCGGGCATGCTCACGATGACCGGACCGGCCCGCCTCGTCGCCACAGGCCGGTTCTTCCTCGGGACCCGGGCGGGGGAGGAGGGAGGGTGATCTCCCCGCTTCCCTTCCTCGCCGCCTTGGTCCTCCGTCTCCTGGCGGGAACCTCGCTCCCCGAACCGATTCCCGGCGACGGGATCCGGGCTCCGTTCTTCCTCTCGCTCGCGGTGCTCGCCTTCCTCCTCTCCTTCGAGGCCGAGATCCTGATCCGGAACCGGGCCCTCGGGAAGGGGAAGAACCCTCCGCTCGCCCTCAGGCTGTTCCACCGGGTCTACGGCCTGGGTCCGCTGCTCATCTTCGGACTCGGGCTCTTCGCCTGGCGCTGGGACTCCTTCGTCCGGTTCCGGATCGGTCCTCCCGGGGAGGCCCTGTCCGAGATCTGCCTCTTCGCTCCCTGGATCTGGTCCGAGATCCTCCTCCTGATCGGCGAGCTGAGGATGCTCGGGCGGGGGCGCCTGGCGGGACCGCGGATCCGCGCCGCGCTGATCGTCCTCCCCTCGATCCTGTGTCTCCTCGCCGTGCAGGACCTCCTCAGGATCCTGCCGGTCTTCCGGGCGGCCTTCGACACGATCGACGCCGTTCGGGATCTCGGGCTTGTCTTCGGGGTCCTGGTCCTCGCGATCGTCACCCCCGCCTGGATGGGGAAGATCTTCGGGGCGCGTCCCCTGGAGGACCCGACGCTGCTCCAGGGTTGCCGGGAACTCGCGAGGAGGGCGGGACTTAGGATCAAGGGGGTCTGGGTCCTTCCGACGCGGTTGCGGAGTCTGAACGCCGCGATGGTCGGGCTCTTCTCCAGGTCCCGGAGGTTCTTCTTCACGGATCTCCTCCTCGAGTTCTTCCGTCCCTGGCAGGTCCTGGCGGTCTTCGCGCATGAAGCGGCCCATGCGTCGAGGAGGCATGTCCTCAAGCAGATCTCCTTCTTCCTGATCTTTCCCTGGATGGCCGCGACCGCCCTTTCCTGGTGGGGCTCGGGCGAGGGAGGACTCCTGGAAAGCACGGGGTTCGAACGGGAGGAAGCGGTCCTCGTCCTCTTCCTCGCGATCGAACTCCTGATGCTCCCGCTCTATCGCAGGCTCTCGCACGCCTACGAGCACGAGGCCGACCTCCATGGTTCCGCCCTCTGTGGGAGCCGCGCCGACATGGTCGACGCCCTGCAGGAACTCCAGAGGATCCTCCCCGCGAGTTCGCACAAGCCCGGACTGCGCCATCCCTCGCTCGCCTCCAGGACCGCTTTCCTCGAGGCGGTCGAGGACCGGGGGTTCCTGGAGGGTTGGGTCCGGCGTATCGCCCGCTTGCAGGCCTTCTGCTTCCTCCTCCTGGGCATGTCCTTGGGTCTCGCGATTCCCGCCTACGTGGCGCAGGGCCGCGAGGGCGAGGCCGAGTTCCTGCTCCGGGCGGGGTGGGCGGAACGGGCCTGGACCCTCTACCGGGACCGGAGCGCGGAGGATCCCGGAAGGGTGGAGGCCGCAGACCTCGACGCGGCGATGCGGGCTCGCCTGCTGGCCGAACGCAACGGGCTCGAGGGGCCGGGCGCCCTTTCGAAGCTCCGCCGACTCGCCCACCGGCGCGCGGCGCGGAGCCTGGAGCGCGGGGATTCGTATGCGGCCCGGGGATGGCTCTCGCTTCTCCTCCGGTGGGGGGGGGAGGACGAACTCAGCAGGACCCTCTATCGCTACCTCGACGCCCGGCTCGAAATCCTCCCGGCCGATCGCATCCGCCGCCACGAGAGGAGACTCGAGGGCGTGCTCCACCTGGGAGGCAACGACGCCCTCCTCGGCCCCGCCGCGGCGAAATTCCTCAGGAGCTGAGGCCCCGCGGAGTCCCGGCCCTCGAAAGCGGGGCCCCCATCTGTTACCCGAGGTCCCGCGGGGTTTATCCTGTTTCTCCTTCCCCCGTGTCCCCTCCCCAGGTTCTCCTCCCGGCGGAGCGATGAAACCTTTCGATTCGTTCCTGCTCCGATGCGCGTTCCTCTTACAGGCCGCGATCGGCCTCCTGTTCCTTGGGGGGGAGGGCTCGACCTCTCTCAGTGCGGCGGAACGGGGCCGTCGCTTCGGCTTGGAGGACTCCCGCCGGACCCTCCTCGAACTGACCGCCCTCGAAGCCCGCCTGCCGCGGCCTTCGGGCATCCTCGTCCTGACGGGATTCCCGAAGGCTCCGCCATACGAACTGGCCTTTTCCGGAAGACCCTTCCGGTGCCTGCTCGCTCTGGATCCGAAACTCGTCCGGGCGGCGATCGCGGCCCTGCCCGAAGAGCACGCGGTCGTCGGGAAGAGATTCCTCGAATCCTTGGAGGCCTCGAAGAAGCTCTATTCGGAGGATCGCTTCGTCGAGGCGCTGCGAGCCTCCCGCTTCCTCTTCGTGCACGGAGCGCCGAGCCCTGAGGCTCCTCCCGGGTTCCGGTTCGAGTTCAGGGAGGCCACGTCCGGGGGGAAGCTGTTCGAGGTCTTCGCCGAACCCTCGCTCCGAACGGGCGGCGAGGCTTCGAAGGGGGGGAGATGAACCTCCTCCGCACGGCGGCGGCGCTCGGGTTCCTCCTGGGGGCGGGGGGGATCGCCGCCCTGCTCCTCACCCCGGACCGCAGGGGCTGGGCCCGCCTCGCTCGAGCGCTCCTGTTCGGTCCCTGGGTCGTGACCGTCCAGAGTCTCCTCTTCGATCTCCTGTCGATCCCCCTTTCTCTCGAAACGCTGGCGGGTCCTTGGATCCTTCTCGGCCCCGCGGGGTTCTTCCTTCTTCGAGGTCGTGCGGCGGACCGGAGGTCCGCGAGGCCCTCGGGGCCGGGGCGGTCGCTCCCCCTCCTCGCCGCAGCCCTCTTCCTGATCGTCGCGCCGATCGCCCTCCTTGCCCCCTTTCCCGATGGCGACGCCCTCTTCAACTTCGCGGCGCATGCGAAGGTCTTCCAGACCCACCGCTCCCTGGATCTCGAGGCCCTAAAGAATCTGTGGATCCCCGGCCACCGCGGATACCCCCCCCTCCTTCCCCTGGCCGAGCTGCCCTTCCTGGATGCGGACCCCCGGGAGGGCTGGAGGATGATCGCCCTGTTCAAGCCGATCGCGCTCCTGGCCTTCCTCCTCCTGTGCGCGGAACGGTTCGAGGGGAGCGGAAGGAATCCGATCGGCCGGTTCTGCCTCGTCGCGGGGACACCTATCCTCCTCCTGAACGCGGTCCACGGGGGGGCGGACCTCTTCTTCGTCGCGGCCTTCATGCTTCTTCTCCTCGAGGCCGAACGCTGGAGGGAGGGAGAGGAAGGGGCGCTTCCGGCGGTGGGGGTCGCGGCCTCCATCCTCGCCCTCACGAAGATCGAGGGGTTGCCCATCCTGGGAGTCGCCGTCGTGTTCCTCCTGGCCCGGAGAAAGGGCTCCCCGCGCGCCCGGGCCGTGGCCCTCGCGCTCGCCCTCCTTCCCGTGCTGTATTGGCTCATCCTCCAGAAGATCCATGGACTGACGCCGTTCCCGCCGGCCTTGGCGGGGGGGGACCTTCTCGGCCGCATGATCGATTCCTCCGCGAAGTTCGGGGCGATCCTCGCGCAAACCACAGCCTATGCCTGGATCCCTTCCAACACGGCGGTCCCCATTCCTCTACCCTCCTTCGGACTCTTGTGGCTCGTCTCGGCGGTCCTGCTCGTCCGCGCGCTCGCCAGCCCGGCATGGCGGCGGGCGGCCCTCGTCCCGCTCGCGGGGGGGCTCGCGCATGCCGGCCTGCTGATCTCGGGCGCAGCCCTGAGGGGCGAGGATCTCGATTGGCTGCAGGCGACGGCCTTCGACCGGCTCGCCCTTCAGTTGATCCCCTGGGCCGTCCTCGCCCTGTCGCTCCGTCGTCCCGCCACCGGACGGGGCCCGGGGATCGGGGCGCATTCCCGGGGACGGGGTTCCATGCCCTTCGGGTCGCGGGTCGAAACCGTCGGATCCTCCTGACTTCGGGTCATCTCCCGAAGCCGTGTCCCATGCTCTTCCGGTGCCAGGGGGCGCCGCGGATCTCGAACCAGCTCGTGATCCTGTGGCAGGCATGGCAGGAGGCGACGCGTATCCCCTTCTTGCCGAGCATGCTCGCGCACATCTCCGCGAACATCGGGGAGGAGTGGGAAAGGGGGGGGCGGTGGCATTGACGGCAATCGGTGGACCTGTCGGAAGGGTGCCTGTAGGAGGCGATCGTCCAGCGGTCCGTGGAATGGCAAGCGGCGCACGAGGTCCCGAAGTAACCCGCGTGAGGGTCCTTCCGGCTGTGACACTGGTTGCAATCGAGGGCCGTTTCCAGGACCCCCGCATCGGGGAGGGAGAGGGAAGGGCCCGAAGAACCCGCCCAGGAGCTCAGTCGGCGGATCCTCCCGAGGATCTCGGAATCCCCCGCATCTCTCCGTTCGAGGAGCTTCGCCGCGACGACCGAGGCCAGCCGTTCGTGGTCCATCTCGCTGAGCGGGGCCTCGCGCCCCCGATGTTCCCGGTGGCAGACCCGGCAGCTTCCGATGTCGCGGTGGAAGGCGGTCGGTTGGAGGAGGAGGAGGGTCTCCTCGTTCGCGTGGCACTGGACGCATTTCTCGTCCGTCGCCCCGTCGACGGGCGAGTGACACCGGGAGCAATCCGCTTCGAGCGAGGCGTGGGCGCGATGCAGGGGGCCCGGGTTCGCCAATCGCAACCAGGTCTCGGCGTCCAGGAATCCCCCCGTCCCCCGGTTCGAGACCCAGGGGATCGACAGGCCCACCAGGACGAGAACGACGAGGGCCAGGAGCCACGGGGATTTCCAGGGGATCCTCATTCGAACCACCGGATCCCGAAGTGGATCGAGGCCCAGACGTGCAAGGCCATCAGGAAGTAGAGAGCGCAGGAGAGGACGATGTGGGTCTTGAGCCAGGCCTGGAACATCCTCTTCACCGTCGCCTGGATCCTGTGGGAGTATTCGAGGTCGGCGATCGCGTCCGAGAGAGCGACGGCCCTGCGGATCGGGGAAGGTTCCGGACCGAGCGGCTCGGAGGGTCGGAGCAGGAGGCCGGGAAAAGCCCTCCTCGCGTCCCGCAGGAGTCGGGACGCGGAATCGGGGTCGGATTCCCGCAGTTGGTCGCCGGTCTCCTCGTATCGCCGCTCGAGTTCCCGGATGAGAGAGTCCGAATGGCGCAGCGCGCGGTTGATCCTGGCGAGGAGATAGCGACCGATGAAACCGCTGAGGACGACGATGAGGGTCAGGGAGGTCAGGGCGACGCCGAGGGCGCTCTCGAACTTGTGGCCCGTATGGAGGATCACGAGGATCGGGCCGATGACGCCGGCGTAGATGTGTATCGCGAGAAGAGTGCGCATCGAGATCCGGGGATGGAGGAGATTCCGGATGCGCTTTATTCGTTTGACGAGGATGTAGGCGGCGGGGACGAGCATCAGGAGGGAGCCGGTGACGGCCAGGGCCCCCCCCCAGGCGCTTCCCGCGAACCTGGGGGAGACATGGACCTCGAAACCCAGCCAGACGACCAGCATCAGGACGACGAGGCTTCCTACGAGGAGTTCTTCCCGTTCTTGCATGGATTCCGCTTCGGGCTCAGGCCTCGAGGACGATGTCCTCGGAGCAGCGCGTCACGCAGGTGAGGACCATTCCCTTCTCCTTGTCCTCGGGATCCAGGCCGTCTTCCGTTTCCATCTCCACGCGCCCCTCGAGGAGTTTGACCGCGCAGATCCCGCACATCCCCGCCCGGCAGGAGCTTTCGATTTCCACCCCGACCCTCTCCGCGGCCTCGAGGATCGTTTCGCCTTCCCGAAGGACGGCCGTCTTGCCGGAGTCCTTGAACAGGATCCTGGCTCCCTTCGAGGGCGTTTTCCCGTCAGGGACCTCTCCCTCCGAGATCTCCCCGCCGGAAGGCTTCTTCTTGGTTCCGGCCCCGAAGCTCTCGAGATGGATGTTCGCCTTCGGGACTCCGAGTTCCTCGAGCATCCCGAGCACGGCATCCATCATCGCCGGAGCCCCGCAGAGATGGATCCGTTCGGAGCGGATTCCGGGAACCCATTCGGCGAGCCGTTCCTTGCTGAGCCGCCCCTTCGTGAAGCCCTCGAGATCCTTGTCGATCCGACTCGCGGCGACGTGCAGGTGGAGGTTCGGATAGGAGCGCGCCAACCTTTCGAGTTCCTCGCGGAAGATGAAGTGGTCCGGATCCCGGACCGCCGCGAGGAAGTGGATGTCCCCCTTCCAGCACATGTCGGTCAAGGCCCTCGTGATGCTCATCATCGGGGTGATCCCGACTCCCCCCGCGATGAGGACGATGCTGTCCGCTTCCTTCCCCGTGAAGTGGAACTTCCCGTTCGGAGCCTGGACCCGGAAGGTGTCGCCCACCTCGACCTCGTCGTGGAGGAATCGGGAGCCCAGGCCCTTCTCTTCACGCTTGACGGTGATTTCGCAATAGAAGGCCTGGGTCGGGGAGGAGGAGATCGTGTAACTGCGACGGATCGTCTTGCCCTCGGCCACCGGCAGCGTGATCGTGAGGAACTGTCCGGGGAGATAACCGAAGCCGATACAGCCCCCGTCGCAGGCCGTGAGCCGGAAGGTCTTGACATCGGGGGTCTCCCTCTGGATCCGGGCCACCCGCATCTTGCAGACCTTCCTCCGTTTCACCGGAATCAGCCCGCTCGAAAACTCTTCCTCCGGGGAAGGGGAGGGCGGTTTCCGAGTGGAAGCGGATTCGTCCGGAGCGGCCCCGCCCGCGGCGGCGATGCGTTCGAGAAGCTCGGAAGCGCGCCGCGTCCGCCTCCAATACATCACCGTGCCCGCGATCGCGACGAGGGCCACGAGAGCCATGAAGAAGACATGCGTGGCGGACAGGCCGGAAAGGAATCCTCCCCCCTGTCCCGGTTCGGGGGGCGGAACGAGATGGAGTTCGCTTCGCAGCCATCGAAGGGCCGTGTTCCTGGGGGATCTCCGTTCGGCGAGCGCGCGGACCGCGGCGATGCCGCTCATGAACTGCGAGAGACCGTCTTCGAGTTCCGAGGCCCCGTTCTCGACCTCGGCGAGGTCGTCCGCCGCAAAGGCGGAGAGCATCCGGTCCAGGGCGGACCTCATCCGGGAGATGCCCGCGGCGGCCCTCGTCCCGGCCAGGCTCCGAATCTCCTCGAGTCGTTCCGGGGTCACCTCGCCGAGGTTCATGAAGAGGGGAACGAGTTCGGTCTTCTCGGAGGGGACCGCTCGGCCCTTTCCTCCCGGCCCCCCCTTTCCTCGACCCTTTTCCGCGGGCCGCCCCATGCCCCCGGGTCCCCCTCCCTGCATCGGCGCCGGTCGGGAGGCGGCGTCCGCGGGGGGCTTCCCCGGATGGTGGCTTGCGTGGTCACCCCCCTGCATCTGCCCCGACGCCGTGCCGGAGGCCGCGAGGATCACGAGGAGGGCGGGGAGTCGGAGGCCGCGTTTCCTCTTCATTTTCCTCCCCCGGAACGCGGGATCGCCGTGTCCGCGAGTTTTCGGCGTTGTTCCGGGGTGAGGATCCGCGCCGCCTCGAAGACCTTCGCGATGAAGGCGAGGCGTTTCTCGGCTTCCAGACCGGCGACGGTCCGGACCTGCTTCCCGATCCGCTCCAGGGAGGTTCCGGCCTCGCCGGTCATCCTCCAGAGCCTCGCCTCCTCCTCGGCGATCCGCCGGTCGAAGACCTCGTCGTCGGAGTCGGAGGCCTTCTCGATTTCGAGGAGCCTGCGTACCTGGTCCGGAGTCAGCGCGAGGCGTTCTTCGAGATCGAGGAAGAATCTCTCCGCTCCCGCATGGAGGATCCCCGGAGTCTCGAGGGGGGCGGTCCTGGTCCGGGGTGCGGATGCCGGAGGCGGATTCCCTTCCCGGCCGGAGTCCGTTCCCTTTCCCATGGCCTTCATTCCGCCCATCGGCCCTTTGCCCATGGCGGCCGTTCCCTTGCCCTTGGCCCCCATGCCCTTACCCATGCCCTTGCCCATTCCCTTACCCATGGCGCCCATGCCCTTGCCCATGGCGCCCATCCCCTTTCCGCGAGGGACGAACCATCCCCGTTTCCGGGCGAGGTCCTCCAATCGAGCGATCCGCTCCCTGAGTTCCCGAATCTCCTCGCGAAGGTCGGGCATTGCGGACTTTCGCGTTTGCGGAGATTCCTGCCCGGCGATCCCTCCGGGAGCGGCCGCGGTCACCCGGGGGAGGGTCTCGATTCCCGGGAGGAGGAATGAAAAAAAGGGGAGAAGAAAGAACGCCTTCATGATTCCGACCTCCTGTCCGCCGACCGGGAAAACGCTTCCCTGCGAAACCGGGCCATACTCGATTCCGGCCGGAACGCCTCCGGCCCGCCGCCCTGCTTCACCGGAAAGCCGACCGCATCTTGTGGGGAGAAAGGTCCCGTGGCAAGGGGCGCTCGCCGGGGACGCCCCTCGATCAATACCGGGAGGCCTCGGTGGCCCAGTCGGTTTCGAAGCGAGATAGGAGCTTTCCCTGACGGCCGTAGATCGAAACGCCGCTGACCTCGCAGACCATCGTCGTGCCGTCCGGAAGCCGGTCCGCATCGGAGGGGTTCTTCAGGCGCGTCAACTGCCAGACGATCTGGTGGTTCGGATTGAACTCGAGGATCTTTCCGGTCGACGGCCCTTTCCCCGTCTTGTGAAGGGTCACGAGAGTGTCGCCGTTCGGGAGGCGGTCGGCGTCGTAGCAGAAGGGGAGGTTCTTCTGCTCCCACACGATGCTCCCGTCCGGAGCCACCTCGAGGATCCGGGAACCGCCGAAGTCCGCGATCAGGGTGTTGCCGTTCGGCAGCCGATCGGCGTCGTACGGTTTGAAACGGGAATCCCTGGCCTCCTTGCGGCCGAAGGTCCAGAGGATCCTCTTCTTCCTGTCGACCTCGATCACGCGGTTGTTCTTCGTGTCCGTGATCAGGATGTTTCCGCTCCGCAGGATGTCCGCGTCCCGCGGGGTGTCGAGGTCCCCGAAGCTCCAGACCTCTTCGCCGTCGCGATCGTATTCGCGGACGGCGTTGTCCTCCTGCTCGGTGATCAGGAGATTCCCGTTCGGCAGGAGTTCGGCGTCGACCGGTCCGAAGAGGTCGAGAGGCAGGGCCCAGACCTCCTTCCCCTCGTTGTCGACCTCGTAGACCTTGATGTTCCCGTAGTCGACGATGAGGGTGAAACCCGAGAGCGCGCTGCCGGAGTTGGAGAGGTGCAGGGATTCGATGTCGGCGAGCGGGATCTCGACGATGCCGAAGATCTCGTCCGCCAGCAGGATCCTCGTGGGTCCCAGGTCCCCCAGATAGCCGACGAGACGCTGTCCGTCGCGGAGTTCGGCGAGGACGAACTGGTTCAGGTCGCCCGGTTCCGTCAGGGGGCCTCCCTTGGTCTCGAGCCGGAGGAGCAAGGACCGGACTTCCTTCCAGGAGAAGGGCCGTTCCCCCTCGGAGGTCTCGAAACGGATCCCGTCCCCGGTGAATCCGAGGAGCTTTCCTCCGATCGGGGTCTTCGGGTCCTTGGAGAGACGGCACTGGTCGAACTTCCTGCTACCTCCGAAGAAGCGCCTCAGGGTCGGATTGCCCATCAGCCCGCGCACCTTCTTGAGCGGGATCCTGAGTTCGCGGCCGAGGGCCTTCACGACGAGGGTCTTCCCCTCGAGCTTCGGGTCGGTGATGCGCAGGCGGCTTCCCGTTTTCATCAGGAGGTGAATTCCGCGGGGAGGGGGGGCCTCGGAGTCGTGGACCACCTCGATTTTCTCGATCAAGGCGCGGGGGATCCGCAGCTCGGAGATGTTTCCGAAGCCCTCGGCCGGGAGGACCGCGATGCGATCGCCTCGTAGGCCCCGGATGCTGGTGTCGAGGGCGAGGCCCGGATCGTCCTGGAGGAAGACCCGGACCGCGGCCGGGGGCCTCGAGTCCTTCCCGTTCGAGGGGAGCGGCGGAGCGGCGAGGGTCTCGGCGAGGGCCTTGAGGAGGGGGGGGCGGATTCCAACGAGATCGGCCCGGAGTTCCACGGGGGCCTGGTCCTTCCGCCCGAGGAGGAGGCGCAGGGCGAGGATCCGAAGGCTTAAAGGCCGCTTCCCGTCGCGGACGAGCGCGAGGAGCAAGGCCCTGGAGGAGGCCAGCGGAATGTTCCCGAGAGCCGCGAGGGCGGCATTGCGCAACTCGAGGTCCTGGCTTTCGATCTCAGGCTCGACGGCCTTCCGGAAGTCCTCCCCGTAGAGCTTCGCAAGGTCCGGGCGGGCGAGCTGGCTGCCCAGGGAGCGGATCGCGGTGAGCTGCACCCTCCGATCCACGTGGTCGAGCGCCGCCATCAGGGCCCGCGCCTCGAGGGGGCCGATCCTGTATTCAAGGGCTTCCGCGAGGGTGCGGGCCCGCAGGGCCCTGCGGATCAGGTCCTCGTTCCCCATGGCCCGCAGGGCCTTGCGGACATAACCGAGACGGATCCTCGCCTCGAGGTCCTTCGGGTCCCCGAGCTCCTCGAGGATCGGCAGGGCGCGGGGACCGAGGTTCTTGAGGCTCCGTTCGGCCTTCTCCCGGACCCCGTAGCGCAGGTCTCCGAGTCGCGCGACGAGTTCCCGGATCATCAGGAAGAGGCGGTTCCGGTCCCCGGTCAACAGGGGCTGGAATCGGGTCGCGAACTCGTCCTCGTCGATTGCGAGGATCCGGGGGAGGACCTCCAGGCGCTTGAAGAAGCCCCGGTTCATCAAGGGGTCGAGAATCCGTGCGGGATCCTGCGGGCTTCGAGCGGGGGGGACCCCCTCGCTTTCCGGCCCGCCATCCTTGTTCGGATTCCGCCCCGGTGCTTTTCCCCGACCACTCGGGAGAGGCTCGTCTTTCGGGGGCTTTCCCTGGGAGGCGTCCTTCTTCTCCTTCGATCCCCTCTCCTGGCTGGCGGAAAGGAAATTCTCCCGGTCAAAGTCCCTGTTCGCGGAGACGGCGCCGGATCCGCAACGGGAGGTCCGGACCGGGACCGCGGGCGGGTCCGCCGCGGTTCCGGCGCGGAGACCACCGAGAAGGAGGACTCCCGCGGGAAGGAGGCGGAGGACGGCGCGTCTGTGTCCGGGTTTCCGAGACATCGAAGGATCCTGGGAAGGGTCGAGGTCGGGTGGGCGGGCGAACCCCGATCGAAACGGACAGGCTAACGGGAAAGGCTCCGACGTGCAGCGGCGGGGAGGATTCCCACCGGGGAATCGTCCGGGCTCGAGCCCGTTCGTAGCGTGGATTTCCCGGGGACTTTCCCGGAACGGCCGTCGGGTGCGCCCCCCGTATCCGCGTAGAATGGTCCGCCGGTTCCCTCCCCGGCCGGTTCCTTCCCCCGACCCCGGATGACCTGGATACTCCGCCGCATGATTCCGCCGTTCCCGGCCGCGTTCCTGCTCCTCGGACTGCTTTCCGCCGTCCCCCCCGGGCCGGGGAACCCCTTCCGGGACGGAGGCTCCGGAAACCGGGCGGGGGAGGTCCAGGGCGGGGGGAAGAAGGGCCCTCGGGCGGGTACGGCGAAAAAGAAGGGCGAGAAGACCAAGCCGGGGAAGAAGGCCTCTCCAAGGAAAGAACGGAAAGTGCCGGCCCGGAACTGGATCGGGATCGGAGGGGGGAACGGCGTCGTCGTCCCCGATGATGGGGATGGATCGAGGGACGGGGACGAGGGCGGCGCCGGAGGCCTCGTCCTTCCGGAGAACCCGGACCTGAACCGTATCCTCGACAAGGCGCAACGCTTCCTGGCCGAGGGGAAATGGGAGGAGGGCGTCGGCGATATCCAGAGGCTCCTGGAGGGGAAGGCCCTGGAGAAGGGTTTCGAGGGGGCGAACGACCCCTTCTCGGCCCTCTACAGCGAGGACGAGCATCTCTACCTCCCCCTGGTCCGTCATTGCCAGCGCCTGATCTGCGGGCTGGAGCCCGAAGGGCGGGAGGCCTACCGACTGCTCGTCGACGGCCGGGCCGCGCGGGAGTTCGCGGATGCGGCCGGGGTCCTGGATCCCGGACGGCTCGCGAGGCTGGCGGATCTCTATTTCGCGAGCGGGGTCGGGCCCGAGATCGTCGGCCTCCTGGCCGATTTCGAATTGAGCCGCGGGGAGGTCGAACGGAGCATCCTCTGGCGGGAAAGACTGCTGGAGGAATACCCCGATCTGAGCCCCAAGCTCCTGCGCCGGACCTTGTTGCGCCTGGCACAGGCCCGGGCCCTGATCGGCGACCGCATCCGTCTCGCAGAGACCCTGGCCCGCCTCCGGGCCGAGGATCCCAAAGGTTCGGTCCGCGTGCTCGGGGAACTCGTGCCGATCACGGCCCTGGGGGACCACCCCGCCTTCCGGATTCGGGACTCCGAAACCCTCGCGAAGAGGAGGTCGGGCGTCTCCGAGGGGCTGCCGGCTTCCGCGTTGACCCTCCTCTGGAGATTCCGTTTCCACCAGCCCGACCCTTACGGGTTGAGGACGCGTCGCAGCGGGAACCGGGGTCGCACCGTCTTCTTCGGTGGAGGGCCGGTCATGATGCCGAACGTCAAGTCCTTCCGGACCGGCGTGCCCGTGGCCTTCGATCCCTCGCGGAGCCGTCTCGTCTTCAAGGATCATGACCGCCTGGTCCTCTGCGACCTCCTGAGCGGGAAGCTCGAGGGCTCCTTCCCGCCGGACCCGGATACCTGGAAGCGTGTTTCGAGCTATCGGGTCCCCACCGTGCAGGGGAACGGGGTGCTCCGCCTGCGGATTCCGGTCATGGATCTCGCCCAGCAACGGGTCGTGCTGGCCGAGAACCGGGCGTATTACCTCGTCGAGAAGAGGGTTGGATCCCAGGGGCGGAACGGGGAGTTCCCGTATCGGGACAAGCTCGCCTGCTTCGACATGGAATCGGGGACGGAGATCTGGAGACGGGCTTATCGTTCCTGGAACAAGAAGCCCCTCTTCCTGCAATGCCCTCCGCTGGTTTTCGGGGACCGGCTCTACGTTCCGGCTAGGAGGGATCGGAGCTTCCTGATCCTCGGGATCTCGGCAGAGGAGGGAATCCTCGAGCGGGAGGTCGTCGTGCACGGGGGGGGGACCTCGATGCTCGCGGTTCCGGCCGTCCCCCCGGTGAGGAGCGGGGACCTCCTGATCCACCAGACGAACGCCGGGGTCGTGGCCGCGTTCCGCCTCCCGGATCTCGAACTCCTCTGGCTCCGGCGCTACGAGACCCGAACCCGGCATCAGGACCGGATCCGGACGCGCTCGATCCCCCGAGGGAGATGGTGGGGGGTCCGGGAGGTTCCATTGCGGAAGTGGGCGCCGCATCCCCCGATCCTGCGGAAGGGCCGGGTTCTGATCTTCCCGACGGATTCGGATGCCCTCCTCTGTCTGGACGCGAATTCGGGGAAGGTCCTCTGGATGCTTCCGCGGGTCGAGCAAGGGATCCGTGAGATCGAACTCCATGACCTGGTCGGGGTCGAGGGGGACCGGATCCTCCTCACGGGCAGCCACCTGCAATGCGTCGACCTGGTCAGCGGCAAGCGTCTTTGGGAGACTCCTCTCGACAGGCCCCCGAGCGGGCGGGGCATGGTGGTCGCGGGGCGGGTCTACCTGCCCTCCGGGGAGGAGATCCTCCGCTTCCGGGTCGAGGACGGCCTCCAGGATGCGGTCTACCGGCTCGCGCCCCCGCTGGGAGAAGAGAAGGAAGCGCTGCCGGCAACCCTTGAACTCGCGGACCGTTTTCTGCTGGTCGTGTCCGAAGCCGGGATCGACGCCTACGCGGTTCCGGAAGACCTGATCGATCACGCGAAGGATCCGGGGAGCCGGGTCTGCCGGCTGCTCGCCCTCCAGAGGATCGACGAAGCATGGACGGCATTGCGGCGGGCCCTGGAGGAGGGGAGCCTGCGTCCGGGCGACCGGCCGGCGTCGGCGGGAGGAGACCCCCTGACGGGGGAGAGCTGGGGGGCGCTCTTCGCGAGGTTGAGCGGGGAACTCGCGGAGGCCGGACTCGCCAGGGAGGGCCTGGAGGCCTCCCTGCGGAGACTCGACGAGGCGCAGCGCATCCTCGGCATGGAAGCGGACCCCGTCCTCCTCCTCCACCGGGTCCTCCTGCTCGAAAAGGCCGGAGAGAGGACGGCCGAACTGCGGAGGTTGAAGGAGAAGCTCTCCCTGATGAATCTGGGGCCGGCCGGGAAGGGGAAAGGACGGGAATGAGGATTTCGGATTCATTCGCTCTTCTCACGGTCGCCTGTCTCACCCTCCCGGGGCTCGCCGGTCCACTCTCCGCGCAGGAGGACGGGGGAAAGAAACGGATCCCCGCGACGGGCCCCTCCGGGCGGTTCCTCCCGAAGGGGGTCACGCCGGAGATCGAGAAGGCCATATCGCGGGGTGCGCGCTTTCTCGCGCGGACGCAGAACCGGGACGGATCCTGGAGGGCGAACGGAGGCTACAACGGCTATCCCGTCGCGATGACGGCCCTCGCGGGGTTCTCCCTCCTCGCGACGGGCTCGACGACGACCCGCGGCCCTTACGCGCCGAACGTCCGTAGGGCCGTGGATTTCCTTCTGAGGCGGCAGCTCAAGAACGGACTCATCACGGTCATCGCCGAGGAAGAACGGCCGATGTACGGGCACGGCTTCGCGATGCTCTTCCTCGCCGAGGTCTACGGCATGGAGGTGGACCTCAAAATGCAACGGAGACTGCGTCGCGTCCTGGAGAACGCGATCAAGCTCACCGCGCGGAGCCAATCTTCCTATGGCGGTTGGAACTACGCTCCCGAGGACTCCTCGGACGAGGGGAGCGTGACCGTGACCCAGGTGCAGGGGCTTCGGGCCTGTCGCAACGCCGGACTCTCTGTCCCGATCAAGGTCATCAAGAACGCCGTCCAGTACATCGCCGATTCGGTGAACCCTGACGGGGGGATTCGATACGGAGCACGATTCCAGGGGCCGTCACGTCCGGCGATCACGGCGGCGGCCTGTGCGGTCCTCTACAACGCGGGGAAATACGACCACGAGATGGGGACCCGCGCCCTGGCCTACGCGAAACGCACCCTGCCGAGCGGCGGCGGAGGCGGACACCATTACTACGCGCATCTCTACCTCGCTCAGGCCCTCTATCAGGCCGGAGGAAAGGACTGGGAACGTTACTACGAAAGGAAGTCGCGCTGGCTGCTCAAGCAGCAACGCTCGGACGGGTCCTGGATGGGGGACGGCGTCGGGTACACCTACGGGACGGCGATCGCGCTGGTCATCCTGCAGTTGCCCTATGCCCGCCTCCCGATCCTGCAGCGCTGACGGGTTGCATCGATGATCGGATTCTCCTTTCTCAATCCTTTTCTCCTTTGGGGCGCCGGGCTCGCTTCCGTCCCTCTGATCATCCACATCCTCAACCGCAGGCGCTTTAGGATCCTCGATTGGGCGGCGATGGAGTTCCTCCTCCGCGCCTTCAAGGAGAACCGGAGAAGAGTCCGCTTCGAGCAGTTGCTGCTGCTCCTCCTGCGGATGGCGATCCCGGCCCTGCTCGCCTTCCTCCTCGCGAGGCCGAAGGCCTCTTCCGACGATTTCCTGGGCTTGGCCCGCAAGGTCGTGCACCACTGCATCGTCCTGGACGATTCGGGGAGCATGACCGCATCCTCGGGCGCGGGCACGGCCTTCGATGAGGGGCGGCGGCGGGTGTTGCAGCTCGTGACCGGGCTCTCCCGGACCCGGAGCGGGGACCTTCTGACCGTGCTCCTCGCTTCCCGCGCAAAGCCCCTCCTCCACGCCCGTCCGGTGACCTTGGACCTCGGGGCGGAGATGAACGAGATCCTCCGGGAGCCGCGCGCGACCCCGGATCGTTTCCGTCCCGCCGAGGTCCTGGAGAGGGTCCGCAAGCTGGACGAGATCGTGGGAGAGAGGGCGCAGCGTCTCTCCCTCTACTTCGTGAGCGATTTCCGCAAGGTCGATTTCGAAGGGCGGAACGGAGGGCTGGACGAGGGAATCGTCAAGGGGCTTCGCGCCCTTCGAGGAGGCGAGACCCGGTTCTTCCTCCTGCCCGTCCTGCGAGGCGCGGATCGGAACCTCGCGGTCACGAGGATCCAACTCCTAGGCGCCCGTGTGCTGAAGAACGTGGAGGCGCGCTTCGAGGTCACCGTCGCGAACCTCGGACGGCGCGCGACCGAAGGTTGCGAACTCGGATTCCGTCTCGACGGGGGGACGCGTCTCGTGCGGCGGATTCCCGCCGTTCCCCCGGGGGGGGAGGTCGGAGTCGTCTTCCGCGTGGGGTTTGAGACCGAGGGAGACCATTTCGTCGAGGCCTCTCTTCCCGCGGACCGGTTGCCGATCGACGACCGGCGCGCGCTCGCCTTCCCCGTCGCGCCCCATGCCCGGGTCCTCCTCGTCGACGGCGATCCAGGCGAGCGCGAGGAGCTTTCCGAGACGTTCTACCTGTCCTCGGCCCTGGATCCGACCGAGGACGGGACCTCGAGCGCGGCCGTGACTCGGATGGACGACAACGAGTTCGGGGACCGCCCGCTCGAGGGCTTCGACCTCGTCGTCCTCGCCAACGTCGCATCGGTCTCGGACGAACAGCTCGCGGACCTCGAGGCCTATGTCCGCGGAGGAGGCGGCCTCTTCTTCTTCACCGGGGACCAGGTGGACCCGGAGACCTGGAACCGCCTCTTCTGGAAGGAAGGGAGGGGGCTCCTCCCCGCGGCCCTCGCGGAGATCGGAGGAGACCTGGACCATCCGGTCCCCCCCGTCCTCGTGGATTCCGAGCATCCTCTGGTTTCCGAGATCGGAGACCTGATGGAGGGGCTCCTCCGTCTCGTCCGGATCGGTCGCTGGAACCGGATCGCGGCGGACCCGAAGGGGGCCCCGAGGCTCGGCGACGAGGCCCGGGTCGTGCTCAGGCTGCGGGACGAGTCGGGGCCTCCCCTCCTGATCGAGGGACGCTTCGGGAAGGGGAGGGTCGGATTGATGACGACGACGGCCGACGCCTCCTGGACGAACTGGCCGGCGGACTTCTCGTATCCGGTCCTCTGCTCTCGCCTCGTGGACACCCTGATGAGGAAGGAGGACCTCTCCCCACGAAATCTGGGTCCTAGGGGAGTCCGGCGCTTCGACTTGGCCGCAGCCGAGTATTCGAGCGAGGTCCGTCTCTTGCCCGCGGTCGAACGGGACGACGGGTTCGGGGAGCGGCTGGTCCACGCGGTCCCCCGGGCGGACGAGCCCGATCTCCTCGATCTGTCCGTATCCCCCGAGGACGGCCGGTCCTGGCCCGGGGCGGGGCCCTTGAAGCTGGAACTCGCGCGGACCGACGGAGCGAAGGAACTTCGGTTCTTCACGGTTTCACCCTGGCCGGAGGAAGGACGGGTCGAGATCCTCCGTCGCGGGGAGATCCTCTCCCGGCTCCCTCGGGATCTCGCGGAGAACTCCCGTTGGATCGAGGGGACGGGGGAGGCGCAGGCGGGGATCTTCGCCGAGGAGGGGGAGATCTGGCGCGTCCTCGCCTTCGCCCTCCTTCTCTTCCTCCTTTCCGAGAGCCTCCTCGCCTGGCGCTTCGGACATCACTGATCTTCCTGCACGGACGGATATGGAACAGATCCTCAAATGGCTGGCGGGCTTCGGATCGGAGGAGCTTCCTCCCGGAGACACGCTCCGCTTCGAATTCGCCTCCATGCCCGAGGGGGCCTTGGCCCTCCTTCTCTTGGCGGGCTTCGCCGGGGTCGTTCTCGGCATCCTGTGGATCTACCGCAGGGACGCCAGCCGGCTCTCTCCGGGAAGGAGAGCCTTTCTCGCGATCCTCCGGCTCGCGGCCCTTGCCTTGGTCTGCATCCTCCTGCTCGAACCGACGGTCGTGCGGATTCGGAGGCACGTGCGGCCCGGCCAGGTGCTGATCCTCGTGGATGCCTCGCAGTCGATGGGGCACAGGGACCGATACGCCCGGTCGGAGGACCTCGCGGCCGCCTGGAAGGCGCTGGGGGTCGAGGAACCCTCGGCCGCGAGTCGTTTCGATCTGGTCGGGCGACTCCTGGAGCGCGAAAAGGTCCTCGAGCGCCTCGCCGCGAAGAACCTGGTGCGACCCTATCTCTTCGGCTCCGGGTTGCGCGCGATGCCCCTCTCCGGGGGGGAAGGAAAGAAGAAGGGGGAGAAGGAGGCGGAGGGGATCGAAGGGGAGAGGAAGGCAGGGGTCCTCCCCCCCGCGCCTCGGATCGAATGGGCGAGATGCCGGCCGGAGGAGGGGAGCACGAACCTGACCGCTTCCTTGAGGCAGGCGCTCGAGGAGGCCCGCGACGCGAGGATCGCCGCGGTCCTCGTGTTGACCGACGGAAGGATCAATGCTGGGGGGGCTCCCGAGGAGGCGGGAGCCTTCCTCGCCCGGAGGAAGGCCGGCCGCCTCCTCGTCGTGGGGATCGGAGACCCGGAAGAGACCTGGAGCCTCGAACTCCGGGACGTCCAGGCCGCCGAGCGCGTGTTCAAGGGGGATCCGCTGAAGGTCACCGCCGTCGTCAGCGCGCAGGGGTACGAGGACGAGAGCGTGACCGTGCGCCTGAAGCAGGACGATCCGAAGGGAGGCGGAGGAAAGGTCCTCGCCAGCGTCCAGGTCGAGGTCGGTCGATCGCGCCCCTCCGTGGAGGCGGTCTTCCCCCCGGTCAAGCTCGATCGTGAAGGCGAGCACCTGCTCGTGGTCGAGGTCGATCCTCCGCAGGGGGAGGCCTTCGATCCGGAGAAGCACCGCCGGGCCCAGAAGGTCCAGGTCATCGGGTCTCAGCTCAAGGTCCTACTCGTGGCGGGCGGACCCAGTCACGAGTTCCGGACCTTGAAGACGCAGCTGATCCGCGACGACACGGTCCACGTCGCGACCTGGCTCGAGAACGCCTCGAAGGATTTCCCTCAGGACGGGAACACGACATTGAAGGCCCTCCCCTCCTCCGCGGAGGCCCTCGACGCCTGGGACGTCGTGATTCTCATCGATCCCGACCCGGTGCTCCTCCCCCCCGAGTTCGCGAGAAACCTCGCGGAGGCGATCGTGAAGAGAGGGACGGGGCTTTGGTGGATCGCGGGAGAGAAGTTCTCCCTCTACGCGATGAAGGAGGGTTCCATCCTCTCTCCCCTCGTCGAACTCCTTCCGATCGTTCCCGACTTGACAACCGCGGAGCACGAACTCGGATACGGGAACTACTACAAGACTCCCTGGCCCTGGACCCTGACTCCCGAGGGAAGGGAGCACCGGATGCTGAGGCTCGTCGAGGACACGATGCTCAACGAGACGATGTGGAAGGGGCTGCCGGGCTTCTACTGGTCCTTTCCCGTCCTCCGGAAGAAACCGGCCGCGCAGATCCTGTGCAGGCACCCCAACCCCGTGCTGACGACCTCCGATGGTCCGAGACCGATTCTCGTGACGCAGTACGTCGGCGCGGGCCGTGTGACCTTCCAGGGGACGGACGAGATCTACCGCTGGTTCGGGGTGGCGGAGTCCCAGTACGACAGTTATTGGCTGAAGGGCATCCGCTACCTCTGTGAAGGGCGTCTGGCCGGGGGGTCCTCGAGGCTCCGATTGGGCCTCTCCGCGGACAGAGTCATGCTCGGCAAGCAGGTCGAAGTCTATCTCCGTGCCCTCGACGAGCGACTCGAACCGCTCGTCGCCGACACGGTGTCGGTGAGGATGCAGGGACCGGACGGGCATAGCGAAGACCTCGAACTGAAGGCTTCGGGGCAGGCGGGGAGGTTCGTCGGCCGCTTCCGGCCGAATGCGATCGGGATCTGGAAGGCTTTCGTCCTGACCGGGGAGGGGACCTCTCCACCGGCGAGTTTCGAGGTCATGCGCTCCGAACTCGAAAGCAAGGGGCCGATGGCGCGCGCGGCCCTCAGGCGCTTCGCCGAAGCGGCGGGAGGAGTCCTCCTCGCGCCCGGGGAACTCTCGAAGGCTCTGGAGGGGGTCCCCTCGATGTCCCAGACCGCGGTGTTCGCCCTTCCGACCTCGATCTGGGACAACTGGGTCCTTCTCGCCCTCGTCGTCTTCTTTCTGACGATCGAATGGGTCCTTCGCAAACGCTGGAATCTCCTTTGAGGTCGTCTGGAATGAGTCAAACCGTTCTTCCCGAGGGTTTCAGCCGGGTCGACGACGTGCTCGCGCCCTTCCGCGGGAGACTCGGCGTGCTTCGATCGAGGGTCCGCCGCGGCGTTCTGCTCGAAGGGGCGGGTTTCTTACTGCCCGTTTTTCTCGGCTACTGGCTCCTGACCCTCTGGCTCGACCGATGGCTCCGGCTCGAGACGCCGGCCCGAGCCGTTCTCCTGGCTCTTTGGGCCGCCTGGACGGTCCGCCGCCTCCTCCGCCTCGTCGTGCGCCCTCTCCGGTCCTCTCTCGTCGACGAGGAACTCGCCCTCGCCGTCGAGCGCGCGAGCCCGGGGCTCGGCCAGCGCTTCATCTCCGCGATCCAGTTCGCGAAGCGCCTGGAGTCGGGGGAGACGCGGGGGGATTCCCCCGCCTTGATGGCCGCCGCGGTCGCGGCCCTCCCGGCCGCCCTTGCTGCGCCGGACATGGACAGGGCCTTGAGAAGGGAGAAGGTGCGCCGGGCCGGGTCGATCGCCCTCCTCGCTTCCGCCGTCCTCGCGGCGGGCTGGGCCGTCGATCCCTCGACCTTTGCGATCTGGGCGCGGCGCAACCTCCTCCTTTCGAGTTCGGTCGAATGGCCGAGGTTCACGCGGCTCTCCTTTCTGGGAGTCCGGGAGGGGCGGCTCGTCGCCCCTCGGGGGGACGATCTGACCCTGCGGGTGCGGGCGGGCGGGGTCGTTCCCGAGCAGGTCTTCCTCGAGTACGCTTTCGAGAACGGGGGGAGCGCGACCGAGCCCATGATCCAGAACACGGGCGAGGACGTCTTCACCTATACTTTCCCGGGCTTGATGGACCCGGTCCGGGTCCGCGCGGAGGGGGGGGACGGGCAGACCCCGTTCCTCCACGTCGTCCTCGTCGACCGGCCCGTACCCGAGTCCCTCGAACTGCTCCTCCGATATCCGGCCTACATGGCGAAGGATGCTCATCGCGTGTCCGAGGATGCGGCCGAGCTGACCCTTCCCCGGGGGGCTGTGCTCGAAGTCGAGGCCCGGTCGTCGAAGCGGCTCGTGAAGGCGGCGCTCGCCGTCGGCGACGGCGGGGGGACCGCGGCGGAACTCTCCCCGGACGGCCGGGGGATCCGCGGTCGGATCGAGCCCGGCAGGAGCGGACTCTTCAAGATCCGCATGTTGGACGAGGACGGCCTGACCGAGGGTCCGGGACGGCAGTTGCTCCTTCGGGTTGTTGACGACCGGCCTCCGAAACTCCGGGCGCGGGTCCGGGGGCTGGGGACGAGGATCACACCGATGGCGAGGATCCCGGTCGAATTGACCGTGACCGACGATTTCGGGTTGGGAGGGATCCGGCTCGATTGGGCGAAGGGGAAGAGCGCCGCCGTCGGGAGCGGCGGGGCCCGGTTCGAGGAAGGGAAAGCGGCCGGGCTCGAGGATTTCGAGGCCGGGCTTCCGGCCTTCGACCGCAAGGTCGTCTTCGATCTCCTTCCGATGATGAAGAATTCGGAGGCCTTGCTCGATCCCGGCAATCCGGTTCTTCCCGGCGACTTCTTGGCGATCCGTTTCGAGGCCCGGGATCGGAAGCCCCTCGAGGGGGGTGGAGTCGGGCAGGTTTCCCGTTCCGATGCTTACACATTCAAGGTCGTGACACCCTCGGAACTGTTGAAGGAACTCCTCCGAAGGCAGAACGAACAACGGCTCGAGTTCGCGAAGGTGCTCAAACGTCATGAGGAGGATGCGGCGGATTTCCGCGATTTCAGGGATCTCGGAGACGCCGGAGCGCAGAAGGAGGCGATCTCCAGAAGGATCCGGGCGCTCGGACGTCACGAACGGCACCTCGCCCGGACCGTGCTGACGATCGAACGCCGCTACCGGCAGATCCTGGATGAGATGGGGAACAACCGCCTCGCCGAGGAGTCCAAGCTGAACCGCCTGCGAAGCCGGATCGTCCTTCCCCTCGAGGCCCTGGGTTCCCGTCACATGCCCGCGCTCGCGAAATCCCTGGCGCTCTATTCCCGTTCGGAACGGCCCGAAGACCGCCGGAAGACCGAAAGCGGATATGATGAGGTCGCTCGTTTGATGCGGCTCGTGCTTCGGCACATGACGCAGTTGGAGACCTTCACGAGGATCTTGAACACCTTGCGTGAAGTCATCCGGTTCGAGGACCAGGCCGCCGCCGAGGCGAAGGCCCGGCTCGAGCGGGAGATGGAGGAACTGTTCGGCAAGGGCGGGAAGAAAGACAAGGATTAGGACGATGTCGAGACTCGGATTGCGGAAGGCGGGGTCGCTCGGAGTCCTGCTGCACCTGTTCCTCTGCGACGGCACGGCTGCCACCTCCCCGCGGATTCCCTCTCCTCCGCGGGTGTGGCAGGAGAAGAGCGTCCAGGATCCTGCCTCGCTCCAACGGAAAGCCTTCGCCAAGTTCAAGGAGCTCCAGAACACGATGCGCCAGCTCAAGGAGGAGATGGCGGAGCGCGAGCCCGACAAGGCCAAGCGCATCCAGGCGGGTCTGCGGTACATGGCCGAGGCCGGAATCGAGAAGAGGATGGCGGAGGTCGCCTCCCTTCTCGAGGACAAGGCCTGGGACGAGGCGATCCGCACGATGGACGGGGTCCGCAGGAACCTCGACGAACTCCTCCAACTCCTCCTCGACCGGGACGTGGATCTCCGGGAGTTGATGGAGAGGATCGAGAAGCTCGAGAAGTTCAAGGACGAGGTCGAGAACCTCCTCGCCGAGCAACGCGCCGAGAAAGAGGCCAGTGTGAAGGCGGAGGCGATCCGCAAGCATCTCGCGGACATCGCGAAGGCCAAGAAGAAGATCGACGACCTCGTCGCGAAGCAGAAGGATCTTCTCGAACGGACGAGGAACCAGCCGAGGAAGGGTCCCGGAAACCGTGACCTGGCGGAGCGGCAGAGCGACCTGGGGAGGCGGGCGGAGGATCTCGAGGCCGAACTGACCGAGATCGAGTCCGAGGCGCGGGAACTTTCCGAGGAGGAGGGTTCCGGGAAGCCCGGAGCCGCAGGAGAGGGAACGGGGGCCGCCGGGGCCGCGATGGGGAAGGCCGCGGAATCCATGGACAACGCGGGGACCAAGCTCGGGGCGAACGCCCCGGAGGCCGCCCTCGACGACCAGGAGGACGCCCTGGACGAGATGAAGAAGGCCCGGGAGGCCCTCGAGGAGATGGCCGAGGTGGCGCGGCGGCGCCTTCGGGAGATCCCCTTCGAACAGTTCGAGAGGGCCCAGCTCGAGACGATGAAGAAGACCGACGACCTCGCCGAGGAGATGGAGAAGGCGGAGACCTCGGAGGGCGGGGAAGGCTCGGAGGGCGAACCAATCCCCGGGCGGAAGAACCTCGAGCAGGCGGTTCCGAAGCAGAGGAACGCCGCGGGGTCCCTGAAGAAACGTGAACCCGGGAAGGCCAAGAACGATCAGAAGGATGCGGAGGACGACCTCGACGAGGCCAAGAAGAAGCTTGAGGATGCCCTGGCCCAACTCCGCCAGGAGTTGCAGGAGGAGGTCCTCAAGGCCCTCGAGGAGCGATTCTCCGCGATGCTCGCCAGGCAGAAGGAACTGACTCTCCGTACCGCGCTGACCGAGAAGAGGCGCGGGCGGGCCGAGGCTCTGGCAAAGAAGGGGATCGTTCCCTCCTCCGTCAAGGCCGCCTGCGCGAAGATCGCAGAAGGCGAGTTCATGCTTCGCGACGAGGCCAAGGATGCTCTCGCCCTGTTGAAGGAGGAGGGGTCGACCGCCGTGTTCCCGGAGATCGTCGGAGAACTCGCCGGGGAGCTGGGACAGGTCGGGAGACTGGTCGAGGGCTACGAGACCGGGAAGGCCGTCCAGGAATACCAGAAGGAGATCGAGCGGATGCTCGCAGATCTCCTCGACGCCCTGACCCGGACGATCGAGTACAAGGAAAACGAGAACCAGAACTCGAATTGCGACGACCAGGACCAATCCCTGGTCCCGCTCTCGGCGGAACTCCGGATGCTCCGGACTCTCCAGAAGTCCGTGAACAAGAAGACGAAGATCCTCGATCGCATGAAGAAGGGATCGAAGGTCCGCAAGAACCTCGCGGACCGGGCCGCGAAACAGGAGGGGAAGGTCGAGAACCTGACCCGAAAGCTCGCCGACAAGCTCCAGAAGGAGGAGGGCGACGGGGACGGAGGTGACGGAAAATGATCCGAACGGTCTGCACGATCCTGCTTCTTTTCGCTCTCCCGCTTCCGGCCCAGGGGGCCGGAGACGGTTCCGGAACTTCCCCGAGGGCTCAGGAAGGGAAGGCCGTCGCGAAGGAGACTCCCCGTTTCCGCGCGGAGGACTTCCTGGCCTGGCTGAAGAAACAGAAGGCCTCCGGAGAGGTCCTGCGGGTCTTCGAGGAGGACTGGAAGGCCGGGCCCGATTCCCGCGTCACGGACCGGGCGATCCGGGCATTCCATGCGCCCTACCGGCGGGCGATGGCGAAGGTCGAGGACGGGGAGCCGAAGGGGGTCCTTCTCCTGGCACGCGTCCTGGCCTCGACGGAGGATCCGTGGATCCGCGCGCATGCGCGCTTCTTCCTCGCGAAGGCCCTCCTCGACGAGGACGACCCGGAAGGGGCGGCGAGCCTCTTCGCGGAGTTCATCCGGGAGGACCGGGGGCGTTCCCTGCTCGACGGGGAGGCCGCCTTCTACCTCGGCTATTCGTTCTCCTTGATTCCGGACGCTGCCCGGGCGATCGCGAACCTCCGAGCATTCCTCGAACTCTACGGGGAGGCCCCCGAACGCTATCGGGCCAACGCCCGACAGCTTCTGGACGAACTCGAGGCCCAATGGGACAGTCCGCTGCACGCGATCGCGGACGAGATGAAGTACTGCGAGCGGAAACTCCGGAAGGAACAGACCGGAAAGCAGGTCGAGACCAAGCAGCTCGAGATCGTCGAGAAGCTGACGAAACTGATCAAGCAGCTCGAGGAGCAGGAGCAGCAGCAGGGAGGCGGCCCACCCAGAGGGAACGGACCCTCCAAGGGTCCGGCCAGCAATTCCCAGTTGAGCGCGGGGAAGGGCCGGGTCGGGCAGTTGCACGGCTCCCGGGGAGTCAAGGACAAATGGGGCGAGATGAAGGACCGGGACCGGGAGAAGATCCTGAACGAGATCCAGGCCAAGTTGCCGGAGCGCTACAGGGTCCTTCTCGAGAATTATTACAAGAAGGTCAACCGGTCGCGGCGTTGATGCGCGGGTCCGTTCTCTTCCTCTTCTTTCCGCTGTTCCTTCCGGCGACGGACGCCTCCGCCCAGGAAGGCGGGCTCTCGGTACTTGATCTCGAAGGCCGCGCCCGGGTTCTCACCGAGTGGAGTCTGCGGGAAGGGCGCTTGAAGGGGCTCGCCCTCGGGGTCGAGACTGTCCTTCCCCGGGAGGATTGCTGGGTCCTCCGGGGGCGGACCCGGATCCGGAGCCTCCCGAACCCGGACGCGGGGCCCTTCTACCGGCTCCGGGGCGGCCTCGAGGTCTCGGCCCGCCTCCGCGGGGGCGGCAGGGGCTTCCTCCGTTTCGAACCCGACCTCCTCGGCAAGGCTCAGGAGGTCCCGCTCCGTTTCCTGGAGGGCCTGCTGTGCAGGCCCGAGGGCCCCTTGACCGAGGACGCGGGTTTCCGGAAGGCGCTCGCGGACCCTCCATTGAAGGAGGATCTCTGCTTCTACCTGGCGGAGGGCGGGGACGCGAAGACTTCGGACGGCGGAAAGCCGAGGGTCAAGAGGATCCCCTGCAAGGTGCTGGGCGGGAAGGGCGCGGAGATCCTCCTCGAGATCGGAGGGCGGGAGCGGTCGCTCCCTCTGGCCCGGATCTACGGGCTCGTCTTCGCGGAGAGCAGCGGTCTCGAAGCCGTTCCGGATCCGGATTCCCCCCCCGATCTCCTGACCCTGAGCGACGGGAGGATCCTCCGCGGCCGCCTCCTCGAGGGAGATTCGGCGCGGGGTTGGAGGTTCCGCAGTCTGGAAGGACTCGAGTTCCGGGTTCCGGTGAACCTCTCGAGGGACGTGGAGCTGGCCGGTCCGAAGCTCCGTTTCCTCGGCGACCTTCCCGGCTTCGAGACCGAGGGAGGGGCGGCCCTGACGAGGACCTGGCCTCTCTTCCGGGATCGGGGACCTGGAGGGGCGCCGCTTGCTCTGGGCCGGCGGGTCTTCCGGCACGGCTTCTGGCTCGTCCCCCCGCGCAGGATCCGCGTGTCGGTCGCGGGAAAGAAAGGCGTCCTCCGCGCGACCCTCGGACTCGTTCCTTCCCGCTTCGGCGGGGTCCGCTTCCGCCTGCTCGGGGACGGCGGGGACCTCCTTCCCCCCCGGATTCTCGACCAGGAACGGGGCCCCGTCGAACTCGAGGTCCCGATCGACGGGATCGGCACGCTGGAACTGGTCTTCGAATGCGGAACGGATCTCGACGCGGGGTCCCAGGTCGTGCTCGGGGATCCGCGTCTCTGCCTCCAAGGTTGATACCCTTCCTCGAAACCGGAAACCTCCGATGCTGAGCCGATGCGAACCGGCGGGGAGATTCCTCCTCCCGCTCCTCCTGTTCTGCCCCTCCCTTCCGGCGGGCTCCATACAAGGCGGCGACGGGGCTCTCGCCCGCTTGAAGCTCCTGCAGGAGAAGAGGGCCGCCTTGATCGCGAAGGTCTCCCCCGCGGTCTGCGCCGTCATGAGCCTGAGTCGCCCCGGCGGCGGATCGGGGGTCGTCTTCCATCCGAGGGGATGGATCCTGACGAACTTCCACGTGACCGGGAGGAACAAGGTCATGAAGATCGGCCTTCCGGACGGGAAGTTCTATCTGGCCGATGTCGTCGGGATCGATCCCGGGGGGGACATCTCCGTCTGCGCGCTCCGGGGGAAGGGTCCCCTCGAGGGGGGGCTCTGGCCTTCCGTCCGGCTCGGCGATAGCGACAAGCTCAGGCTCGGCGGTTTCGCCTACGCGATGGGGAATCCCTTCCTGCTGGCCACCGATTTCAAACCGACCGTGACGATGGGGGTGATCTCGGGCATCCACAGGTTCCAGAAGGGGACGGGGCCGAACGGCCGCATGCTGGTCTACCCCGACTGCATCCAGGTGGACGCTCCCGTGAACCCGGGGAATTCGGGCGGACCTCTCTTCGACGAGAACGGACTCCTCGTCGGCATCAACGGGAGGATCACGATCCGGGATCGAGGGCGGGTCAATACCGGAATCGGCTTCGCGGTAAGCATCAACCAGATCCGGCGCTTCCTGCCGGATCTGCTCGCGGGGAAACACGCCGAGCACGGAACGATGGACCTGAACGCGTGGTACATGGAGGACCCGAACCTCGGCCGCGGGAGGATGGGGGTCTTCGTGCAGGGCATCCTCGAGGATTCGATCGCGGCGAAACACGGGGTCCGTCTCGGCGACATGCTCGTCTCCTTCAACGGGGACCCGATCCGCACCGCGAATCAGCTCGGGAAGCAGGTCGGCTCGATGCCCGCGGGTTTCATCGTCGAACTCGGGTTCCGCCGTTTCCTCGAACGGACGCGCTCCTACGGGCCGGTACGGTTCGCGCGCTTCCCGCTGGCTCCCCTGGATACGGGCTCGAAGCGGAACGACCGGCCCAATGTCCCCGATTTCCGGAAGCGTCCGGACTTCGAGCGTCTCCTCGCCGAACAGAAGGCGCGGGCCGCGCGGAAGAAGGCCAAAAAGCTGACCCTTGCCGATCTCCTCGTGCCGAAGGGCCGCAAACTTCCGAAGGAGTGGGAGAAGGGGCTGCCCCGCGACTGGCGCCGCCGGATTCCGAAGGAATGGCGCGGCAAGGTCAAGGTCAAGGGGAGTGACGAGAAACCGCCCCGCGACCTCGTCCGCGAACGCGCGCTGTTCGACTTCATGGACGGGGTCGTGGCCGAACTCCGGAGCCGGCTGAAGGGAACCCTTCCTCCTTATGATCCCTCGAAGGGACGGAGGTTCGCGGTCGAGGTGCTCCGGGTGCGCAAGGGGCTCCGGCGTCCTCTCGGGGAGCGCCGGTATCTTCTCGAGGGGGATTCCCTCCGCTACGAGGGGGGAGGGAAGGTCCGGGATCTCTCCGCTCTCGACCCGGACGAGGTGGACGAACGCACGAGCCTCGAGCGGGAACGCGACCTCGTTCCCTTCCTGAGGCCGGACCGGGCCCTCGAGGCCCTCGAGGATTCATGGCTCGAGGGGGGCGCCTGGATCGGGAAGGGGGTCGTCTGGGTCCTCGCGCTCCGGGGACCGGGGAAACGCGCGGTGTATCTCGACCAGGAGACCTTCGTTCCGGTCGGTTGCCGCTACCGGAGTCCGGCGGAACGGGGTCTCGTCGAGTGGCAGGTCCGGTCCTGGAGGAGGAAGGGGGCCGAGATGCGGCCCGAGATCGCGGAGAAGCGGATCGACGGGAGGCTCGTGGAGATCCTGCAGTTTCCCGAGCAGGGCGACGCGCCCGTCTTCCGGGCCTTCCGGGAGGCGCCGAAGCCCCTCCCGAAGGCCTCCGTCGAGGCCCGCCTCGATCCGCTCTTCTCTTCGGTCGTGAAGATCAACGGGGCGAGCGGGGTGCGCGGGATCGAGGGCTACGGCACCGGGCTCGTCTGCAGCAAGGAGGGGCACATCCTGACCTGGAACCACATCATGCTGCAGCCGGGACAGATCAAGGTCACGCTCCGCGACGGTTCGGTGCATGAGGCGCGGATCGTCCGAAAGCAGGAGGAGCTCGGCGTCGCGATGCTGAAGATCGATCCCCGCGGGAAGGAATCGCTGCTCGAACCGCTCTCCTTCCCGGAGAAGGAGGGCTTCGCTCCAACGGGGACCTTCGTGTTCTCGATCGGCAACGCGAACAAACTCGCCGAATTCGAGGAGCGCCTGTCGGTGACGATGGGCGTCGTCGTCGGGGTCGTCAGTTCGGATCTCAGGTTGAACCTGCGGAACTTCCCCTACAAGGGGCGGGTCTACCTTCTCGATGCGCCTTCGAACCCGGGCACCCAGGGCGGCGGGGTCTTTACCCAGGACGGCCGGCTCCTCGGTCTTCTTGCGCCGCTCGTCGAGTCCCGCGAGACGAACACCCAGCTCTTCCTCGCGATCCCCTCCCACGCCCTCTCCTCCTTCGTCGCCTGGTGTCTCGGCGACAAGAAACTCGCCCGTAGGATCGAGGAGGGGAGGCGGGATCGGGAAGCGCACGGGAAGGTCTTCCACGGGATCGTCCTCTTCGATACGGGGAGGCGCAGATCGCCGCCCGCCTACATCGACCGCGTCCTGCCCAGGTCCCCGGCCCGGGAGGCGGGCCTCAGACCCGACGACCTGATCGTTCGTATCGATGATTTTCCGGTCCGCACCTGCGCGGAGTTCCGGCGGGTCCTCCGGCATTATGCTCCCGGGACGAGCGTCGACGTGACCTTCAAGAGGGGGGCTAGGGTGATGAAGGTTTCGATGAAGCTGACGGAGGACCGGAGATGAGGGCTTTCCGCGCGATGGGGCTCTGCGCAGCCGCCCTCCTGTTCTCGGGGCTTCCTCCCGCGGCCGCGCAGACGGAAGGAGGCGGCGGCGAACCCGAGGCGGTCCTCTTGAGCAGGGTCCTCGAGGAGGCCGTCCGGAAGGCCGCCCCCTACGTCGTGGCGGTCGAGACCTTCGGTGGAACCCGGCGGAGCACCGTCGGATCCGGAGACGGGAAGCGAAAGCCCAAGCCGTCCCCGAAGAAGGGGCTCGGCCCCCTGAAGATCCCCGGCTTCCTGCAGGCCCAGGGGACGAGCACCGGCTTGGTCGTCGGGCGGGAAGGTTGGATCCTGACGACCCGCTTCGTCCTCAACTGGAACCCGAGCACGATCATCGTGACCCTTCCCGACGGCCGGAAGTTCACGGCCGAGCGGAAGGGCGAGGACCGCACGAGGGGGATCGCGCTGCTCCGCATCGGGGCCCGGGATCTCACGCCGCCCCCGATCGTTCCGCGATCCGAAATGAGGGTCGGCCAATGGGTGGCCGCCCTCGGCCGCTCCTTCGGTCCGAGGGTCCCGACCGCGCACTGCGGCATCCTCTCCGCGCTGGATCGGATCCAGGGGAAGGCGATCCAGTGTGACGCCTACACATCGCCCGCGAATTACGGGGGGCCGTTGATCGACATCGAGGGGAGGGTGCTCGGCCTCGTCGTTCCGCTCTCCCCGAAGGGGGACATGGCGGGTGCGGACTGGTACGACTCCGGCATCGGATTCGCCGTGCCGCTGGACGGCCTCGATCCGATCCTCGAGGGGATGAGAGAGGGGAAGGTCTTCCGGCGCGGCCTCGTCGGGCTCCGGATGGACCCCTCCTTTCTCGGTCCGGGCGCGAGGATCCTCAGCGTGCAGCGCGGGACGCCCGCCCACCACGCGCGCCTGTCGAAGGGGGATCTCCTCCTCGAGGTCGACGGGGAGCCCTCGCGCAACGCGATGCACGTCCAGGACCAGATCGGCCGGCACGTGGCCGGCGACCTCGTCGAGTTGACCTTCCGCAAGAAGGACGGCACCGAGGCGAAGGTCTGGGTCGAACTCGAGCCCCGCTCCTGAGACGGGAAGGTCCGGGCGAGGGGGCGATCGGGACCTGCGCGGGCCCGGCCGGGTTCAGGTCCCGTCCTTGGAGCGGGACCTGGGTTCCCAGGGGGCCTCGGCGATCCCCGCCCTGTGGTTCTCGGACCTGGCCAGGAGGAAGCAGAGGTCGGAGAGGCGGTTCAGGTAGACGAGGAGGGGCTTCGGCAGGGCCGAGGATCGGGCGAGACTCCACGCCCTGCGTTCGGCCCGCCGGCAGACCGTCCGGGCGACCTGGGCGAGGGCCGCCGAACGCGAACCCCCGGGAAGGACGAAGCTCCGCAGGCTGGGGAGCGAGGCCGTCAGGCGGTCCATCCAAGCCTCGAGGGCGCGGATCCTCTCCGGCAGGAAGGCGAGGCAGGTTTCGCTCCCCGGGGTCGCGAGGTCCCCCCCGATTTCGAAGAGGTCGCGCTGGATCTCCCGAAGTCCCTCGTCGACCTCCTCTGCGAGGGGTTCGGCCCTAAGGAGGCCGAGCAGGCTGTTCAGTTCGTCGAGGGCGCCGTAGGCCTCGACCCTGGCAGATTCCTTCGGGACCCTGCTCCCGTCGAAGAGCCCGGTCTCGCCGTCGTCGCCGGTTCCTGTATAGATGCGCATGTTCGCCGTCCGTCTCCACGACCTCCATGGGGTCGGCCTTCCAGTCTAGCCCCGGGCGGGAGGTCCCGCTCCCGGGAGCCCGGAAAGGGGGCGGCCTCCCCGGAACGGAGAGGATTCTCGGAGGGCCCCTGTCCGGGGCGGGCTCGGGCGGTAGAATCCCGCCGTCCCTCCGATCGGAGAACGCATATGCCTCACCGCCTCTCTCATTCCGTTCCTTCCTTCCTCCTCGCCCTCGCCTGCGCCGCCGCCCTGCCGGGCCAGATGCGTCTGTCGATCGACGGGGGGGCGCTCGGCAAGACCCTTCGATTCGATCTGGCGCAGAAGAGGGGCTTCCTCCCCTTCCTGCTCCTGAGCTCCGGAAAGCGCGCCCGCTTTCCGCTCTCGTTGATCGATCCGAGGGATTCCCGCTTTCTCGAAGTGGGGCTCGACCAACCCGGCCTCTGGATCGTCGGGTCCTTTTCCGCCGCGGGGAAGGCGACGATCCTCCTGCCCGTTCCGAACACGGCCGCCCTGGCCGGACAGGGGCTCGTCCATCAGGCGATCAGCCTTCCGGGGATCGGAAGGACCTTCGATCAGGTTTCGCCGGTCGGAACGACGATGCTCGATCTCGGCGGCGCCTGGAGACTCAGTGCGAAGACCTTCCTGATCCAGAAGAGGGCCTGGGCGGTCGAGATCCCGATCGGGGACGGCCGCCACCTGATCGCCGGGGGCGGCACCGGGAGCCTGCTCGGCCTGACCGCCACGAACACGACCGAGTGGTTCGACGAACTGGATCGGAGCTTCAAGAGGGGGCCGACGATGCGCGCGGTCCGGGCCGTCCACACGGCCACGAGGCTCCCGAGCGGGAAGTGGCTCCTCGCCGGGGGCGTCGATGTCCTGAACGATCCCCAGACCTCCTGCGAACTCTTCGACCCGAAGACCGGGACCTTTCTCGCCGCGAAACCGATGTCCTTCAAGCGGATGGAGCACAGCGCGACCCTCCTCCCGAACGGGAAGGTCCTGGTCGCGGGGGGGCTCTCGGATCTCAACAACCAGCTCACCGCCCTGTCTTCCGCCCTCAAGAGCACGGAGATCTACGATCCGAGGACCGGGGCCTGGACCCGCGGGCCGAACATGACGATTCCGCGGGCCGGACACCAGGCCCTCCTCTTGAAGGACGGGAGGGTGCTCTTCTCCGGGGGGGTGACCTGGAAGACGATCTTCTTCTTCAAGGTCCCCTCGATCACGAAGACCTGCGAGATCTACGACCCGAAAACGAACCGCTTCACGGCCGTGTCTCCGATGGCGACCGATCGGGGGCTCCATTCCCTCGTGCAGCTTGCGAACGGGAAGGTGCTGGCGATCGGCGGGGTCGGGGGGCCGATCACGAGCGGGGGCAGCGCTCGATCCTCCTGCGAACTCTTCGACCCGAGGACGGGCCGCTGGAGCGCCGCCGCCTCGATGGCCTCGGCGCGGGGGCTCTTTACGACCCTCGTCGATTCCGGCGGGCGGATCCGGGTCCTCGGCGGGGCCCAGGGGACGCTCCTCGCCCCGAAGGCCCTGACCGGATGCGAGGTCTACGATCCCGTGAAGGGAACCTGGGCGGCCCTCCCCTCGATGAAGGTCGGGCGCGCGGGGCAGGCGGGATTCCTCGGCGGGGCCGGGGCTTCGATCGTCATCGGGGGAGGGACGGGCGCCTCGGGCACGGCGGTCAACACCTGGGAACTCCTCCTCCCCTGACTCCGGGAAGCCGGGCCCATCCCATCCCCTTGGGGAGAGGTTTCGGGGAAGATCGCGGTCCCCCCGTTGCGGTCGCGTTCTCCGCGCCTATATCGGCAGAGGACGCCCCGAAGGGGGTTTCCGTCTCGGATCGACCCGCCGGGCGGATCCGGGAGTAGAATTCCGAGATTCCCCGTTCCGCCGTCGAGACGGGACCCCGACCTCCTGTTCCGCGGAGGATTCCCGGAGGAGAAACCCGATGCGAACCGTCCATCTCCTGTGTCCCCTTGCCCTCGTCGCCGCGCTCTCCCAGGCCGGCGCCCAGACCCTCCAGACGGCGGTCTTCCCGTCCTGGGCGAAGAAAGTTGGCAACAGCCAGTCGTCGTTCCCCTTCGCGGGTTCGCCGATGCGCTACCAGCAGGTCATCCAGGGCGCGGACCTCGCGAAGGTTCTCAAGTCTCCGGCCCGCCTGAGAGGCGTCGCCTTCCGCGCGAAGATGACCGGTCTCAAGGGGCATTCCGTCACGATGGAGGTCTGGATCGGAAAGGCCTCCAGCACGATCAGCAGCTTCTTCAACAGCAACCTGATCAATCCGGTCCCGGTCTTCCCGAAGGCCTCGATCACTCTTCCGACTTCCACCGCCGGTGCCTGGGTGCTCAACATCCCCTTCCGCAAGGAGTTCACCTGGGACGGGAAGTCCAACTTCGTCCTCGACGTCCGCATCCATGGGAATTCCAACCGGAACCGCTCCTTCTTCTACCAGTTCGACGGGGTCGTCGCCGGACCGACGAAACGGTTGTATTCCACTACCGGTCCGAACGCGACGACCGCGACCTTCAATCAGAACGGGGTCGGGCTCGTCGTTCGCTTCTCGTACGTTCTCGGCGTGGCTCTCCGTTACGGGAAGGGTTGCCCCGGGGATGGGAACCGGACGCCGCGCATCGACACCCTCAACGGCTTCCCGGTCGTCGGGAACCGTTCGTTCAAGATCCTGGTCTCCGGCGCCCGGCCCCAGTCCACGGCCCTGCTCTTCTTGGGCCTGAGCGCGACGAAGTGGGGAGGTTTCACCTTGCCGCTGCCCCTGAAGAACGCGGGGATCCCGGGGTGCACGCTCTATGCGGGCGCGGATTTCATCTTCACGACGCCGACGGTCGGCGGGGCTCCAGGCATGGGCTCCGGTTCCGTGCCCTTTAGCATCCCCGCGATTCCCTCCCTCCGGGGGCAGAGTCTCTACGTGCAGTGGGGGGTCGTGGATCCCGGGAGCAAGAGGCCCGTTCCGTTGACCCTCTCCGACGCGCTCCGCCTCCTGATCGGCTGAACCCCGATCCATCGGGGAAAGGAGGAAACGATGCGTTCGATCCTGTTGTCCGCCGTTCTCTTCCTCGTTTCATCCCTCGGCGCGCAGATCCGCCCCGGGGACAACGGCATCTCGGTGACCAACGGGACCTCGGCCGCCGGGAACCTGTGCCGGGGATTCACCTGCACCCCTTACGTCCTGCGAGTCAGGAGGGCGGCGGTCCTGACCGTCTCCCTCCGAGGGACCTTCAAGCAGCCGTTCTGGCTCCTGCTCGGCTTCCGCGCCTCCGCCTGCGCGAGGATTCCCGGAATCAAGAACGGGCTCATCCTGAATCTCCCGGTCTTCCCGGCGGCGGCCGGTTCCCTGTCGACGCCGGACCGCATTCTCGCCTGTCCTGGAGGCCTGCATGTCTTGAAGTGGAAGCTCCCGCTGCTCCCGAAGGGCTTTCGCTTCAGTCTCCAGGCCTTGCAGATGACGGCCTGGACCTCGGGCGTGCTCCCGACCTTCACGCCGGCCGTGACGATCGAGACCCGTTGAGGGCGGGGGCCTTCGGGGCGGTCTCCCCGCCCCCCGCGGCCCGCTCGAGGATCTCCGCGAGATGGAAGACCTCGAGCGGGCTCCTCCGGGCCCGGAGGCCGTTCGCGATCTGAAGCTGACAACCGGGGTTCCCCGTGACGACGGCTTCGGCGCCGGAACCGAGAAGGGCCTCGAGCCTCCGCTCGAGGATCGCGTCGGCCGTCTCGGGGCGGCGGAGGTTGTAGATCCCCGCGCTTCCGCAGCAGGATTCGGAGGCTTCGACCTCCAGGAGACGGAGTCCGGGGATGCCGCGCAGGAGTCTTCGGGGTTCCTCTGTGATCCCCTGGGCGTGGCGGAGGTGGCAGGGATCGTCCCAGACGACCCGGAGAGGAACGGCCCGGGGGCGGGGAGGAGGGCCGAAGCGATCCAGGCAGACACTCAGGTCCAGGACCCGGGAAGAGAAGGCGCAGGCCCTGTCGTTCCCACGGATCGCCCCCGCTTCGCGGAGGGTGGACCCGCAGCCGGCTGCGGTCGAGACGATGAAGTCGACCCCCTCGAAGGCCGCGAAGTTCCGTTCGAGGAGCCGGACGCAGGCCTCCTCGAATCCCTGGTGCAGATGCAGGGCGCCGCAACATCCCTGGTCCGAGGGAACCAGCACTTCGAGACCGCAGCGGCGGAGGAGAGAGAGGGCCGCGCGGTTCGCGTTTCCGAAGAAATCCTCCATCAAGCAGCCCGTGAAGAGCCCGATCCGCGCCTTCGGGGGACCCTCGGCCGGGTAGAGGCCGGGAGGGATCGGTCTCCGGGAGGAGCGGGGGGGAAGGGATCGACCGAGGGAGAGGGCGTGGCGGAGGAGACCGGGAAGGACGGGAAGGCGGGAGAGGAGCCGGTCGAGACCGAGGGCCCGCAGGAGGACCGCCGCTTCGAGAGCGGCCTTCCTGCCTCGAGGGGAGGCGATGAATCGATCCAGTAGGAAGCGGAGGCTCCGCTCCCGGAGGGAACCGCGCGCGAGCCGAGGGCGTTCCCTTCTCGTCTCCTCGAGGATGCGGCCGTAGGTGACTCCCGAGGGGCAGGCGCTCTCGCAGGCCCGGCAGTCGAGGCAACCGTCGAGGGCCTCCCATCCGCTCGCGTCGTCGGGAGACAGGCGTCCCTCGGCCATCGCCCGGATCAGGAGGATTCGGCCTCTCGGGGAATCGGATTCGTGTCCCGAAACGCGGTAGGTCGGACAGGGAGGGAGGCAGAGCCCGCAGTGCACGCAGTCGAGACTTCTCTCGTAGGGGGAGCGGAGCATTTCCAGGGCGGCGTCCTGCGGGAGGTCCGTCGGCGGGGGAGGGGAGCCGGGGTCGGCTGCGGAGAGACAGGGCTCGTCGGTCGGAATCATCGAACCCGCCTCCCCCTCTCGGGGAGGGGCCGGGGAATCCGAAACGAGAGCCTTCCAGGGGCGAGGATTCCTCCCAGGCGGTCCTTGAGCCGGAGGGCGATCTTCGCCGCTGCGGGCTCGAGAGAGGGGGGGCCGCGGAACGCAGGAGGAAGGGAGTCGGGGTACCCGACTTCCAGCCCGAAGGCTCCCTGGTAGTGGATCCGCCCGCGGGCATTCCCGCCGAGCGATTCGAGGAAGCTTCCGACCTCCGAGGGTCGGACCCTTCCCCGGACTTCTCCTCCGGCCGGGATCTCCGTTCCTCCCCCGCCCCTCCAGGCCTCGAGCCCCTCGGCGACGGTCCGGAGTCCGCTCCCGCGAGCGAGTTCGGTGACGTGGGAGGCTGCGCCGGCCAGGCCGAGTTCGACGCAGGCCCGCCCGCCGTCGAGCACGAGATCGAGCCAGGACGGAGTCGGGAGTCTCCGCCGCAACTTCCGCCAGACCCCCGCCGCCTCGAGGGGGGGGAGCCAGTCGGAGCGCAGGCAGAGGATCACGGGGGGGAGCGCGATCAATCGGAGTTCGAGGCGGGTCACGGCCATCAAGGCTCCCCCGCTCCCGACGAAGAGCTTCATGAGGTCGTAGCCAGCGACGTTCTTGACGACTCGTCCTCCCGCCGCGAACCGTCGCCCCCGTCCGTCGACCGCTTCGAAACCCAGGCACTGGGAACGGAGGTGGGCCCGGTCGAAGCCGCGGGGATTCGGGGGGGATTCCGCGAGGAGGCCGCCGAGGGTCCTCTCCCGGCATCCGTGGAACGGACCGGGAGCGAAGGCGAGGCCCTCTTCGGACAGGGTCTCCTCGAACTCTCCGAGGGTCGTCCCCGGTCCGAGGCTGCAGGTCAGGTCCTCGGGGGAGAAGCGCAGGAACCCGGTCATCCGTTCGAGCCGAAGGCGCAGGTCGATAGGTCCGGGATCCGCGCCGAATCCCGCGCGGGAATCCCTTCCCGCGACGAAGGCCTTCCGTCCCTGCGCCGCGCCCTCCTTGAGCAAGTCCGCGAGTTCGACAGGGTCTCCGGGAAAGAGGGGGGAGGTCACGGATCCTCCCTTTCCCGGGAGGGGAGGATCCCGGGCCTGCGCGCCGAACTCCCTTCCCCGCAGGCACGCCCGAGCGGAAGGACCTTCCCCGGGTTGCAACGCTCCGCCGGGTCGAAGCAGCGTCGAACCTCGCCGAGGATCTCGAGATCGGTCGGGGAGAAGAGATACGACAGGTGTTCGATCTTCTCGAAGCCGATCCCGTGCTCCCCGGAAATACTTCCTCCGGCGTCGACGCAGAGCTTCAGGATCCTCCTTCCCGCTTCCATCGCCCGCTCCCGTTCCCCTGGGTTCCGTCCGTCGAAGGAGAGGTTCGGATGAAGGTTTCCGTCTCCTGCATGGAAGACGTTGGAGAGGAGGATGTCCTGTTCCCTTCCGATCGCGGTGATTTCGGCCAGCACGGCAGCGAGCTTCGAAGGGGGAACGACTCCGTCGAGGACGAAGAGATCGGGTTTGAGCCTTCCCATCGCGCCGAAGGCTCCCTTGCGTCCCCTCCATAGGCGTGCTCTCTGTTCGGGGTCGGAGGTCTCCTCGACCTCGAGGGGCGCTTCGGACTGGACGGCGCGCAGCACGGGGATCCGTTCGGCCTCGACCTCGTCCTCCTCGCCGTCCAGCTCGACGAGGAGGACGGCGTCGGCCCCCTTGGGATAGCCGGCGGCGAAGACGCTCGCCTCGACCGCCTCGATCGACAACCTGTCGAGAATCTCGAGGGCCGCGGGCACGGTTCCGGAGGAGACGATCTTCGCGACCGCGCGGCAGGCGGCCTCCATGCTCGAGAAGGAGGCGAGAAAGGTGCGGACGGCGGTGGGCGTTGGAATCAGGCGTAGTTCGCATTCCGTCAGGACGCCGAAGGTTCCTTCCGAGCCGACGACGAGCCCGCAGAGGTCCAGCCCGTCATCCCGATGCAGGCGGCAGACTTCTCCCTCCCCGTCGACGAGGGTCAATCCGAGGACGTGGTCGGTCGTCATGCCGTACTTGAAACAATGAGGACCGCCGGCGTTCTCGGCGAGGTTCCCGCCGAGAGTCGAGGCGCTCTGGCTGCTCGGGTCCGGGGCAAAGTGAAGGCCGAAAGGCGCGGCGGCCCGGGAGAGTTCGAGGTTGATTCTTCCCGGTTGAACGACGGCGATCCGATCCTCGGGATCCAGGGAGAGGATCCGGTCCATCCGGGATGTCTCGATAAGGAGGCAGGTTCCGCCGGAAGGGGTCGCGCCTCCGCTCAGGCAGGTTCCGGCTCCACGGGCCGTCCAGGCGACACCGGATTCGATGCAGGCCCGAACGAGGTTTCGGACCTCAGCGGTCGACTCGGGAAAGGCCACCGCGAGCGGCGGATTCCTGACGATGGACCAAGCGTCGTATTCGTAAACCAGCCTGGTGGCGGGATCCTCGAGAATCCGCCCCTCTGGAAGGGCGTTGCGGATCGGGACAGGGAGTCTCGATTCCCTTGGCATGGGTGCATCATCGCCCGTCCCTCCCCCTGAGAGAAGACGTCTCGATCGGGGACGGTGCGGATCGTCAAGGGTCCTGCGTTACCCGGTCGATGGAGGGAAGAGTTCGAGTCCAGGAGGACCATGCGTTTGGATCTGCGAGAATCGGGGCTTGCCGCGGACGCGGCGAAATGCGCGCTGACCCATCTCCGAAACTATTTCGCGCGGGTACAGGAGGGGGGATGCAAGGAACCCCCCGAGCTCGGCGGCCAGTTCGCGGCCGTGAGGAGGCTCGAGGCGTACTTGCGGAAACGACTTGAGGCCTTCGGAGGAGGCGGCGGGGAACTCTATCTGGACGAGGAGGGCCGGAACCTCCTCGCCGCCTGCCTGGTCCACTACGCCGCGGAACTCGAGCACTTGATCCTATCGGAGTCCGTGACGCCGGATCAGCGGAGGTGGATCGAGGAGAAGGTGAGGCTCGGAGTCAGCCTGGCCTCCGGGCTGATGACCCGGCCGATCCGCCCGATCCTCCACCCAGACCCGATATCGATGAACACCCCGAGCGTGCGGAGATTCCACACGGGAGAGGTCGACCGGAGGATCTGGGACACCTACGGCAGCATGAATCTCCGCGATACCGAAGGAAGCGGAACCTCGAAGGGAAAAGACACCCTTCTCTTCGGGGCCGGGAAGACCCTCGAGAGAGGAGGGGATCCGGTTCCCATGATGCTTCCCCCCGGGGGTGGAAGAGAAGGGGGGTGGAGGTGCTCGGTTCCTTCGATAACGCCTTTTCCCGATTCCGGAAACGAGGGCCCTCGGAGGGCTGAATATGCCGAGGAGGGGAATCATTTTCCGGTGTATCCGAAAAAGATCGGGGTCGGGACCTCCGTTCCATCGTGGGAGGAATCAGCCGCATCGGACCTGGAAGGGAAGCCGGAAGCACAGGGTCCGCCCGAGTTCCGAGGACGGACCGCGCCCCAAAGTCCTCCCCCGACTCCGCTGGATTCCGGGTTCCGAGCTGCGTTGATCCATGACCATAGAGTGCGGGCGCAGGTGAAGCTCGATCTGCGGTCCTACCGTCACGCGAAGGCTCAAGAGGACCTCCGCCTGTGTCTCGTGCACCTTGGATCCTTGTTCGAGTCCATCCTCCTCGACCATGGGCTGGCCCACCGTTCGGAACTCGAACTGACCGAGGCTCCGAACCGGTGGAATTTCAGCGATCTCGCCCGAAAGATCTTCGGAGAGAGACTCGAAGCGGGACATGAACCGATCCTCGCATTGCTCCAGGCCTGCAGGAAGCTCCTCCGTCCCGCCGTCATGCTCGTGCACCCGATCGTCGTGACCGGGACGATGGTCGCCGAGGCCGAACAGTTCCTCGCCTGGCTCCTTCACGAACTCGGCTACTCGGGCGGCGAAGAAAGGGTCGTCGGGGAAAGGCCTCCGAGGATGTCGGGGATATGGAAGGTGACGCGGAGGATCGAGGGAGACTAGGTCTTCAACCCCTTTCCCGGCGCCGTCGATCCATCCTCCACCGCCGGCGCCTGTCTCGCGCTGACCCCTGGAGGGGGGCCGTCCGTTCCAGGAGCGGATCGGGCGGATCTTCAAATCCCTCAAAGACATGGCTCTCCTCGGGCGGTCCTTCGGTCCAGAGTTCCTCGTCCGCGTAGAGATCCTCTTCGCTTGAGAGTTCGCAGATGTCCTCGAGGAGAAGGAGGGACAACTCCATCAGCCTCCTCTGCTCCTCCGGTAGAAGGTTCCGCTCCAGCTCGGTCAGATAGAGTTCGTCGAGCTGGGCGAGGAGGGGTTCGAACTCCTCGCGGTGCAACGGCCGTGATCCGGGCCGCCGTTCTTCCACGCGGCGCAGATATTCGAGGTACTCGTCGTCTTGAAACGAGGTCATGAACAAGGGGGTTCCCGGTTTTCGTTCCTTTCTTCTTATCCGGTATCCACGCTGATCACAAGCCGGGGTGGTAGGTTCCGGCTATGCTTGGTCTCCGTTTCCCCCCGGTGTTGCATGAATCCCGATCCGCATCTCCCGCGTGACGAAGAAGCCTTGATCGAGATGCTACGCAGCTACTTTTTACGGCGCGCGCATCCCGACCGGCCGAAGTTGCTCGGCTTGGAGTTCGAGTTCCTCCGTGTCCGCGAGGACGGAAGCGCGGCCCCGAGCCAAGGCGAGGGCGGTCCCGAACCCCTGTTGGAGAGCCTCGTACCCTGTCTTGGAGACGTGAGATCGGAGAAGGTCGTCGAAGGAGGCGTTCTCTCGATGATTCGAGTGGGGCGGGGGAGTCTCTCCCTCGAACCCGGCGGTCAGATGGAGGTTTCGCTGCCGCCGAAGGCTTCACCGCTCGATGTCGTCGAACAGCTCGATTGCTGCGTGACCCGCCTCGAGAAGGGGCTTCGAGGCACACCCTATCACGCCCTGTACCTCGGCCATCAACCCTTGACAATGCCCGAGGAGATTCCTCTGCGCGCGAAACCGCGTTACGAGATTATGGATCGGAGGCTGCGCAGGAGGGGCCGGTTGGGACCCCACATGATGAGGACCACGGCGGGCATGCAGGTCACTCTCGACGTCGAATCCCCGGAGGACGCCTTCTCGATGCTTCTGGCTGCGACCGTCGCTGCGCCGATGATCACGGCCTTTTTCGCGAATTCCCCGCTCGTTGGGGGGCAGGATGCCGGGTTCCGGTCCTTCCGGGAAGAGGCCTGGTGGCATACGGACGGGGGGCGGTGCGGGGTGCCGATGCCCCTGCTGGAGCCAGGGGCCGACTTCGACGCGTACATCCGCTACACCCTGGATGCAGAATGCTGGTTTCTCGAAAGAGGTGAAGGACTCACCGAAGTTGCAGGGGAACGGAGTTTTCTCGAGCTCTGGAAGGAAGAACCCGAACTCAGATTGTCGGACTTCGCCCTCCATTCGACGACCTTGTTCCCGGTCGCGAGGATCCGCAACGGCATCGAGGTCCGTTCGGCGGATTGCGTGGAGCCTGAGGTCGCTCCTGCCTTCTGCGCCTTGGCCGCCGGGCTTCTCTATGATCCCGAGAGCCGGGAAGCGGCGATCTCCCTGCATCCCTTTCGGGATGCGGAAGAGGTTCGGGCCCTTCACGAGGAGGCCGCGCGGGCCGGTGTCGGCGGTTCCGGACCAAAGGGTTTCGACCTCGCTTCGGCCTGCGATCGCCTCCTGGGGCTGGCCGAGGCGGGGCTGCGGCGGCTCGAGAAGAAAGGCGCCCTCCCGGCGGGGAATGCCGTGCTGCTGCGGCCCCTCCGGCGCAGACTCGAGGAAGGGCGAAGCTTCGCGGACGAGGCGCTGGAATGTTTCCGGGAGGGGGGGATCACCTCCCTCCTCGAACGGGATCGTTGCAAGAGCCACCGGACCTATCTCGAGGGCCTTCCCGAGCCTGAAGGTTGCCGGGGCGAGGAGGGCGGAATCTCCTGAAACCCGTTCTCTTCAACTTTCGAAGAGCTCCGGCAGGTGTTCCCAGAAACCTTTGCCGAGAATCTCGCAGGCGAGCCCGAGGGGGAGTCCCGAGGGTCCGACCCTGAGGATCTCCCGGAGTTCCCCACGCGCGAAGAAGGGATCCAGGCGTCCCCAATGCCGGTCCTGGACGAAGAGGAGGATGAGTCTGCGATTCCGCAATCCGGAGCGGAGTTTCCGGTCACGGAGAAGCTCCAGGCGGTCGGGAAGGATCTCGACGACGGGAACCCCGCGCGGGAGGGTGAGCTGGGTCACGAGGTCGGATCCTCCGACGACGAAGAGCGCGTCGTTTTCCGTGAGTTCAGGGAGGAGATCCTTGATCAACGGAAGGGTCGCCGACCCGTCCTGGTCGAGATCGAAGCGGCCGGCGGCGCCCTCCGTTCCGCCGAGGAAGGCGTTGTAGTAGCTTCCCTCGAAGGGGTGCGTGCTCCGAGCCCAGAACGCGAGAACGAGTCCGACGGCCACCGCGAGGGGGCCTCGGAGCCTCGGGCGGGGGAGTCCCCTGCAGAGACGCTCGAGACCCAGGGCCGCGAGGATCGAGAGGGGGACGAAGGCCGAGAGGAAATGGCGGACTCCCCCATGGTTGGCCATGCCGGTCAGATGCTTGCCGGTCGTCAGGAGGAACCAGAGGAGGAGCCCCCACCGGAAGGGACTCGGGAGACGGGAGGAAGCCGACAGGCCTAGGAGAAGGAGGAAGAGAATCGGGAGAGGGGTCGAGAAGAGGAGCTGCACCCAGACGAAACCGCGGGGGCTGTCGACGAGTTCTCCGAACCAGAGCGTCGACTGGGTGACGTAGGGGCCCCGTTCCGTCAAGTAGCCGAGAACGACCTCCAGCGGGGCGAGGATCGGAGAGGACCAGAACCCCGGCCAGAGGAGGACCCAGGCCCCCCAGCAGAGGAAGGGGGCCGCGAGGACCTGGAGCAGGGGGAGAGGAGGGGTCCCGGTCCGTTTCCGGTGCCGGGCCTCGAGGAGGACGGTCAGGAGGAGGGCCACGGCCAGGATCCCCGCGTCGGGGGGGCGGACCGCGGCCGTTCCCCCGAGGAACAGGGCTGCCACGGCGAGCCGGCTGAGGGAGGGGCGTTCGAACCAGCGAGCGAGGGACAGGATGGTCCAGACTCCGAGAGCGGCCGCGGGGAGGTCCCCCGGGTTGACGGTGAAGAATTCCCAGAGCCTCGGGAACGAACAGAAGGCCAGGGCCGCGAGGAGTCCGCCGCCGTGGTTCCCGAGAAGGCGTCTTCCGAGGAACATCAGGCCGAGGAGGAGGAAGGCCGTCCACGGACAGAGGCCGGCGTGGAAATCGAGATACGGGGCCTTCGACGGGTCGCCGGCCAGAGGGGCGAGGACGGGTCCGAGAGCGAGGGCGAGGGTGACGGCGAGGGGGCCGTAATACCGGTCGCCCTTCGAGAGGTCCATCGGGTCGCCGGCCGGGAGATGAGATCGGTCGAGGGTCTCCAAGAATTTAAGGACCTGCTCCCCCCGCCTGCGCTGGACGAGGTCGTCCTGGCTCCGGCCGTGCAGGGGCAGTTCGAAGAGCAGGAGGAAGAGGAGGAAGAGTAGGGCGATCCCCGGATACCCGAAGAGGGCGGGGATCCTTCCCGGCATCCGGTTTCCCTCCGATTTGGAGGCCTCGGGCCTTTGCCGGGAGGGGGCGACGTCGGCGAGGTAGGCCCGTTGCAGGTCCAGGCCGTCGACGAGGCGTTCCTCCGGGCGATCGTGGAGGCAGTTCGCGAGGAAGCCGTCCCACTCCCGGCCGAGGTCCTCGCGAAGGGTGGAGATCGGCGGAAGGTCGGAAGGGCGCGGGGGAGATGGTGAGAGGTCCCCGCCGGGACGGAGAGGATGCTTCCCGAGCGCCGCGCGATAGAGGAGAAGCCCGAACTGCCAGACCTCGACCCTCGTCGTCGAGGGGGGGGACGCTCCTCCTGATTCCGGAGGGAGGTCGAGGGGTTCGCCCGATCCCCTCCGATCCCGATCCTGGGCTTCCTCAGGTCCGTCCGCCGCGGGGTCCTTGACAAGTCCGGGATCCTCGGGAAGGGTTTCCGCCCTTCCTCGGGGCGGTCCAGGCTCTTCGTGGAACCGGATCGTATCGAGGCCGTTCCAGAGGATCCGGTCCGCTCCCAGGTTCCCCTCGACGAGACCTCTCGCGTGCCGTTCTGCGAGGAGGGCCACGAGTTCCGCCGCGAGCCGGTGGAGAGCCTCCGCCTCCATCGGTCCCTCGGCGAACCAGGCGGAGAGCGGCCGGAAACTCGATGAACCCCTCATTTCCGGGGAGGATACCTCCCCCTTCCTCCGGCTTCCCGCATGAGAATCTTTGCGATCAGCGATCTGCATCTCTCCTTCGGCAGCGACAAACCGATGGACATCTTCGGAGATCAGTGGAGGGACCATCCCGCCCTGATCGAGGAGAACTGGCGGAAGGCCGTCGGACCCGAGGACTGGGTCCTGATGGGGGGCGACCTTTCCTGGGCGATGCGCTTGGAGGAGGTCGTCCCCGATCTCGAGTTCGTGCATCGCCTTCCCGGGAAGAAGCTGATGATCAAGGGCAACCACGCCCACTGGTGGAACAGCCGCAGGAAGGTCGAGAACGTCCTCCCCGATTCGATCCGGATCCTCCAGAACGATTCCTTCGTGCTTCCCGACGGCACCTGCATCGTCGGGACGAGGGGTTGGAACCCGCCCGGTCGTTGCGAGGCTCCCGGTAGAGAATACTCTCCGGCGGACCGGAGGATCTACGAGCGGGAACTGGGTCGTTTCCGGCTTTCGCTGCAGGACGCGGAGGGAAAACACGGACGGCGGCTCTGGGCCCTGATCCATTACCCTCCGCTCTATTCCTTCGGTCTCGAGACGGGTTTCGTGCCGATGATGGTCGAGGCCGGGGTCGAACTCTGCGTCTACGGGCACCTGCACGGCCGGGATCACGCCGCGGGCTTCGTCGGGACGAAGGACGGGATCCGCTACGTCATGGCCTCGGTCGACTACACGGGTTTCGCGCCGGTCCTCCTTGCCGATCGGGGGGAGTGAATCCTTGTTCCTCCCTCGGCGCGGGGGGGACGGATGGCGTTCGTCTCATTCGGGGAGAAGCCGGGGCGCGCGGACCTCGAGGACGCGGGGGTCTTCCGGCTCCGCTCCCAAGAAGCGCAGCTCGAGACGGATCGAATGGAGACCCGGCTCCAGGGGGGGAAGAGGGACCTCGAACTCTTTCAGATCCGGTCCTTCGAGAAGGTAGGTCCCGAGTGCGGGCCCGCGGGTCTTGCCGGCCGGATGCCTCCAGTCCTCGAGAAGACGGAAAGCGAGACGGCCCGTGAGTCTTTCTCGATCGAGGAGGCGGTAGAAGGAGGCCTCGATCCGGAGTCGGGCGGGGGGGCGCTTCCCGACCGGGAGGAGCAGGCTGCATTTCCTCCGGCCGACCTCGAACCAGCCGTCGCCGTCGGCTTCCCTCGCGAACCAGCCGGCGAAGGGGAGGGCGGGTCTTCGCATCTCATGGATCGATGCGTAAAGGAGTCGCGGCCGGGAGAGTTCGGGGAACCCGAGCCTCGGCCACTCGGCTTCGAAGAGAGGCTTGTTCCCCGGGATCTTCTCGGTCGAGAGGAGGAAGACCCTTGGTTCCCGACCTTCCAACGTTTCCAGGAGATGGGTTCCGATTCCGGCCGCCCGGTCGTCGAGGGCGCGGTGCCAGTCGAGGAGGAGGAGCGCTCGGGGAACGAGGAAGGGGAGGTGCCCCCCGAGCTCCCCGGGAGCCCAGAGCAGGAGGGGGGGGCCGGGTTTCGCGGCCTCCCGCTCGCAGAATTCGAGCCCCCGGGCCCAGGGGAGCCGCTCGCTCCGGACGAGGAGGATCTGGGGGGTCATCCGGAACGCCTGGGCCCCAAGGGTTCCGATCACCAGGGCGGGGAGGAGAACGGGAATCCGGGAGCCGCGCGCGACGGCCTCCCAGCCGAGGACGGCGAGAAAGGGGCCGAGGATCATCCCCGGCAGGGCGTATCGGCTCGACCAGAGGAAGTTCATCCGCAAGGCGCAAAAGATCAGGAAAGGGAGGCAGGCGAGGAGCGCCGCGCGGACGGCGGGCGCGGCCTCCCTTCCGGATCGGAGGAGACCGAGGAGGCCCCAGCCGAGGAACCAGAGTCCCAGGGCCGGTCCGCCGAAGAGGGCCAGGCTCCAGGCGTAACCGACCCGCAGGACCCCGTATTCCCGAAGGGAGACGAACAGATTGTCCCGCCCGGAGACGGCCGCGTCGTATTCCCTGAACAGGCGGAGCACCTCGGCGAGGCTTCCGATGTTGTGGCTCAGAACCAGGAGGATCGGCAGGCAGCCCACGAGGAGGACGACGGAGGCCGCGAAGAAGGGGCGCCTGGGACCCTTGACCAGGGAGTGGAGTGTGAACAGGAGCCAGGGCCAGAAGAGAAAGAACACCACCGGCGGACGGATCCCGAGGGCGAGGGCATGGCATAGGGCTCCCGCGACCGCTCCCTTCGTCGTGGTCCTTCTGGGGCCCGGGACGAGGAGGGAGAGGCCGAAGAGAGCGAGTCCGTTGCCGAGGGAATCGCTGAATGGGACCGCGCTGAACCACCATTGAGGCGGGGATAGGGCGTAGCAGAGGGCGATCGGAAGGGCAAGGTCGAAACGATTTCCGAGCCAGCCCGAGGCCAGGCGGAACAGGCCGAAAAACGACAGCAGGGCCCCGAGGAGCGAAGGAAGGACGAGGGCTGCGAGGCCGTTCCCGATCCAGGCGTCGAGGACTCGGCCGAGCAGGACGAAATACGGGAACCCGGGGGGGTGAGGGCGGCTCTCGCGGATTGAGAAGTCCTTCAATGCGGAGAGGAACTCGACCTCGTCCCATTCCCAGGGATCCCTCGGAAAGCAGGCGAGACCCGCGAGAAGGACGAGCAGGGCCGCGGCCGTGAGCAGGAAGGTCCGCCGGCGCGCGGTTCCCGCGAAGAGGGAGGAAGGCTCGGGTGCGGGGGATGGAAGCATCTTCTGTTAGGATAGCGACTCGCTCGCGCAGTCCTCCGCCCTTGTTGGAAAGCCGTTACGGCTACGCGCCTCATGGTACGCATCACGAAACCCTTTCTTCTGCTCCTCGCGGTTCCGATTCTCGTCTCACCGGGACGCGCCCAGATCCGCACGCCCCTCTACGCGACCAAGACCGATCCTGAGGAGATCGAGAAGGCCTACAGGCTCGTCGAGCCCTTCAAGTCGATGAAGTTCCGCCGGTATGACCGGCTTCCCTTCGTCTTCTTCGTCGAGGATCAGGGGCGGGGGGATCTCGAGCATCTCGTCAACCTCAGGCTCCATGCGCTGAACAGCATCGTCGCCCTCTTCGAGAAGGACTTCGCAGGACCGCTGAAGCTGAAACGCCGGGAGCGGCCTCTCCCCTTCTGGATCCTGAAGGATCGGGCCTCCTATACGAGGGTAGGGGGCAGCAAGTTCAGCGCGGCCTTCTTCCATATGGTCGCCTTGCACACGATGACCTACTACACGCCGACCGAGTCCGCCTACAAGGCCTTCGGAACGGCGATGCACGAAGCCGTGCATCAGATCATGTACGCCTATACGGATCCGAAGGTCCCGTTCCATCTGAATGCGATGAGCGCCTGGTTGATGGAGGGGATGGCCGAGCATCTCTCCTCGAGGCCGAAGGAGCCCTTCCTCCTGAACAAGGATCCGGGGTTCGGCGCTCTCGATCTCGAGAAGATCGCGGAGGTCCGGCCCTATGCCCGGAAGCCCTTTTCGTGGAAGCGGAAATCGAGGCTGCCTTGGATCCATCATCCGATGTACGTGATGACCTACGACAGCCTGAACGCCTACATGCAGGCGACCGGGTCGGATCCCTCGAGGGCGGAGGATTACAGCCAGCAGATGGGCTTCTTCTACAGCTGCGCCCATGCGATCGTCGCCTTTCTCGACCGTGCTTATTCCGGAGCCCTCCGTCCGAAGCTGCTCCGCATCCTGGCGCTCGAGTACAACACGGAAAACCGCCTGAAGGCCCTCCATGGGTCCAGGGCGATCAACGAGGCCTTCACCGACTCGGAGAAGGCGGCCCTTCCCGGGCTCTTCGCGCGTTTCGTCCGGGACCCCAGGGGAACGATCGCGGCCAAGCTTCCCGAGGATTGGAGCAAGGGGGCGGTGCTTGTCGAGGAGGCAGGGGCCCGATTGTTCCCCGAAAAAAAGGTCGAGGGACCGGAGCTTCCGAAACCGCCTTCGAAAAAGGACCTTTCGAAGGTGCCCGACAGGATCCTCCTCGCCCGGGCCTTGATGGCTCTGCGGAACCTTGACCTGGAGAGTGCGAGGGAGATGGTCGAAGCCGTGGATCTCGGGGTCGGCGACGACGTGGACGACGCCGCCGACGGGATCGAGGATGTCATGGGCGAGCTGGCGAAGGCTCTCGAGGGTCGTCGGAAGGTCAAGATCTTCCTCCCGGAATACGGCCGGAGGACGCGCTACCTCGCCTGGATCCTGAAAGCCTGGAGGCCCTCGGAGCGGACCTTCCAGGTCGAACGCAAGGGGAAGACGAAGGTCCTCGGATTCGGGGAGGTCCCGCCCCATTTCCTGGGCGAGACCCTCGATCGGCTGAAACTCCTCTCTACGAAGGAACGGAGACTCGGAATCCGTGTCCTCGTCGGTCTGCATCTCCGCGGACTCGAGGGTACGAGACGCAAGGCCGCCGAGAAGAGGGCGGCCAAGCGGGGTCTGCTTCCGCCGGAGGAACTCTTCCGCGAGGCCGGGCCGGCCCTGGACCTCTTGGACCTCTTCCTTGCCGCCAGGATGGACCTCCTCGGCTCTGCGGACGGGGAAAAGGTCCTCGCCGGGCTCGCAAGGGATCTCGACGGCAAGTCGAGCCCGGAACTCCGGTGGATCGTGAGGAGCCGCCTGCCTCTCCTCCTTAGGAAAGCCTTCGATTCCAGCCGGAACCGGCTTCCCGGTCTCGCAGGAAAGGTCACCTACTTGCCCAGGGGCCGGGTCCGGATCGAATACGACTGGAAGAGCGACTCCCAGGCTCGGGATTGGATCCCGGTCGATCCGGCGAAGGACGGATTCACGACGACCTTCGGGGCGCTCGGAACGAAGGCGCACGACATCCTGAGGGTGGACCGGAAGGAGGGTCGTGCTCTCTTCATGGAGAAGGGCTACCTCCGCCACAAGCTGCAATTCGAGGGGGATCTCCAGGTTTCGTTCAAGGTCCTCGTCACGAGCGAGATCAGCGATGAGGGGGAGCAATACAACTCGATTCGGATCCCTCCTCCGATCCTCCTCCATGCGCTGAGGCCCCAGACCTATACGCTCTGGTCTTGGGGGGGGATGCTCGGCTTCGTGGACGGTAGGCGGAGGGTCAGCAGGAAGATCCGGAAGAAGGCCATGGAGACGATGCTGGGGGTTCTCCAGGACGATGGGGAGTTCACCATCGCGCGGAAGGGGGCCGAGGTCGTCTTCTCAGGAGACGGAGAGGAGATTGCGCGGATGAAGGCCTCCAAGCTCCCCTCCCGGGGCGCCTTGATCCTTGTCCAACCCTTCGAGTCTCGAGAGGAGAACGAGCCGGCGACGGCCATAGGACCCCTCGTCGTCGAGGGGAAACCCCATCCGAAGAGCCTCTCCCGCGCCTGGGCCGGGTTCCTTCACCGCTGGTTGCCCCGTTTCCCGGCCCTCCTCGAGAAATAAGGGAGGCCGGGTGGACCCCTCCCGAGCTTGGGAGGGTCCCTGATCTCGTCGCGCCGCGTCCGGATACGATCCGGCGTGTGCCCCGGGTTCGGGGAAGAGGGCGGTTGACCGATTTATTTTATCGGTCTATCAAGATGGAACGATGAATGATCTTCCGACCTGGACCGAGGGCATGAAGCTGCTCGGAGACGGAACCCGTCTGAGGATCCTCGCGCTCCTGAAGGAGGAGGAACTGAGCGTGGGGGAGCTTGCCGCCGTCCTCGAACAACGGCAATCCACGATTTCGACGCAACTCGGCCGCCTGAAGGAGGCGGGTTTCGTCCAGGACAGGAAGGAAGGAACGAGGTCCTATTACAGGATCGCCGAATCCGCGATCGAGACCTCCGGATGGAAGATCTGGGAACTCAGCTACGAAAGGCTTCAGAAGGACCCGCGGCTCGCCGCGGACCGGGAGCGGCTGGCGAGGACGCTGGCCGCCAGGCGCGAGGGAACCTGGCTGGACCGGGCCGCAGGCAGCCTGGACCGGAGATGGGTCCCCGGAAGATCCTGGTCCACCCTCGCCTTGGGGCTCGGGCGGCTCCTCGATCTCGGGGTCTGCGTCGACATGGGTTCGGGGGACGGGGCTCTCCTGCCCTTCCTTGCGCCCGCCTCCCAGCGGCTCCTATGTCTCGATTCCCATCGGGGAATGGTCGAGCGGGGGCGCGAACGGGCTCGGGAGGGTTCGTGGCGGAATGTAGAGTTCCTCGAAGGGGACATGCAATCCCCTCCGTTCGAAGACCTGGAGGCGGATACGGTGCTCTGGTTCCAGAGCCTCCAGTACGCGGAGGATCCCCGTGCGGCGATCCGGGCGGGCTGCAGCCTCCTGCGGCTTGGAGGACGCGCGGTCGTGCTCACGCTGGAACGTCATGAAGACCGAAGAATGCTCGAGGAGTACGGGCATATGCATCCGGGATTCGGTAGACGATCTCTGAAACGCTGGCTGGAGGGCGCGGGGATGACGGGGGTCACGGTCGAGAGGCTCGGGCACGAACCCAAGGCTCCTCATCTCTCCCTACTCCTCGCTCTTGGGGTCAAGTCATGACAAGGGTGGAAGCCGGTGCCTTCCGTCCCGCCGAGCGGGCGGGGATGTTCCCGATCCTCGCCGCCCTGAAGACGCGGGTCCTAGTTTGGGACGGGGCGATGGGAACGATGATCCAGGAGGCCGGGCTCGGGCCGGAGGATTTCGACGGCAGGGAGGGCTGCAACGAGATCCTCGTCGAGACCCGTCCGGATCTGATCGAAGAAGTGCATCGCGCGTATCTCGAGGCCGGGGCCGATGTCATCGAGACCGATACTTTCGGGGCGACGAGCCTCGTGCTGGCCGAATACGACCTCGAAGACAGGACCCTCGAGCTGAACTGCGAGGCGGCCGCACTGGCGAAGAAGGCCGCGCTGGAGTTCTCGACCCCGGGGAAACCGCGTTTCGTCGCTGGGTCGATGGGGCCGACGACCCGTCTCGTGACCCTGGGGCACGTGAGTTTCGCCGATCTCCATGCCTTCTACCAGGAGCAGGCCCGGGGTCTCCTCGAAGGAGGGGTGGACATCCTGCAGATCGAGACCTGCCAGGATCTCCTCCAGATCCGTTGCGCGGTCTCCGCGTGCAAAGAGGCGATGAGCATCGTCGGGCGGGAGGTCCCGATCCTCGTCTCGGTCACGATCGAGACGACCGGAACGATGCTTCTCGGCTCGGACGCCGCGGCCGCCCTGGTCGTGCTCGAATCTCTCCCGGTTGACATCGTGGGTCTGAACTGCGCGACGGGGCCCGACCTCATGCGCGAACACGTGCGCGCCTTCGGGGAGCATTCGACCCGCACGGTCCTCGCCATGCCGAATGCCGGCCTGCCGAGGAACGTCGGGGGGCGGACGGTCTACGACCTCAAGCCCGGAGAACTCGCGGAGCACCTCCGCCGTTTCATCGAGGACTACGGGGTCGGGGCGGTCGGGGGATGCTGCGGCACGACGCCCGAACACACCAAGGTCCTGGTGGAGGCGGTCGCCGATCTCGCCCCCGCCGCGCGGCCGGAAAGATATCCCCCCTCCATCGCGAGCCTCTACGGGGCGGTTCCCCTGGACCAGGAGGCCGGCCCCCTGATCATCGGCGAACGAACGAACGCGAATGGCTCCAAGAAGTTCCGCGAGACGATGCTGGCCGAGGATTGGGACGGGCTCGTCGAAATCGCGAAGGAGCAGGTCCGGGAGGGTGCCCACGTCCTCGACGTGTGCACGGCCTTCGTGGGTCGCGACGAGAAGCGGGACATGTGCGAGGTCCTCTCGAGGTTCGTGACCCGGGTCCAGTCCCCGATCATGATCGATACGACGCAGCTCGACGTCCTGGCTGCGGCTCTCGAGACGGTTCCGGGGAGGGCGATCATCAACTCGATCAATCTCGAGGACGGCGAGGGGAAAGCCGACGAGATCTGCCGTCTCGCGAGGAAGCACGGTTCCGTCCTCGTCGCATTGACGATCGACGAGGAGGGCATGGCCAAGACCTGGGAGCGAAAGCTCGAGATCGCGGTCCGGATCCACGACATCGCGACCCGCCGTCACGGCCTCCCCTCGGAGGTGCTCCTGTTCGATCCCTTGACCTTCACGATCGCCTCCGGGGACGAGGACAGCCGGGACGCGGGAATCCAGACCCTGACCGCGATCGAGGAGATCAAGAGGGCTCTCCCCGGAGTGAGGACCCTCCTCGGCCTCTCGAACATCTCGTTCGGATTGAAACCCTATGCCCGCAGGGTTCTCAACTCCGTCTTTCTCCAGGAGGCGAGAGCCCGGGGGCTGGACGCCGCGATCATGAACGCGGCCAAGATCATTCCAGTCCACACCCTATCGGACGAGGATCGGGAGGTCGCCCTCGATTTGATCTATGATCGCAGAAGGGAAGATTACGATCCTCTCTTTGCATTCATCGAACGATTCGGAAGCCGAAAGGTCGCTTCCTCCGCCGGAAGCGAGGAGGAGGAATCCCTTCCGGTCGAGGAGAGGCTGAGGCGGCGCATCGTCGACGGGAACGCGAAGGACATCGAGAAGCACCTCAACGAGGCCCTGAAGACCCGCAAACCCGTCGCCGTCATCAACGAGATCCTTCTCGAGGGGATGAGGACGGTCGGTGAACTCTTCGGGTCCGGCGAGATGCAACTCCCCTTCGTGCTTCAATCCGCCGAGACGATGAAGACCTGCGTCTCCTACCTCGAGGGTTTCATGTCCAAGGTCGAGGGCGCGACCAAGGGGACGATCGTGCTCGCCACCGTGCGGGGCGATGTACACGACATCGGGAAGAACCTCGTGGACATCATCCTCTCGAACAACGGGTATCGCGTCGTGAACCTCGGGATCAAGCAGCCCCTCGAATCCATCCTCAAGGCCGCGGAGGAGTGCAAGGCGGATGCGATCGGCATGAGCGGTCTCCTCGTCAAATCCACGGTCGTCATGAAGGAGAACCTCGAGGTCATGGCCGAGAAAGGATGGAAGACGCCCGTGATCTGCGGGGGGGCGGCCTTGAGCCGCGCCTACGTGGAAGGAGACCTACGTGAAGCCTACGGGAACCGGTGTGTGTTCTACGGAAAGGACGCATTCTCGGGCCTGCACCTGATGGACGAGATCACCGGCGCCGCGCCCGTGAGGATGCTGACCGCGGAGACTCCGAAGAAGGTCGTGCGTCACGAGACGCGCTACGACCGCGAGAAACGCTTGGAGCACGCCTTCGACGAATACGCGGAGCCGACGGACGTCTCCCCCTGTGATGCGGTTCCCGAGCCGCCGTTCCTCGGGGCCCGGATCGTCGATTCCCTAGAACTCGATCTCCCCGCGATCCTTGCCTACATCAACAAGAAGGTGCTGTTCCGCTTCCAGTGGCAATACCGGAAGGGGAAGGCGACCAAGGCGGATTACGAGGCGCTGATCCGTGAAGAGGTCGAACCAAAATTCGAGGAATGGAAGCGGAAAGTGCTCGAGGAGGGCCTTCTCGAGCCCAGGGTCTCCTATGGTTGGTTCCCTTGCTGGTCGGAACGGAACGATCTCAGGGTTCTGAATCCCGCGAACGGCTGCGAGATCGCTCGTTTCTCCTTCCCCCGCCAACCGAAGGGGCGGCGGCTGTGCATCGCCGACTTCTTCCTTCCCGAGTCCTCGGGCCGTACGGATGTCGTTGGGTTCCAGGTCGTCACGATGGGAAAGGTCGCGGGAGAGACGAGCCGCCGCCTCTTCGAGGCCGATCGATACGACGACTATCTCCATTTCCATGGGCTCTCCGTGGAGGCCGCCGAAGCCCTAGCCGAGTACTGGCACAAGAGGATGCGCCAGCAGATCGGGATTGCGGACGAGGACAGCCTGGAGATTGAGGGGCTCTTCCGCCAGGGATACCGCGGGAGCCGTTATTCCTTCGGGTATCCGGCCTGCCCGAACCTCCAGGACCAGGAGAAGATCCTGGCCTTGCTCGGGGCGGATCGGATCGGGGTCTCGCTGACCGAGGACTGGCAGCTCGAACCCGAGCAATCGACCTCGGCGATCATCGTTCACCATCCCGGGGCCCGGTACTTCAACATCATGGCGGTGCGCTGAACCGCCGGGGGAGCCGGAAGGTCCGTTCACCGCGTCCGGGGCGGATCCGAGCGAGCGGGTGACTCCGTCGTCCGTCCGTCCAGACCGCCTCGTATTCCCTCCCCGGGTCCAGGACCGCCGTGCGGGCCTTCCCGCCCGCATCGAGGAGGAGAACCAGAGGAGGTTCGGGGATCCAGGCCTCGCCGGGTAGAGCCGAGGGCCTCAGGATCAGGCGGGTCCCCTCGAGGAGGATGGGAGGATCCTTTCCGTCGGATTTCCTCGGGGCGAGGATCCGAAAGGTCGAGACCGCGGGGTTCGGGAGCAGGCGGACCCGGAGGAGCTTCCCGGTCTCCTCTCCGTGGAGGTGGAGGACGCGGGGAAGGCGGCCCTCCGCCCGAAAGCAATAGCTCACGTCGGAACGGGACCCTCCGGCCGATCCCGCTGGGATTTCGATTCGTCCATTCCGGTCGGCCGGGAAGAGGTCCCCTTCACGTTCTTCGGAGAGAAATCGCCAGACTTGCGCTCCGGGCAGAGGTCTTCCCCCTTCATCAAGGACGAGAAAGGTCAAGCGGGGGGACTCTCGATGGCGGGCAGGGAGCGTCCATCGCAGCTTCGCCGTTTCTCCGGGCCGGAGAGGTCGGAGGGGTCGTCGCCTGAGTTCCTCCCCCGGTCTCCGGAAGAGGAGGAGGAGGGGGAGCCCGGGGGGGATCCTCTCGAGCCTCCGCGTCTTCGATTCGGGGTCGAAGAGGGCCCATCCGACACCGTCGGCCGGAACGGGATGGAGCACGCGGCCCGGCAAGCGGAAGAGAAGACCGTTCTCCGGAAACCCGATCCGGGCGGAGGGGGGGAGGCCCGGCAGGCGGCCGGGGTCGAGGGAGACCCAGACCTCGCCTTTCCGGACCGGGGCTCCGTCCGGTTCCCGCAGATCGAGTCGCAGGGAGGACCACCGGAGAAGGGGGACCGGCAGCGTCTCCTCCACGGGGATCCGTGGGAGGTTCCGGTCCCGGAGCATCTGGCACCAGGAGGGTTCGTCGAGGACGAGGCGGAAGGAATGCCCCGTCCCTTTCCGTCCGGAACGTCCGTGGATCCGAAGGGCTCCGTCCTTCCCGCTGAGGCCGAGGAACGAGTCGTCCCCGATCCGGAGTTCGAAGAGAAGGCCGGGGAGTCCCCCGCCCGGCCGTTCGGCGTCGAAGACCCGGGCCCGCAGGAGGAGAGGCGCCCTTTCCAGCACGAGGAGGAGGACACGGGGTCGAGGTGGCGCCGGGAGTCTCCAGGTCTTCGCCTCGCATCCTCTCGCAAGGGCGCGGATCCTCCGCGCCGCCGGTGGAAGGCTGAGGGAGACCTCTCCTCCGGAATCCGCCCGGACGGGTCCGCGAAGGACCGCGCCGCCGCCGTCCAGGAGGAAGAGGACCGCTTCCCGGGGGAAGGCTCCTGTGGATTCCCGGAGACGGACCCGCAGGGGCTCCCCGACGGTCGTTCCCCGTGTTCGTCCCGGCCCGCGGAGGGGCCTTCCTCCCTTCCGCCCCGTATTCGCCTCGTGGCGGAGAAGGACGGGAGTCCCGCCGAGCTGCCCGCGGGGCTCGTCGGGGAGGGGTTCGCGGCCCCGGAGGAGAGGGGGATCGGCCGGGGCGGGTCCCGCGTTCCCTCCTGGAAAGAAGGGAAGGCCGAGACCCGCGCCGATCAAGGCAAGGACAAGGATCGTCTTCCCGTCCATCCTCGGCACTCCGGCCTCCGTTCAGACGCCCAGGGCCTTCGCGAGCCGGACGAGCCAGCCGAGTACGGGAATGAGATCGAGGAAGCTCTGTTCCCCTTCCTTCGGGACCGGTTTCTCGAAGCTCTTGCTCTTGATCTGCCTGCCCTTCGAGTCTTCGACGGAAACCGTGACCGAATCCCCGGGCTTGATCTTGTCGTTGCCGGGGGTGCCGCTTCCCTTGACGGTCCCGTTCTTGTCGGCCTTCCGGGTCGAGGACGAGGATTGACCGTTCTTCCGGTCGTGCTGGATCGTGATCTTGTAGCTCTCTCCTCCCTTCAGGCCCGTGATCTTGTAATGCACGGTGTTCCCGTCGATGCTGCCGGTCAACCGGACCTGGGCCGCGGATCGACCGCAGAGAAGGGCCAGGATCCCCAGAAACATGATGATGCTGCGCATATTCGTTCCCCCTTTGGATTCGATGATTCCGGGAGGGCGCCGTCGCCCTCCCGAAACCGGGAAGCGGGATTCCCGTTTCCGGAACCTCCAGGGAGGATCTCCCTTTTCGTCAGGGGGGCGTGCCGACCGGGAGCGGGGGGGTGGAGAACTCCCGGGCCTCAAAGGACCCGTTCGGGGGCCGGATCGTGGGGGTCGGACAGCCGCTCCCCCTGTCCGCGGACCGCGATGACCTCGAGGCGGCCGCCGTACATCAGGACGCACGCCTCGACTTCGTCCCCCTCCTGGAGGAGATAGGGGTTCAAGCCGGGCACGTGGGGCAGATACCCGAAGGCGGTTCCCTCCCCGTTCCGGAACCTGAAGCGGGCGACGTATCGATCCGGGCTGAGTTCGATGCAGACCAGGGCGGCGAAGTCCATGCTCCGCCTTTCGGCGGAAGGGACATCGTGGATGGAAAGTCCGGTCCTACCTCCGTTGCCATAAGGGGTTCCCGCCGCCTTGGTTTCGAAGGGCTTCTTTTCGATCCGGAACCCCTATTGCGCCGCCGAACCCCTTCCTTTCCTGGAAGGCCTGAGAAGGGACGTTCCGGGTCACTTCCCCTCTTTCAGGACCATGTCGACGCAGAGAGCCGCCGCCAGCATCAGGGGGCCGAGGGCTTCCGGGTCCACTCCTTCGGCCAGGCTGACGACGTAGTTGTCGGCTGAGGTGAAGAGTTCCTTTCCGACGCCCGCCCACTTCTTCGTGATCTGGCCCAGTTCGTTGTCCTCGGAGTCGAGGAAGCGGAACTCCCAGCCGATCAGGTTGCCCCGGAGTTGGGCGACGGGATTGTCCTGATTGTCGAGGATGTCGAAACGGCCTCCGATCGAGAGCAGGCGTTGCTTGAACGTGCCGAGGAGGTTGCCCTGGGCGTCGAGGACCCGGACTCTCGAGCGGAGGAAGGTGAATCCGCGCTCGATGACCAGCAGGGTCCTCTCCTGCGGGTCTTTCAGCTCGATCCTGAAGGGCAGCATGCGCTTGTCGAGGAAGACCTTGAGCATCTTGCGGAGGGGGGAGGCCTCCTCCACCGCGGTGGCCATGACGTTTCCTGTCGAAGGGTCCAGGATGTCGTAGGCCTCGTGGAGCTTGAACATCCCGACGTGTTCGCGGACGAAATACGTCTGCAGATTCAGCATCGCGATCCCTTTTCGATTCGGAACCGAATGGTCGCTTCCCGGAAATGGGGGGAACCGTTCAACCGGGCGGCCAGCTGAAGTCCCTGCCGCCGAGCAGGTGGAGGTGGAGGTGGAAGACGGACTGACATGCACGCTCGCCGTCGTTGACGACGACCCGGAAGCCCTCCCGGTCCAATCCTAGATCCCGGGCGATCTTCGCGGCGACGAAGAGGAGATGTCCGAGGATCGTGCGCTGCTCCTCGGTCGCCTCGGACAACCTCGGAATGTGGCGCTTGGGGATGATCAGGATGTGCTGGGGCGCGACGGGCTGGATGTCCTTGAAGGCCAGGCAGTGGATGTCCTCGTGGACGACCTCCGCCGGAATCTCTCCGCGGAGGATCTTCCCGAAGATCGTCGTGTTCTCGGGCTCTTCCTTCATGCGCCGGTCTCCCTCTCCGCCTTCCGGAAGGGAAACGGGCAGCTCCCGCCGGGAGGCTCCGCGGATTCTATCGGAATCCCCGCCGATCCCCAGGAAATCCCCTGGATGCGCCTCCCCACGACTTCCTCTCCCCGAGGGGATAGAATCCCGCGGCGAGGGTCGAACGTGAGGAGGCGGAGATGAAGGTCTTGGTCAGCGGCGGAACCGGGTTTCTGGGGCGTTCTCTCGTCGAGGCCCTGATCGAACGGGGGGACGCGGTGACGATCCTGAGTCGGAGGCCGGAAAGCCTCCCCATTCCCTTCCGCGGGCTGGCGGGGACGATGTCCTGGGATGGACTGGACCTCTCCGGTTTCGAGGCCGTCGTGCATCTTGCGGGCGAGAATCTCCTTGCGCGGCGCTGGAGCGAAGAACACAAGGCGCGGATCCGTGAAAGCCGTCTTGCGGGGACGAGGAGGATCGTCGAGGCGCTCGAGGCCGCCTCGACGCGCCCGAGGACCCTCGTTTCCGCCTCCGCGGTCGGGTGGTACGGGCCGCGAGTGGACGATGTCGCCCTCACCGAGGAATCCGAACCGGGATCCGGTTTCCTCTCCGAACTCTGCCGGGATTGGGAGGCGAGGGCGAGGGAGGCCGAAATCTTGGGGGTCAGGGTCTGCCTTTGCAGGATCGGGGTCGTGCTCGACCGCAGCGGCGGAGCGCTCGAGAGAATGATCCCGATGTTCCGGCGCTGGCTGGGAGGTCCGCTCGGTCACGGGCGCCAATGGGTGTCCTGGATCCACCGGAAGGACCTGACGCGGATCCTGCTCTGTCTCCTCGATCGGGAGGACCTCGCGGGAGCCTTCAACGGGACCGCGCCGAGGCCCGAGAGGATGAAGGATTTCGCCGCCGCCGTTGGAAGGCATCTGAACCGCCCGTCTTGGTTGCCGGCTCCAGGTTTCGCCTTGAAGCTCGCCCTCGGAGAAGGGGCCGAGGTCGTCTTGACCGGGCAGCGGGTCCTACCTGCGAGGTTGCAGGAGATCGAATTCCATTTCGAGTATCCGACCCTCGACCAGGCCCTCGAGGAGATCCTAAGGGAGGAGGTCGTCCCCTGAACGGGAGCCGGGCTCTTCAGGCCGGTCCGGGTCCGGCTCCGTCGATGCGGATGACCTCGACCGGGCAGTCTTCGGCCGCAGTGAGGAGATCCTCGAGCCTGCGTTCGAACCAGAGGGTTGCATCCTCACGGATCACGCAGTTCTCCCCGTCCTCGACGAGGAAGACTTCGGGTACGTAGTCCTGGCAGAGGCTGCAGGAGATGCAGCCATCTTCGATCCGGATGCTCCGTATGCGCATCGCCTGGCCGCGGAAAGGGGGAGTCGGGAGGGGAAGAGGCGTTCCACCCCCTAAAAGCGCCCCCTTGTAAAGCGCCGCCCGCCCTGCCTCAATGAGCGGCCGGCGGGAAGCCCCGTCCGGATTCGATGCCGTCGCGGACCGTTGTGGAAAGGATCGAATATGAGGGAGAAGGGGATCCGGCGGGAAGGTCGGCCATCCGGGGGGGGGGCGGGGTGAGGGCCTGGCGGATCGAGGAACACGGGGGGCTCGAGGTCCTGGAACTCGTCCGGATCCCCGAACCCGAGGCGGGGCCGGGAGAAGTCCGCGTCCGGATCGAGGCCCTCGCCCTCAACCACCTCGACCTTTGGGTCCGGCGCGGGGTGAGGGGGCATCGGTTCCCCCTGCCTCTGATCCCCGTATCGGACGGTACCGGACGGGTCGTGGAGGTCGGAGCCGGTGTCCGGGGGGTCCAGGTCGGCGACCCCGTTCTGATCTGGCCGGGGGTCTCCTGCGGGCGCTGCCGTCCCTGCCAGTCGGGGAAGGACATGTTCTGCCGGGAGTACGCGATCCTCGGCGAGGCTCGGGACGGGTTGGGAGCGGAAGATGTCGTCCTCCCCGCCTCGAACCTGGCCCTCCGCCCAAAAGGCATGGATCCCCACATCGCCGCGGCCTTTCCGCTGACCTACCAGACCGCGTGGAGCATGATCGTCGAGCGGGCCCGTGTCGCCCCCGGTGAACGGGTTCTGATCCGGGCGGCGGGGAGCGGAGTGGGCGTCGCGGCTCTGCAGATCGCCCGGCTTCTCGGGGCGCGTGTGGCCGCGACCGCGGGAAGCCCCGGGAAATGCGCGAAGGCCCTCGAGGAAGGGGCGGAGCACGCCTGGAATCACGAGGAGGAGGACATCGCCGCAAAGGTCAGGGAATGGACGGCCGGGGAAGGGGTCGAGGTCGTCGTCGACCACTGCGGGAGGGAGACCTTCGGAGAGTCGCTCCGATGCCTCGGCCGGGGAGGGCGTTTCGTGACCTGTGGCGCGACCTCCGGGCCGGAAGCGGAAATCCATCTCGGACACGTCTTCTACAAGAGCCTCTCGATCCTCGGGGCGACGATGGGGAGCAAGGGATCCCTGCACCGTATCGCCTCCCTCGTCGCAGATGGCGCCTTGAAGCCCAGGCTGGGAAAGGTCCTCGTGGGGCTCGAAACCCTTCCCGAGGGCCATCGCCTGCTCGAGGAGAGGGCCGTCTTCGGCAAGGTCGTCATCGACCTCGGGGAGGGTTCGTCCTCTCCGGAGGGAGACTAAGGAGGAAGCATGAGTCCGAAACCCGTAACGGTCCTGAAGGAAGGCGACGTCGCGGAAGTGACGATCGACCGTAGGGAGAAACGGAACGCCCTGAACCTCGAGACCGTAAAGGCGCTCCATCGCGCCTTCGAGGATCTGGCCGGCGACGAGACCGTGCGGGCGGTCGTACTGGCCGGGGCCGGGGAACGGGCCTTCGTCGCGGGGGCCGACATCGCCGAACTCGAGCGACGGGGAGCTCTCGAATCCCTCGCGGGGATCAATGCCCGGCTCTTCACCCGGATCGAGGAGCATCCGGTCCCGGTCGTGGCCGCCGTCCGGGGGTGGGCGCTCGGCGGGGGCATGGAACTCGCCATGGCCTGCGACTTGAGGATTGCGGGAAAGTCCGCCCGTTTCGGGCAGCCCGAACTCCGGCTCGGCATCCTCCCGGCCGCGGGCGGTATGCACAGGCTTCCGGCCCTTGCCGGGATGGGGGTCGCGAAGGACCTGATCCTGACCGGCCGTATCCTGAGCGCGGAGGAGGCGCTCTGCTTCGGCATCGTCTCCCGGGTCGTTGAGGACGACGAGGTCCTGAACGAAGCGCGTGGAGCGGCCCGGGAGATCGCGGGCATGGCCCCTCTCGCGTCCCGGCTCGCCAAGCGGGTCCTGAACGCCCTGTGGCGGGTTCGCCCGGATCAGGCCTTCGCCCTCGAGAGCGCAGCGCAGGCCGTCCTCTTCGAGTCGGAGGAGAAGCGCCGGCGGATGAGGGCCTTCCTCGAACGGAAACAGAAAGAAAAGGAGCGGGGGGGCAAGGAAGGAGGGAGCGCATGAAGGGGATCGAGGATCTCCGGAAAATCGCGGTTCTCGGTGCGGGGACGATGGGGCACGGAATCGCGCAGGTCCTGGTGCAGGCGGGCTTCGAGGTGGTCCTGTACGACCTCGAGGAACGGCTGTGTGAAGAGGGCAAGCGCCGGATCGAGGTCATGCTCGAGAAGGGGAAAACCCTGGGGAAGGTGTCGGAGGAAGACATGCGTTCCGCCCTGAGTCGGATCTCGACGACCGCCTCGCTCGATGAGGCTTGTCTCGGGGCCGGGGCGGTGATCGAGGCCGCGCCGGAGCGGATGGAGATCAAGAAGGAGATCTTCGGGAGGGTCGAGGAACTCGTCGACCGGGATTGCCTCCTCGCGACGAACACTTCCTCTCTCTCCGTTTCCGAGATCGCGAAGGATCTCGTCGCACCGGAACGGTTCGTCGGGCTGCATTATTTCAATCCTCCGCCCTTGATGAAGTTGCTCGAGATCGTGCGGGGGGAACGGAGTTCTCCCCGGATCCTGGATCTCGCGCGGGAGTTCGCGCTCCGACAAGGGAAGGAGCCGATTCTCGTCCGGGATTCTCCGGGTTTCGCGAGTTCGAGACTGGGTCTCGCCCTGGGTCTCGAAGCGGTCCGCATGGTGGAGGAGGGCGTCGCGAGCCCATCGGACATCGACAAGGCGATGAAGCTCGGGTACCGGCATCCAATGGGTCCTCTGGAACTCACGGACCTCGTGGGGTTGGATGTCCGGCTATCGATCGCCCGTTACCTCTCTGCGGAACTGGACGAGGCCCGCTTCGCCCCCCCGAGACTCCTCGAGGATCTCGTGGCCAAGGGGCGGTTGGGCAGGAAGGTCGGGCGGGGTTTCTACGAGTGGAAGGACGGGCGTCCCGTCGAGGGGAGCGGGGGGCTTCCCTGAGGGGGGAGGCCGGCGTCAGTCCAGGACCTTGTCGACCTGGTTGCGGATCTCCCGGATGTCCTTCATTCCGATGAAGCGGTCCACCTCGGCCCCATTCTTGAAGAAGACGCAGGTCGGGACTCCCTGGATCCCGAAGCGGATGGCGGTCTGGCGGGCCTTGTCGATGTCGACCTTGCGGACGAGGAGCTTACCTTCGTATTCCGTCGCGATCTGCTCGATCAAGGGTGTCAGGGCCTTGCAGGGTTGGCACCATGTCGCGGAGAAGTCCACCAGGACCGGAACCTCCGCGCCCTCGACCGCGGTTTGAAAGTTGTCGTCCACCAGCTCCTCGACCTGTGCCATTTCGTCCTCGGTTGCGGGATCGTCGGATTACGGGGAAAGGCGAAGCAATTTCGGCCCGAGGCCCCGCTTCCTCAAGGATCGAATGGAAAAGCCCTCGGGGTTCGGGCCGTCTCCGTTGTAACTCTTTGATCTACAGTGGGTTGCCGTGGTGTTGCCGAGGCTTGGAAGAGCCTCTTCGGGAGAGTCCCCGTGAACCCCGGCCCCGGGGGCCTCGGATTCGGGCCCTCTCCTCAACGAGTTCGCTCTTCCCTTGGAACCCGGACGAAGGTTCGTAAGGGCGGCGGCCGATAAGGAAACGTATGCGCCCCCGGTTCCGATTGTACCGGGGCTCCCTCCCCCCGCCGTCCGTTCCCCGAAGAGTCCTCGAGTCGAAAGGGTGCAGGCCCGGAATGAAGCTGATCGCGCTTTGTATGGCCAAGAACGAGGAATACTGGATCTGGTACGCCCTGACCTCGGTCCAGCCCTGGGTCGATGAGATCCACTTCTTCGACAACCACTCCGAGGACAGGACCCTGGAGATCGTCCGCGGGATGAAACATCTCGGGGACCGCCTGCGCATCCATCCCGAATACGGAGGGGAGAGCGAGCAGGCCAACAGGGAGGGATGCCTGGAGACCGCGCGGGAGGCGGGTGGAACCCACGTCCTCTTCCTGGATGGGGACGAGGTTCATATCGGTGCCCACCTCGCGTTCGCGAGGAGGCTCCTCGAGGTTACGGAGCACGAACCTCCTCTTCCCGATCCGCCGCGAAACCCGGAGGTCCCGGGGGACCACAGCCCGACGGACGGGATCCTCGTGAAGAACATCGGATTCCGTCCGGTGCATCCGGGATACGAGGGCCCGGGGACCTCGATCCCCCAGGACCTCCTGCAGCCCGACGGAGATCACGGCTGCTACAACTTCGCGATCCGGATCAGCTCACTCTGCAATTTGAGGGGGAACGGGCTCGAATGGGGCCGGCACGGGTACTTGGAGACGGGAGGGGTCTACATCCAGTCTTCCTCACGCACGCTCTGGTGCCCGAGGTTGCACTACTACCACTTCACGCATCACCCCCGCTCCTCGGCCCGGAAGGAAGGAGGCGGGGTGTGGATCCGGAAACCGCAGGACTTGGGGTCGGTGCCGGTGCGGCCGTCCGTCGAGGTCCCCGAGGTCCTCTTCCGTCCCGACGGGCCGGCGAACCCGACCCTCGAGGCCTGGGGACTGAGAGACCGTGATCCTTCCGATGTCGGGTTCTTCCGCTCATTCCCGGTTTCTTGACCGGAGGGAACGAATGAGTCCTTCCTCGAGGTTCCCGGGCTGGTTCCGGCGGATCGATCGGGCCGGAGCGGAATGGCCTTCGGACTTGAATGCGGAGACGGAAAGCCGCCTGTCTAGGACGCCCGATGACATGGGAAACTGCGATTGTGAGGGAGAGAATCCCGCTTCCGCGGAGAGGCCGTGGCCGATAGAGGGCGGGGAGGACGAAGGAATGGAACCCGCTCATCGGCGGCAGCAACGTTTCGGAAGTTCGATCGATCCACGGCATGGAGAACGGGGGATCGCGATGGTTTTCGCGATGTTCCTCACGATCATGGTCCTCGGCATCGTCCTTTCCGGGGTCACGGTCATGGAATCCTCCCAGAAGAAAACGAATACGACCTTCCTCCGCCTCGGTCAGGCGAGACAGTTCGCGGAGGCGGGATTGACCGACGGTCTCGCCTGGTTCCGGAGGCAGACGAGCCAGCCGGTGACGGTCTTCGATCCGAAACTGGACAAGGGTGCGGTTCCCCCGATCCTCGATACCGACGATCCTTCGATCGGCATCGTCCGCGAATTCGAGATCGGCCATGGTATCTATGGGAGGTACGAAGTCCGGAAATACGAACCGGGCCAGTCTCCCCTCGAACCGGAGGTCAAGGATATCTCCGAAGAACGGGGCGCGGTGACTCCGGGGACGGTCTGGCGGCTGGTCAGCCGGAGTTTCGTCTTCCGGAGGGTTGATGCGACGAAGCCTTTCAACGAGTCTCCGAATCATGTCCTCGCGATCGATGTCCTCGAAACCGAAATCCGGAGATTGACCCTCGCTCCACCAGCGCAGGCCGCCTTGTGTTCACAGCGCGGAGACGGGGTGACTCTTGGGGCCAAAGGGAGGATCCTAGGGGGGACGGGAGCGGGCATCGCGTACGGATCGGGAACGGGTTCTCCATCGATCTCGGGCGAGATCTCGGGCATGCCCCCCGTCGCCTCGATCTCGGGATACGACGATTCTGTCCCGGCCGTCTTCGGGGTGGATCGCGAACAACTTCGATCCCTCGCGGATGACCGCATCGGCCAAAACGAGGCGTTCCCCTCGGTCATTCCTACGAACTATCTCCTGTTCTGCGAGACGGATCTTGTCTTCGACGCCTCCCGGCCGCTCAAGGGGACTGGCATCGTCTATGTGGAGGGAAATGTAACGATCGAGGCCGGATCCAATTCCTTCTTCAACGGACTGCTCTACGTGACGGGGAATCTTGTCGTCAAGGCGCCTTCCCTCTTGCGGGGGACGATCATCATCCGGGGGTCCACGTCCTTCAGCGGCCTCGGGGACTACTCCGAACTCGAGTTCGACGACGGAGTGCTGAACAGCTTGATGGTCGAGGTCGGGCAGTATCGGATCGGAGGTGCGGTGCGGCCTCCGCTTCTCCGGGGAAGTCGGTCGGATTAGGAGTCTGTCATGTTCGAACATCGGAATCACGTGCATCCCCGAGGATTCAGCCTCGTCGAGATCACCTTTGCCCTGGTGATCCTGGTCACGGTGGCGATGACCCTCGCCGGTCACATGACGACGGTCTACCGGCAGAACGGTAACCACAAGGACAAGGCCTTCGCCTATGGGCGGGCGGCCGCCCTCCTGGCGGAGATGAAGGCGTGGGTGGACAGGACGGAGGGGGCCTCCGCGAACAGCCTCGATTCCTTCGATGACGGCGTCGTCTGGAACCCGGTCCTGTCGATCGCGGAGAAGGGGGGGGCGCCGATCGAACCCGACCATCCTCTTTCAGGGAATCTAAAGAGAGACGGGAGATGGCTGTGGGCGAGGAGGATCACCGTAAAGCCTTTCCCGGGCTTGAACAACCGGAACGTCCGGTACGTGACGATCCGGATCGGAAAGGACAAGGGGGACGGGAATTACGTCGGGCTTGCCGAACTGTCGGGAGTCGTCAACTCCGTGGGGGACAACTATCCTCCTTCCCAGGTCTACGACGTCTATCTCCTCGCCCTCGAGAACGTACCGGGATGGTGGGTGTTCATGGACGCGATCCGGCCTTTCGTCGAGTCCACGATCACCGACCTGGAAGCGCGCAATCCGGGGGTCAAGTTCCGGACGCATTGGATCACGAAGAGCGCCTATGGGAGGAACCGGCTCTACGCGCCGTTTCTCAACAAGGCGACGGATTCCAAGGCCTTGATTCCCGAGGTCTATTTCTATCCGGGCAAGATGCCCACGGGGTCCGCGAGTTCCTGGTACTACGTGCCGGACCTCTTCCAGGCGAGGGTGAGGGTCGACGGAGCCTTCGTGAACGACTATGACGCCTCCGAGAACCCCTACCCTTACGCTCTCGCCGATCGTTTCAATCACGCGATGCGGCTTCCCGAGGAACGCGAACTCTTCGATGCGAGGGTCGCAGCCGGTCTCGAGGATCCCGACACGCCGACCTGGCGATTGCTTCTCGAGGACATGGCGACGAATCCCTCGAAATACAGAAATGCGATCCTGATCAATCTACACGGTGAACTCCTGCCGATGCCGGCGATGCGGAACTACTCGGATGCCGCGAAGGCTCCGTTGAAGCATCCGGGATTGCGCGTCGTCACCCATCCCGAACGATTGCGGTATCTCCGGGCTTCGACGGTCTCGGGATCCGAGGATGTCACATTCCGGGTCTACGCCTGGCGCAGGGATCCATCGAAACCCGGGGACGGGAGGACCGAAGGGGATCCGATCACCCTGCAAATCATGAATGTCGATTTGACAAAAAACGTGAACGGAAAAGGGACCGGCCCCCTGACGCTTCGGGTGCAGCGCCTCGAGGGAGGCGTGGATCCAGGAAACGGGGACATGACGTACAAGCCCTTCGCGGATGCACCGACGGCCCCTTCGGGCTTTCGACCCAGGGAGATGTGGTTCAGGGCCGACTTCGTGGATGGGTCGGGGACCGGGGGGGAATCCTACACTCTCCTCGAACTCCACAACACTCCGTCGATCGCGCCCGTTCAGGGGAGTTCCCCGAAGGATAAGGGGCTCTATTCCTCGCGGAGGCTGTACGGGATGGAATACATCCCTTGTTCGACCGAGTCCGCGAACGATTTTTCCACGGATCTTTCGACTTCCGGAAAGGTCGAGAAGAACACCGCTCGTTGGAGGATCCAGATCCCGAAGGAGGTTTTGGATGGAGCAACCACGGGATCGCGGCTGGACCTCTCCGACCACGTTCTCGAAGTCAGGACACGGATCGGGACGGACTTGACGACGGGAAAGGCTTTCCCGACCCCCTATCAGCCTGACAACCTGAGCCGGACCTGGGTCTACTGGACCTCGAACAAGGAGAGCGTGCCCTTCACCGAGCGCTATCAGTTCCTGGGGGATCCGCGACATTGCCCCTACGCGGATCTGAAAAACGGAGGTGCGAACTTCCCGAATGGATACAACTGGTTCTTCGACAATTTCTCGTATACGAAGAACAGGAAGTCTTGGTGGCCCGGCTTCGATCCCTCCCGGCTTCGGGACCGCTGGCGGGGGCGGGTCGAGATCAATTACGCGCGGTATGCGCAGCTGCTCCGCACATCGCTTACAAAGTCGCGGGCCGTCTATACGACCCTTACAGGGTTCTCATACTACTATGTCGGTCTCGGCAATGAGATCGGGTACGACTCCGCGAACGGTTATCCCAATTCGATTCCCCTGAACCTGGCTCCATACGGGGCTTCCGGATGGGGCTACATCGACAACATCTCGGGAGGAGGCAACTCGAAATATCGCTACCAGAAGATCATCCGCGAGGGTGGGGGCGGAAACTACTGGTGGGGTCGCTATTGGCTAGGCGAACTCTATCCCGACTCGATGGCTGCGATCTGGGAATCGACGGGCAACCTCCCAGCAGGAAACGCCTTGGGGGAATTCTACCGGGATCAGAGATATGACATCACGGTCGGGTTGCCGGAAGGGACCCGGCTCTATAACGCCAATCGCAGGACGGCGACCGAAGGTTGCACTTCCGTCTTCAATATCGGATCCACCTCCTCGACCTTCCATCACCAGTTCGCGAGCGGAACGAACGGCACCCTCGTCGGAGCAGGTACCGAGATCGCCCAGAACTACAACTTCCCGCTGCCGACGACTACGAAGATCAGTCGCCCCTTCGACATCGCGATCAACTATTCGGGGTGGGTGGGGGACGAGTTTTTCTTCAACGGGGATTTCCCGAAGTTCTCGGCCGTGATCGAGAAGACGTACTATCGGCATTCGAGCGGAAGGGAGGGATCCTCGCTCGTAGGGCTTACCTCTCCTTCCGGAGAGGTCGCCCACATCGTGGTGAACGGTCTGGACAGGACCACGGAATCGGGTTCCGCCTTCATCGCGAAATTCTCCGTTCTCAGTCTCCTGCACTCGTTCTTCGAGGCGGGAAACCCAACCCTGGCCGATCCGATCTCCCTTCCGCCGAGGGTGGAGATCGCATCTCCAACCGACATCACGGAATTGAAGGATCCCTCGGATGTCCCCATAACCTGGACGATCTCGTGGAAGCGGTGGGATGGAAAGAAGTACGCGGGTTCTTTCCCCTCGGGCTATACGGGGAACGAGAACGATCTGGAATACACGCTTTCCTATTCCGTGGACGGAGGGAAGACCTGGAAATACGTCCAGGATGATTCCCCCGCGACCCCGGGCGAGAGGCCGGCCGATCCCTTCCTCCTCCTCGCCGATACGGGGCCTGGCGACGAGACCTATCTCTGGGCGACGCCTTCGGGGAAGTTCCCGGAGGGGTCGTACCTGTTGCAGGTGGAGGCCTATCGCAATGGGTCGACTCTGCACTACTCCTTCCACCGGACGAAGATCTTCCTTCAGAGGTGAATCATGGAGCATCGAGGAGGAACCGAGGGAGGAGTCCGGGGGTTGACCCTGGTCGAACTCATCATCGTCATGACGCTCCTCGTCGTCCTGTCGGGGGCGATTTTCGGTGTGCTCCTCCGGACCGAGAGGGCGCAAGTCTTCGCCGAGACGGATACTTCTCTGACCGGTGCGGGGCAGGACATCCTCGAAGCGATCCGGGGGGATGTCGGACGGGCCTTCCGGCTCTTCGTCGCCGGTACCGAGGGCGCCGCCTATCTATCCGGCCTGGACCGTTCTTCCGCCCCTCCCCTCGGAAACTCCCGTCTTCCGGTCCTCGACACCTCTCTGCTTTTCGAGAAGGACATAGCCGGCGGGGAGACGGCCGGGAATCTCCTTCTCATGGCCGTGCATGATCGGACCGACGTGTTCGACCTGACCGGTTCGGGGGAACTCCGCCGCACGAACGTCTACAGGCTGGTTGTCTGGTATCTCCGTCCGATCCCGGGCAGCGACCCCGGGAAGCGGATTGGAAGCCTGGATTTCGTCCGTTGGGTCTCCGTGCCCCTGGCAGACCGGAACCAGGTGGAGGAGATCTCCGATCCGGGGCAGAGGACCGCTCTGCTGGTCCATCTCTTCAATGGAGACAACCCGCAGGATCCCGCATTGCCGTTTCCTCCCGTCCGGCATCTGTGGCGGCCCGGGGACCCGTTCCCTTCGGCCTTCCTGGTCGTCGACAGCGGCGGAACGACGAACGCCGTCCCTCCGGGTTTCGAGCTCGCTATGGATCCGAAGAGGACCCGGAACGGACTTCTCGCGCACCGAGGGCTCGCCGTCGCGAGCAACCTGGCCGGGGAGGAGCATGGAATCGCCCGTTGGAGCATCCGCAGCGATACGGGGTCGGGGTTTCCCCACGGGTTCGAGTCGAAAATCCTCGGGCCCGCTTCAGCGCGCCAGGTCCTCCTCCATTTCGTCCTCGTGAGTCGCAGGGGGGAGGTCCCCTCGGAACTCCGGAACTGGGCGGACTTCCAGGGGCTCGCGGAAACCCGGGATCTCTGAGGAATCCCTAAGGACCCGAGACCCGTTTGAATCCTAGAGGGAGGGGGGTTCGTCCCCGGAGAGTTCGATCAGCCCCCTGCGCATCTCTTCGAGGGCGATGGCGATTGGGTTCGTCTCGCGGGTTTCGAACAGGGGACGCTGCCCCCTGACCAGTTCACGGACCCGTTTCTGCAAGAGGACGGTCTTCCTGAAGGAGCCGTTGACCTCTTCCATCAGCTGGAGGGGAAGGGATTTGAGGGCGGTTTTCGGGTTCGGATTCGACATCGCCTTGTTCGTCCGGCTGACGTGGAGAAAACTGAGCCGCCCAGACCCTCCCTCGGAGGAGGGAAATCCGCGGGTCTGGAAGGCGGAAAAGCGGAGAGATCCTAGGGATTCCGGATATTTTTTGCAAGAAGGGAGGAATCGGGACGGGCCGGCCCCCGGGTCCAGTTCCGAGGCCGCCGGACGGCTCCGGCGGGGAAGTCAGGGTGGGCCCTTTCCCCGGTCGATAAAGGGGAGATGGTCGGAGACGGGCGGAAGCTCCGGGAAATCGGCGACTTCGAGATCCTCCGAGAATTGGGTCGGGGGGGATGGGGGTCGTCTTCGAAGCCCGGCAGAAGGGACTCGGGCGCAAGGTCGCGCTCAAAGTCCTGCCGTCCCAGTTGACCCTGGATTCCGGAGCCCTCGAACGCTTCCGGAGGGAGGCCGCCTCCGCGGCGAAGCTCCGACATCCGGGGATCGCGGGAGTCCACGTCGTCGGGGAGGTCGAGGGTTGTCCCTGGTTCGCGATGGAACTCGTCGAGGGGCCTTCTCTCGAAAAGGTCTGCCGCAGACTGCGGGGCCGGAAACCCGAGACCTTCGAGGCGACTCTCCTCGAGGAGGCCGGTTTCGAACGTGGGTCGTGGTTGCCCGCCTCCCCGGTGGCTCCACCTTTTGCCTCCGTCGCGGCCTGGGGGGCGGCCCTCGCCGACGCGCTGGAGGCGGCCCATCGGGCCAAGGTCCTCCACCGGGATCTGAAACCCAGCAACGTCCTCCTCAGAGAGGACGGGGCGCCGGTCCTCGTCGATTTCGGCCTGGCCCGGGATCTGAACCAGGCAGGGCTCACACGGACCGGGGATGCGGTCGGGACCCCTTCCTACATGGCTCCCGAACAGGCGCGAGGATCGTACGATCTCGACAGGCGCGTGGACGTCTACGGCCTGGGCGCCACGCTCTACGAATGCGTGACCTTGAAGCCCCCCTTCGAGGGAAGGGATCCCGCGAACGTCATGCGCAGCATTCTCGAGGAGGAGGTCAGGGACCCCCGCCGCTTCAACCCCGCCTGCCCCGACGACCTCGCCGCGATCCTTCTGAAATGCCTCGCGAAGAGACCCGAGGACCGCTTCGCGTCCGCCCGCGATCTCGCGATCTCCTTGCGGAGGTTCCTCCAGGGGGAACAGGTCGGCCTCCGCGCTCCGGGCATGGTCCATCGCCTCCAATCGGGGATCCGGAGGCGGAGGGCCTGGATCTCGGCCTCCCTGGCCGGAGCGGTCTTCGTCACGATGGCGGGCGCGGGGTTCATCTGGTGGCAGGGAAGTCGTCGGGCCATGCAGGGCGGCGACGCGCTGGCGACGGCTCTCGATGCCCTTCGGCGTGCCAGGCCGGACCGGGCGGCCGCCCGCCTGCGGGAGGTCCTGCAGCGTCTGGCCCCCGAACGGATCCGGGGGGATTGGGTGCGGGCCCTCCTCGGGAGTTTCGCGACCCTCTACGCGCGGGGCGAATACGAGAGAGCCGGTTCCCTGCTCCGCCGGGCCGCCGGTCCGTTCGCGGACGATCCGGCGATCGTGGAAGCCCTTTCCAGGGCCGAGGGGAGAGCGCGCCTGCGTTTCCGCCTCGAACCGCCGTCCGCGAAGGTCCTGGCTCGGAGGATCCGGCCCGACGCTTCCCCGGGTCCGGTCGCGGTCTTGGCCTCGGGCGGCTTCCTCCCGCTCGGGGAATGGAGGCTCCATGTCCGCGCGCCGGGCTGTCTGGACGGGATCTACCAGTTGCGGTTGAAGCGGGACCAGGACCTGAAGCTCGTACTCCGGGCCCTGCCGAAATCGGAGGTTCCGGATGGAGCGGCCTGGATTCCCGGAAGCGGGGACGGCCGGATGCCTCCCTTCCTCCTGATGAAGCGGGAGGTCACCGGCAAGGAGTATTCCGCCTTTCTGAAGACGATCGTGGATCCGGTCCGCCGGGCGGTCTTTCGTCCGCTCGACTGGGAGGGCGACGACCCGCCGGCGGGGAAAGCCTCGCTCCCGGTCGGGGGTGTTCCGGTCCAGGGCGCGGAGGCCTTCGCGAGGAGTCGGGGGGGAAGGCTCCCCGCGGAGGACGAGTTGGCCTTCGCCGGAAACCTCGGGCTTCCCTGGCGTTTCCCCTGGGGGATGGAGTGGGATCCGAAGCGGATCGCCCACCGCCGGAACGGGCTCCACGGGCCCGCGATGGGCGGCGGGCGGCCCGGAGGCAGGGCCTGCAATGGAGTCGAGGACCTCGTCGGGAACCTCGCCGAGTGGGCTTTCGACGGGGATTCCGGGATCGTCGTCTTCGGTGGAGCCTGGAATTCTCCTCTCGAGGACTTGGGTCTGGAAAGGAGCCGCCCGCGGTCTCCGCCCCGCCCCGCCTCGAATCTCGGGTTCCGGGTCGCGTGGTCGATGCCCTTTCCCCGGATTGCGGGGGAAGAAGGCGATGGGCTCGAAGAGGAGTGGACCTCCGGAATCGCAAGAGGCAGACCTCAGGAACGAACCGACTTGAGCTTCGGGAGGGACGGCGTCCTGGAGGTCACCGACCGGATCACCGGCACCCTGGCCCGGGAGGATCGGGGGATCCGCCAGATCGCGGTTCCGCTCGGACGGGCCGATCTGGCCCTGTCGACCTCTCCGGTCGTGGAATCCCCGGAAGGCGCGGTCCTCGTCCAGGACGGGGACGATCCGCACCGTTCCCTGGTCCAGGTCCTCACCGGAAAGGGGCTCGTCGGGAGCGATGGGCGTCTCCGGGTCCGGGTCCTTCGGCGGGGCTTTCCGAAGGAAGCGCTGCGGGCCGAACCCGGCGGTTTCGTTCTGCAGCTCCCTCTCGATCTGCGGCCCGCGGTCCGCCGCTTCGTGTTCCTCGAACTCCCGGCCGAGTCGAGGCTCCTGAAGGCGGAGCCCGCTCCGGTCCGGAACCGGATCGAGGGAAGGGTCCGCCGGGTGGCCTGGCTCTTCGAGGGAACGGCGAGGGATTCCGGACGCAGGTGGCTCGACCTCGTCTTCCTTCTCGATGGGGTCGCTGAGGGCGGTTTCTCGCTGGGATCGGCCTTCGAGACGCTCCAGGTCTTCACCCGTTCCTGGAACCGCGGAGAAATCGAGGGGGGGATCGAGAGGGTCGTCGAAGCCGGGAGCTTCACCTTCGGAGCTGCGGCGGAAGCCTGGCCCGGCCTGAGGCCCGTGATGCGGCGTATGCCCGACGAGGTCCGTCCGGGGATCTCCTTCGAGGCGACCCGCCTCCTCTCCGGCATCGGTCCCCTGCTCCGGATCGAAGCGGTTCTGGACGGGAGGATCCGAAACCCGCTGGGGGTGGGGCCCTGGATCTTCCTTCTGGAGCGCTCGAAGGGCCGGGACTGGCATCTCCTCGATTTCCGTCCGAGGGGCGGCCATGACGCGGGGACAGTCTCGGGAAGGGCCTATCGAGCCCCGTTCCTCGGCCTCTCTTTCGAATGGCCGGCCTTCTGGTGGGGGCGTCCGCTGTCCGGGCGCCCGGGGGAAGTACAGGTCGAGCTTCGCCCCCGGGCGAAAATGCGGGTGACCGGAGGAGGACGGGAGGTCGGGGCCGAAGCCGGGATTCTGATCCTGGGAAGGAAGACCCGGGGCCCCGCCGAGGGGGAGGGACCACCCTCGCTCGACCGCGAGATCTCGAGGATGAGAGCGGGAGAGGACCTCGGTTTCCGGGTGTCCTCGCGGAGGGCCCTGCCGGTCGGAGATGCGGAGGGAGAGATCCTGGGCGAGGAATGCCGCCTCGTCCGGGATTGGATCAAGTTCCGAAAACCCCGCTACCGCAAAGAGCGACGTCTCTTGTTCCGGAAGGGGGAACGGCTCCTGCTGATCCTGGCCTGGGCAGAATCCGAGGACCGGGAAGCCGCGGGGATGGTCTTCGACCGCCGCGTGCTCCCCGACCTCTCGTCGATCCGCGGTTCGCTCCGGATGTGAGAGCGGAAGCGGTTCAGAGGTGCTCGCGGATCCTCTTGTCCAGGGCTTCCTGATCGGCTGCGAAGCTCGAGAGACCGGCCGAGGTCAACAGCCCGTCCCAGGACATTCGTCCCTTCCTGACGGCCTCCCGCCAGCGCTCGAAGGAAGGAATCTTGCCGTGGGCGGCGAGTTCTTCCTCCTCCGAACCCTCGAAGCGGGGGAAGAGATCCCCTCGTCCCGAGGCCTCCAGGGATTCCCGAATGCCTGCTGCGTCGAGCTCCTCCCTCGAGGCGAGGTCCCGACAGAGGGAATCGAAGGCGGGTTCGATGTCCCAGAAAACGTTCAGTCGGTCTTCGAGAGGGTCGGCGGAGGGACCGAAGTCGACATCGTGATCACCTTCGAGCCGCCCTTTCTCGAGAGCCTCGAAGAGGTCCTGTTCGAGGAAGGCCTTCGCGACCTTCGGAGGCATCGTATAGACGTCGAGTCCCGCGAGGTCGACGATCTGGCTCGGACCGCGCATCGAGGCCCCTATCTGACGGGTGGGAGCCCCCTCGCGTTCGCGGAGTTCCGAAAGTGCGGCCTGTGAGGCGGCGGTCGCGCGTTCTCCGGCGTTTCTCCCGTCTCCCAGCCCTCCATCCGCCAGGAAGGCGTTGATCCTGCCCATGAAGACGTTGGACCAGCGGGGCCTCGCGAGTCTCGCAATCAGGAGATTCTGGCGGGCGGAGAAACCGAGCGTGAAGTTGACCGGGACCCCGGCATCGCCGAGTCTGCGCGCGGCGACCAGCCCCGAAGGGGTCAGGGGGACCTTGACGATGAATCCTTCCCTGTGGATCTCATGGTACCGGAGCCCGTAGGCGACGCTGGCCTCGACGTCATGGGCCAAGTCGGTGTGCAGTTCGACCGAGACCTTCGCCCCGAACCTGCCGGCCAGCTCGAGTCCGTGGACGGCGTTCAGGATGAAGGCGATCTCGAGGATCCGCTCCTTCTCGGAGAGTTCCCCGCAGCGGTCCCTGAGGAGGCGGTCCGCCTCGGGGACGAGGGCGTCGTAGATGCCCTTCTGGACCTCCCTGTTGAGAAGGGTGTTGTTCGTCGTCAGCGCGGAGAACTCCCCGCACCAGAGTTCCTCGGCCTCCTCCAGGTCCCCGGTGTCCAGCCAGAGTTCGGTTCCGAACTCCTTGAGCCTCCTCCAGGCCTCGTTCGAGGGAAAGGACCGCGCGGGGCCGGTTGCGTTCTTCTGTGACAGACAGAAGTCGCGGACGGCCGCAGCGAGGGGAGTGCCGGGTCTTCTCGGGTCGTCGTCTTTCATCTCGTCGCCTTCATGGGATCGAAACAATGCAGGTCCTGGAGCCGGACGACGGAACTCCCGCCTCTCCGGAGGTTCGCGATCGCCTGGACCGCTGCGGCGGCCCCCGCCATCGTCGTGATGCACGGAACCTTGTAGGCCACCGCGGTCGAACGGATGAGCCTGTCGTCCGAGCGCTCCTGTTTCCCCGAGGGGGTGTTCACGATCAGGTCGACCTCCCGGTTCTTGATGAGGTCGACGACATGGGGCCGGCCTTCGTGGATCTTGTTGACCCGTTCGACCGGGATCGCCTGGTTGTGGATCGCCTTCCAGGTCCCGGAGGTCGCGACGATCCTGAAACCCATCGCGACGAGCTGGGCGGCCAGGCCTACCGTGTTGCGCTTGTCGGAATCTTTGACCGAGAGGAAGACCCTGCCGTCCTTCGGAAGTTCCACGCCCGCGGCTTCCATGGCCTTCGCATACGCGGTTCCGAAATGTGCGTCGATCCCCATGACCTCGCCCGTGGATCTCATCTCGGGTCCGAGGAGGGTGTCCACCCCGGGGAATTTGATGAACGGAAAGACCGGCGCCTTGACCGCGAAATGCTCGGGGACGATCTCTTCGGTGAACCCGAGTTCCGGGAGCTTCCGTCCGGCCTGGACCTTCGCGGCGAGTTTGGCCAGGGGGATTCCCGTCGCCTTGGCCACGAAGGGGACCGTACGGGAGGCGCGAGGGTTGACCTCGAGGACGTAGAGATGGTTGCCCTTTACTGCCCATTGGACGTTCATGAGGCCGACGACTCCGATCTCCCTCGCCAGCGCGTAGGTCTGCTTGCGGATCTCGTGGAGCATGTCGTCGCTCAGGGAGAAGACCGGGAGCGAGCAGCAAGAATCACCGCTGTGGACCCCCGCCTCCTCGATGTGTTCGAGGATCCCCCCGATCACGAAGGTCTCGCCGTCCCCGATGAGGTCCACGTCCACTTCGATGGCCTCTTCGAGGAAGCGATCGATCAGGATGGGGTGCTCCTCGCTGACCTGGACGGCCTCTTTCATGTAGTGCTGGAGGGATTCTCCGTCGTAGACGATCTCCATCGCCCTCCCGCCGAGAACATAGGAAGGGCGGACGACGACCGGATATCCGATGTCTTCAGCGATCCGGAGAGCCTCCTCCGCGTTCCGGGAGACCCCGTTCGCAGGCTGTCGGATCCCGAGTTTCCGGATCAATCTCTGGAAGCGCTCCCGATCCTCACAGAGATCGATGCTGTCCACGGGGGTTCCGAGCAAGGGCACACCGGCTTCTTTCAGACCCTTGGCCAGGTTGATCGGCGTCTGCCCGCCGAACTGGAGGATGAAGCCTTCCGGCTCGAGCTTCTCATGGATGTGAATAACGTCCTCGAGGGTCAAAGGTTCGAAGAAGAGGCGGTCGGAGGTGTCGAAGTCGGTCGAGACGGTTTCGGGGTTGCTGTTGACCATGACGGTCTCGTACCCGAGTTCGGAAAGGGCGAAGGCCGCGTGGCAGCAGCAGTAGTCGAACTCGATCCCCTGGCCGATCCGGTTCGGGCCTCCGCCGATGATGACGATTTTGGGTTTGTCGGAGATCCTGACCTCGTCCTCCTGCTCCCAGGTCGAGTAGTAATACGGGGTATGGGCTTCGAATTCGGCGGCGCAGGTGTCCACGAGCTTGTAGGTCGGGTGGACGCCGAGGTCCTTCCGCCTCCTGGCGACGACTCGCTCCCCGACTCCGGCCATGTTTCCGATCTGACGGTCGGAGAATCCGGATTGCTTGGCGCGCCGCATCGTCGCGGCGTCGATCCGAGAGAGCCCCTCCTCGAGGATCCTTCCCAACCGCTTCCCTTCTTCGACCAGCATCCGGATCTGGTCGAGGAACCAGGGATCGACATGAGTGACCTCATGCAGCTCGTCGATGTCCATTCCCGCCCAGAACGCCGCGCGGATCCAGGAGAGCCGGTCGGGCCGGGGGGTCACGAGACGGCTCCGAATCACCTCGGCGGACGGGGCCGGCCCGTCGTCCCAGGGCGGACTCCCGGGATCGTTGCCGAAGCCGGAATGGCCCTGTTCCAGGGACCGCAGGGCCTTCTGAAAGGCTTCCCGGAAGGTCCTGCCGATCGCCATGACCTCGCCCACGCTCTTCATCTGCGTTCCGAGTTCGACCTTCGCGGCCGGGAACTTTTCGAAGGCCCAGCGCGGGATCTTGACGACCGTGTAGTCGATCATCGGCTCGAAGCAGGCCGGGGTCTCCTTCGTGATGTCGTTGCGGATCTCGTCGAGCGTGTACCCGACGGCGAGCTTCGCGGCGATCTTGGCGATCGGGAAGCCCGTGGCCTTGCTGGCGAGGGCGGAGGAGCGCGAGACGCGGGGGTTCATCTCGATGATGACTCTGCGTCCGGTCTTCGGATCGATCGCGAACTGCACGTTGGAACCGCCCGTGTCGACCCCGATCTCCCGGATGACGGCGATCGATGCATCCCGGAGGAGCTGATACTCCTTGTCGGTCAAGGTCTGGATCGGGGCGACGGTGGTCGAATCCCCCGTATGCACTCCCATCGGGTCGATGTTCTCGATTCCGCAGATGATCACGCAGTTGTCGGCGCGATCCCTCATGACTTCGAGTTCGATCTCCTTCCAGCCCAGGATGGATTCCTCGATCAGGATCTCCCCGTTCAGGGACAGATCGAGGCCGAGGCGGACGATTTCCTCGAACTCGTCATAGTTGTAGGCGATGCCGCCCCCGGATCCGCCGAGGGTGTAGGAGGGGCGGATCACGCAGGGAAGTCCGACTTCCTCGAGGACCCTGCGGGCGTCCTCGAGACTGTAGGCGAGTCCGCTCTTCGGCGTCTCGATGCCGATGTTGGCCATCGCCTCGCGGAACTCCTCCCTGCCCTCCGCCTTGGCGATGGCCTCACGGCTGGCCCCGATCATCTCGATGCCCAGGCGGTCCAGGACTCCGGTGTCGGCGAGCTGCAGAGCCAGGTTGAGGCCGGTCTGTCCGCCCAGGGTCGGAAGGATCGCATCGGGGGTCTCGGATTCGAGGATCCTGGTCAGGGAGGCGACCGTAAGAGGTTCGATGTAGGTTGCGTCCGCTGTTTCCGGATCGGTCATGATCGTGGCAGGATTGCTGTTCGCCAGGATCACCCGGTAGCCCTCTTCCTTGAGGGCCTTGCAGGCCTGCGTTCCCGAATAATCGAACTCGCAGGCCTGTCCGATCACGATCGGGCCCGATCCGAGAATCAGAATGGAATGGAGGTCGTCGCGACGCGGCATCGGGATCCGGTTTCCTCAGGGCTCCTCGACTCGTACAAATCCGAAAGATGGAAGCAGAACGAACCCCGGCGGGGAAGGGCGAAGCTCCGAAGTTCCGGAAAAAGGTTGGATTCCTCCTGGCCGGCATCCTTCTCTGGACCCTTCCCCTGTCGGGGGGGCGCGGGGCTCCGGCCGGTAAGACCTTCCAGGGCCCCGGGCCAGAGGCCGGGAACGGGCGGTGGCGCCGTGTTCGGGTCCGGGAGGTCCGCGGGGACGGGAGGATCCTTTGCGCGGACGGTTCGAGCCTCCGCCTCCAGGGGGTCGGCTGGCCGAGGGGGCCCGAGGTTTCGAGGGCGGCGGCGCGGAGGCTTCGCGACCTGTCGATCGGGAAGGAACTCAGGTTCCGTCCGGTCGAGCCGGACCCCGACGAGGCGGGGACGATCCGCGGAGTGCTCGCGCCGGAGGAGGGAGGCCCGAGCCTCGCCCGAACCCTCCTCGGGGAGGGGCTCGTCTGGTATCGGACGCGGGGGAAGAAGCTGGCGGAGGACGAGGCCCTGAGGGGAGCCTGCCGCAGGGCCCGCGAGGAAGGGCGGGGGCTGTGGGCTGGCGTTCGGCGCGAGAAAGGGCCGGCGCCCTGGATGCGGGGAGGCGTATTGGGCCTCTACTACAAGGAGGAACGATTCGATTACCACCGGCAGCTCGGCCGGATCCGGAAGATCGGGGCCGATTGGGTCCTTCTCCTCCTGACCCTCTTCGTCGATCGGGTCGACTCGAGCGATATCGAGCGGGACCCGAGGATGACGGTCTCGGACGCGCGACTCCGCGAAACGATCGCCCATGCCCGGGGGCTGGGTCTGGAGCCGGCCCTGATGCCCGTCGTCCTGATCCGGCATCCCGGAGAGGACGATTGGAGGGGAACCCTCGCCCCGAAGGATCCCGGTCGGTTCTGGTCGGAATACGACGAGTGGATGCAGCACTATCTCGACCTCGCGAGGGAGACGGGGGTGCGTGTCTTCTTCCTGGGGAGCGAACTCTGCTCCCTCGAGAAGCATGCCGGGGTGTGGCCGCGCTTGATCGCCAACGCCCGGGGGCGTTACGGAGGTTGGCTCGGGTACTCGGTCAACTGGGACCACTACACCGTGCCCTCGTTCTGGGACGAACTGGATCTCGCCGGGATGACCGCCTATTTCGAACTGACGGAGGACAAGGACGCGGATCTCCCGAAACTCGTAGAAGGCTGGCGGAGGGTGAGGAAGGAACTCAAGGGAGCCTCGAGAGAAATCGGGAAACCGATCCTCCTGACCGAACTCGGCTATCCGAGCCAGGACGGGGCCAACACCGCCCCATGGAACTACTTCCTCGCAAAGGATCGGCTCGACCTCGAGGAGCAGGCGGATTGTTTCCGGGCCTTCGCCGAGGTCATGGCGGACGCCCCCTTCCTGTCGGGGGTCTTCATCTTCGACTTCTTCGAGGAGGGGGGGGCGGAGGACCACAGCTACGCGATCTTCGGAAAACCCGCCTGGGGGGTCGTGAAGGATCTCTTCTCGAGGCTCCGCGGTCGCAGGATTCCGCCCCGATTCCGGCGGGTGGACGGGAAAGCGGGGGTCGAGCCGGGGAGGAGCGGCCGGTAACATTCCCAGGGTGTCGCGGAGCCTGGCCCTCGCCCTAGTCATTCTTGTTTCCGGATGCACCCGGCCGGATTCCCTCCCGGTCCTGGCTCTCGCAGACGCCGCCAGGGCTTTCCGCAAGGACCTCGATCGGGCCTTTCCCGGGCGGCTCGAATGGAGGATCGCCGCCGGCCCTGGCGAGTTGCCGGGGCTGGCCGAGGAGATCCTGCGGAGATCCTTCCCCTCCGTAGTCGTCCTCGGTTTCTCCGAGCGCCGGACGATCCGCGAAGTCGCCCTCGAACTCGGCCTCGAGGGACGTTGCCCCGGGCTCCTCGCCTTCGAACTGCCTCCGGCCGGCGCGCAATGGGACCGCATGCACCCCATGCTGCGACGCAGGATCTGCGGAGTCCGTGCTTCCTCGCCTTCCTGGACCCTCCTCGCCGCGGCGATGAGGGATTGCGAGCCCCCGATCCGTTCGGTCCATGTGTTGATTCCCCATACGGCCACCTCTCTGGAACTCGAGGAGGCCGAGGAAATCGGCGCGATCCTGCGCCGGGAGTTCGTGGACTGGGAGGCGGAGGGCCGGACTTCGCCGAAGCTTGGAGAGGCCGGAGACCGGAAGAAGGCCGGGGCGAGGCTTGTCGTGAAGATCCTGAAGGCTCGGGTCACGGATCCTCCCGCGAGGATCCTCGATAGCTTGAGCAAGGCCGGGGCGGATCTCGTCCTCTCGATCCCGGACCCGAGGATGAAGGGGCTTCTGCGGGATCTCGTTCGAGAGAAGGGTACGCGGCCTTTGCGTTTCCTGGGCGCGCCCTGGCAGGAGGGGCTTCCCGGAATCGCTCTGGTCGCCGGTCCGAGTCCGTCCCGGGTCCTCTCGGCTCTCCGGACCCTCGTCGCCGCGACCCTCGAGGGACGGGAAACGCGGGTCCTGCCGGTCCTGACCCTTCCCTGCGAGATCGTCCGTCCCGCCCGCCGCCTTCCGAAACTTCCCGAAACCGGGAGAAGAAAGGCCCATGGCCGGGGGATGCGTGGAGGAGAGGATCGAGGAAGGGAACCTGCGGGAAGGGATCGGGAGGGGAGAAAGTGATTCTCCGCAAGCCCCTCCCGGGGTGGATCGTCGGGCTCGGAGTCCTTCTCGGTATCTTGGGGCTGGTTCGGCTCAGGCTCCTTCGTCCGGATTCCGGGCGGGATCTCGAATCCTGGGCACTCAGAATTCCGACCCTCCTCGAGGAGCGGGTCTTGGAGGGTGTGCGGAAGGAGGTCCTTCCGTTCTTCGACCTCGAATTCGAGGAGATCCGCGGCGAATGGAGGGAAAGGCTTCGCCGGGTGTTTGCCGCGCTTCCGTTCCTCGAGAGTCTCACCCTGGTCGCTCCGGGGGGGACCCTCCGATCGTCGAGGACCCGTCCATGGGAGATTCGGAGGAACGATCCCCCCAGGTCCTCTCCCAGGGTCACGACCTACGAGTCGACCCGCATGATGGTAATCCAGTATCGCTTCCAGGATTCCGGGGATCTGCGTTACGTCCGGCGCGTGCTTCCGCGGGAGGGACGCTTCTACAGCATGACCTGCAGGTTCCGGCTCGCCCCCCTTCTTTCGGAGATCGCCCGCGAGCCCATGAGCAGGGGTATCCGGATTCGAATCACGACCGATCTTCTGAAATCCCGGCGGATCCTTTTCGATTCGCATCCCGGGGCCGGGGAACTGCAGGACCAGGTTTCCATCCTCGAGATGCTCTTCTTCGGAGAGGACCGAAGCCGGGTGCGCCGCAGTTATCGGATCAACGGGGGACACTTCGAATTCACCGACCAGAGCCGGCTCAGAACGAGTTCGGACTGGGGGCAGGTCTTCGGCTCCCTCATCCTGCTCCTCGGGTTACCGCTGCAATGGCTCGGCGCCTGGGCGCTCCGGGGGATCCGGGTCGGAAGGATCCGGGGGACCGCGAAGCGCCCGAGGATCCTCCTGGACGAGAGGGGTGCGCGCCCCCTGACCTCCGAGACCCGCGAACTGCTCGGTGTCGATTTCTCGACGGGGAGCGGCGGGGATCCGAGACGGATCTGGCCCGAGGCCTTCGGGCCCGGTGGTCCGATGGAGAACTGGAAGGCCTTACTCCGGGTCGAGGGGACGATCGCCCCCTTCCACATCGAGGCCTGCCCTCCGGGCCGGAAGGACCGCATCCTCGCTCTCGACGGCTGGGGGAGCAAGGAGGGTGGGCGTTCCTGTCTGATCCTCGAGCTCAGGGACGTGACCGAACTCGTGGCCGAACGCCGGAGGAAGGAGGCCCTGGAAGCCCTCTTTGAGTCCGGAGGAGCGATCGAGGCCCTGTTCGGTCCGGAAGGCGAGATCGTTGCCTTGGGCGGGGGCTTACGCGGGTCGTCCGATGAGGGGCGTGAGCGTCTCGAGGAATGGCAGGGATGGTTGGGCGAGGTCGGCACCGACCCCCCCCGGGCCTTCACGGACGCCTTCGGGCGCCGGCACCGGGTCAAGGTTCTTCCGGGAGGGTTCCTCCACATCCGGGAGGACCCCTGAGGAGTCCGGACCCGGAACAAAAGGGTGGAACCTGCTGCGGTCCGGCCGAGAATAGGCCCGCCTCGCGGTTTCGAGTCCTGGAGGCAGGCGGCATGACGGCATCTGCGAGTTTCGTTCCGAACGACGAGGGGAGGATCTGCGAGCGTTGTGGGTCCCTTCTCGGGCGCTGGGTTTCCGAAGAGGGGGAGGTTCTCTCCGCCGAGGTCTGTCCCGCTCCCCATGCGGAGGCTCGGAGGGAGGATCGGCGGGAGCCCGAGCCTTCATTCCTCTACCGTGGTTTCGTATTGGTCTTCGAGCCCGAGGAAGTCCTCGACCATGGGGCCGACGGAGCCCATCCCCGGGAGAAAGGCATCATCCGTTCGGTCCGTCCCGAACACGTTCACGATCCCGTCGCGCGGCGCAGGGGACTGATCGTCGCGACCGATGTCCTGTGGCCCGAGGACAGGAAGCGCTTCTGCGAGTTGTTCGATCACCACGTTCACCATGTGGGCGCACCCCACGTGACTCCGTTGAACGACGGCTGGGATCCGAGCCGGGAACTGCCCGTCCTCTGAATCCCGAATCCTTTCCTCGAACCCTCGAATCCGTTACCGAGATCGGAGGTTCGGCGAGGCCAAGATGGGAATCCTTATTTCCCAAGTCTCCTTGGTATCGGGGACTCGGAAGCCGAAGGCGGTGGACGTGGATGGAGGAGGGGGAAAGGGGTACCTTTCCTCGTATGCGTCGTTTCGTCTCCCTGGCGCTTCCCGCCGCCTGTATCTTTGCGCTTCCGGTCCGCCCGCAACGGGTGATCGGGCCGGAGATCCGTCCGGTCGCGGGAATGCTCCCGGGGACGCGCCGCTACTTCCTCACGATCCGGGTGTCCCCTCCCCTCCGCCCGGAGGTGATCCGGACGCGGCTCGAGGTCGACGATGGTCCCCGGAGACTTCTGGAAGCCGCCCGGAAGCGGGACGCTCCCCTCCGTTCCGCGCTCCGTTCGCTGGGCGGGCGCCTGGTGGAGAGCTATTGGCTCGTGCCCGCCTGTCTCGTCGAGCTTCCCCCCGACCGGAGTCGCTTTCTCCGGGAACTTCCCGGAGTCGTCGGGGTCCATGACGACCTCTGGATCGAGCCCGCCTCCCTCGTCATGGATCGGGCGACGAACGAGGCGAACCATGTCGTCGACGGCTTGCATGCCCGTGGAATCAGGGGCCGTGGGATCGCGATCGCCGTCCTGGACTCGGGGCAGGACGCCTCGATGGGGACCTCGGGCCGCCCGCATCGAGCCTACTACCCGGGCGGGGATCCGAGGAATCGGTCCGGCGGGGGGATTTCGGGTTCCCGGCTCCTGAAGAACCTCGCGGTCGGGAAGCAGCCCGCGGAGGATCCCGTCGGGCACGGCACGGCGGTGGCCGGAGTGGCCGCGGGAGCCAAATGGGGGAACATGGACGGCGCCGGAGACGGGCACGCCCCCGAGGCCCGGATCCACGGGTACAGCGTCTCCGACACGAAGACGGGCGCAAGCACCCTCGCAACGGCGGTCAAGGCCTGGCAGAGGGTCGCGGCCGACGCCGTCAAGCAGGGGATCTCGATCGCGAACTTCTCGTATACCGGAAGCCCCGATCCGACGCATCCGAGCCAGCAGGCCCTGGATCAGGCGGTTTTGGTCGCGGATCTCTTCGTGACGGTTCCGGCGGCGAACTACGACGTTTCGACCCGGCTCAGCCAATCCGCCTGCAACGGTCTCGCCGTCGGCGCGGTACACACGAATACTAGGAAGGTGGCCGCCTTCTCCTCCAGGGGGCCGCTCTTCGGGGATCCCGGGCGGCATTACCCCGACCTCGTCGCGAACGGCGTCGGAGTCCACCTCCCGCATTTCGACGACGAGACGAAGGCCTATGTTACGGTCGGGACCTCGATGGCGGCCCCGAATGTCGCGGGCGCCGCTGCTCTCTTCCGGTCCGTGCGGACCGGGGCGGGGGCTCTCGAGACGAAGGCCGCGGTCCTGGCCACGACCGAGGACGTCTCGTCGCGCAATCCTCTTCCTCCCTACAACAGCGTGAATGCATACGGAGTTGGGTATCTGCGCGACGATGCCTTGATCGCGCTGGCGAAGGGAGGTGGATTGCTCGCGAAGAGCGCGGTCACATCGACGGCGGGAAGCCGAAGTTTCCTCTTCCCGGTCACGGGAGGGCGACGGTACGCCGTGGCCCTGACCTGGTTCCGGACGAACTTGACGAGCCGGTCCTGGAGCGACCTTTCGCTCGAGGTCCGACAGGGCGGAAGACTCCTCGCGAAGGCCGACTCCCCTCGAAACCTCTACGAGCGGGCCGAATTCACGGCCACCGCGACCGGAAAGGTCTCCCTCCTCGTGAAGGCCTCGGTCATCTCGGGCTCGCGACAGGACTTCGCCCTGGCCGCGGTACCGGTTTCCCGGCCGTTCCTCCCGGGGACCGTCAAGGGTTACGGCCTGGGCTGCGACGTCTCGTCCTCGGTACCGGGGCCGGGATGGGTCGTTCCCACCGGTCTGGAACGTCGTTTCGGCAACGTGTATTCCCCGGCCGTCGGAGGGTTCTGGCTGCATCGCTACCAGCAGGTCCTGGATTCCTCCCTCCTCCCCGGCGCGCTGAAGATCACCGGGCTGACCCTGCGGAGGGACGAGACGGAAGTCAGCGAGGGCATGCGTTACCGAATCGAACTCGAGGTCGGCATGGGTCTCGCCGCGAAACCACCTTCGGGAATGAGTTCGACCTTCGCCCTGAACATCAAGGGAAGCCTGCAGACCGTCTTCCGGAGGAAGAAGATCGACCTTCCGATGCGCCGGCTCGCGGGGGTGAGCCCCTCGCGGTTCGACCTCCGAATCCCCTTCGACGTCCCCTTCAACTACGTGAAGGGGAAGGGGGAATCCCTTCTCCTCGATTTCAAGAAAGCGGCTTCCTCCGAGGGGGATCGGTTCGGCTATTTCTTTTCCGACGCGGAGATGGATCCCCGCTCGATGACCATGAGCGCGGTGCTCGGAAAGTCCGCTTCCTCGGCCTCGGGGATCCTCGCGAAGGGGGCGGGGATCGTGTTCGGGCTCCTGGGCTCGGGAAACGTCCCCGCGAAGCCCTGGCTCGAGGCGACGGACCTGCCGCGGATCGGCGGTGTCTTTCCCCTGCAGATCGGAAACCTTTCCCCGGGAAGTCCGATCGCCCTCTTCCTCGGGGTTTCGGACCGGAAATGGTTCTCTGTCTCCCTCCCCTGGGACCTCGGGGGGATGGGGGCCAAGGGCTGCAAGATCCTGACGGACATTTCGATCCTGTTGCTCGGAGCCTCCGGTTCCGGAGGAGTCGCGGAGATCGGGGTCCCCCTTCCCCGAGACTCGTCCTGGATCGGCCGGCCGTTCTTCCTCCAGGCCCTGGCTCTCGATCTCAAGGCCAACCGGCTCGGTCTCGTGTTCACGAACGGGCTCCGCGCCGCGGCGGGCGGCCGCCGTTGACATGGACGGATCCGCGCCGCGGGGCGCGGACCTTCACCGCGGGCCCGTCGAGGTCGATATAGCGACCATGTCCCGCCGCCCAGTTCCCGATTCCGAGTGTAGGACGTCGCCGAGGTCCCGGGGGGTGGAGAGGCTCTGGATCCGGTTGCTTCCCTTCCTGGTTCTCCTGGGGCTCTGCGAGGCCTTCCTCGTCGCCGACCGTGAGAGGGAAGAGCGATCCCGATCAGAGGTCGGCCGTTTGGAGATCCATCTGGGGGACGCGTTGCGGGCCTGGAGGCCGGAACTCACGCAAAGGGCGAGCGGGAAGGGGAAGGAGGCTCTGGAGGCCCTCGTCACGAACCTTTCCCGGTCGCTTCGGGCGGGTCTCGAGGTCCGAGACGCACGAGGGAGGATTCTCGCCGCACACGGGCTCGACAGGGATGAGCCCGCCGCCTCCGAACTCCCCGAGAGCGGGGTCTCCCGCACGGAAAAGGGCCGCACCCTCGTCGTCGTCCGGCAACCTCTCCTGACTTCGGGTCCTGCGCGGATCGGGGAGGTCCGGGCCACCGCCGAGGTCGAGGAGGCGGGCTTCCCCTGGGAGACCTGGTCCTTCGTCCTCCTGATCCAGGTCTTCGGGATCGGCATCGTCCTGTTCGCGGTCACCCTCGCTCTCCGTCCCCTTTCGGTCCTGGGCGCCTGGTTCCGAAGGCTCGGGGTCGAGGGGGCGTTCCGTGTCGGTTCTCCTCCCCCGGGGATCGCCGAGGGGGGGCGGCTGGAGGCGGATCTCCGCCGGGGACTCGAGGCGATGCGCGGGCGCGAACTGGCCGTGGAGGAGAGTTTCGTCGAGGTCGCGCTCTGTCTCGCGCGCGAGCACGAGTTCCACACGGATGGAGAAACCGGACATGCCCAACGAGTCAGGCGATACGCGTCCTGGCTCGCGGAGAGGCTGCGCTTCGACCCCGAGAAGAGGGACGAACTCGAGGTCGCCGCCCTCTGCCACGACCTGGGCCGGATTCCTCCCGACAGCGGAAGCCCATGGGGCCGGGAGAGCATCCGCGAAGAACGGCATCCCGAGGAGGGGGCCCGCTACTTCCAGGCGCTCCAGGGGCTGCAGGGAGCGGCGGAGATCATTCGGCATCACCACGAGAACTTCGACGGCACGGGTTATCCGCATCGCCTCTCCGGGGAGGAGATCCCCGTCGGGGCCCGGATCCTGAGGATTGCGGACGCCTTCGATCGCCTTCGGGCGGAGGTCGCGGGGGCGGCCCTGGAGGCCGGAGAAGCTCTGGAAGCGATGGAAGAGGATGCCGGAAGGATCTTCGACCCGGAACTCTTCGCATTGTTCAAGGAGGAGGTCCTTTTGCGCGAGTCGGACCGCAAGCGGGTGACCCTCGAGTCCGCGAAGTCGGAGGATTGAACGGATTCCTTTGGGACGGGTCGTTTCCGGCCCTCCATGCCCCGCATCCTGGAGCTTCGGGATTCAGGCCTCCGCCTGTTCCTCGCGGGTCAGGTGGAGGCAGCCGTCGTCCCTGAGACGGCAGGTCCATCCCTTCTCGAGGATCGTCGTGGAGGAGTCCTCGAGAATCGCCAGCGGCCCTTGACGGGTTTCGCGGGGGTGCATCTCCGAGCGATGGATGCAGGGCAGGCCGCGGGGACCTAGGCGGGCGGGGACCGTGCAAGGAATTGAGGTTCGGGGGAAGGCACGGGGGTTCCGGAGACGCCGGCGGATCCCCAAGGTCCTTCGGCTTTCGAAGCTCAGGCGCGCCCGCAGTCGAAGGCATTCGACCGGGAGTTCCTGGAGGAATCCGAAGCGGGATTCGAAGGTCCGTTCGAAGTGTTCCCGGGCCGAGCGCCCCGCTGGGACCCAGAGTTCGGCCAGCATCCCCCGGTATCTCAAGGAAGCCGCGACCTCGACCCGGGGATCGCGGAAACGGGATCCGTTCGCCGCAAGGACCTTTCTTCCGAAGTCTCTGGCGGCCCCGGCGAGGACGGAGAGGTTCGTCCGGTCGAGTTCGAGGAAGAGGGCCGTTTCGAACTCGAACACCGGGGGCATTGCGAGCATGCCGAGGGCCGACAGGACTCCGGCTCCGGGAGGGACGAGAATGTTCCGGAACCCGATGCGATCCGCGAGACGGGCCGCATGGAGCCCGCCCGCGCCTCCGAAGGCGACGAGACAGACTCGTTCGGGGTCCATGCCCTGGCCGAGAGTGAAACTCCTAAGAGGGCGCGCCATGCAAGCGTCCGCCACCTCGAGGATTCCCTCGGCCGCGTTCCGTACGTCGCAACCCAATACGGCGGCGATGCGCCCGACCGCATCGAGGGCGCGGTCGAGATCTAGGGGGAAGGACCCTCCGAGAAGCCCCCAGGGGGGGAGACGTCCGAGGACCAGGTGCGCGTCCGTGACGGTGGGCTCGGTCCCTCTCCCATAGCAGGCCGGGCCGGGATCGGCACCAGCCGAGCGGGGGCCGACGCGGAGGGACCCGTCCTCATCGAACCAGGCGATGCTGCCCCCGCCGCAGCCGACCGAATGCAGGGGGATCGTCGGGAGGGCCATTGCGAAGGGACCGAGGAAGGCGACGTCGGCGACCTCGTGCGCCTTCCCGCAGGCCGTGACGTCGGCGGAGGTGCCGCCCATGTCGAAGCCCACGGCTCGTTCGAAACCCGCCGCCTCGGCCCAGAAGGCCGCGCCCGCCGCTCCTCCGGCGGGTCCGGAAAGGACCGATCGCAGGGGGGTCTCGAGGGCGCTTTCGACCGGGAGCGATCCTCCCTCGTTGCGTACGAGGTGGAGGGAGAGGGGGGCGGCCTCCCGGGCGAGCCGGCGCCAGTAACGATCGAGGACCGGATGGACGAAGGCGTTCAGGATCGCGGTCGAGAATCTTTCATATTCCCGGTGGCGGCGCAGCAGACCCGCCGAGAGGGTCGTCGGAATCCGGAGTCCCCGCAGGGCCTCGGCCAGGCGCTCCTCGTCCTCGGGATGCGCGTAGGAATGGAGGAGGCAGATCGCGAGGGCTTCGACTCGGCGCTTTCGGAGCCTCGCGGCGAGTTCCCGGAGTTCGGCCCGGGTGGCGCGGGATGCCCGCTCTCCGGAAGCCAGACGCCGTTCCCGGACTCCGAAACGGAGGGAGCGCGGCACGAGGGTCGGCCGGGGCGGGACCCGGAGATCGTAGAGGGCGGTTCGTTCCTGTCGTCCGATCTCGCAGAGGTCCTCGAAGCCCTCGTTCGTTATGAGTGCGACCTTCGCTCCTCTCCCGGTCAGGATCGCGTTCAGGCCGACGGTGGATCCGTGGAGGAGACGCCCTTTCTTCCCGGTCGCCTCCAGACCCTCCAGTCCCGCGAGGACCGCCTGTTCCGGAGCGGCGGGGGATGAAGGTACCTTGTGGAAGCGCAAGCCTTCCCGGTCCAGGATGCAGAGGTCGGTGAAGGTTCCGCCGGTGTCGGCGGCGACCCTCAGGCTCGTGGCGGAGGGTTCTCTTGGGTCGGGGTTCACGTGGAGAAGGGGCCGGGCTGGGGGAGGCGGGAACGCGCTTCGAGCAGTCCTTACTTTCTCCCCCCTTTCCCGCCATTACAATCGCGGGCATGCCGACCCTTCCCGGGTTCCCCCTGATCCTCGGGTTCCTCGCGGGCTCGATTCCCTTCGGACTCCTTCTTGTCCGGATCCTCTTCCGCAAGGACCTCCGGAGGGAAGGCTCGGGGAACATAGGGGCGACGAACGCCGCCCGATGCGCGCCTGTGCGATGGAGGATCCCGTTCTTCCTCCTGGTATGGGCGCTGGATGCGGCGAAGGGGTTCCTGCCGGTCCTTTGGGTCCTGGGCAGCGTCGATGCGGGAAGGCGCCCCGAGATCCTTCAGGGAGTCCTGACCGGCGCCGCTGCGGTCGCGGGCCATGTCTTTTCCCCTTTCCTCGGCGGGAGGGGCGGCAAGGGGGTCGCGACGACATCCGGCGTCTTCCTCGCCCTCGACCCCCTGGCCTTCGCCCTCGGTGTCGCCGTCTTCCTCACGTCCTTCCTCTTTCTCCGAATCGTGGCTATCGCCTCGATTCTGATGGGCTTCACTCTCGCCCTGGCTTCGATGTTGAGGGATCCGGAGGCCGCTCTGGGAGCCCGACTTCCTCTCAGTCTCGCGGCCTGTCTCCTGGCCTCGACGTTGGTCTGGACGCACCGGAGCAACCTGCGGGCTCTGAGGCGATCCCACCGAACGGAGCCGAGAGCATGAATCGGGCGCGCGTTCTCGTCCTCGGAAACGGGGGCTTCGGCCACGCCCTGGCCCTGCATGCCGCGGTGAAGGGGCACGAGGTGGCCCTTTGGGGTCATGACGAGGCCTATACCCGGGAGATCGCGGCGAACCGGGAAAACCCCAGGTACCTGCCGGGCATCCCGATTCCGGTTTCCGTGCGCATCCTCACCGGATCCGAACTCCCCGGCGATCCCGATTTGGTCCTGATCGCCGTGCCGACCCGTTACCTGCGGGACACCCTGGGATCCCTGCGTTCCCACCTGCCCTCGCGGATCCCGCTGATCTCGTGCGCGAAGGGTATGGAGGAGGGGACCTGCATGCTTCCGACGCGCATTCTCGAGGATCTGGGATTCGAAGGTCCGCTCTTCGCCCTTTCCGGGCCCTGTCACGCCGAGGAATTTGCGAGAGGACTTCCGGTCAGCCAGTCCCTCGCGGGGGAAGAGGGGGAGATCCTCTCCAGGATCCAGGCGGTCCTTTCGGGACCGAGTTTCCGCCTCTACCGGAACCATGACCTCCTCGGGGTCGAACTCGCCGGAGCCTTGAAGAACATCATCGCGATCGCCGCCGGCATCTGCGACGGCCTGGGACTCGGGGACAACGCGAAGGCCGCCCTGCTGACCCGCGGGCTCCATGAGATGTCGATCTTCGGGACCGCGCTCGGAGCTAGGAGAGAGACCTTCTTCGGGCTGGCGGGAATGGGAGATCTGATCACGACCTCGGTCAGCCCTCATGGAAGGAACCGGGCTCTCGGAGAAGCCATCGGCAGAGGCCAGTCCCCAGCGGAGGTCCTGGCTTCGACGAGAAAGGTCGCGGAAGGAGTCTGGACATGCAGGGCCGTTCTTTCCGAGGCTCGGACGCGGGGCCTGGAGATGCCGATCGCGGAAGCCGTGGCTCTCGTCCTGTTCGAGGGAGGAGATCCAGCCGCCGCGGTCCGGGCCCTGATGACCCGGGAACTCCGCCGGGAGGACTGATCGTTCCCATGGGGCCTCCCGAAGGGGCGGGCCGTATTGACGGGGACCGTGGGCCTGCCTAACCTCCCTGCCCTTCCACACGTCGGGGCGTGGCGCAGCTTGGCTAGCGCGCTGCAATGGGGTTGCAGAGGTCGGAGGTTCGAATCCTCTCGCCCCGACCAGATGAACGGCGGGCCGGGCGCCTGGGCGTCCGGCCCGCGGCTCGTACCCTTGGGTGGAGGAATGCTCCGGGGCCCGGCCTGAAGGCCGCGGCGCCCCTTGCGGGACGTCGCGGGGAAAGGGGTCAGGGCTGGCCGCCGATCAAGGCGAGGACGCCGTTCGTGAACGAGAAGCCGAGCTTGTTCGCGGCTTTGTCGAAGACGATGCCCTGGAAAAAGAGGTTGCCCTGGATCAGGTTCTTGTCGTTCGGGATCGCCAGGCTGAACTTGGCGTTGCCGAAGTTGCTCGTCTTCCCGACCTGGAGGAGGTCCAGGCTGACGAGGAGCTTGCAGCCGGGAGCGCCGGCGGTCCCGAGGTCGAAGGGAAGCGGAACCCCGTTCCACTTCGTGTTCGAGGCCCCGAGGACGAAGATCGCCGGGGTGTTCGCATGCGCCAGATCGAGATCGAAGAACAGGGTCTTGCCGATCTCGGGCTGAGTGCGGAGACTCAGTTTGGGCACGGCCCGGCTGACGCCGTTGGGATCCTTGAATCCCAGGATCGCGCCCCAGTTCTTCTCGACCGTTCCCGTTGTCTGGGAGGTTCCGAAGGCGTAGACCCTGGAGACCAGGGTCTGAGACTTGTCGTTCGAGACGTCGACGTAGTAGTCGGCGGAGGAACTCCCGGTCGAGGAGTTCGTCCTGCGGAAGTCGGCGGCGAACCATCGGCCGGTCTTCGCGGTGTAGGTGTAAGGCTTGTCGAAGGGGATGACGATCTCCCAGGCGAAGGGACTCGGATTGGCCGAGGTGAAGTGGGGGAGATTCAGTTTCTTCTTGGAGAAGACGGTCGTCATCCCGCCCTTTTCGAGGTTCGAATCGAAAGTCGGGGAGAGTGCGGTCGGGGACCTGACTGCGTAACCGAGGTCGATTTGGAACTCGATCCAATAGTTCGCGAGAGAACGCCAGATCGTCCCGTTGCGGCGGAAGACGAGTGCCGTCGCCTTGAAGGAGGAGGGGACCGCCTTGGTCGCGAAGACCTGGAGGACCCGACTGTTGAAGAATCCGAGAGGCATCGCCCCCGCAGTCTCGCCGAACTTCGTCGCATAGACTCCGGGGACGGCGAGGGGAGTGCTGACGGTTCCCGAACAGCCCAGTCCGAAGTTCTTCGTGGAACCGTCGATGAAAGGGGGGGGCACTTCGCTGGCGGCGACGGCGAAGGGGACGGTCGCGGAGTCGAGGGACTTCCCGGTCACCGTGATGGTGACGGCGCCTGAGGACGGGGCGATGAATACGGCCTTTTCATACAGGTTCCGGGGAGTGTCGGCCTGCGCGAGGAGCTTGGAGCCGAGCTTGATCGAAAGCGCGAGATCGCTCCAGGTCTTGACTTTCAGATTGCTCCGGTGCCAGGTCAGGACGACGGCATACCCCTTGGCCTTCGTGACGGGCAGGACGAAGGTTCGGGTCTTCACGGTGGATGTCAGGGATCCCCGGGTCACGAGGCCCTTACCCTTCGCGAGGTCGATCAGGCGGTCGTCGCGGAGGTAGCCGACTCCGTAGGCGTTCCTGGTGTTATAGGGAGGGGTCGGGTTCTTCTTGGAGACGTCCTCGGTCGTAGCGAGGATCGCGGCCTTGGTCTCGAGGGCGTTCGCCGTGGTGCGGATCGAACGGAAGAGGGTGGCGGCGCCGCAGACCTGGGGCGAGGCCATCGAGGTTCCCGAGGCGATGTACTGCGAACTCTCGTTGTTGCGCAGGGGCATGACCGTGCCGACGCCGTTCGCGCAGAGGTCGGGGTAGAAGCGTTGCGTATCCCCGGAGAGGGGGCCGCGGGACGAGAACGAGGCCATCTTGCGGGTGTTGGGGTTCACGGCGCCGACCGCGAGACCGTTCGCGCAGGACTGGCTCCTCGATGTACTCGATGAGAAGTTCCCTCCCGCGACGACCGGAAGAACGTCGGCGTTCAGGGCCGCGGCGTCGAGAGCCTGCTGGCTGAGGTTCGTCGGATCTGGGGTTCCCGAGTAGCTGTTGTTCGCGGCGACGATCTTGTAGGTCGCCTTGTCGGCGGCGATCGCCTGCCAGGCTTTGGCGATCGTCGTGTAGTCCGAACTTCCACGGGTGTTGTTCGCGATCGAGTAGCTGACGACGCCGGACATCGGCGCGTGTCCCCGGTCGCTGTTGGTCTTCGTGTTCCACTTCTCGCCGGCCGCGATGCCGGAGACGCCGGTTCCGTGGTTGTGGACGTCGTCGGCCGGCATCTTCCCGAGGGCCTTGGCCGCGAGGAGCCGGGAGCCGCCGATTCCTCCGCCGGTTTTGTTCTTGATGTCGCCGTTCACGTAGTAGGTGCTGTGTGGGCGGCCCGAGGTCCCCATGTTGACGTCGCAGCCGGTGTCCATGATCGCGACGGAGACCCCCTTGCCCTTGATCCCGAGCTTCTGCAGGGCGTCGACCGCGTGGTTCTTCGAGTTCGTCGAGGTCAGAATCGCGACGGGCTCGACGATCTCATCCGGATGGATGAAGGCCACCTTCGGATGACTGCGGACCCGGTCGAGGAGGGAGGGTTTCACCTCGATCGTGCAGGCGTTGATCAACCAGAAGCGCGCGACGACTTCCCCCTGGAGGTCCTTCTCGACGAAAGTCGTGAATGCGGCCTGGTCGAGTCGTGCCGCTTCCTCCAGACCTCGGACGATCGAGCGGACCTCCGAGGCTGGGCGTCCTTCCTGAATGGCCTTCCGGAATGCCGCGAGGTCGAAGTTCCGGTGCTTGAAGATCACGCACCAGCGTTCGGTTCCGGGCCGGGCTCCGGGAAGGCCGTGTTTTTCGGCATCACGGCTCCGTACGGCGGTGTCGCCGGGCGGAACGATCTGCGGAAGGGGGGCGAAAACGAGGGGGAGGAGAAACGCGAGCATCGGACCTCCTTCGGGGACGGAAGGGAAGGGGACGGGAGCCCCTCCCCTCTGCGGCGGGGCTTCCCGCAGGCTGAGATGAGGGAATAGAGTCCTCGATTATTCCAGAAGTCCGTGCTCCCGGCAGCCCCATGGCCCTGGAATCGAGCGATGAGGCCGCCGAGACCGAGGATGCTTGGGGCAGGGTGTTTCGCCCGGTTTCTGATTCCCGACAGGGGGAGGCTCGGAGGTCCCAAGGGGATCCTCCGAGCCTTGAGGGAACGGGGGGCCGGGTCGAGCCTCAGGGTTGCCCGCCGATCCTCCCCTGGAGTCCGTTCGTGAAGGCGAGTCCTAGCCCGTTGGCCTTGGGATCGACGACCGCGGCCTGCAGGTAGAACAGGCCCTGGATCAGGTTCTTGTCGTTGGGAATCGCCAACGTCGCCGTGCCGGCCCCCGAGCCGTCGACCCCGATCGTGAACACGAGGTCTACGCTCGTCAGGAGGTTGCAGGCGGAAGCGCCCAGGGACGAGAGATTGAACGGGAGCCTGATCGGTCCCCAGGAGGAGTTGGATCCTCCGAGGAAGAGGGCTGCCGCGGTCGAGGGCTTCGCCGAGGAGAGGTCGATCTTGAAGAACTGCCCGACGAGAGGCCCCTTCGAGGAGCCGAGGGCGGGGATCGCTCCGGTGCTTTGCTTCCTCAAGAAGCCGAGAATCGGTCCGAAGCCCAATCCCGCGTATCCATAGGTCGAGGTCAAGGAAAGTGAGTAGCAGTAGCTGACGGGGTAGTTCACCCGATCATAGACCCAGTCCGTGTAGTAGTAGGCGTAGCCCGTGCCGGTCGAGGCCGCCTTCTTGGTCATCTGGAAGAGCAGGTGTTTCCCGATCTTCGCGACGTAGACGAAAGGCTTCGTGAAGGGGAACTTGACCTCGAAGTTGGCGGGGTTGCGGTTCGTCCCGGTGACGTTCGGAAGGAAGTACTTCCTCCCTGTCGCGACGCGCGTCAAGGTCCCTGAGATGTTCGAGGCGAAATAGCGGCTCATGGTCCTGGGAGACTTGGCGGAGTAACCGATGTCGAGATCGACCTGAATCCAGTAATTCGAGACCGCCCGGTAGTACCGGTCGTCCCTGCGGAAGGCGATGCCGTTCATCGCGAGGACCGAGGGGAGTTCGGAGGCCTTGACGATCTCCTGGAACTTCAAGGGGCGGTAGCCGATCGGAACCGTGCTTCCGGAGGTCCCCATCTTCGTCGCATAAGCCTTGGGCGCGACGCCCCCGATTCCGCTGAGGAGGCCTGTTCCCGGACAACCCTTGCCGAAAGAAGTGAAGCTTCCGGGGATGAAGGGTGGCGGGACCTCAATCGCAGCGATCGCGAAGGGGACGGAAGGCTTGTCCAACGTTCCCATGACCACGAGGGTGACCGTTCCTGTCGCCGGGGCAATGAATACGACCTTCTCATAGAGGTTGCGGGGGGTATCGCTCTTGGCGACCGAAGTCGTTCCGAATTTCGCCTCGAGCGAAAGGTCGCTCCAGGCCGTCGAGGTCAGGGTCGATCGGTTCCAGGAGATGACGGCGGCGTAGGCCTTTCCCTTGACGACGGAGAGAGAGAAGGTCTTCGTTTTCACGGTCGAGGTCAGGCTTCCTCTCGCCAGGAGCCCCTTCCCCTGGGCGAGGGCGATCAGACGGTCGTCACGAAGGTAGCCGAGACCGTAGGCGTTCCTCGTGTTGTAGGGAGGAGTCGTGTTCTGCTTCGAAACATCCTCGGTCGTAGCGAGGATCGCAGCCTTGGTCTCGAGGGCGTTCGCCGTCGTGCGGACCGAACGGAAAAGGGTGGCGGCGCCGCAGACCTGGGGCGAGGCCATCGAGGTTCCCGAGGCGATGTACTGCGAACTCTCGTTGTTGCGCAGGGGCATGACCGTGCCGACGCCGTTCGCGCAGAGGTCGGGATAGAAGCGCCGGGTGTCGCCATTGAGCGGACCCCGGGAAGAGAAAGATGCCACCTTTCGAGTGTTGGGGTTCACGGCGCCGACCGCGAGGCCGTTCACGCAGGCCTGGCTGCGGAACGTGCTCGAAGCGGAGTTTCCCGCCGCTACGACAGGGAGGATGTCCGCATTCAGAGCGGCGGCGTCGAGGGCCTGCTGGACGATGTTGGTCGGGCTGTAACTGCCCGTGTAGCTGTTGTTCGCGGCGACGATCTTGTAGGTCGCCTTGTCGGCGGCGATCGCCTGCCAGGCCTTCGCCATCGTCGTGTAGTCAGAACTCCCGCGGGTGTTGTTCGCGATGGAATAGCTGACGACGCCGGCCATCGGGGCGTGTCCCCGGTCGCTGTTGGTCTTCGTGTTCCACTTCTCGCCGGCCGCGATGCCGGAGACGCCGGTTCCGTGGTTGTGGACGTCGTCGGCCGGCATCCTGCCGAGGGCCTTGGCCGCGAGGAGCCGGGAGCCGCCGATGCCGCC
>JALUUL010000051.1 GCA_027021385.1 Planctomycetota bacterium | reverse complement strand
CTCGACCGTGGGGAACTGGGCTCGATCGTGGGCGCCGGCCTCGCGCGCCGCTACATCGCGATGACCTGCGACACGAAGGACGACTCCGCCAAGGAATCCTACCTCTCCTACCAGAAGAACGTGATCGCTCCCTTTCGGGACCTCGACAACCGACTCAACGAGAAGTTCCTTTCCTGCCCGCACCTGGACGCCCTCCCTGAGCGTTACGCCCTCTACGTGAAACGAAAGCGCAAGGAAAAGGAGCTCTACCGGGAGGAGAACACCCCCCTCCACACGAAGGATTCCGAACTCTCCGCCAAGTACGCGGAGATCCAGGGGGCCGTGACGGTCGAGTTCCGGGGAGAGACCCTGACCGCGCAACAGGTCGGGGCGAAGCTCGAGGAAACGGACCGCGATCTCCGCGAGGAGGCGTGGAGGTCGCTGGCCTCCCGGCGACAGCAGGATGCGCCGAAGATCTCGGACCTCTTCGACGAGATGGTCGCGTTACGCACGAAGATCGCCCGCAACGCGGGGTTCGACGACTACAGGGACTACAGGTTCGAGGAATTCCAGCGCTTCGACTACGGACCCGAGGATTGCTTCGCGTTCCATGACGCGGTCGAGAAGCACGTCGTCCCGGCCGTCCTGGAGATCGCGGAATGGAGAAAGAACGAGCTGGGCCTCCCCAGCTTGAGGCCCTGGGATTTCGCGGTCGATCCGACCGGCCGCCCCCCCCTCCGCCCCTTCGGGGATCAGGGGAAGTACATCCGGCTCGTCCGCCGGCTCTTCCACGCCGTCGACCCGGGCTTCGAGGATCAGTTCGACGTCCTCGTCCGGAACGGACTTCTCGACCTCATGTCCCGCCGGGGAAAGGCGCCGGGCGGCTACCAATATCAGCTCGAGGACATCCGACTGCCGTTCATCTTCATCAACGCCGTCGGGACCCATGGAGACATCCAGACCCTTCTCCACGAGGGCGGCCACAGTTTCCATTCGATGGCCTGCCGGAACGAGGAGCTATCCGACTACCGCCATCCCCCGATCGAGTTCGCCGAAGTCGCCAGCATGGGGATGGAGATGCTCGGCATCGAGAGGTTCGGAGAGATCTACGACGAGGAGGAAGCCAGGAACGCCCAACGCCAGCACCTCACGCGGGTCATTTCCGTATTCGCCTGGGTCGCGACGGTGGACGCGTTCCAGCACTGGGTCTACACCCATCCCGAACATTCCCGGGAGGAGAGGGCGAGGGAATGGCTGAGGATCCGTGACCGCTTCGCCCCTCATATCGACTGGACGGGCCTGGAAGAGTTCCGTCCCGACGAATGGCAGAGGCAGGGCCATATCTTCGGTCACGCGTTCTACTACATCGAATATGCGATCGCGCAGATCGGAGCCCTCCAGGTCTGGAGGAACGAGAAACGCGACCACGGACAGGCCGTAACCGCCTACAGGAAGGCGCTGGCTCTCGGGGGGAGCAGGCCTCTCCCCGAACTCTTCGAGACCGCCGGGCTCCGCTTCGCGATGGACGACTCGGTCCTCGGGGAGTTGATTCCGATGGTCATGAAGAGCTTTCGCGCCTTGATCTGAGGTTTTCCCCGGCGGAAGTCTCCCCCCTCGTCTTCCGCCCACAGGCCGTGACGCCATGACCCTGGTCTCCCTGCATCGCGTCGAGCGGAGATTCGCAGAGACGCCCGTCTTCTCGGGCGTCTCGATCCGGATCGGGGAGGGCGACCACCTTGGGATCGTCGGCGACAACGGCGAAGGCAAGACCACCCTCCTCCGCGTCATCCTCGGAATCGACCCCCCGGACGCGGGGGAGCGGACCGCGAGGAGGGACCTCCGGCTCGCCTGGACCGAACAGATCCCCGACCTTCCGCCGGAACTCACGGCCCTGGATGCCGTTCGGGCGGCCTTCGGCGACCTGGAGGAGATCGAACGAAAACTTTCGGAACTGGAACGGAGCTTGGAAACGGACCCGGAGGATCGGGCGCTCCTCTCCCGTCACGGAAGGCTGCTCGAACTCTTCGAAGCGGGCGGGGGTTGGGACAGGGAACGCCTTGCCGAGCGCGCCCTGGACGGCCTGGG
>JALUUL010000050.1 GCA_027021385.1 Planctomycetota bacterium | reverse complement strand
TTCACGAAGGGTCCGGTCGCCCTCCTCCTCGGACTCCCTCCCTGGATCGCCCTCGCGATCCGGGACTCCGGACCGCGCGCCCTCCTTCCATCCCCGAGGCTCCTCGGCGGAATCCTGTGCGCCTTCCTGCCTCTCGGGGTCTGGCTCCTCCTCCTCCGCGAGCGCCTGGGTCCCGCCGATTTCGAGCTGCTCGTCTTCGGACAGACCGGGGGCCGGCTCTCGGGGAGCCTCGGTCACCGCAAGCCCTTCTGGTTCTACGTTCCGGTCGCGATCCTCTTCACCCTCCCCTGGTTCGCCTGGGGGAGGAGTCCCGGGCCCGGACGAGGTCCGGAGTCGTCCTCCGGGGAGGCGGGCCCCCCCCTCCCGGCCCAAAACGGGCTCCTCGGGGACCCCGCTCTCCTTTCCCTTTGCTGCGGCCTTCTCCAGGTCCTGGTCTTCTCCGCCATCCCGACGAAGGCCCCGCACTACGTCTTCCCCCTCCTTCCGCTCGCTCTGCCCTGGGCGGTCACGCGCCTCGGCGCGGCCGAGCGGGCCGGAGCGCACCACGCCCTCCGGATCCTCGCGGGGTTCGGGACCCTTTGCGCGATCGGTCTCGCCTCGGGACTCGCGGCCGCCCTCCTCGAAGGCGCGCCTCCCCGCCTCGCCGTCCTCGCCGCCGACCTCGCGGCCCTGCCGCCCGTCCTCCCCCTCGCCTCCATCCCCCTTCTCCTCGCGGCCGCGGTCCCGAGGCCCCGCCGCCTCCCCTTCGCCGTGCGCTGGACCCTCGCCCTGGCGGGCCTCTCCCTCCTCCTCCTCCCCCCGGTCGATCGCTTCCAGCGGCCGACAAGGAGCCTGCAGGCCTTGCGGGCCCATCAACGGGAAGGACGGCCCCTCCATCTCCTCCGGCCCCTCTTCCACGGCAACCTCCATTACCTCCTCGGACGCACGAGGCTCCCGGTCGTCGAAACCCCGGACGAGATCCGGCGGGCCTTCCGCTCGAAGGGCGCCTGGGTCGTCGGTTTCGCGAAGCACGAGGATTTCCTGCCCGCGGACCTCGACCTCGAGGTCGTCCTCGAGGACAGTTTCTTCACGCGCCCGTTCCGGATCTGGCGCCTCAAAACCCCCTGAACGAAAAGAAGAAGGATGGAAGCTCGACGCTCCGCCGCCGACACGAAGCTGCACGAGGCGCTGGCCCGCGCGGTCCGCGCGGTCGCGAAGGAGGCCGCGGCCCGGGCCTTCGGCGAACCCGTGGCCTATGTCTACAACCCTCTCGACTACGCGTGGGAGGCGCACCGCCTCTACCTCCGGCGCTTCGCGCGCCGGGGCGTGCGCGCCCTCCTGCTCGGCATGAACCCGGGCCCCTTCGGCATGGCGCAGACCGGCGTCCCCTTCGGGGAGGTCGCGGCCGTGCGCGATTGGATGGGCATCCGGGCGCGCATCGGCCGCCCCGGGCGCGCGCACCCCAAGCGTCCGGTCCAGGGCTTCGACTGCCCCCGCAGCGAGGTCTCCGGCCGCCGGCTCTACGGTTGGGCCAGGGACCGCTTCGGTCCGCCCGAACGCTTCTTCGAGCGCTTCTTCGTCCACAACTACTGCCCGCTGGCCTTCCTCGAGGAGAGCGGGCGGAACCTGACCCCCGACAAGCTGCCGAAGGCCGAACGGGAAGACCTGCTCCGGATCTGCGACCGCGGCCTGCGGAAGGTCGTCGCCCTGCTCCGTCCCGACCTCGTGATCGGGATCGGGACCTTCGCCGAACGGCGGGCGCGCGAGGCCCTCGCGGACGGCCTCGACGGGCCTCTTCCCGGGTTCGGGCGCATCCTGCACCCGAGCCCCGCGAGCCCCGCCGCGAACCGCGGCTGGGCCGCCCAGGCCGAGAGGCAGCTCGAGGCCCTGGACTGTCTCTGAGGAGGTCCGATGCGCCCCGTCCTACCCTTCTCCGGCCCCGGACCCCGCCGCGCGCTCCCTCGCGTCCTCCCCCCGGGCTCCCTCTCCGCCGTCCTCGCGGCGCTCCTCCTCGGCTCCTGTATCGTGGAACCCCCTTCGCCCTCATCTCCTCCCGGACGGACCGCGAACATGGACCCGACGAGACCCGCCTTCGATCTCTACGTTCTCGGGGTCGCCCAGGACGGGGGGATGCCGCATGTCGGGTGCACGCGTGAATGCTGCGAGACCGCGCGCCGGACCGGTCTCCGGCGCTTCCCGGCGGCCCTGGGGATCCGCTCGCGGGCGGACGACCGACTCCTGCTGATCGAGGCCACGCCCGCGGTCGAGGCACAGCTCGCCCTCCTCCACGCTCTCAGCGGCGTGAGGCCCCTCCCCCGCCGCCCGGTCGACGCCCTCCTCCTGACGCACGCCCACATCGGGCATTACCTGGGGCTCGCGTTCTTCGGCCGGGAGGTCGCCGGGGTGAAGGGGCTCCCCCTCTGGGTCGGCCCCCGCATGGCGGCATTCCTGAAACGCAACGGCCCCTGGAGCCAGTGCGTCGCGCTCGGCCAACTCGCGCTGCGGGACATCCCGATGGACCGCCCCTTCGAGCCCCTCCCCGGTCTCGAGATCCGCGCGATCCCCGTCCCGCACCGCGACGAGTTCTCGGAGACCTTGGCCTTCAAGATCCGCGGTCCGTCCCGGACGGTCCTCTTCGTCCCGGACATCGACGCCTGGGACCGGCACCGAGGCCTCCTCGAATCCCTGCTGGAGGGCGTCGACGTGGCCTACGTCGACGGGACCTTCTACGACGGGCGCGAACTCGGCGACCGCGACCTGAGCCTCATCCCCCACCCGCTCGTCCTGCACACGGTCGAGAGGCTCGCGGCGGAGGCCGCCCGGCGTCCGGGCTGGATCCGCTTCCTCCACCTCAACCACACAAATCCCCTCTTCGCCGACCCCTCCCTCCGCCGGGACCTCGAGGCCCGGGGATTCCGGATCGCCGAGCGCGGAGAGCACCTCGAACTCTGAAAAGCCGGACGCCCGTCTCAGCGCTTCGCGCCGAGGCGGATCGCGAAGATCGCGATCGCCGCGCCCAGGACCTCCCTCGGAAGGGTCGGGCGCGCGAAGAACAGGATGTCCCAGACGAAGGACAGGACCGGCTGCAGGAGGATGAGGAGCCCGACGAGGGAGGGGACCGTGCGGAGCCTTCCCCTGTAGAGGAGGAGCTGCCCGAGCGCCTGGCAGAAGAAGCCGTAGGCCGCGAGCGCGAGGAGGCTTTCCGGATCGGGAATCGCGAAGCCGAGCCCCTCGTGCAGGGGCTCGATCGCGAGGAAGGCGCAGGTCAGGAGACTGATCACCGCCATGTTCCCGAAGTGGTTCGACCGCTCGATCCGGACCTTCCCCCCTCCCGACCTTCCTTCCCCAGGGTGCGTCAGCGGCAGGACGAGGATGTAGGACGCGTAGAAGAAGGCCGTCGTGAGGCCGAGGACCGTCCCGAGCCTGGCCTCCGGGGCCAGGGCCTCCCAGCCGACGCCGACGATCAGGAAGAGCCCTCCCAGGGCGATCGGGACCGCGAGAAGGCGGCGCGGGGAGACGCGGTTCCTCCCGAGCGCGAGGTCGAAACCGGTCAGGACGAAGACCTGGAAGTTCGCGAGAAGGGTCGCGAGCCCGGGGCCGACCTGGAGGATGCTGCGATGCCAGACCGTCAGGTCGCCGGTGAAGAGCAGGGCCGCCAGCACTTGGAAGCGGAACGCGCGCCAGCCCGACCACAGGCGTTCCCCGCGAAGGCGCGCGATCAGGACCAGGGTCAGTCCCCCGAAGGCCATGCGGTAGAAGCCCGACACCGTCGGATGGACTCCGGCCAGCTTGACGAAGACCGCCGAGAAGCTGATCAGCACCGCGCCGCCGAGCAGGGCGGGGACTCCTCCGCGCTCTTCCATGCGGAAGGTGTAGCCCCTCCTCCCTACCCGGAAAACCACCTCCCCCACCTTCTACTCCGGCGAAGGAAGGGGCCCGGCTCCTTCCCATAGCAAGGAACCTTCCTTCCTTGATCTCCACGAGGCCCAAGGCCCGGAATCGGGTGAATGCGCCCGCTCTTGCCCAAACCCCGAAAAACCTGATAAGGTCCGGCCGCGAATCCGACTGGCCGTGGCTCCCATGAGCCTGGCTCCAAGGCCCACACTCTCTTCCTTCTTCGATGCCCGGAACGACCCGCTTGCTCGCCCGCTACTACGAGAAGGGGGACGACTCCGCACTCGAGGAACTACTGAAGAATCACTACGACTGGATCCTGGCCGAGGTCCGGCGGCGGCTCACGCCGCATCGGCGCCGCTACGCGGAATCGATCGACTTCGTGCAGGAGACCGTGTTCGACTTTCTCCGGCAGGCGCCGCGCTTCCATATCCCGAACGGCAGGGCCTTCCGCAGCCTCGTGATCGCGATCCTGGAGAACCGCCTCAAACAGGACGATCGCTACTGGACCGCCCAGCGCCGCAACCTCGATCGCTTGCAGGAGATGCCGTCCGAAGCCCTCCTGAAGATGACCGGCGAACACCGGACTCCGAGTGAAGCCGCCGCCTTGAACGAAAAGGTCCGCTGGCTCCACTTCGGATTCACCCTCCTCGACCCGGAGAAGCAGAAGGTGATCCTGATGCGGGTCGTCGAGGGGAAACCCTTCGCGGAGATCGGAGCGGCCCTCGGCGGGCGCACGCCCGGAGCCGCCAGAGAGTTCTTCACGCGCACCGTGACCCTCCTCGGGAGGAAGGTGAAGCTCCTGATGGAGGGCCGGATCGAGGAAGCGCTGGCCTGCGGCAGGCCGGCGCGGGACGCCGGCGGCGAGATCGGGTGAGTCGGGCGGGCAAGACACCGGATCCGAGAAGCGCGCCCGGAAGGGAAGAGGCCTACATCGAACGAGCGGTTTCGGACTACGCCCGGGCCTGGGAGGACGGCCGGGCGCCGCCTTTGGAGGAGTTCTGCGCCCGCCACCCTCCCCGCATCCGAGAAGAACTCAAGTCCCGGCTCGAGGCCTTCGTCCTCGCCGCCGAGGGGCTCCGGGACCTCGGCGGTCTCCTCCGCGCGGACAAGGGCCCCCGGGATCCCGAGCGGATCGGCCCCTACCGGATCCTCGAGGTCCTCGGGCGCGGCGGGATGGGGACGGTCTACCTCGTCGAGCAGGAGAGCCCGGTCCGGCGCAAGGCGGCCCTCAAGCTCGTGAACCCCGGCATGGACAGTCGCAGCGTGCTCCGGCGCTTCGAAGCGGAGCGCCAGGCCCTCGCGATCATGGAGCACGACGGGATCGCGAAGGTCTTCGACGCCGGCACCGACGAACACGGGCACCCGTACTTCGTCATGGAGTACGTCCCCGGCGTGCCGATCGACCGCTACTGCCGGGAGACACAGCTCGACCTCACCGAGCGCGTGCGCCTCTTCCTCGACGTCCTCGCCGCCGTGCACCACGCCCACCAGAAAGGCATCATCCACCGCGACCTCAAACCCTCGAACATTCTCGTCGTCGAGGTCGACGGCCGGCCCCGGCCGAAGGTCATCGACTTCGGGCTCGCCCGTTCGCTCGCCGGAGGCCCGACCCGTGCGACGCTCCTGACCCAACCCGGCGCCTTCGTCGGAACCCCCGAATACGTCGCCCCCGAACAGGTGACCGGGCCCTCGGCCGGCGTGGACGTCCGGGCCGACGTCTACTCCCTCGGCGCGATTCTCTACGAACTCTTGACCGGGGAGCTGCCCCTTCCGGTCGGGAAGTTGCGCGGGCAGGGGTTCAGCGCTTGGGAACGGGCCATCCTCGAGGAGGAATGCGAACCCCCGAGCCGGCGCGTTCTCGCCGGGAAAGGCAAGGACGGCCCGGCGCGCGCCCTGGCCGCCAAGCTCCGCGGCGACCTCGACTGGATCACGATGCGGGCGCTCGAAAAGGACCGCGTGCGCCGTTACCAGAGCGTCGAGGCCTTCGCCGAGGATCTGCGCCGCCACCTGCGCTGCGAACCCGTCACGGCCGGGCCGCCCTCGGGCCTCTACCGCCTGCGCAAGCTCGTGCGCAAGCACCGGCGCATCTTCGCCTCGGCGGTCGCGGTCGTCCTCGCCCTCGCCCTCGGCCTGGCGGCCGCCCTGAACGAATACCGCAAGGCCCGCGCCGCCCTCGTCCTCGCCGCCGAGAAGGCCCGCGAGTCGAAGCAGACCCTCGACTACCTGGAACTCTATTTGAAAACCCTCTCGAGCCGCTTCAGCCGGGAGCAGACCGACCTCTCCGCCCTCCTCGCGCCGGGTTCGGGTTGGCGCGAGGACTTCGAGTCCTATCCCCCCGGCTCCTTTCCCCCGAAGAACAGCCTCTGGGTCATCGGCACCGACAACCGGGACGCCCGCATCGTCGAGTCCGGGGACAAGGACCGGGGCAAGGTCCTCGAACTGCGGGGACGGCGCGGGGAGTACGAAAGCACATCGGTCTGCCACCCGCTCTCGCCGGGGAACCTCGCCTACGTCCCCGAGTTCACCCTCCACTTCTTCTTCCGCACGGTACAGATCGAAGCCCTCGAAATTAGACCTCACGTATTATTAATCGACTCGCCGAACTGGAGGACCTCCCATGGGAGTCAAAAACTGTTTTATTTGCTTGCCCACGGGAAGGTTGCGGTCTCCGACTTCCCTGCGAAGTCGCCCCTGTCCACGGCTCCGCCGGGAGTCTGGCATTCGTGGTTCCTCCACTACCGCCGCTTGGACCCCGGCCACGTGGAACTCGAAGCCTTCCTGAACGGCCGCAGAATCCTGAGGAAAGTCCGGGCGGCTGCCCCCAAAGGCTTGGAAGAGGAATTCCTGTGGCTCTCGTTTGTGAGCGGGGACCGCTGGATCCAACTCGATTCGATCGAGGTGCAGGTTCCCGATCCGGCGCGGCCCTGGGTCCGCGAACCCAGGAGCGGGCGCTGGTACGGCCGCACCCCCCGGCCGATGCGCTGGGACGAGGCGAAGACCTGGGCCGAGGCCGCCGGCGGCCGGCTCGCCGTCCTCCCCGACCGGTGGCGAAGCGATTGGTTGCGGGCGACCTTCGGGGATTTTCCGTTCTGGATCGGCCTCGAACGCACGAACGGCGGTTGGTGCTGGTTGGACGGGCGCCCGTTCCACCCCGACGAGAGTCCGGACTGGCTCCCCTACACCCCGCTCCCACCTCCCTCCCGGAGCTCGACCGGCGCGGAAACGGTCCCCGGAAAGGGTCCCTTCGCCCCCTGGGGATGGTCCCCCGCCCGCTCGAAGCCCCTCCTCGGTCTCGTCGAATTCGAACCTACGCGGGTCCCCGTACGCGGGGCCGCGCTTCGCTGGGACTCCGGCTGCCTCTCCGACCCCGACCGCGAGCTTCGCGTCCTGTCCCCCCCGGTCCTGGGGAAGGATCTCCGCCTGAGGCTCCCGAGGACGGCCTCGGGCCTCCCGCCCCTCCTCGCCGTCGGCCCCCGCCGGACCGCGGGCAGGTCTCCCTTCCCGCCCGGGGGTCCCGCTCTCGCACCGAACTGCCCGCTCGTTCCCGCGCCCGACCTCCTCCTCCCTCCCGAGACCACTGGGGCCGGGTTCTTCGAATGGCGGATCCCGCTCCGCCGGGATCGATATGCGATGGGGGAGCGCTTCTTCATCCAGGCCCTCGTCCCGGCCTCGCCGAAGGACTCCTACGAGACGAGCAGCTCCTTCCTGGTTCGGGTCGGTACTCCCCCGCTGGGTGGGGATCTCCGCTGGTTGCGGTCGATCGGCGGCGGCCCTCTCCCCCCCGGAACGACACCGAGCCCGCGGTACGCCAAGGTCCTCGCCCTCCCCGGCGGGGAGATCCTGCTCGCCGGCCGTTTCCGGGGCGCCGCCGCCTTCGGCCGGAAGTTCCCCGTCTTCGAAGAGCAGAAGGTTCTCTCCGCCCCGGGGGACGACGAAGAGGCCTTCGTCGCCCGTTTCGATGCCGCCGGTCGATTCCTGTGGGCGAAAGCCTTCGGCGGTCCCGGCGACCAGGCCTGCACGGACCTGACCCTCGGACCGGGCGGCGGACTCTATCTGACAGGGCGCTACCGGCAGGCCCTCATTGCGGGCGGTCCGGGGGGTAGGACCTCCCTGGAGAACCGCGGCGGCTGGGACATCTTTCTGGCCCGCTTCGATCCGAGACAGACCGAGGAGGGTTCGTCGTGGAGGAACCCTCCAACCCTCACCTGGATCCAGGGACTCGGCGGTCCCCTCGACGAAAGCGAACCCGCCCTGGCCGGCTCGGAGGACCGCCTCTTCCTGGCCGGTGGTTTTCGGAGCCGGCTCACGCCCACGGATTCCACCGGGGATTCCACCGGCGCGGGCCTGGTCTCGAAGGGTGGACTCGACCTCTTCCTCACCCGCTTCGACGGCCAAGGGCGCCGCCTCTGGTGGCTTCGTGGGGGCGGGCCGGCCGACGATCTCGTCCGTGACCTCGGGGTCTCGAAAACCGGAGGCCTCTTCGCCTGCGGGGAGTTCCGGGAAAGGGCGACCTTTCCCAGCAGGGATGGGAAGGTCCTCGTCCGCCGGGCCAGCCCGAAACCCAAAGACTCGAAACACCGCTTTCTCGAACGCGCCTACGAAGACCCCTTCATCGCCTCCTGGGACGAAGCGGGCCGCCTCCTATGGCTCCGCCAGCCGACGACCCCGGGCCCCGCCGCCGCCCTCTGTCTGGCCCCGGCCCCGGACGGCGGGCTCTTCGTCGGCGGAACACTGAAGTGGGACACCCGCTTAGGGCGAGGGAAGCACAAACGTTTCTTGTCTTCCAGGGGATGGAAAGACGGTTTCGTCGCCCGATACGAAAAAAACGGATCCCTGATCTGGGCGACCGGATTCAACAGCACCTTTTCGGGAGAAGCCTGCTTGGCTCTCGCGCCCCAAAACAACGGTGGGGTATATGTCTGCGGTGCGTTCCAGACAAAGATGTCCATCCGACCTGGTTGCAAGAAGGTTCCTGTCACAGAATCCCCGCAATCCCTTTGCATCCAAACCCCTGGAGGAACGGATCTCTTCGTTTGCCTGCTTTCGAAAGAAGGACACCCGATCTGGCTTCGCTGTGCCGGTTTTCGAATGCCGGAAAAACCTTCGGCCTCTTCGGTGATGGACGTAGCATCGAGCATCGCCCTGCTTCCCGAGGGGTATCCGGTCGTCACCGGCTACGCGACCGGACCCGCCCTATTCGGCAAGGGCGAGCCCGGACAAGCCATCATGCTCCTCTCAGGAACCTATCTGGCGACTTTCGAGAAATAGACTAGGGACCCAGCAGAAGACGAACAGGGTTGCTCGCTGCTGTTACTTGCAAACCCAATGGCCCAAAAACGATACATGCATGATAGATGTGGTGGCCTACCAAAGAAGAACTGAACAAGTTAGGATAAATGGTTAGACGGGCTGTAGCCGATCCCCCCGGGCTCAAACGACCTAGAGAATTCGACAAGACCGGACTATTGGGGTAGAGGATCGTATACAGGGTGTAGAAGTCGAAGGACAGGGGGATACTGACCGCTCCCAGCCGCCAGGGCTTACTCATCCCACTCATTGAACCCATAAGAAGGTAAAGCCGGTTTCCATATCTGCTCCCGCCGTTAAGAGTAAAGAACACGGACCCTCCCTGGGTAATGGAAATGCTATTTGCAGATCCGGAAAGGATCGGAGCGTTCGAAACTTCCCGCAGCTCCCAAAAATCGCCATATACTGTTTTATACCAATCTTGGAA